>CBCYMK010000019.1:0-70596 GCA_965183875.1 Flavobacteriales bacterium | reverse complement strand
ATTACTGGATGATGGGAGATAATAGACATAACTCACTAGACTCAAGATTTTGGGGCTTTGTTCCCGAAAATCATGTTGTTGGAAAACCCGTATTTAATTGGCTTAGTATAGACCCAAACAAAAAGGGATTAGATAAAATTAGATGGGAGAGAATGTTCACATTTATCCATGGTGAAGGCACACCTAAGTCTTACCTAATTCACTTTTTAATTCTTGTAGGATTATGGAATCTTATAAGTCGATTTTTACTGAAAAAGAAAACTGCTTAATGCAAGTCGTAAAAATTATTATCGCTGTTTGTATTGCCCTATTTGTAAAGACCTTTATTTTACAACCATTCATTATACCATCGAGTTCTATGGATAGAACACTTATGAAAGGTGATTATGTAGTGGTAAACAAGTGGCAAAATTCTTTATTTGGCAATCTTCATAAAATAGAAAACAGAGATGTATTGGCCTTTCATTACCCTTTAGAAAAAGGGGACGTAAATGACAAGATGGTCTTCATTAAACGCTGCTTAGGACTTGCTGGAGACAGTATATATATTACACGAGGAGAAACATACTTAGATAGTAACAACTTACAATTCGACTATTTTGTAAGTGATTCTTTAAAGAGTCTAAACTGGGAAATACTCAATGACTTGGAAATCCATTTAGGGGGTAAAACTGCTGGTGGAAATTGGTTGTTAAGTATAGACAGCCTTCAAATTTCAAAACTTCTTGAAGTCGACTCTAACCTACTATTTAATAGAAATACGCTACTAACAGATAAAATAGACCTTTCAATTTTCCCTTCAGACACTAGCTTGTATTGGAATAGAGATTTTTATGGACCTCTATACGTACCTCAAGCTAATGTAGAGATAGAACTAGATATTCAGAATATAAAATTGTACAAAAAAATTATTACTGATTATGAAAACCACGAAATATCAATTGTGGGCTCAAACATCTATATAGATGATCAATTAGTCAATTCGTACAGATTTGATCAAAACTACTATTTTATGCTTGGAGACAATAGACACCATTCTCAAGATTCTAGACATTGGGGTTTTGTTCCAGAAGATCATATAATTGGTAGTTGTAGTACAATTCTATTTAATGCTGAAAGGTTCAGTTTTAAGCGGTTTATTAAAACGGTAAACTAATATGAACAATCAAGCTGTATTGTCGAGTCACTACTTACCCTGCTTAGCTTATTTTAAAGCCTTAGCAAACCACCCAGTAATCCATATAGACTTAGGTGAACATTTTATAAAGCAAACATATAGAAATAGAGCTGTTATTTATACATCAAATGGGAGTTTATCGCTAAGTATACCGGTAATTAGAAAAAATAAAACAGTCGTAAAAGACGTATTGTTAAACCAAGAAAATGAATGGAAAACCACCCACTGGAAGGCGATTACAACTGCTTATAACTCAAGTCCATTTTTCGAGTTTTATGAAACTGAATTAAAAAAAGTTTTATTTAACGAATATAGAAGCCTCTATGAACTTAACGATGCTTTATTACTACACCTTTGCAAAGAGATAGGATTATATATAAATCCTATATACAGCAATGAGTATGTTGAAGCGGGTAAAAACATTAAGGACTACAGAAATACTATAGACCCAAAAAAGAGTAGTGACCTACAT
The DNA here is from genome assembly GCA_965183875.1 of Flavobacteriales bacterium. Lineage (GTDB taxonomy): Bacteria > Bacteroidota > Bacteroidia > Flavobacteriales > UBA7430 > UBA6772. The sequence goes on along the minus strand of CBCYMK010000019.1, from coordinate 68,947 downwards.
ATTGATTACCCTAGATATATTCAAATATTTGAAGATAAGCACGGCTTTATAAAGAATTTAAGTATTTTAGACCTACTCTTTCATGAGGGGCCAGAGACATTAAATTATATTAAAGCATTATAGATTAGATCTTATTATATTTAGACTTAACTCTAAACTGCAAATAATAAGATCAAAAAGGGAAAGCTAAAGCTTTCCCTTTTCTTATTCAATAGGATACTATAGAATATTGTACTGAGCAAAATTGTTGTTATTACTGCCCTGAGACATCTGGGAATGTAAAATCATCAACGGCTTCAATAAGTTTTACTTGATAGCCCATTCCTGGGATAAAATCACCGATTCCATTAAAATTATATTCTACCCAAAAGGCATTACCATCGTTGTCTTTAATTAAATCTACACTTTCAGAAATACTCGCTATTGATGCTTCTACATCCATTGATTCTGTTTGAGTAAACCCTACCAAATTCCAACCTTGATTCATATCAATATAAATAGGGTCAACTTCAGCAGCTATAGATTCCAATTGGTTAATGGTATTTTGAAGTGCAATATTTTCTATTAACTGTGTTTGATATAGGTAATTAGCTTGATTGCTTACCAGCTCAAGATTTTGAATTTCTTGATGTAAAGCTAAATTATTCTGACGAACAGTATTGTATAAATACTCCCAAGAAACGGAGCAGGTTCCATTACTTACTGTTGCGTTGTAATCATACTCCGTAAAAGAACTATCTAAACAACCATATACAACAGAACCATCTTGTGTAGGTTGATACACTTCAGGAGCAAGCTCACTATTGATTGTTATCGCATCAATTACTCTAAAAGTATTTGTAAAGTATTTATTGTGATTGTCATCATCACCATAAGAAATAGTCAATTTATGTAGAGCACCTGAAGGAAATTTAATGAACCATAAAATCTCTTCTCCTTCTGAAAATCCTTTATCAAAGGAATTCCCTGCTCCCCAAATAGGAAAACCTATTGAGGTATTGGCAGTCCACATCACAGAACTAGCACAAGCTTTTTCTCCTTGATTATCTATATAAAACGCACCTATTAAACTCCCTTGTGGTATAGGGGAACTTAAATTAACAGATTCTAAAATTAATATAGATACATTTGAACCTGTTAGTTGATAATTAAAATCTAATGCATGTACATTTAGAATTCCAACTACAAATAGCACTAATAATTTTCCCATAACCTCAAAACTTATTCACTAACAATTTAAATTACACTTTAAGAGGTTTTTTTATTAATACACAAACTAAGACTACTGATGGGGAATCAATAAACTTGTTTAGTCAATTAAATAAAGGGGGAGAAAAAGCAAATAGAACAAAGTGAATACTTTTAGGGGAATTCTATTTATTATTACTAGTTTGATAGTGCAAAATTACTCTTTTTTATAGTACAACAAAACAATATCCAATAATTAGTAGGTGTGCATACAAAATGTATTTTCACACATTACAATAAAATAACCTAATGAAATCATCTATATCAAGCAGAGAACTAATTAAAAATCAAAAAGGGAAAGCTTTAGCTTTCCCTTTTCTTATTCAATAGGCTACTATTGAATATAGTAGTGAGAGGAATTGTTATAATTACTGGCCTGATACATTTGGGAATGTAAAATCATCAACGGCTTCAATAAGTTTTACTTGATAGCCCATTCCAGGGGTAAAATCACCGATTCCATTAAAATTATATTCTACCCAAAAGGCGTTACCATCGTTGTCTTTAATTAAATCTACACTTTCAGAAATACTCGCAATTGATGCACTTACCTCCATAGATTCAGTTTGTGTAAAACCAACCAAGTTCCATCCTTTATTCATATCTATATAAATAGGTTCAATTTCAGAAACTACAGATTCTAATTCATCTATGGTATTTTGAAGTGTTATATTTTCAATTAACTGTGTCTGATAGAGGTAATTAGCTTGATTGCTTACCAATTCTAAACTTTCTATTTGTTCTAGTAAGTCCAACTGTGGCTGCTGCATACTTAAATATAAATACTCCCATGTTAAATTACAGCTTCCATCGCTATTAGTAGCTAATGGATTGTATTCTGAATACGATGGATCTATACAACCATACTCAGTTGTGGTGTCGCATAGGCCAGGATTAGTATCACAGGTTATTTCTTGGATAACGGTAATACTATTAATCCACCTAAATGAATTCGTATAATATTGATTATTTCCATTAGCATCTCCATAAGACATGATTAATTCATACTGCTCACCAGATGGGAATTCTACAAACCATATTATTTCCTCACCTTCAGAAAACCCTTCATCAAAGACACCACCAGAGCCCCAAATTGGGAAACCAACACTTGCACTGTTAGACCAATTAGCATTTCCAGCACAAATAAAATCTCCAATATTATTGGTGTAGAATGCACCAATAATACTGGCATCTGGTATAGGAATACTTAAGGTAGTAGATTCTAAAATTAAAATCGACTCATTAGCTCCAGTTAATTGATAATTAAAATTTACGGCTTCAACAGATAAAGCTCCAACTAAAAAATACATAAACACTTTTTTCATAACCTTTCATTTTATAGGAGTATTAAACTTCATTTCCTAAAACTGGAGGTAAAATTGTTGTTATATCAAACTAATGATAAGGGATACAACTGTTGAGTTTAAATATGAAGGGGTGTTTAGTGTCTTAATAGCACAAGTGGAATAAATGTACATTCAGAATTGTGTAAAGACAATAATAAACAGGAGGTTTTTAAAGATGGAGGAGAATGAGTTATAATACAGACTTGTATTATTTCCTTAGGTAGCAAAAATAAAAGGGAGGACTATTTAGTAAATGGGAGAAATAAGAGTGGAGGGATAGATAGTTTATAGAATATAAGCGATTACTTTTTAAAAAGAATTCTATGGAGTACTGAATTTTGTTCCCTAAATATACAGTTAAAAAAATATAATACAAAACTTTCTAGAAGGAATTAGTACGTACGCTTAATAATTTAGATATTTAGATACTCATTAGAAAACTGATCAAAAATGCTTAAAACAGTACTCAGCCTTGTATTAATTTCATTCTTTTCGATGCATACAAATGCTCAGGAACTAATTTCTTATACAAAGATATCTACCCACACAAAAAGTGATTTAAAAAAGGATTGGAAGAAAAATGGAATGCCTACACTAATTGTAAATATTAGTAATGAATTTGACCTATATGAACTTATATACACCACAAAATGGCATGATGGTACAAGTATAAAAGCTTCTGGACTTTACTTCGCTCCTATCAATAATGAACAAGCTATTCCACAACTTATATACCATCACGGTACAAAAATTAAAATTGAACGCACTAATGATATATACAGAGAAAAAGCTATTTGTGCTGGCTTTGCTGCAGATGGATACGCAGTAATAATGCCCGATTATATAGGTCTAGGGAAAGGAGAAAAAACACATTTATACCAACATGCAGAGTCGGAGTCAGATGCTGCAATAGACATGTACTTTGCAGTACAAGAACTAAATCAAATCATATCAATAAAAACCAATAAACAACTTTACCTAACGGGTTATTCTCAAGGAGGACATTCTTGTTTAGCTACCCATAAAAGACTACAAGAAGACTACCCCAATATTCCAATCACTGCTTCCTCCCCTATGTCAGGGGCTTACCACATGTCTGGCGCACAAGCAGATGTGATGTTTTCTCCTTATTTAGACCCTTCCTACCTACCCTACCTACTTATGTCTTATAATGAGGTATATAAAATTACAGGAGACCAATACTCAGACTTATTTGTATCTACTTACGATACCATAATACCAAAATTATATAAAGGAGATTTAAATTTATTTGAAATCAATGACTTCCTACCAGAAGTACCTGTAGACATGGTTCAGCCAGATTTGGTCGAGCAATATTTAAACAACCCTAAGTTTAAATTTAGAGTGGCATTAGAAGAGAATAATTTAACAGACTGGAAAACAGACACACCTACACAGTTTTGTTACTGTAGAGATGATAAGAGAGTTTTAAAAGAAAATTCATTTGTGGCATACGAGAACATGTTAGCTAATGGTAGCTCAAAGCTATCTCTCCGAAAAGCAGGAAACAAAGTAGACCATATAGAATGTGCTGGATTTGCTTTTGTATATACTAAATTGTGGTTTAATACATTCAAGAATGGAAGTACAAAAGGTAGAAAAGGCAATGTATTTAAGCGACTAGCTTTATCTATAAAGAAAGCTCTTTAATATATTAGAGCAGCAAAAAAAAACCTCTCCATTTGGAGAGGTTTTTTTGGAATAAAGAGTCCGTTAAATCCGTTTAAAACTAAACACCCCCATTACAGCTTGCTTATCTTCTGTGGTACCAACAATTAAATTTTCATTTATTATCTGTGCCTCAAAAGAGTCGAGTTCATAGTCTATCTCCTCTTGAGAAGAAAGTACAGAAAATGACTTTGCTTTAAGAATAAAGGTGTTTTCTTCAGTATTTATACTTCCTACTAATTCTTGTTTAATTGTATAAGAATCGCCTTCTAAAGGTTTTTCAATATGTTGTAAAATAGCGTTTAAAACAGTCCCGTTATGAGTTAATTCTAAAACTCCTTCACTGTCACCAAAAGAAAAATCTTCTCGGTACTTCCAGGTACCAGTTAAATTTATGCCCATTGACAAACAATCCCACCCATAAGAGCTAAACTAACAATCCAGTAACCTGCATTAATAGCAATGTATTTAAAACCTTTAGCTTCGAACATGGCGTTAGTTGCTAATATCGGAAGTGCTAATAAAACTCCTGCCATAGTACCATGAAAAGCACCGTGCTTAAAAGTTCTGAAATTATGAATATCATCCCCTAAAAAATTAGTGATCTTATTCATTAAATCTGAACCATCTACCTCTAAACCAGCTTGTCCTTCGAAAACAGAAAACACATGAATCTGGTGTATTGTGAATACCAATAAGGCTATGGCTATCATACAGCTAAACAAATAGCTCAGACCAAATACTAGTGGCATATGTGTTTTCTCAGATTTCTCTTCTGTCATACCTGTTTCTGCCATCCAAATAGTTCCCATAACCTTTGGGTTGTACCAAACAAACCCCATTACCATAGGCACTAATGCCGCAACGAAAATAATGTACCAATTCTGAATCATAATTATCTTTTTTTGGTTAGATTCAAATATATGAAATAGTAAGGAAATTAATTAATAACACTCATCATTAGATATATATTATTTCACAACAATTACATACTATATTGGCTTACATTTGCAAAACCTAATAAAGACACAAGATGAGTACAGTAAAACCTACACCAGAAGCAAAAGCCCTTTCACTTTTTTTAATGGCTTATAAAACCAAGAATCCTAAATACAAGGAGACTTCTAAACGCATTAATAAGATGTGGGATTTGGTAATGGATGGTGAATTAACCCGTACAGACTATAACGATGAGATAAAGAATCTATTAACTTCTTTTGGTGGTTACGAGGTTGTGGTAGAAAAAACGGTTCGTTTTTATATTGAAAAAACCGGTGAGTGGAAATTAAAAGGTGAAGATAAATATTGTGAAGATGCTCAGAAAGTAGCTGATAAAACTTTAAAGAAGTAAGTTAGTACACCCTCACCTCATCCACAAACAACCAAGCATCAGAACCTGCAGCAGGATGCCAGTCTGGGCATTTGCCATAGTTCTCTGCTTTAATTTTTATATACTGGGCTTCCACTTCTGGGAAGTTTAGTACAAACTCTTCAAAGAATTCTCCTTCTGCTCGATCAGAAATTTTAGGTTTTAATTCGACTCTATTATAATAGCTCTTACCATCTATAGAAGTGTAGATAGAAATTTTAGTAGGCATAAATATCCAAGACAGATTGTACTGGAAAAAAGACGTAATTACAGAATCTACCTTTTGAATTGTTTCAAAGCTGAGAGTTGCAGTAAAGTTTTGTCCAGAATATCCTTGCCAACGACCATCTCTGAAGTTTGTAGTTCCTCTGAGACCATCAGCAATACAATTATCACCACCACCTGAATACCCTACGTAATATTCGTTTAATCCAGAAATAGTAGCCTCTAATCCTTTATGCTGATAGAGATCTATTTCAAAAGCCTCTCCGTAGGTTTTAAGACCTTTAGTTGCCCAAGTTTTTATTTGATTGGTTCCTGTAACTGAGAATGTAGAATCGTATTGAAATACTTGGCTTTCATTGATTTGATAATGGATGTCTAAATCTTTAGTTCCGGGTTTCAAAGTGATTTTGAACTCGCCATCTGTATGCTCAGAGTTGAAGTGCACTGGAATAGTTTCTAAACCGTAATCTACTCCTAATTGATCCAATCGCTTATAATGGTTTTGCACTCTGTCGTAAAAGGCATCATAGTTTCTTTCTGTAGGATAATTCCATAAGACTTCTGACATGGCTAGAATTCTAGGAAACACCTTAGAGTCTATCGTATTTTGAGGAGCTCTTTCGGTCCACATATTACATTCACCTCCAATAATGTGTTTGGATTCTAAATCTGTTAATCCTTCAGGTATTGGGTTGAAAGAATATACCTTCTCTAAATCTGTAGCCTCTAAACCATAATCGAAATAAGCATGAGAAGTTGGTGATACAATTGCATCATGACCAGTTTTTGCTGCTTCAGCAGCACCTTCAAAACCTCTCCACGATTGCACGGTAGCACCTTGTGCTAATCCACCTTCTAAAATCTCATCCCAACCAATAAGCTTCTTCCCCTTTGAATTAATGTAATTCTCAATTCTTTGAATGAAATACGATTGCAGTTCATGTTCATCATGATGACCTTCGTCAGCAATACGTTTTTGACATTTAGCACAATGTTCCCAGCGAAATTTAGGTGATTCATCTCCTCCTATATGAATATACTCTGATGGGAATAATTCAATGACCTCATCTAAGATGTTCTCAAGAAATGCAAAAGTACTGTCATTACCAGCACAGTAAACATCTTTAAAAACTCCCCAATCGGTTTCTACTTCAAAAGGACCTCCAGTACAAGAATACTGCGGATAAGCTGCTAATGCTGCCACACTATGCCCTGGTAATTCTATTTCAGGAATTACTGCTATCCCTCTTTGTGATGCATATGCAATCACCTCTTTAATTTGCTCTTGGGTATAAAAACCACCGTAAGTAGAACCGTCTTTTTCCGTTCGCCAGGATCCTACTTCAGTCAGTTTGGGATATTGATTTATTTCAATTCTCCAACCTTGATCCTCGGTAAGATGCCAGTGCAATACGTTCATCTTATGGTAGGCAAGTAAATCGATATAGCGTTTCACAAAATCTACCTCCATAAAATGCCGACAACAATCTAATAGCAATCCGCGCCATTTAAATTTCGGAAAATCTTTAATACCTACACAAGCCAATTTTGAATCGTCTATTCCACTACTCCGAGGAATTAACTGAATTAGAGAATAGATTCCGTGAATTAAACCTTCTCGACTTGCCCCTTTAATCAGTACAAAATCCTTTTTAATTGTTAGTTCGTAGTATTCTGAATTATCATTTAAAGTGGTGTCAATTAGCAGATTAACACTGTTGAGTTCAATAGGATCTTCAAATGGAAGAATGCTGTCGATTTTGTAATCAAGTTTCTCCAATTCCAACGACAATAATTCTGCAGTAGCAAACGTATATGTAGTTGCATAAAGTTTAAAATCACTCAAGTCGAAATACGTAGCTGAATTTTGAACTTCCTGTACTTGAGGAATAATTGTAGAATATTCTTTCTCTTCCTGTGAACAAGCACAGATGAATAGTGAAATTATAAGTAGTGGAATGAATCTCATTGAATTGTTTTTTTAGCTCAATACTAACTACTGTTGGCTGGAAGCTACTCCCAAGCCAAAGCACTAGCACCCAAAATAGCGGCATCGGAAGCTTTTAATTTACTGGGTAAAATTTCTATTTTATTTTGATAAATATTTAGAAGATACTCTTCCATATACTTCTTTGTTGGCTTTATGATGAGGTCGCCAGCTTGTGCCAAACCACCAAACAATACAATAAGTTTTGGACTTGTTAACGCCACCGTATTCGCCAAACTAAAGCCTAGTTTCTCCGCTGTATAATCAAAAATATCCAAAGCCAATTGATCTCCTTTTAATGCGGCTTCAGCAATAGACTTACTCGTTATTTCTTTTAAGTCACCTAATCTACTCTCATTAGAGTTCTCCAAAAACTCTTTAGCGGTTCTAACAATTCCACTTGCCGAAGCGTAGGTTTCTAAACACCCTTTTCTACCACAACCACAATCACGACCGTTTTTTTCGACAATGGTATGCCCTAATTCGCCAGCAAAGCCATCGTGGCCGTAAACTAAATTGCCATTCACTACAAAACCTGACCCTAATCCAGTCCCAAGTGTAACCATCAAAAAATCATCAACTCCTTTTGCAGCACCATAAATACGCTCTCCAATTGCAGCGGCATTCGCATCATTTGTTAATGTAATGGGGAAATCGAAATGCGCAGAGAATAAGTCAACCAATGGAATAACACCATCCCATTTAAGATTGGGTGCAAAGTCGATACTACCTGTATAGTAATTACCATTTGGTGCGCCTATCCCCATTCCGATAACCTCTGCATCTGAATGCACAGACATTAATTCTTTAACACAGTTAGAAACATGAGCTACAAAACCATCTATTAAAGGATAATCAGTAGTTTTAATTGAGTCTTGCACAAGACAGTTCCCTTGTTCATCAACCAAACCAAAAACTGTATTTGTTCCTCCTATATCTACCCCTATGGCAACTTTTTTATTAGGCATCGTAATCAACTCCTTGTGCTTTTAATACTGACTTAACCTTTACAGCAAAGAACATTAGGTAGACAAAACATGCTACCGTAATCCAATACGAATTGTGGATATTAAACAAGTCGGCTAGTTTTCCTTGAATTGGTGGTATAATCGCTCCACCTAAAATCATCATAATTAAAAAGGCTGATCCTTGTGAAGTGTATTTCCCTAATCCAGCAATAGATAAAGAGAAAATACTTGGCCACATAATAGAACAGAATAATCCACCACTCATAAAGGCATACAAAGCAATTGTTCCTGTAGAGAACAAACCTACTAACATTGCTAAAGCACCTAGTAGTCCGAAGATAAATAAGGTTTTAGCAGGTTTTTCTTGTCCAAAGAAGAATCCAGCTATCAATAGTAAGATGCTCCATCCGTATAAATACAAGCCACTTACATCATTATTACTTACGTGGTTCACAAATAATACTACGCCAAAAGCGATATAAGGAACAACAATTAACAATACATTTTTCAATGTTTTCCCTGGCTTAAATACGGTAATTGCACCTGCCCAACGACCAATCATTAGAGAGCCCCAATACATAGAAATGAAAGGAGCAATTTCAGAATCGGTGAATCCACCAAAATCCGCAGACTTTAAGAGCTCTCCTAAATTACTTTGAATCGTAACTTCTACACCCACATAGGTGAATATAGCCAACATTCCCATTACCAATTGAGGGTATTGCATAGCTCCCCAACCTTCAGGCTTTTTAATGGCGTTTTTATTAGCAAATAATAAACCTCCGACGATAATGACCAAGGCTACCATCATCAATTGGAAAATGAAATTTGAATCCACCACTTCTCCTCTGTATTGATCGAATACGAAATAGAAAATAACCAATAGTGAAATAGTAATAAAGCCAAGTATTTTAACAGCTTTAGGTGCCTGTACAAATGTAGTATCACCTTTTGCTTGCGGCAATTTTTTAGAGAAGATAAATAATGCAGCTGCTACTAAAAACAGAGCGCCAACAGCTGTATAAAGGACTTTCACCGTAGATAAATCGATTCCTGCTATTTGATCATCTGTATAAGTAACTGCACCAAAAAGAGCTAAGGCAACTACAATAGGACCGATTGCAGTACCGAATGAATTTACTCCACCCGCTAAATTTAAACGATGAGAACCTGTAGCAGGATCTCCTAATGCAATAGCAAAAGGGTTGGCTGATGTCTGTTGTAGTGAGAAACCTAAAGCAACCACAAATAAGGCTCCTAAAATAAGTCCGAATGAACCAATGGTAATTGCTGGAATCATAAGAGCTGCACCAATGGCAGAAAGTACTAATCCGTAAACAATCCCATTTTTAAATCCCCATTTATTAAGGATGTCCATTTTAACAGAACCTGAAACAATAAAGAGTAATAAAGCACCTATATAATAAGCTCCATAAAAAGCAAAATCAATCAGCTGAGATTGAAATTGATCTAAGTGAAAATAGGATTTACAAAAAGGGATAAATACACCGTTTGATGCAGCAATAAAGCCCCAGAAGAAGAATACAGTTACTAAGGTTGCTAGCGCTGCATTATAGTTTGTTTTATTTTCCATGGAATAAGTTGAAGATTAAAAGTTGAAGATTGTTCCTTCGACAGGCTCAGGATGACAAATATTTGATAATTAACAATTGTTATACGTATGACTCAGCATCGTGCATTTTATTTTCGCCCTCTAAATGAAGTGCGTAATTGAATCCTGGATGAATGGCATAAGCGCCGTAATTCCCCTCTTTATCGATAGCCAAATACCCTACTTGCATATCCTTGTATTCTTGTTTTGCAACAATTCGTTTTACGGCTTCTTCGCAAGCTTCTTGTGGATTTCTTCCTTGACGCATTAATTCTACGATCAAGAAAGTTCCTAAAGTTTTCATTACCATTTCACCAACTCCGGTAGCTACTGCTCCACCAACTTCGTTATCTACGTACATTCCTGCACCTATAATGGGAGAATCTCCTACTCTACCATGAACTTTCCAAGCGAGTCCAGAAGTAGTACATGCACCCGAAATATCACCTTTTTTATCTATTGCCAATAAACCAATGGTATCGTGGTTTTCTATATTTATAATGGGTTCGTATTTACTTTCCTCAAGCCACTTCTTCCATCGTTTTTCTGCCTTCTCAGTTAAAAGGTTTTCTTTTTTGAAACCTTTTTCTATAGCAAAATCATAAGCACCTTTCCCACTTAACATTACGTGTGGAGTATCTTCCATTACTTTACGTGCTACAGAAATAGGGTTCATTATGTGCTCTAAATACGAAACAGAACCGCAGTTCCCGGTTTCATCCATTATACAAGCATCTAGAGTAACATGCCCATCTCTATCGGGTAAACCACCGTAGCCCACCGACATCATCTCTGGGTCTGATTCTGGGACTCTCACTCCCGCTTCTACGGCATCTAGTGCTCTACCTCCATTTTCAATCAATGCCATAGCAGCTTCGTTTGCTGCTATTCCATGATTCCATGTCGATATTACAATTGGTAAGCCACCATTCTTTAATGATTTACCTATATGAACATCAGTCTTTACCTCACAAGATGCTAGTGCTGTACCTGCAGCTACAATGGCTGTGCTCTTTAAAAAATCTCTTCTTTTCATAATGAGAATTAATTTATGCTTATTTCATCTGCGAAAATCCAACAAATATCTCCTGGGGCTCTGTGCCATTCAGGATTATATTTTCTGTTTTTCGCAATGACTTTAATATATCTTGTCTTGGTATTTGTTTTTAGGCTGAAGTCTTGCAGAATAACACCCGACTCTTTTTCATCAACCTGATTTAAAACCGTTCCCAATTTAGTGAAATTCTCACCATCGTTGGAAGCATAATAGTCTACACTTTCTGGCATAAATATCCAGGCATTCCAATCTTGTAAGAAACCTATACTTAGTTCATTTATGAGTGTTGTTTTATTTAAATCGATAATCGCTTCTACATTCACTCCTTGGTATCCTTGCCAAGAACCTGTCATATAGTTTTTAGCTCCTTTTAAATGATCTATAAGGGCTTTATCACCTCCAGCAGAATAATGAGAACCATATTCTGTGAATAATTCTATAGAACGTCCTTTAGGGATTTTAGTGAATTCTGCAGTGATTTGTTTACTCGAAACAGTTCCTTTTACTGCAATAGCCTTAAGAGTCATACTTTCAGTAATTGTAAAAGCATCGCTGTACAGTGTAGAATTTATATTTGCTTTAGAACCATCTAAAGTGTAATAGATCTTCGCTTCGGTATCCCAAGCTTTTATAGCCAATTCATTTGAATCCGTAAAAGTTCGATCTCCTTTATCTATATAGGGCACCGCTACAATGACAGCATCTTCAATCTTAGAAACAGGGATTTCAGTATCTGCAGCAGCCCATTTTTTATTAGGTGTATTCGTCATTATAAATTCTAATGTTCCACCATCCATAATTTCTGAATGATAGATATAAGAACGATTGAATGCCTTTCCATTTAAAGTTGCCGATTGGATGTATTTATTTTCTTCTGAAGCTCCCTCAGCTATAATTTGGAATTGATTTCCATTTTCAAGATTAATATTTGCTTTTTCTATGCGAGGACAACCTATGGTATAGTAGTCTAAACCTGGAGTTACAGGGTAAATCCCCATAGCACTCAATACATACCAAGAAGACATTTGCCCACAATCTTCATTCCCCGATAAACCATCGGGAGTATTGCTGTACATCTCCTTTAAAATCTGTGAAACACGTTCTTGAGATTTCCATGGTTTATTTACGTAGTTGTACAAGTAAGCCATATGATGAGATGGTTCGTTACCATGTGCATACTGTCCTATTAATCCTGTTATATCTGCTTGGTGTCTTCCAGCAGTTTCTGAAGATGCAGTAAATAGCTCATCGAGCTTAGCTTCAAGCCTATCTTTTCCACCTAGATATTGAGTAAAACCTTTTATGTCTTGTGGTACATAAAAAGAATATTGCCATGAATTCGCTTCCGTATAATTGTAGTTTACCTCAGAAGGATCGAAAGGAACAAACCAAGAGTGGTTCATCTTAGCTCTCATAAATCCGGTATTTGGATCGAATACATTTTTGTACGATTGGGCACGTTCTATGAATTTAATATAATCTCCTTCTTTCCCTAAAGCTTTTGCCATTTGAGCGATACACCAATCGTCGTAGGCATACTCTAAGGTTTTGGAAATAGATTCAGGTTCGTCGTTCGCAGTAATGAACCCATTTTTATGATAAGAGGCTAAACCTAAATGTGTTTGTTCGGCTGAGTGAAGCATTGCTTCATAAGCTTTCTCTACATCAAAATCTACGATTCCTTTTTGATAAGCATCCACAATTACAGGAACAGCATGGTATCCAATCATACAACCCGTATAAGTTCCAGCCAACTCCCAAACCGGTAATTGCCCTCCTACTTCATACTGATTGATAAAAGTATTAATAAAGTCCGTTGTCCTCTTTTGATCTATAATTGTAAATAAAGGATGTGTAGCACGATAGGTGTCCCAAAGAGAGAATACGGTATAATTATCAAAGTTTTTAGTTTTATGTACTCCCAGATCGGTTCCTCTATAAGAACCATCTACATCAGAAAAAATGTTGGGTGCTATGCAAGAATGATAAAGCGCAGTGTAGAATATGTGTTTTGTTTCTTTATCAGAATCCACTTCAATCTTCGAAAGCTCTTTATTCCAAGCTTGCTCTGCATCATTTAGGGTTTTATTGAAATCCCAGTGTGGAATTTCGGCTTCTAAGTTTTTACGAGCTGATTCTACACTCACTGCAGAAATAGCTACTTTTACTAAAATTTGCTCTCCCTCTTCCGTATTAAATTCAAAAGAAGCTTTCAGCTCCTTATCGTTTAAGGTTAGTAAGTCGGTAGCTATGTCATTTTGAGCGATGGTGGCTTTCTTAAAGTCTTTGGAGAATTGTGCAACGAAATAAACATATTGATCGGTAGCCCAAGCCTTAGATCGTCTAAAACCTACCACTTCATTCTTCCTAGTAATTTGTATTTCAGATTCTAAAACTTCATCTCTATGTTCTAAGTCTAAAATGATATTAGCTTGTGAGGATTTTGGAAAAGTATACTGATGAAATCCAGCTCTTTTACTAGCTGTAAGAGCTACATCGATATTGTAATCTTCCAAATAAACTTGGTAAAACCCTGCGTGAGCAGATTCATTTTCATGAGAGAATTTCGAGGAATAGCCAGTCTTTCCATCAGCTCCATTATTATAATGTATTGCTCCAACAGTTGGCGCTAATAATACATCGCCGTAATCGGAAACTCCAGTTCCACTAAGGTGTGTATGAGAAAAACCATAAATTATAGAATCCGAATAGTGGTATCCACCACATCCATCCCAACCTTCTATACGAGAGTCTGGACTCAATTGAACCATCCCAAAAGGTAGGGTTGCACCAGGAAAAGTATGTCCGTGACCGCCAGTTCCTACAAAAGGGTTTACATAAGAATAGAGCTCTTTACTTCGGTTGCACGAAACGATTGCACCAAGTATGATTATTGCGGAGAATAGTTTTTTCATTACGTTTTTAATTCGGTTTTCGAAGATAGGAAAATTGATTTGACAATTTGAAGATTTGATAATTTGGGGACTTAAAAAAAATATTCCTCAGAGACTCACAGAGGAAATTTGAGATTCACAGAGTTTTACCTTTTATTCTTTGACTAGCTCTGAGTAACAGTTTAAATAAAACAAAAAGCACGCAGAGACTCACTGAGAAAATTTGAGACTCACAGAGTTTTCTCTCTGAGAATCTCTGTGTTACTCTGAGCATCTCAGTGTAATAGTTCATAATTATTTATTGTAAATTAGAGTTCAATACGACCATAAATAAATATAATATGACAAATAATGAAATCACTTCGCTGATAATAAAATCTGCTATTGAAGTACATAGGCAATTAGGACCTGGACTTTTAGAGTCGGCTTATCAAGAATGTTTACTCTATGAATTAAGATTATTAGGTCTCAATGTTCTAAAAGAAAAACCTTTACCAGTTATATACAAAGAGGTTAAATTGAATCATGGTTATAGGATTGATCTCTTGGTAGAAAACAGAATTGTGGTAGAATTGAAAACTGTAGAATATTTAACTGACGTTCATGAAGCTCAAGTGTTAACCTACCTAAAGTTAGGTGGCTTCAAACTTGGATTATTACTCAATTTTAATGTGAAAATGTTAAAGCAAGGAATAAAACGGTATTCTATGTATTAGGATTGGGTAAAATAAAAATTTATCAACCAGAGATTCACAGAGTTTTTCTCTAAGCATCTATGTAATAGTTTAAATAAAAACAAAAATCACGCAGAGACTCACAGAGAAAATTTGAGATTCACAGAGTTTTACCTTTTTTTTTCTCTGAGTTGCTCTGTGTTAACTCTGAGTATCTCAGAGTAACAGTTAAAATCATAATTACTACTCGTATGTATCGACTATAGAAAAGAAGGTCAAATTGTTGGTATTAAACTCCTCCATCGGGTAGTCGTTGTAAAATCGGATTCGTCTGTGCTCGTTGGCGGGCAAGTCAAAGTAATTGTCTTCAAAACGTCCATCGTGTAAAGAGTTAATCATGACATCTTTCATAAATGCATCACTGAATAACTCTAAAACAAAACCGATACTATCTTTCTCAACCTTATAGGAAATCCCTGTATAGGGTAAATCCATATCCTTAGTTTTTACAAAGTGATGAAATTTTCGAGTATAAACCTCCCCTCCAATTAATAGCTGAATATCTAGATAAGATCGGTTTTCAATACTATCAATATAAAGGTAATCATCTAATGGAATAGTTGTAATAAGAGTACTTTCAGCAGCCTTAGCTTTACAATATTTCGCATTAGACCAAAGTCTATTGCCGCTATAATCAACATGATCTATTAGTAGGTCAAATTCTTTTACCTCTTTAAAGTCGTTAATTATGTATATGGAAATAGAATCCTTAGTTTGTACAGTAGATATAAGTATATCCTCATAACTTTTCATAGTGGCATAATGCAAGGCTTTCCAATTCCCGTAATAATCTCTACTAGACCATGAAGCGGCTGGCCAACAATCATTAAATTGCCAGTAAAGCGTTCCCATATTATATGGTCTAGCTCTACGGTGTGCCTCCATACCAATTCTCATTCCTTCAGCCTGTAACACCTGAGATAAATACACAAAACTTTCAAAATCCATGGGCTCTTTATAATCACGCAACATATACTCTTGAATCAAGCTGTTTCCACGAGGGTGTTTTTGGTGCACTTTCATCACTTCAGAATTAAGGTTAAAATCTTCTTCTAAAGCATACAATTCAACGGCATCCATTTCAGGGAAAGATTGAAAACCATACTCACTCATAAAACGAGGAACTTTCTTCTCGAAATTCTCAAATTGCTCAGCATCGTGCCAAACGCCCCAATAGTGAGCATCACCTGTAAATTGATGTTTGGGATTCCCTCTTCCGTATTGCGGTGAAGATTCCCAATAAGCAGTGCTACTAAATGAATCGACTAAGTTAGGAAGAAGCTTATTGAATACGTTTTGGTAATCGTTCCAGATAGAATTGACCTCTTCCTTACTTCTAACGGCTTGCCATCCCCAACGGTGCCAACCTTCAGAATTCTCATTATTTCCACACCATAAAGCTATGGAGGGATGTTTACGCAATTGTTTAATTTGCTGTGTAGCTTCTAATTCTACAGACTCCATGAATTGATCGTCACCAGGATACATGGCACAGGCAAACATAAAATCTTGCCAAACCAGAATTCCTAAGCTATCGCATAAGTCGTAGAAGTAATTATCTTCATAAATTCCACCACCCCAAACACGAAGCATATTCATATTTGCTTCTGCTACATCGCTCAATGCTTCTCTATATTGTTGAGAATCAACGCGGGTATGGAAAAAGTCTAAAGGAATCCAATTAGCGCCTTTAGCGTATACGTCTTGTCCGTTAACTTGAAATTTAAAGCCTTTTCCAAACTCATCTTCCTCTTGGATTAAATCAATATTACGAATAGCGTATTGTTCGTTAATCTGATCAATAAGATCTCCATCATGGTTTAGTAAGTTGACTTGTAAATTTTGGAAGTTTTGATTTCCATAACCACGAGGCCACCATAATTCAGGATTTACTAAAGAAAATTCAATACTCGTTTCCTCAGATTCTACTGAGTGAGTCTCCCCTAAAAACTCAATTGAATAAACTTCGTTTTCCATGTTAGAGATTTCAAGGTCTAAGCGCATTTTTGCGATTGAATCGTTAATCGATAAGGTCCTTACATGAAAGTCGTTTATTTGAGCTGTACTCGATGCAACAAGCTTTACTTCTTCAGTTATTCCACAACCAATAAGTTTAGGTCCCCAATCCCAACCAAAGTGAAACTGTGGTTTACGAACATACACTCTGTGTTCTCCTGGTAAATCAAAAGAAGACTTTTCAGATTTTTGCTTAGCTAAATCTAAAGTAGGTTTAAAAACAAAACGAAGTTCATTAGTCAATTTAAGCAGCGAACTCAACTCTATAGAATGGGATACAAAAAAGTTGTCACAAGATTTAATTAGTGAATCATTAAGTAAGACATCTGCATAGGTATCAATACCCGAAAAATTTAACTTGATACTCTTGTTTTTAAGAAATTCAGAATCCAAGGTAAATTCTGCTTTATACTCCCAAGACTTTTCCTCTATCCATTGAAGTTTATTCTCATTGTCACGATAGAATGGATCCTCAATAAGGTTATTGGCATAGAGGTCTAAATGTACAAAACCGGGTACTTCTGCAGTATACCAATCTCCTCCTTGTTCACTAAACTGCCAATTAGTAAGGATTATTTCTTGTTTACCCTCATCCTTAGCACAAGAATTAATAAGTAAAATAATGACTATTAGAAGTTTATAATTTTTCATTTTGTCTGACATAGGCAGTAAATAGTTTCAGCTTTTCAAAATCTACGCCAATATAATCAAATGAAGAGATGTTTGGATTTGCAGTCATCGATAAATTTGCTCGATATTGCATTTTAGATTTTACTAGCTTTTTAGCCGATAGATGAATGTTCTTAAATCCTGCGTCAATAAACTTTTGTACGTTATCAATAGTCACTCCTCCACCTGGCATGATTTCTATTCTATCATTTGCTTTATTGTGTAGTTCAAGGAGCTTATCAAAACCGATCTCTACATTAGAGGCTCCTCCAGAAGATAATATTCTTGTACAGCCGGTTTCAATGATATCTTCTAATGATTGATTTAGGTCAGCCGACATATCGAATGCTCTATGGAAAGTAATGGGTAATGGTGATGCTAATTTTACTAGTTCAGCAGTTCTAATCTTATCAAGTGATGCATCACTATTTAATATTCCAAGTACAATACCATCGGCTCCATGATTTTTAAACCAAAGTAGTTCCTCTTTCATTATTTCAAATTCGTTTTTTGAATAATTAAAGTCACCTCCTCTAGGGCGTATCATCACAAATACTTGATTAGAATAATCTCTTTTTAATTTTAGAAAAATTGCTGGACTTGGACTAGTGCCACCTTCTACAAAATTTGAACAAAGTTCTATACGTATATCGTTATCTATTGGCTGAAGTACTTCTGGAGAGAATAAACAAAGTTCTATTTGCATATAATTTTTAATTAAAAATAGACAAAAAAAAACACGCTATCCAGGGGATAAGCGTGTAATATATTTACTTGGGGGAGGGAATTACTTTTTTTCGATGCACGAATATACAATTAGTTTTTAATTTAACAAGTTTAACATCAGTAATTTAACATATAGAAATCTATATATGTAGTGTTATTCTTTTATAAACTTATGTATTTCTCTAATTAAGTCATCGCTTGATTTGACATCTAAATGAATTTGATGAGCTGCTTTTAAGTAATGTTCTTCACGTTTTACTAGGTGCTTAGTAATAAAGTTGTAAAGTTCTAATTTAGTACTAATTCCATTTAACTTAGGTCTTGAATACAATTCTTCAAATAAACGATCTGTAAGCATAGATGAGCTCGCTTTTAAATAGAATACAGTTCCTAAGTCGTTCATCAGGTCAATCAAGTCAGAATGACAAGGTAAACCACCTCCAGTTGAAACGACACACTTCTGTTGATCAAATAAAAACTCGATACACTCTTTCTCCTTAGCTCTAAAGAATGTTTCTCCATTTTCTGAAAATATTTCTTGCACAGATTTACAAGAACGGTTTTCGATCCAACTATCAGTATCCACAAAATTATAACCTAAATAGTCTGCTAAACCTTTCCCTAGACTAGACTTTCCTGCCCCCATATATCCTATTAGAAATACCAACATTTAAAATGGAGAGTCAGGTTCTTTACTCATATGATTGTACACTAACTTATCCACCCATTTTGGGAAAAACTTATTCAACAGTACAGTAAGTTTACCATTTGCAGTAAGTGTTAGTCGATCTTGTCGTTTTTCTACAGCTTTAACAATCGCACGAGCAACTTCTTCAGGTTGCATCATTTTCTGTTCTTCTCGTGGTGTCTCTCCTTGAGAAGTACCGTCCGCAGCCAAGGCCTTATTTCTAATGTTTGAAGCAGTAAATCCTGGACAAGCAATTAACACATGTAATCCCCTTTTTATATTTTCTATACGTAGGGCTTCTAAAAAGCCGTGCATTGCAAATTTTGAAGAGGAATAGCCCGTTCTTCCCGGTAATCCTTTATAGCCTGCTATAGATGAAACTCCAACAACAGAACCCTTACTTTCGAGAATACTTTTTATGGCATAGCGTGTACAATAAACAGCCCCCCAAAAGTTTACATCCATCACCTGCTTAAGCACAGAGATATCTATCTCAGAAAAAGCTGCACGCATAGAAATCCCGGCATTGTTTACTAGGATGTCAATTTTACCAAAAGTTTTAAGAGTTTTATCCATCAAAACTTTACAATCTTCTTCCTTAGAAACATCTGTTGGAACTATGAGTACTTGCACCCCTAAACCTAAAAGTTCTTCCGAAAGCTCACTAAGTTTATCTGCCGAACGAGCCGCCAAAACAAGGTTGGCTCCTTTCTTCGCGAATTCTATCGCACATGCCTTTCCTATACCAGAAGAGGCCCCCGTAACAATTACTAGCTTATTTTTCATCTATTGCTTTTTAAATCGTAAAATTGCATTTAAATGCTGAAACAAATATACTAATTAGAATAAGCTGAAAGCAATACAATTAAAATTTCAGCTTTACTATATGTATTGAGATACACTACTACTAACTAGCTCAATTTTTGACTATGAAAATCATTGAAATTTCTTCTAAGTCTGACATCAAAAGATTTCATGAATTACCTTACTTGATCTATAAAAATGATCCTAATTGGATAGCACATATACAACAGGAAGTTGAAGTAGTCTTTTCTCCATCAAAAAACAAATATTTTGAGTCTGGCTCAGCAACACGTTTTTTACTCGAAGGTGAAGATGGAAAAGTAATTGGTAGAGTAGCTGCATTTATTGACGGTAAGCGTGCAAACACATTTAAGCAAGCTACAGGTGGAATGGGATTTTTCGAATGTATAGAAGATGAGTCTGCAGCATTTATGCTTTTTGATGCCTGTAAAAAATGGCTTTCTGAAAGAGATATGCAGGCAATGGATGGCCCAATAAATTTCGGGGAAAAAGACCGATATTGGGGATTATTAGTTAGTGGTTTTAACCACCCTCCTATTTATGCAAATAGCTACAACCCTAGTTATTACCAAGGTTTTTTTGAAAATTATGGCTTTCAAACTTACTTTAACCAGCATAATTTCATCCGTCCATTAACTACGGAAATGCCCGAAAAATATAGGCTGCGTTTTGAAAGAGTTAATAAAAACCCAGACTACTCTTTAGAGCTTATAAACAAGAAAAACCTTAAGAAGTATGCAGAAGACTTTAGGGAAGTATATAATGCTGCATGGGTAACACACGACAACTTTAAAGGCATGTCGGAAGAACAAGCCATGTCGATGTTGCGAAAAATAAAACCAGTGATGGAAGAAGATCTGGTATGGTTTGCTTATTTTAAAGGTAAACCTATCGCTTTCTTGATTATGCTTCCTGAATTGAATCAATTTTTCCAGGCTACAAATGGAAACTTTAATTGGTGGGGTAAATTAAAGTTCTTGTGGAAAAAACTTTTTAGTAAACCTTCTTTTGTTTGGGGATTAGCATTTGGGGTAACTCCAAAGTTTCAAGGTATAGGAATGGAATCGTATGTCCTTAACTCTGCCGCAGAATACCTAAGAACAAAAAGACCTAACTACAAAGAAGTAATTGTTACTTGGATTGGCGATTTTAACCCAAAAATGATGCATGTTACTAAATCTATGGGAGCTAAAAATTACCATGATTTAAAAACATACCGCAAATTGTTCGATGAAAACGCTGTTTTTGAACGTTCTCCAATTATCGAATAACAAGGTTTTCAAGGGCTTAAAAAAACTATTAATAATATTTCAAAAGAGGCTTTGTCTTCTAAAATAATGCACCTATATTTGCATCGCTTTTCAGAAAGCACAAAACGTTCTTTATTTACCTAGGTGGCGGAATTGGTAGACGTGTACGCTTGAGGGGCGTATGACCTTTGGTCGTGCAGGTTCGACTCCTGTTCTAGGTACTTTAAAAATTTTGACTTGGTAGCTCAGTTGGTAGAGCATCTCCCTTTTAAGGAGAGGGTCCAGGGTTCGAGCCCCTGCCAAGTCACTTATTAGTTTTATTTTACATTTTGACTTGGTAGCTCAGTTGGTAGAGCATCTCCCTTTTAAGGAGAGGGTCCAGGGTTCGAGCCCCTGCCAAGTCACTTATTAGTTTTATTTTACATTTTGACTTGGTAGCTCAGTTGGTAGAGCATCTCCCTTTTAAGGAGAGGGTCCAGGGTTCGAGCCCCTGCCAAGTCACAAATACACTAATCCCTCCTAGCGAGGGATTTTTTTATGACAAGACATTTTACCTATATACTATATTCTAAGAAAGCCAACATCTTTTATAAAGGTGCTACCTCCAATATGGACAATAGAATTATCAGGCATAATTTAGGTTATGAAAAATTCACTAAACATGGTAGACCTTGGATTATTCTCTGGTCTATCGAAAAAGATTCTTGGGCAGAGGCAACGGTATTAGAAAAGAAACTTAAAAATTTATCGGTGAGTAGAACTATAGAGTTTATGCTCAAATACAAAGAAGGGGTTTCGGGCCCAGACGAATTGCTTTTTATTAAGCAATTGGCTGGATACTGACCTAGCGTCAGTATTCGAGCCCCTGCCAAGTCACAAACACACTAATCCCTCCTAGCGAGGGATTTTTTTATGACAAGACATTTTACCTATATACTATATTCTAAGAAAGCCAACATCTTTTATAAAGGTGCTACCTCCAATATGGACAATAGAATTATCAGGCATAATTTAGGTTATGAAAAATTCACTAAACATGGTAGACCTTGGATTATTCTCTGGTCTATCGAAAAAGATTCTTGGGCAGAGGCAACGGTATTAGAAAAGAAACTTAAAAATTTATCGGTGAGTAGAACTATAGAGTTTATGCTCAAATACAAAGAAGGGGTTTCGGGCCCAGACGAATTGCTTTTTATTAAGCAATTGGCTGGATACTGACCTAGCGTCAGTATTCGAGCCCCTGCCAAGTCACAAACACACTAATCCCTCCTAGCGAGGGATTTTTTTATGACAAGACATTTTACCTATATACTATATTCTAAGAAAGCCAACATCTTTTATAAAGGTGCTACCTCCAATATGGACAATAGAATTATCAGGCATAATTTAGGTTATGAAAAATTCACTAAACATGGTAGACCTTGGATTATTCTCTGGTCTATCGAAAAAGATTCTTGGGCAGAGGCAACGGTATTAGAAAAGAAACTTAAAAATTTATCGGTGAGTAGAACTATAGAGTTTATGCTCAAATACAAAGAAGGGGTTTCGGGCCCAGACGAATTGCTTTTTATTAAGCAATTGGCTGGATACTGACCTAGCGTCAGTATTCGAGCCCCTGCCAAGTCACAAACACACTAATCCCTCCTAGCGAGGGATTTTTTTATGACAAGACATTTTACCTATATACTATATTCTAAGAAAGCCAACATCTTTTAAAAAGGTGCTACCTCCAATATGGACAATAGAATTATCAGGCATAATTTAGGTTATGAAAAATTCACTAAACATGGAAGACCTTGGATTATTCTATGGTCTATCGAAAAAGATTCTTGGGCAGAGGCAACGGTATTAGAAAAGAAACTTAAAAATTTATCGGTGAGTAGAACTATAGAGTTTATGCTCAAATACAAAGAAGGGGTTTCGGGCCCAGACGAATTGCTTTTTATTAAGCAATTGGTTGGATACTGACCTAGCGTCAGTATTCGAGCCCCTGCCAAGTCACAAATACACTAATCCCTCCTAGCGAGGGATTTTTTTATGACAAGACATTTTACCTATATACTATATTCTAAGAAAGCCAACATCTTTTATAAAGGTGCCACCTCCAATATGGACAATAGAATTATCAGGCATAATTTAGGTTATGAAAAATTCACTAAACATGGTAGACCTTGGATTATTCTCTGGTCTATCGAAAAAGATTCTTGGGCAGAGGCAACGGTATTAGAAAAGAAACTTAAAAATTTATCGGTGAGTAGAACTATAGAGTTTATGCTCAAATACAAAGAAGGGGTTTCGGGCCCAGACGAATTGCTTTTTATTAAGCAATTGGCTGGATACTGACCTAGCGTCAGTATTCGAGCCCCTGCCAAGTCACAAATACACTAATCCCTCCTAGCGAGGGATTTTTTTATGACAAGACATTTTACCTATATACTATATTCTAAGAAAGCCAACATCTTTTATAAAGGTGCTACCTCCAATATCGACAATAGAATTATCAGGCATAATTTAGGTTATGAAAAATTCACTAAACATGGAAGACCTTGGGTGATTTAGAAACAATCCGCCACCTTCTATTCCGTTTTACGACATACGTTTATCAATTCCACTTTGAAGAAAAGTGTAGAAACAAAAAAAGGCAAACACCTAAATGTTTGCCTCTTTGTAAATCCATTCTGGGGGGAAGGATAAAACGATATATATCTTCTAGAAAGACTAAAAAAAGTCTCTATTATTTCGTGATTGGATTGCAAATCTATTAATTTCAATCAATTATCAAAACAATTATTCAATTAATACCATTAAATTTGTGAATAATGTTCCTTATTTTTGCCAAAAACCTAGTCTATGAAAGAGATACAAGAAGCATTAAATTTTATCAACAATTTTGATTTTTCTAAACCCAAAACAGGAATTGTTCTAGGAACAGGACTCGGAGGATTAATAGAAAACTGCAAGATTGAGCTTTGTATCCCTTACACAGATATCCCCCACTTCCCTACTTCAACCGTTGAATCACATACCGGACAATTAATTTTTGGAGAAATTTCCGGAAAGTCAGTAATTATAATGCAAGGTAGATTTCATTATTACGAGGGATATAATGCAAAAGAAATAACATTTCCTATAAGAGTATTAAAAGAACTTGGAATTACGAACTTACTGATTTCAAATGCCTCAGGAGCAATAAATTCTAATTATAAAAAAGGTGATTTAGTGATCCTAGACGATCATATAAATTTACTCTTTGAAAACCCTTTAAGAGGAAAGAATATTGATGAGCATGGCCCACGATTTACAGATATGTCTCAGCCATACAACAAACACTTAAATGAGTTATTATGGGAATGTGCTCGAAATATTGACTGTACATTCCACACAGGAGTGTATGCTGCCTGGCAAGGACCTTCATTAGAAACAAGAGCAGAATATAGAATGCTTAAAATTCTTGGAGCAGACTTAGTTGGAATGTCTACCGTACCAGAAGTAATAGTAGCCAACCATATGAGCCTACCTTGTGCGGTAGTTTCTGTACTTACAGATGAATGTGACCCAGACAACCTTAAAGCAGTTTCAATAGATGACATCATAGAAACCGCAGAAAAAGCAGAACCACATTTAACAAGTCTATTTACTAAAATTATTGAACGACTATAAGCTCGTTAAGAATTGCATTGTATCCACTCCATCAGCATAATCGCTTAGGCTAGGACATTGGGCTTCACCTAAATTAAACGATCCTGGAATCGACTCCTTAGAAACTACACATTGAATCTGAGACTCTTTATCTACTAAATCTTGCTTCAAAGTATCTAAGTCTTCATAGTACTCATAGTGTAACATAGAAATTGGAGATGCTAATAACTCATCTTCTCTAAGCAATAAGAATCCGTTTTCTAACATCTTATTACCACCCATTAAAAATAAGGCTCTATAGTAATCTACATTATTCGCATACTTTTTATTATTAACGATCTCTTTATAAGAGAAAAGAGATTCAAACAATAAATCGAAGCTATACCCTTTAGGAACATAAATTTTGGACACATTTCTACAACCTAAACCAAAGTATGCGAAAATATCATCTCCTAAAGCATTGAGTTCTTCTGAGGTTTCAGAACCATCAAGCACGGCTACAGAGTTTCTGTTTTTTCTAATTATATGAGGGTATTTACCA
The DNA here is from genome assembly GCA_965183875.1 of Flavobacteriales bacterium. GTDB lineage: Bacteria > Bacteroidota > Bacteroidia > Flavobacteriales > UBA7430 > UBA6772. Next base: position 43,464 of record CBCYMK010000019.1, on the reverse strand, counting down.
AAATAATGCTCAAAATATCTAGCGGTATTATCAGAACCTGTAGCAATAATAGCATCAAAATCTTTTAACTGACCTTCTGTAATATTAATGCGTTTACTAAAACCTTCATTTAAATGAATCAGAATCTTGGTGATTATAGTCATTAACAGTTTATCGTCAGTTGACAACTTTACCAAGGCATTATTTCCAGAAACTAAAACCGAAACAAAATCATGAAACCCTACCAAAGGAATATTTCCAGCCATAATTAACCCTATTACCTTAGGGATTTCTATTTCAGGGTAAGTACTAAGCCAGTTAGTAAGTTCTGAAATTGTTAATTGAGCAGACCAAGCAGAAATAGCTCTTCTTACTTGTGCTTCTTCAAACCAACCATTGTGAACTTTAGAGGCGTAAATAGCTGACGAAAAAGAATCGTAAAAGTCCGCATTCAATACATGCTCAATCTTTTGAGAAGTATCCGATTCAAACTGACTTAAAAATTCTCCTAGAGTACTTAATGCTTCAATAGTAATTTGACGTTTCATCAACAATGTTTTTCTATATTTGTACTGCAAAAATACAAATCTTTAAAGCAAATAAAAGCATGGCGATCAAGATCACCGATGAATGTATAAATTGTGGTGCCTGCGAGGCAGAATGCCCAAATACAGCCATTTACGAAGGCGGACTAGAATGGTCTTTCGCTGAAGGAACTGAATTGAATGGGAAAATACATTCTAAAAGTGGAATTTCTGCCGAAGCCAATGAAGAGTTAGAGCCTATTTCTTACGACTTCTACTATATAGCTACTGATAAATGTACCGAATGTAAAGGTTTCCACGAAGAACCTCAATGTGCAGCTGTTTGCCCTGTAGAATGTTGTGTCCCAGATGAGGATCATGTAGAAACTGATGAAGAATTACTTTCTAAAAAAGCTTTCTTACACTGTGAAGACTAATAGAACATATAGTTTTATAGTTCTACTTATAATGTCTTGTAATTTATTTGCACAAGACAACAGTGACTTTATATTCTTTGAATCTAGACTACAAACATTAGCAAACAAGATTTTAACTGCTGGTAACGATTCTCTTAAAGACGAAGCCAATAAACTACTTATTGAAGATATAGAAGAAGTACTTCTAATGAGAGGAAGCTTCCACTACCCTTTTGAGAATGTAGATAAACTTAGCATCATTACCTCCCCTGATAAAAAGTTCAAACTTTTTAACTGGGTAGTACCGAAAGAAAACAACAAATTTGAATATTTCGCATACCTACAATTTTACACCAAAAGAAAGAAGGAACAGTACTTCTTTAAGTTAAATGATATTTCTCCATTTGTTGAAGAAGAGCAAACGAAGATTTTTAATAATGGCGACTGGTTTGGCGCATTATACTCCGATATAATTCATACCAAATTCGACAAAAAAAACTACTACACCTTCATTGGATGGGATGGAAATAACGGTTCTACCACAAAAAGAATTGTTGACATTTTAACATTTGATGAAAATGAAGAACCTGTTTTTGGAGCTCCAATTTTCAAGATGCAAGACGGTACCCGGACAAGAATGGTTTTAGAATATTCTAAAAAAGTAAGTACAAGCATGACTTATAATGAAGATGAAGACTATATAGTCTTTGATCATTTAGAACCACTAGAAGGAGGAATTCGTGGTATGTTTGAATTCTATGTCCCTAGCTTAAGCTACGACGGTTTAACCTTTAAAAATGGTAAATGGCGTTTAGTAGAAGACATTGCTATATTTAATTCTAAGTCCCAAGATGGACGACAAGCTAAAAGGATTCAACGAGGTCTACAAGAACAATAAATCAAATAATATTAACAATTCAATTGATCATTATTCACTAATCATCAATCATTCAACTTCCCTGCAATATAACCAGTAGTCCAAGCTGCTTGAAAATTAAAACCACCCGTAATCCCATCTATATTTAACACTTCACCCGCAAAATATAAATTTTTACACGACTTACTTTCCATAGAATTAAAGTTTACATCTTCTAAACTCACACCACCACTAGTAACAAACTCCTCTTTAAAAGTTGTTTTACCACTCACTTCATATACATCGTTAAGCAAAACATTAATTAGTTTATTTTTATTTTTCTTCGAAAGCTCAAACCAGGGTAAGTCAGGATTAATTTGAACCTTCTCTAAAAGATACATCCACATACGATTAGGCAAGGAAAATGGATTGGCATTGGCAATTTTTTTCTTGCGTATTGTAGACTCTTTCTCATTAAGAATAGCATTTACCTCATCTTCATTTTTAATAGAGAGCCAATTAACCTGTATATTAAACTGGTAATTTTTGGTGAACAATAAACGTGCTCCCCAAGCAGAAAGTTTCAAAATTGCAGGACCACTCATTCCCCAATGAGTTACTAATACAGGCCCCGTATACTGTAATTTTGTTCCCTGAATACGAACAGTAGAATTTTCTACCACCAAGCCCATTAAATCTGTAATAGGCTCTTTGGGCATATTAAACGTAAACAAAGATGGTAAGGGCTCAACTATACTGTGTCCAGAATCTTTTAGCCACTCAAAACCGCGCATTTTTGGGCTTCCACCAGTAGCTAATATAACCTTATTAAATTGCTGGATACTGTCTTTAAAACTCAGACTTATTCCTTCATCATTTCCAATAAAAGCTTGAACAGCACTATTTTTAACAATCTTTATATTCTTTAATTTAGCTTCTTTTAAGAAACAATCAATTATCGTTTGAGAACTATTAGTGGCTGGAAACATTCTATTATCGGCCTCAGCTTTTAAGACAACCCCACGATTAAGAAACCATTCTACGGTATCTTTAGGTTGAAAGACAGTGAAAGCCTTTTTTAATTGCTTTTCTCCACGAGGATAGAACTTTGAAAGTAAAGAAGGTTTAAAACAAGCATTGGTAACATTACACCTTCCCCCACCAGAAATTTTCACCTTAGACAGTAGTTTATCTGACTTCTCAAAAATTATTACTTGAGCTGATGGATGATGTTCTTTGACCGAAAAGGCTGCAAAAAATCCTGCTGCACCTCCTCCAATAATTGCTACTTTCATATGTTCTCTAAATACGGATCAAATATAACGTATTGGGTAAATATAAATTAATATGATTATACGTTTCTTTGAGCAGGTATCAAAAGGGTATTCTATCAAATATTATGGATACTAAATTAGATCTCTTTGTCTACTTGTTCATTTTTGCCTGTCTGACGGTAGGCAGGCCTTGACGCAAAGCAAGTATTGCTTCACAAACACAAAATATAAACTCAAGTGAGTAAAATAGAACCAAAAATCCCGATAGTTATCGGGACAAGACTTGTCTTCTTTTTTACGTTCCTAAAATTCAAAATGGCTAACAGAATAAACTCAATTCCCTCCTACGGTGGGGATCTCAATCAGCATTTTGTCAACGCTCATTTTTCACTTTTCTCCACTAAAAGAAGAAATGTCGGAAACAACATTTTACCGCCTCTATGTATTTCCTTTTTTCTCTGTGTAACAATTTACTAAACTACGACTTCACAATAACCAGTAATTTTGAGGATAAGCATCTAGATTGAAAAGAACAAAGCAAAAAAACAGCCCAAATTCAAAATAGAATTGGGCTGTTTAGCATTAGTATCAAGGGGCAACAGTCTTAGTTCATAGTATTCATTTCTTCTTCAAATGTTTTCTTGAACTTCTCGTAATCGTAATCTATTTTAATCAAATCGTCTTTCATCATTCTTTCATGGAACTTATCAACCAATTTCTGTGCCGACAATTCTATAGCTATATAGGTTTTAAATTTCCCCGTTGAAGTTTTTGTTAGCTTTTCACAAATTGTTTTAATACCAACTAATTGTTCTTTAATGATTTCTCTGTTGAGTCCTTCGAAGCGTTCTTCTACCTGCTCCACATTATTCATCTCTGAAGATTTTACATAGTTGTCGACCACAGATTCGATTAATACTTTAACAGAAGCAGCTAAATCTGCTCTAGCATTACTTAATGCTTTCTTTTTAGAGACTACCTGATCTAAACTTTCACCAATACTATTGGCTCTAAAATATTTATTATTAGTAAAGAAATCTGGACCTGAACAAGGGATGTTTATTTCGACCTCTGACTCTGGAATAGGTTGATTTGCAGCTTTCTTAGAACCACTACAGGCAACTAATAAAGGCAAAAAACTGAGTGCTAAAATGTACTTTTTCATGTGTGTATAGTTTTATTTAAAAGGGTTTGAAAATTCCGAATTAGTTAAAAAGTCTTCATCGGTTAATGTACGTAAAAATGCTAACAAAGCTTGTTTATCTCCAGGAGAAAGTAATAAACCGTCTCCAATATTTTTCATCAAAGGATCAACTGTAGAAGATGCATGCCCACCGGAATTATAGTGTTCTATTACCTCTTCTAAAGTTTCGAACCTACCATCGTGCATATAAGGGCCAGAAACAGCAATATTTCGTAGTGTAGGAGTTTTAAACTTTGCCTTATCATAGTCATTTTGCGTATGTTCAAATAAACCGAGATCAGTAATATCTCCATCGGTATCTAAACCATTATTATGAAATGCAAAATCTGTAAAATGGGGTGCTGTATGGCAATGAAAACAATCGGCACCTACATAAGGCCCATCAATATTAAACAAATCCCATCCTCTTAGTTCTTCTTCAGTAAGCATTGCTTCACCTCTAGTAAATTGATCCCACTTAGAGTTTCCAGAAACGAGTGTTCTTTCAAATTGAGCGATGGCTTTTACAACGTAGGTAGAATCTATTTCATCTATATTAAATGCCTTTTTAAATAATTCTGGATATTCAGAATGCGCATTAAGCTTTTCAGATGCATTTTCCCAACTTTCGTGCATTTCAATAGGGTTTACTACAGGTCCAAAAGCCTGATTCTCTAAACTCGATGCTCTACCGTCCCAAAACAAAGTAGGACTCCAGCCCAAATTAAAAGCCACCATCGCATTACGACCTCCTTGAAAACCGTTTATACCAGTACTAAAGCGAGCAGTATCTGTAAAGCCAGCAGCTTGAAAATGGCAAGATGCACAAGACTGACTACCATCCCCACTTAATAATGGTTCGTGAAACAACATACGGCCTAAGGCTACACCTTCAACAGTTAATGGGTTGTCTAAAGGAATATCCATAGGTGGCAATGGACTAGGTATTACTAAACTATAAGGTGTAGGTTCATTATCAGTCTTAGTGTCATCGCAATCTGTTTTACAACAAGATTGAAATAATATAGAAGTACATACAATGAGAATAGAATAAATAGCTTTTGTCATAAGTCAAAAATAGGAATTATCTATAAACCTATAAGTAACAATTGTCATACCAATAAAAATAATATTTAGAGGGATTGAGAAGTGGGCACTCATCAAAATTGAATTATATTTGAGCTTCTTAATTTGATTTATGAAAACTGAAGAAAACACCTCTATATATTTAAGTACTGATTTAGATGCAGGCTTAAAAAGTATTGCACAAAAAGTACTTAGTAAAGAAAGAATTTCTGTGGAAGAAGGAGTCTACCTTTTTGAACATGGAGAATTAGGATTTCTAGGAAGTTTAGCCAATTATATCCGTACTAAGCGCCATGGAGACTACACCTATTTTAACCGTAATTTTCACGTAGAACCAACCAATATATGTGTGTTCGACTGTAAATTTTGTTCTTATTCTCGATTGTTAAAACACCGTCAGGAAGGATGGGAACTCAACTCAGATGATATCTTTAACAAGGTAAAAGAATACGATGGAAAACCCGTAACAGAAGTTCATATTGTAGGAGGAGTTCACCCTAAAATGGGTTTAATGTATTTTGCGGAACTCATTAAAAGAATTAAGGATCATAGACCAGATTTACACGTAAAAGCATTTACTGCAGTAGAGCTTGAGTATATGTGTAGAAAAGCAAAGGTATCCTACCAAGAGGGGCTTACAATCCTAAAAGAACACGGACAAGATTCTCTTCCAGGTGGTGGAGCTGAAATTTTTGATGAGCAATTAAGAGCTAAAATTTGTGACGATAAGTGCAGCTCTAGCGAGTGGTTAGAAATACACGAAACAGCACATAAAGTTGGTATGCCTTCTAATGCTACCATGCTCTATGGTCACTATGAAAGCTATGCACACCGTATAGATCATATGAATAGGTTAAGAGACTTACAAGATAAAACTGGAGGCTTCAATACTTTTATCCCACTAAAGTTTAGAAACGGAAATAATCAGATGTCTGATGTTCCCGAAGTTTCTACCATTGAAGATTTAAAAACTTACGCTGTTTCAAGGATTTTCTTAGATAACTTTAGTCATATTAAAGCCTACTGGCCAATGATAGGTAGGAATACAGCTCAAATGTCACTTAACTTTGGGGTAAACGATATTGATGGAACCATAGACGATTCTACAAAAATCTATTCTATGGCGGGAGCTGAAGAACAAAACCCTAATTTATCTACCCAAGAATTGTGTAAACTTATAGAAGACATAGGGAGACACCCAATAGAAAGAGGGACTCTTTATAATATTATTAACGACTATAAAGGATATGATTGGACTGCTGAAAAAGCAACAATTTAATACTTATTCTTAAAGGCTTGACACTGGTGTTAAGCCTTTTCTTTTTCTAACAAAATTACATAAAACGATATAGCATGAAAAGATTTCTAGTATGCCTACTACTTTCAAGTTCGCTTATACAGGCTCAAAATGTATTAACTGAAAGACTACAAGAAAAAATTAATTCTATAGATCGAATGGATGAAAAAATTTCTATTCGAATACAAATGCTCGACAAAATAGATGCTTTTGAGATGCACAAAGAGTTTGTTAGGGTGGAAACTCCCATTGCAGAAAGAGGTAGACAAACAGTTTTAAATCTAAGGCAAAAAGCAGAAGATACACAGGGTGCTATTTTGAATTCTATTAAAGCAAGCCACCCTTCGGTATACACGAATTTGAGAAACTATTGGATCATAAATAATATATATGCTGAAGCTCCTATAGAACTTATATTAAATTTAGGCCGTAGAGAGGACATAGCATTCATAGACTTAAATGCAGACATCAGCTCTGCCCTTGAAATTGTAGATTCAGAGCCAGCAAACTTTGAAAACATTGAAGCTATGGAATCGGGATTAATAGCTATTAACGCACCTGCACTATGGGAAATGGGTTATACTGGAAAAGGTTTATTGGTATACGATTACGATACCGGAGTTTGTGCAGAACATCCAGCAATTAGCAAGCGATTTTTAGCCAATCGTTTTCCAATGAATCAAAGTTGGTATGGCTACTTTAGAGACTATCCAAACGAAATTAACAGCGATCATGGAACACATACTCTAGGAACAATTCTTGGAGAGGGTTTACCTTCCGGAGATACCATAGGAGTAGCGCCTGGCGCCTATTGGAAAGCTTGTGATTTAGTAACTACTACAGTAGCAGCCTTACCTCCTTTAGAGAATATTGTAGCTGCCTATGAATGGGCTTTAGATTCAGATGAAAACCCTGAAACTACATTCGACATCCCTGCTGTGATAAACAATTCGTGGAGATGGAGAGATGTAGCAGATACTGTACACTGCAATGACTATATCGTAGATCTTATGAATGCACTAGAGGCTGCGGGTATAGCCAGCGTATTTTCTGGAGGAAATTCTGGACCAAACAACACCAGCGTTAACGCTCCTCAAAGAATTAATACTACCATCGTAAACACTTTTTCTGTAGGAAGTATAAACGCCAATTTAAATGAATTTGATATTAGTTATTTCTCTACACATGGCCCCCTACAATGTCCAGCCACAGATAGCTCACTTATAATACACCCTGAAGTTGTTGCACCAGGACATTATATCCGTTCTTGTGTAGGGCCCAATGGATACGAGAGTAAGTCTGGTACTTCAATGGCTGCCCCTCATGTGTCGGGTGCTGTACTTTTACTTAAGGAAGCATTCCCCAATTTAAGTGGTGCAGAACTTCTAACGGCTCTATATTTTACCGCTACAGATATGGGAAATCCAGGAGAAGACAATACCTATGGAATGGGCTTAATAAACTGTTTGACTGCTTTTGAATACCTAAGCTTAACCAATACACCTACAAATCCATTCGAAACTCCCTACGATATTGAAGTACTTGAAATTCTAGAACCCCAATCAGATTTATTCTGTTCTTCGACTATTAACCCAAGTTTTGTAATTCGAAACAATGGGGAAAACACCATTCACGAGTTTGATATAACCGTAAATTTTAATGGAGAAGAATTAACTACTTACACATGGATTGGTAACTTAATCCCTGGTGAAAGCATCACAGAAAACATTGCTCCCTTTACTATAGAGGAAAATGTTAACCTGAATCATGAACTTCAGGTTAAGGTAAGCTTAGATACTATTTACGAAAAGGATATTTTTAACAATGCGCTCTTACAGCGGTTCTCTTGGCATGGTTATACAAACGCTCCATTTATAGAAAATTTTGAGAGTAATTCTCTAGAAACAAACAACTGGAAGCTATTAAATGCAGACTATGACAGAACATGGGAAATAACAGAAGCTGAAGGGATAGAATACTCAACTCTTTCGGGAATAATAAGGTTGTATAATTATTCAAATATGGGCCAAGAAGATGTACTTATAAGCCCAAATATCAACCTATTAGAAAATAAGGATTACCATTTATATTTCTCTTATGCACACCAAAATAGAGACATAGGTACGCGCGATGATTCCTTAATAGTTGAGGTATCGATAGATTGTGGAACCACATTTTATCCTGTTTTTGCAAAAGGTGGAAATGCCTTAGAAACTACAGATACTCTAGACTTAAACTTTGAACCTAGCTATGCATCTCATTGGAATTCTCAAATAGTAGACCTCTCAGAATACATACCCAATGCTAGTTCAATGATCCTAAAATTTACAGCTGTTAATGGGAAACAAAATAATTTATACTTAGACAATATCGTTGTCTCTACAGCAGAAGAATTTACTGTTGTCGACTTTGAAACAAACAAACTTAAAGTTTCCCCTAACCCTGCAAAAAACAGCGTGAGAATAGATTTAGATCTAATCGACTCACCATCAAGCACTATACAGTTAATAGATGCTAGTGGAAGATTAATAGATACACGAACCACTATAGAAAATGCAATTATTTGGGATATTTCACATTTAGAGCCAGGCTATTATATTTTTAAATTGAATTCTAACAGTAGAGTGAAGACTTGTTCGTTTATTAAAAAACGATAAAACTTTTTACCCAACAAACTGTAGGGTTTATCTAAAAAACATTGTCTCTACAGATTAAATCTAATTGATTCTAAGTATATTTAGAATCAATTAGATTTAATCAGATGATAATAAGAAGTATAAGCCTATTAATCTTACTTTTTTCCACTATTTCCACTAGTTGGGCACAACAAGGAAGAACATTAAATTGGGTACTCGGAGAGAGTGTATTAATCGATTTTAGTTCTGGTATACCTATTACAGGTGAGTCTGCTATAGATTCCTTCGAAGGGCTTTCGGTAATTTCTGACACCGAAGGAAATTTACAATTTTACACAGATGGCATAACGGTATGGAATGCAAATCATCTTATAATGTCTAATGGTACTGGACTTCTCTCTAGCTATACAGCAACCAATGCTGCACTTATAGTACCACTCCCCTTAAACAAAGACATATACTATATTTTCACCGTAGCTGGTCAAGCAGGATATGGGGGTAGCTTTGGGGGGGCAGCTTACTCTATAGTAGATATGAGTCTAAACGATGGTTTAGGTGAGATAATAGAAAAAAATACGATACTACAAACTAAGACTACAGAAAAGCTATGTGGTACACAGCACGAAAACAATATCGATTACTGGATCATGACACACGATTATGGGACGGATCAATTTAGAGCGTTTCTTCTTGGCCCAGAAGGAATAGCTGATGAACCAATACTCTCTAATATAGGCTCTGTACATCAAGAATGGGATGTTGGAGATTGGGGTGCCAATACCGCAGGAAGTATGCGATTTTCTCCCTCTGGATGTAAACTGGCACTAGTAGTTACTTCTCAAAAAGACACAGTCCAAGTATTTGACTTCGATAAACAAAGTGGATATGTTTTTAATCCGATAACCTTAAGAACAAAAACCAACTCCAATAATGCCTATGCATTATGCTTTTCTCCAAATAATGAACTTCTATATGTTACAGCAAGAGAGTCTATAATACAGTTCGACCTTAGTTTGTTAGATCCCGCAATTATTGAGCTCTCTAGACATACTATTGCAACTACATCATCAAATCGATTCCACGACATACAAATCACACCCGAATCTAAATTGTATATCGCTCGTTACGACACTAATTATGTGAGTAGTATAAAGTATCCTAATTTTGTAGGCAACTCCTGTGGCTATACTAATAATGCGCTTGAATTCCCTGTTGGACAATGCTATATTGGACTTCCAAACTATATATCCAATTACCTTAGACCAGGAGATTCTCCAAATGAATCGTGTAGTTATTATTGTCCCCCTTTAAATCTAGGGCCAGACCAAACAGTTTGTGAAGGAGACAGCCTACAATTAAATATAAACTTACCCGAAGGCACAATTGATTGGAACAATGGTAGCACCGAATTTGATTATGAAATATCTTCTAATGGAACCTATATAGCGAATTACAACTTTAACAATTGTCCTACCGAAATTGATACTATAAATGTAAGTTACATACTAAATACCATTGATACAATTGCAGATACTATACTATGCTTAAATGAGGAAATATATTTCGCTACACTTCCATTAGATACCAATTTTACTTTCCACTGGAGTAATGGACTTACTGGAAATCAATTCTCTACAACTATTGCAGGAAATTATGGACTAGAGATCACAAACAACAACTGTGTTTTTACTGATGAATTTAGCATAGATAATTACTGTATTCCATCATCAATTATTGAGATGCCAAATGTATTTACTCCAAATAACGATGGGACAAACGACAGCTTCCAAGCTATAAACTTACAAGACATAAACGTACTTGAGTTCACTATTTATAACCGTTGGGGAGCATTGTTATATAGACAAACAGATGGTGAGTTGTTTTGGAATGGATATCACAAAGGCAAAATATGTTCGGAAGGCACCTACTATTACCTGGTCCATTATACCGACCTACAAGAGAAACAAATTACAATACGAGGGCAGGTTAATTTAAGAAATTAAAACTGATATAAATACTACATCGAGCCCAACTCAGTACCACTGAGATAGTAGGTGAAATAAATAATTCAAAATTAATTCACCAATTAGGTGTAATAAATCCCACAACTCGCCACTAACTAATAAACAATAAATTTGAGTAGCGACTTTTACACAACATTCATTAGCCCATATGCAGGTATAATCATAAAGATTTGCCGTGCATACACAAACTCTCAAGAAGATTTTGAAGACTACTACCAAGAGGTATGTCTACAAATTTGGAGAAGTAAGGATAAATTCAAAGAACAATCGGAGTGGTCTACCTGGATCTATAGATTAACCTTAAATGTATGCCTAACCTTAGTAAAGACTAAAAAAACAAAGCAGCATTTTTTTAGCACAGAAAAACTACCCGAACAAGCAATTGAAGACAGTAGTGTTTTTACAGATGAAGATTTAGATAAACTCTACAAAGCCATTAAGCAATTGTCTGAAATCGACAGAGCACTAATACTCCTGTACTTAGAACAGAAGACTTATCTAGAAATGGCTGAAATTATCGGAACCAACTCTAACAATATAGGTGTACGTATAAAAAGAATTAAAAACAGACTAAAAAAAATACTCCATGGAAAAATCAATTGAATCAATTTGGGACGAAGGTTTTTTAAAAGCTGATGCATTAATTGCACCTAAAATAAATGAACTCTACAAAAAAAAATCAATTGATATTGTAGAAAAATTCAAACGAATGTATACTATTAACATAGCAGCAATATTGGTATTTGCTATTCTGATGGTACTAATAGCAATACCATCAGAAATGCCCTATATGGCAATTCCTATGTTTATACTTTTCTGTGGGCTAATTACTATTTCCTTAAAATTTAAAATGAAACTAGAAAATTTAGACAAAAGTCAGAATAGCTATGAGTACTTAAAATCATTTGACAATTGGACTAAAGAGATGATACATACCAATACTAGGCTTTCGCACTTTCTTTATCCTTATTTCTGTTTAGCGATTATTACAGGCTTTTGGTTTGGCGGGTTTGGTGGGGACATTCCAGGAAATACTATATTAAATGAATACTTATTAAACCATCCAGACACACTAACAATATTAGGATTCCCTACTTATTGGGTAATTGGACTCTTTATACTCCTTTCGATAATCTCTTATTTTGGTGGAGCAATTGGTAAATTTGATCTCAATATAGTGTACGGTAGAATACTCAAGAAATTGGAGGTACTATTATTAGATATGGAAGATCTTAGGAAATAAAGAAATGGTACAAGGTAGTTTTACTAATCCGAAACAGGTCAAAATAGTCCTGCGGTTATAAGGTCGTTTAAGGACTAGGATGACAAAAAAGTTTTGAGTGATGAGTTTTAAATTGGAAACTGGGTCTTCGACAGGCTCAGACTGACAAACAAACAAACAAACAAACAAACAAACAAACAAATAAATGAACACAATTGTCATCCTGTCCCGATAGCTATCGGAATTAACGAAGGACACATTTTCCGTTTTACCATTTACCATTCACGTTTCACGTCTTTCGAAAAAGTCTTGCTGTCAAAAGGTCGTTTAAAGACGAGGTAATTAGTAGTGAACAATGATTGATTAAGAATTGTTGGAGTGGGAGAAATAAATACGATTTCCGTTTTACCATTTACCATTCACGTCTTACGATTAACGTTTCCCGTTTTATTGCCATCCTGTTTTATCGAAGGACACGTTTTACCATTCACCATTCATGATTAACGTCTTACCATTCACCACTTCCCCTAAAGAAAAACCTCTCTAGCTTTATTATAAGCCGATTCGAAGGCGAGTGCATTTAAACCAGAGACTTCTTTTTGTTCGTTTAAGAAGGATAACATTTTTTCTGTAGGCATATTACCGGTTAAATCATCTTTAGCCATCGGACAACCTCCAAACCCTTGTATGGCGGTATCAAAACGCGTACAACCAGACTGGTAAGCTGACAATACTTTTTCGTGCCAGGTATCTACAGTAGTATGAAGGTGAGCACCAAAAGTAACATCCTTAAACGCTGGTATTAGTTGAGAAAACAAAGGAGAAATAGTTTCTTTTGTAGAAACACCTATCGTATCAGATAAGGCCATAGTTTTCACTCCCATATTCGCGAGTACCTCAGTCCACTTAGCAACTATATCTACATCCCAAGCTTCATTATATGGATTACCAAAAGCCATAGAAAGATAAACCACTAAATCTTTATTTTTCGAAACGCAAAGATTTTGCATTTGCTCAACTAAGACAAGAGAATCATCTATAGAACGTTTGGTATTTCGTTGTTGAAAAGTTTCAGAAACAGAGAAGGGATACCCTAAATATTGAATTTCATCGAATGAAGCGGCCTGCTCTGCTCCTCTGCTGTTAGCTACAATTGCTAAGAGCTTAGAATCTGTATCGTCTAAGTGTAACTTTGAGAGTACCTCTGCAGTATCACGCATCTGAGGAATAGCTTTAGGAGACACAAAAGAGCCAAAATCAATGGTATGGAAACCAACTTTTAAAAGCATGTTTATATATTCTGCCTTCAATTCTGAAGGTATAAACTCTGCAATCCCTTGCATGGCATCTCTTGGGCATTCTACAACTTGTATCATTCTACTGAAATAATTTTTAATTCTGTTCTTCTATTAATAGCTCTATCTACCTCTGTGCTATTGTTATTTAATGGTCTACTCATTCCGTATCCTTTTATTTGAATACGTTCTCCATTCAACCCTCTTTGTACCAGAGCACGTTTTACTGAAGCAGCTCTTTGTTCCGACAAATCTAAATTATATTTCTTAGCCCCACTATTATCTGTATGACCACTAATTTCCACAACTAAAAATGGATTGGATTCCATAAACTGAATAATTTTATTCAACTCAGCAGTAGATTCATCTTTTAGCTTAAAGGCATCGAGCTCAAAAAATATATTGTCTAACCTTACTTGTTCTCCGACTTCTAAGAGCTGAAGTTTAAAGTTTTTCACAAGTATACTTCCCTCCTTTTGGAGCTGAATATTCTCTGAATAAAAAAGATAGTTTTTCTTAGTAAGTGTTAAAGCATAATCTGCTTTAGAAGGTAAACAGAGCATATAATTACCATCAATATCAGAACGAGAACTTTTATAAGACCTACCCGTTTGTAAATCTACTAACTCAATTATAGCCTTTATAGGTTTATGGGTTTTGGCATCTGAAATTACACCTTGCACATAAGCGACTTCTCTAGCTCTACTCTCTTGTGGCAAATCGAAAGTGTATAGATCTAAATCTGTTCTTCCCTCATTAAAGTAAGCGGATGCGAAATAAGCTGTACGGCCATCCTTCGCAACAATAAGTGAATTTTCATCGGATGGAGAGTTAATAGGATATCCTATATTTTTCACTTCCCCCCAGTCACCTAACTCATCTAGTCGGGAAAGGAAAATATCAAATCCTCCCATCCCTACAAATCCCTTTGATGAAAAATAGAGTGTTTGGTTATCCCAGTGTAAAAAGGGAGAGATATCGTCTTTTGAGCTATTTATATCCTTTCCAAGGTTCTTGGCTTTTGTCCATGAACCATTGTTATTTTTATACGAAACCCAGATATCTTTCCCTCCTATTCCGCCAGACCTATTAGAAACAAAAAATAGCTGTCTACCATCAGCTGAAATTGCAGGCTGTGATTCCCAGTTTTCAGTATTAATATTAGCTCCTAAATTTTTAGGTTCAGTCCAATTACCATTTTCAAAATTAGATTCATAGATATCACACCTACCATAGGAGTCGTTTCTCGAACAGGCAGTAAAATAAATGGTCAAACCGTCAGCGGTAATACATTGAGCGCCTTCATTTTGATCTGTATTTATAGGCTTACCAAGATTCTTTGCAGCTATCCAATTGTCGGTATTGTTATAGGATAAATAAAAATCTTCGTTTCTAAAACCATCCACCTTTTTACTACGAGTAAAAATTAATGTGCTACCATCTGCAGAAAGAGCGGGTAGATATTCATCAGCATTGGTATTTATGGAAGCTCCTAAATTTTCGGGATCGAAACTTACAGGTTTGCGTTTGGCACTTATAGAAAACTCACAAGATTTTTTTAGAGCGTTCGCTTTTTTTCGGTATTTCTGAGAGATATTTTTAGAAGTCAAGTATTTTCTAATATGTTGCAGTGCCTCAGAATAGTAACCTAATGAATGTTCTGCTATAGCAAGTCTATAGTACATAGGATAAGAAAATCGTGGTGACAGAGGAATTGACTTTCTATAGGCATCAATGGCATAACTTTTATCACCTAGACCCATGCTCACATCTCCCAGTAAAATCCAAGCTTCCACAAAACGAGAATCCGTTAGTAAAGATTCTTCTAAGAGTGATTTAGCAGATTTAAAATCCTGTATAGCCACAGCAGATTTTGCAGCTCTATAAGATTTTGCAGCTTTTCTAGAATTAGTCGTTTCTTGAGCTTTTAACTGGAAACTAAGTATAAATACTAAAAGTAATAAGCTAAACCGCATACTATGGGATATCCATATATTTATGAGTCTGTAAGGAGATATTCCACTGTGGATTTCCTTTAACATACTCAATAATTTCTTTTAAGATCTCTGACTCTTTAGACCATTCTGGCTGCATATACAATTTACATTCGCTGTTAACTTTTGCAGCTTGTTCTTCGGCAAAACGAAAATCATTAGGTCTTGCGATAACGACTTTAAGCTCATTAGCTTTTGAATAATTTTCATCTAGAGGCAACTTTCTCTTTTTAGGAGATAAGGTAAACCAATCCCAATTTCCACTATAAGGATGGGCTCCAGAAGTTTCTATATGACAGTCTATTCCTGCTTGATGAAACAACTCACAAAGCAAATCGAGTTGATGCATTAGAGGTTCTCCTCCAGTAACAACTACCTTAGTAGCCTTACTAGTTGCTACCCATTGAACAATTTCTTCAGTTTTAAAAATTGGGTGGCTATCTTGTTCCCAACTTTCCTTTACATCACACCAAGGACAACCAACATCGCAACCCGCCAAGCGAACAAAATAACAAGGTACTCCAGAGTGCATTCCCTCCCCTTGTATGGTGTAGAAATGCTCCATTATAGGTAGAGATAGTCCTTTTTAACTCGTTCTTTTTGTTGGGTACTTATAGCGTGTTTTGAAGTCATTTGGCAAAGATATTTAAAATAAGGAGTATGATGTTAACTGTACTACTTAGTTACGATAAACTTTATGACCTTGCTAGAGTCCTCTTCTTGAACACGGATAAAATAAACGCCTTGTGGATAAGAAGCTACACTAAATTGTAAATTATTAGATCCTCTAGTATTCCAATATTTACTCTCTATTACTTGGCCCATAACATTAAGTAGACTCACATAACATTCATCCACAAGTGTAGACTGAGATTGCAAGGTTATAGTAGACTTTGCAGGGTTCGGATAAACTAAAATATCTAAATCCTTAATAGGAGCTTCTTGACCTAGAGTGGAGTTTTCACTCAAAATCACTTTATAATCGTCGATAAAGAAATGAACCTGACTTATAGAATCTATGGAATCATTTAAAACAAAACTATGTAAAGTATTGGTTCCAAAAGTGTCTTCTATAGTTTCACTAAAAGACCAATTATGAATTGAGTCTTCATTAAAATAAAATTCTACACGATCATTGTCAAGATCAATCTTTTGTTTTACTGTTGACCATTGTCCTTGAGGGAAATTAAAAGTAGTACTCAGACCAGCTTGCTTTATAGTCCCTAGTCCATCTGCACCAAATTGAATTTGAAAGGCAGTAATAGGATCATTACAGGAGTCATCGTGGTAGAAGGTATAAGCAGCAGAGCGACCAGGAGCTAAATATATCTTAAAGGAAATATCGTAAGAATTTTCATCTAAGTCTCCAAACTCTCTTACAAAACTATTTAGACCATCTAGTGCATTAACCTCTAAATACTGACTTCCTTGTGGAGCAGCAAAATCTGCAATATTAGCCATAAAACTATCAGCACAATTAGCCATCCAATCGTTGGATTGAAAAGTCAATAATGAATCTATAGAATAAGACTCGAAATCATCTGAATCTTGTATTAAGCCATAATGAGAAACCGTGAACTGTAAGTTCAGTTCCTGCCCTATAGAATCTGTTATAAGTACAGAATAATCCCCAATTGCTAGATCAGCCAAACTGTCAACTTCTTCGCCCGAATCCCACAAATAAGTATATGGAGGGATACCAGAAATAATATTCAAATCTATACTACCGTCGGAGGTGGATTCTGAAGTAGCATGGGTTATTTCTGAATTAGATAGTAATAAAGGGGTACCACAACCATTAGACTCTTGTAGCTCTGGCCTATGGTATTGGTAAGCAAAACGCATTCTATCGGCCTGGCCTTGACTAAACATTACCATACTAGAATCGTATACATAATCCATATAATTCATGAACATATCTACCGATTCACAAGAAGTTTGTGGATGTATAGGATTTCCTGCATAGGGTCCTTCTGACATTGGAGTATCGGTTAGCCAGTCGTTATTCGAATCACAATTCCCTGTACCCCAAGGGTGCTTCAAATTCAAATAATGTCCAATTTCGTGTACAGCAGTTTTCCCCATACCATAAGCAGCGTTATCAGACTCACCGAAATAAGGATAGTTAACCACTAAGCCATGCTCTGAAGCTTCGATATTTGAAGCAGAAGGTAAATGAGAATAACCGAGTATACTAGAGGAAATTTTACCTACCCAAATATTTAAATAATAATCAGTATCCCACGCATCAATCCCTCCAGTATCAGTATGTTTTATTGTGTTATGAACGGTAGAAAAAACAGTTACTTCGGTAGAGGTTCTAGTAATTCCTGTTGTAGCAATCCCTCTGGGATCAACAGTAGCTAAACAAAACTCTATACCTACATTACCAATTGATTCTTCAAAAAAAGCTGGGGTATTTAAAAGGTCTGTGTTTTGGTTGTTATAGGTTTCATTAAGAATTTCTATTTGCCTAAATATCATCTCATCAGAGATATCCATTGCTACTTCAGTGTTGTTTTTCACAATATGTACTACTACTGGAATAGATAGAATTTCTAATTTATTGGTTTTCTCTAATAAGTATTTTTGGAAAAGCTCTTCTTCCAAGTTCTGTAAAGTTCTGAAATCAGGCGATTTTAATTCCTCTAAATACAAAGAGTCAAAATTGCAACGAGGAATATGTACCTGAGCTATTAAAAACGAGGAATAACAAAATGAAATAAGAAGAAGTAAATTGCGCATAGTAAAGTTTAAGCAGTAAAAATACAATAAATATAAAAGCTATACTTGACCATGAATACTGAATTCTATAAAATGAATTTATATCTTTAAAAAAAAATACAAAATGCTCAATCTCAAGTTCCTTATAAGCTTTAGTCTTATGATGATAGTTAGCACAAAAGCACAAAACCCATGTGGAGACATGGACCTACTATCTGTTAATGACACTAGTATCTGCAACGATCAATCCATTATAATTTTTGCCAACGATGGATTTGATAATTATACATGGAATACCGACGCCACTACACAATGGATAAATATAAGTACTGCTGGCACTTATACCGTTACAAGTTCTTTCTTTACAAACAACCTAGTAAGCAATGGTAATTTCACAAATGGTAATAATGGTTTTTCTAGTGCCTATACATACCATGCGACTTCTTTGTGGACCGAAGGAATTTACTCGGTTACCACAAACGCAAACTTTGTACACAGTGGTTTTACGGGTACAGGTTCAGGGAATTTCTTAGTCGTTAATGGTGCTACTAGTCCAGGGAGTCAAGTATGGTGTCAGGAAATTACCGTGAGTCCAAATACCTCTTATAATTTTTCGACCCTTGTAAATACTGTTGCTGGGCTAGGAAACCCCGCACTTTTACAATTTTCTATTAATGGCAATACAATAGGTACTCAGTTTACCGCCCCTACATCTTATAATACATGGGATGAATTTAACGCTACATGGAATTCTGGTACAAACACTACAGCCGAAATATGCATCGTAAATCAAAATATTACTGGGAGTGGAAACGATTTTGGCTTAGACAATATAACCTTCACTACCTTATGTTCTAGTAGCGAAAGTGTAATTGTTACAGAGCAGACCCAAGCAAATGCAAGTATATTTTCGGTTGACTTATTATGTGAAGCAGGACCAAATATAGACTTAAATGCAGTTGACCAAAATGGAATTTGGACAGGTACAGGAATCATAAACGCTAGTACAGGACTTTTTTCTCCAAGTACCGCCGGAGCTGGGGAACATTTAATTACCTACGAAATAGCCACTAGCTGTGGGGCAATAGATACTATACTCATTAGTGTAGATGAAGAAATAGAAACAGAAATTACGGCAGTTATTGATATCTGTATAAATGAAAACGCTCTTGATTTAGAAGCTACTCCCGGTCCAGGAACATGGTCTGGAACAGGAATTACAGATATTGTTGAGGGAATATTCAACCCAGTAAATGCAAGTATAGGAAACAATACAATTTTATATACCCCGAGTTTATTTTGTGCTTTAAGCTCAGAACATAATATTGAAGTATTTGCGCTTAATACCCCTGAAACAATTGTAGATCATGAAATTTGTTACGGTGAAACTGTAGAATTGGAATTAGGGGAAGGGAATTTTAATTCCTTTTTATGGTCAACTAATTCTACTAATAGTAGCATAACAACAAACATATCTGGAAATTACTGGCTACAGTATGCAGATGAAAACAGCTGTATACAAGAAGTAAGTTTTAAAGTTTTAGACAAAGAAAATTGTGAACTTATAACAATGCCCAATGTATTTAGCCCTAATAACGATTTAATAAATGACTTATTTATACCAATAGAATATGAGTTTATTCCGTACGCTACTTTAAAGGTATTTAACAGGTGGGGTACAATCCTTTGGAATACTGATGACATTGAAAAAGGATGGAATGGAAATCACTTTCAAAAACAATGTACCGAAGGTGTATATTTCTGGACTATAGACTACAAAACGAATAAAGGTATTTATAAGGCCCTCTCGGGTAATATAAGTCTGTTTAGGTAAACGTATCGTGAGTGGTGAGTGGTCTTCGACAAGCTCTGACTGACACTGACATCGAGGATTCTTTTTTCCCCACCAACTAACAACCACCAACCTTTAATTACCAATTTTCAAATCATTTTCAAAACTAGGCTTTAACGACTATTTGGACTACTTCAGAAATGTAAGTCGTAAGGAGATATTTTCCCCCATCAACTAACATCCACCAACCTTTAATTTTCAAATCTTTTCCTATCAGGATATGTCATCGATCACAATTACTAATCTGTAATTACAAGCTCTCCTTTAAACACATTTTTAACTTTAAAATTCCCTAAAGCATTTTCAAAATTATCATTTAAAGAAACTAAGTTCCCTCTTAAAGGAAAGGGTGGCGCTGCCCCTATACCAACCGTTTGAAACAATAGCTGGTTTAGGTTTTCATAAAAAGAATAGGTAGGTTCCGAAATGCTTGAAAATTTAAAACTTACACTATCTTTTAACTGGTAGGGTCTCTCGTTCACTGGAAACTCCAAATAATGTCCATTTAAAATAATATCATCGTATATCATTGCATAGGGTAGTTCCTGCTTTCTTCCGGTAGAATCGAAAGGGAAATGTTCAACTTCTTGAACATAAAAATTGAGCTCATCACCAGGTTCGGTAAATCCGATATTTACAAAGTATCCATCTTTAGCATGAGGTCCATTTCCGGGTTCAAAATGGGTAAAAACGGTATCTATAACAGCTAAATGAGTGTAATAATCGGTCCCCTCCCAAGCTCCATCCAAACCATTTATCACAGCTTCAATAGATAATTTATAGCTAGCATTTACAGTTAAGGGCACTGCATCGAAAGCATAAACACCCGGATTTCCTTCTTGCTCTATTAGAATATAAGTATCGTTTAAAATAACCACTGCATTAGATACAAATGGATTTTCATCATTACTAAAATAAGCTGAAGTTTCTGTTAAGACGACTCTAGCAGTACCGTACTCTTCACCTTGAACAAATTCTAAAACCGATTCGGAGATAATATTTTTAGAACCCTCTTCTAAGCCTAAATCAACTACCGTTTGACAAGAACTAAAGATTACGAGCTTTGCGATAAATAAATATAAATTTCTCATTAGAATTTGAAGTTATATGAAACACTCGGGATAATTGGGAATATAGACAACTGTACAGCTTCGGTCAGATCCTCGTCGTCGGAATTCTGACGGAAAAATAGAGAAGAAGCGTTTTTACGGTTGTATACATTGTAGATACTAAACACCCATTCACTATCCCATTTTCTATTTTCGTTTTTAAGAGGACGCAGAGTAGCGGCAATATCTAAACGATGGTAATTGGGGAGTCGAGCTTCGTTACGACTAGTATAATGAGGGATTGTAAATCCTTCGTAACTGTATTTAGCACTAGGGTAATTGGTAGGAATTCCAGTAGCAAAAACAAAGTTACTCGAAAAAGTCCATTTTTTATTGTGTTTGTAAAAGGCTACGATAGACAAATCGTGGGTTTTATCTTGTGGGTTATTATACCAGTTTCCATTATTTATCCCAGGGTCAGAATCCGACAAACCAGGAATCAAACTTTCAGATTTCGCTAATGTATACGCAATCCAACCTTTTACCTTTCCTTCTTTTTTCTCCAACATCAATTCCAAACCATAAGCCCTACCCTCACCGTATAAAATTTCAGTTTCCAAGTTATTATTAAACTGTAAATCGGCTCCATCAATATAATCCAATACATTGTCTAGTTTTTTATAATATACCTCAGTAGAGAAATCCCATTTTAAGTTTTCTGAAGTATAGAAATAGCCCAAAGCCAATTGCTGTCCTGTAACAGGTTTTATAAATTTTCCTGCTGGAGCCCATATATCTAGAGGTGTTGGAGAAGATGCATTGGTAATTAAATGCATGTATTGATTAATTTTCTGGTAGGACGCCTTTACTGAACTCAAATCGTTTAATTGATAACGTATAGCTAAACGAGGTTCAAAAGCATTATACGATTGTACAATTTCGTTATCACCATAGACATCCAACCCAATAGAATCGCCATGTACATACATATTTTGAAGTTCATCATAAACCAATGGCCCATCTGCATAAACCCTCATAGTATCGGCTCCAACTCTATAAAACGAAGACCATCGCAAACCAGCTTTAACCAATAAACGCTCCGACACCTTCCATTCGTCTTGAATAAAAACAGCCGGTTCGTATGCAAACTTATTACGAAGTTCAGTAATATTTACTGTTGCACTATCTGTAGTAGGTGTAATAATTCCAGGAACAAAATGGTAGGTATTTAAGGAAGCTCCCATTTTAAATTGATGCTTATTGCTATGATAGTAAGAAAGGTCGTATTTAAACTTATGGTTCTTAATTTTAGATTCCCAATCGAAAGAGAAATTATCCTCTCCTATAGAAATAATATAATTATAGTTATTGTAATTATACGATAGGTTAGCGACCAATTTGTCAGAAAATAAATGCAACCAACGGGCATTTAAGGTAGTATTACCCCAAGAGGAGGAAATCAAATCACCAAATTTAAATACATCGTCTCCAGAATAAGTAGATAAAAATACTCGGTCCTTAGAACCAATCCATGAATTAAACTTCATGTTTAAGTCGTAAAAAAACAATTGGTTTTTATTGATCGTAGAATCTTTAGAAAGTAATAGAAATAAATCACCATACGACCTACGTCCAGCAATCATAAACGAACTCTTATCCCACATAGGACCTTCTACCATTAAGCGGCTAGAAATTAAACCTAAACCTCCTGAAGCATGGTACGAATTTGCATTTCCTTCTTTCTGTCGAACATCTAAAACCGATGATATTCTATTCCCATACTCTGCAGGAATCCCTCCTTTATAGAGTTTCATATCCTTTATAGCATCTGCATTAAATACAGAAAAGAATCCAAATAAATGCGAAGAATTAAAAAGGTTCATCTCGTCTAATAAGACCAAGTTTTCATCAGAGGAACCCCCTCTAACATTAAAGCCATTTGCACCTTCTCCAACACTTGTTACCCCAGGTAAAAGCTGAATACTTTTAATAATATCTACCTCACCCATTACTGCAGGCAACTCTTTTACAGACTTAACATCCAAGCTATTAACACTCATTTCTATAGAGCGAACTTTATGCATCGCATCAGCTTCTAAAACAATTTCAGAAAGCTCTTGAGCATAAGGTTCCATTTCAATATCTAAGCGTTTACTTTTAGTAAGATTTAGATCTATCACCTTATCTTGATAACCGATAAAGGAATATCGGATTTTATAATCTCCAGCAGGCAGACTCATAGAGTAGTAACCATAAGAATTTGTAGTAACACCTACACGCAATTCCTCACATAGTATATTTGCTCCAATAAGTTCTTCAGAGCTGGATTTCTCTTTGACAAAACCACTAATGGTAAGTTGATTTTGAGCCATTACTCCTGTTGAAATAAGGACAAATAAATAAAGTATTTTTCTCATAAGAATTGTTTAAAAGAATCCGCCGTCCATATCACCACCATCACGGGAACCACCTCTACGGTGCTTATTGTTACTTTGGTCACCAAAATTATAACTTAAGCTTACATTAATAGACTGAGTTTGTCTTTTATACCAAAAAGATTGATCGAAGGAAGGGCCGTGAGTATCAATTCCGAAAGCTCTAGTATTAAAAAGGTCACTTATTCTAAGGGTGAGTTTTCCCTTGTCTTTAAGTACAGGACGGCTATAAGCTAAATCGGTACTAAACATGGTTTTCATTTTCCCTTGTCCTACTTCAGCGCCAGGGCTTACCCAACCAGATAATTGTAATTTATGACCGTTCTTTTTATAGCCTGCATTAAAACTCGACCACATTCCAAATGTAGATTCATTGTATTCATCTGTTAAATTAGATGCATCCATTTGCGAATGGTACATATTAGAACTAATCATAAAGTTAATGGATTCAGTCAATTGCTTAGACCACATAAACTCTATACCTAAATCTAAGGAACCATTTAAATTTTGGTAGCTTACAGTAGAAACACTGTTACTGTCTACCGTAATATACCTGCGTTGCATATTATCTAAATCCTTGGCATAAATAGAAGCACTAAAGGTATTTCCTCTGCCAAACTTTTGGTAACCCAACTCAACAGAATTTACAAATTCGGGCTTTAAATATGGATTACCCATCCTTAAATTATAAGGGTCCGAATATTCTGGGAATGGATTTAAGGAATGAAAACCGGGTCTATTTACACGACGTGAATAACTTGCTTGAATCGAAGTCGTTTCGTCTAATTTATAACTAAGATGTAAACTAGGATACAACTCAAAATAATCATTTTTAAAAGTTGAACTATCATTTCTCAATTCCGATAGAGTGTATACTTGCTCAGCTCTAAGTCCTGCCTGTGCTGAAAACACCCCAAAAGACTTTGCATAAGTAACAAAGGCTGCGTTAACCTCATCGCTGTAAATAAAGTGATTCTCCAATCGACTATTATCAATCCAACCAGAAGTTGTAGAGTCCAATTCTGTAAATTGATCTTGGTCAATTTTTCGTGTTCTTGAGCTAAAACCCCATTCGTATTTTCCAATCTCATCGTTACCAAAAGAAAAATCTAGTTTAGCTTCAAACTGATCATCTATACGGTTATTAGAAAGCTGTTCAAAAGTCGGATACCCACCAAAACCTGGATCGATGACACCTAATAAAGTTTGGGTATATAAATTGTTTTGATTTTTTTCATTGTGTGTTTTATTGGCCGCGAAATCTAAACGCAGACCATTTCCCCACTCTTTCTTTCCACTAAAATCTACATTCCAACTACTTTGTAATGTTTCAGAATCTGTTAATCTATCGTATTCGTTTAAACCTACAGAAGTAAATTCTCGGTAATTAACGGTATCCATTTTATTTCGAGTAGAAGGAGTGAAATTTCCTTGTAAACTAATAGAACTGGTTTCGTTAGGGGTATAATCTACTCCACCTTTAAAAGTGTGTGACTCTCGTAAATGGTCACCCCATTTCTCTTGATATAAATGAAAAGTATCTTCCGTAAAATAAGTGTGTTTTTCACTTTCGGACATAAATCCACCTGCGCGGTTCATATAACTATAAGAACCAAAAACATTCAATTTCTCGGTACGTCTATTTAATACTGCTGTAAAGTTTGTACGTGTAGGTACAGCGGCTGTAGCAGAAACACTACCGTTAAATCCAGCTTTCTTATTTTTCTTTAAAACGATATTTATTATCCCAGCCATCCCTTCAGGGCTAAATTTCGCGGATGGGTTGGTGATTAGCTCAACAGACTCTATCATAGAAGAAGGCATGGTTTCTAACAATTCTGATGAAGTGAGCATCGATGGCTTTCCATCTACATATAAACGAACTTGGTCAGAACCTCTCAAACTCAAATTTCCGTCCATATCAACTTGTACAGAAGGGAGTTTCTCCATTAATTCAATAGCAGAACCACCTGAACTAGTGATATCTTGCCCTACATTAAATATCTTTCTATCAATCCCTTGTACCACTAAGGTTTTTTCCTCTACAAGCTCTATTTCCTCCAATTGCTCTATAGATTTCAATAACTTAAAAGTCCCAATATTTACAGCAGAATTACCAGCGGTTGTACCACCAGAAACTCCGTCTACCTTACCTTTTTGTGAGGGTCTCACTTTTAAACCTTTAATTATTTGAGCTTCGTACCCTATATATTCCACGAGTAGGTTGTAGACTCCACCTTTTACCTTTTCAATTTCAAAAGCACCAGAGTCATCACAAATCCCTCCAGTTACTAAAGCCTGCGTTTCAATATCTAAAAAGCTAACAGTGGCAAAAGCTAAACCCTGCTCATTTAAGGAGTCTAAAACCATCCCAACAACGGTAAATTCTGGAGCCGTTTCACCAGTTCTTTTCCCTTGCGCAAACAAAAAGCTAGGAATAAGTAAAATGAGAAATAAATAATTTTTCATAATCTAAATTTTCAGCGAAATTACTGATTATTGTTTATCTATAAATACAAACAATTTGTTAATGTGGGTTAATAATCGTTAAGGCTTAGACAATGGGAGAAGATGAGTTATTTCAAATTACATACCAAAAATACATTAGATTTCTATATCCTTGAAAAGTCCTAGCTGAATCGCAACAAAATCATAACTTAATACAAAAGATTATACACTACTAAACAATTATACTACCCAAATATTTATTAGGATATAAATCTTATTCGGTTCTAAGGGAAACTGTATATTTGCTCACATGTTTAAACAAGTAAAAGAACTGGTAATAAAAGACATTCGTCTAAACTGGCGTGAGCGGTATGCACTCTACAGCATGTTGCTGTATGTAGTTAGCACCAGTTATGTAGCCTACCTTAGTTTTGAAGGTATAATAAGCGAAAATTCTTGGGTTGCTTTATTTTGGATTATAGTGCTGTTTGCAGCTATGAATGCGAGTTTACAGAGCTTCAAAAAAGAACTCAATGAGCAAGCTCTATTTTTTTATACACTAGCTAAACCACGAGAAATACTGCTCTCTAAAACAATTTACAATAGTGGTTTACTTATCATCTTAACCCTCTTAAGCTACTTTATATACAGTTTATTTTTAGGGAGTCCTATTACCGCACACTGGACATTTATCTTATGTATAATTCTTGGTAGTTCTGCTATTGCCTCTACCCTAACTTTGGTAGCAGCAATTGCATCGAAAACAAACAACAGTGCAGGATTAATGGCTGTATTAAGTATGCCACTACTGTTTCCATTATTACTCAATTTAATTAAAACCTCTAAGCTTTGCCTTAGTGCAGATTTGTATTTTTTAGCAGGCAACCAACTCTTGTTTTTGGCACTGTTAAATATTGTTAGTGTCTTACTCTCTTACCTATTATTTCCCTATCTTTGGCGGGACTAAAAAAAGCTATTCTTATGAAGCTAAAATGGTGGAAAACACTCGGTATATTACTGGTTTTATACAGTATAATTGCGGGTTTATTAATGCCCGTTCCGGAGTTGAATATCCTTAACGAAACAATTAGAAACTTATACTTCCATGTAACCATGTGGTTTAGTATGATCATTTTAATGTTGATGTCGCTAATTCAAAGTATCCGCTATTTAAGCAGCTTCGATAAGCTACACGATGTGAAAGCTGAAACGCTTGCATCAACTGGGATGTTTATTGCCACCTTAGGTCTTACCACGGGAATGATATGGGCACAGTTTACCTGGGGTACCTTTTGGGTAAACGACCCTAAATTAAATGGAGCTGCAGTAACTATGCTCATTTACCTGGCGTATTTTATTTTGCGTAATAGTATAGAAAACGAAGACAGTAGAGCTCGTGTAAGTGCCATTTACAATATACTCGCTTTTGTAATGATGATTGTATTTATTGGTATTTTACCTAGAATGACTGATAGCCTACACCCAGGAAACGGTGGGAACCCCGGTTTTGGTAACTACGATTTAGATAGTAATATGCGAATGGTTTTCTATCCAGCTGTTATCGGATGGATCCTTCTAGGTTCGTGGATTGCGCAACTGCGTTATCGAATTAAAGTTTTGGAAATTAACAAGGAAAACAATTAGTATGAAGTTTATAATCACAGCTTTACTCAGTCTATTCTGTAGTACAATCACCTTTGCTCAAGAGGTAGAAATGGCAGATATTATGCGTTCGAACGGAAAAATATATGTGGTAGTAGCAGTTATCGCAACTATATTTATTGGACTGATGATCTACCTAATTCGCATTGATAAAAAAGTACAAAAGCTAGAAGAATAGGCATGAAAAAAACTGAAATCGTTTTAATCCTTTTAGTAGCGGTAATAATTGGTGTTATTATGTCGCTTACTTTTAATGCCAGTACCTATATTACTTTTGCAGATGCAGAAAAACAAATGGGGAAAGAGTTTACCGTTATAGGAGAATTGAATAAGGATAGAGATATTCTGTTTGAGCCTCGCTTAAACCTTTTAACTTTTTTTGCAGTTGACTCCTTACACAACGAGAGAAAAGTTTATTACCACGATTCAAAACCTCAAGATTTTGAGCGTTCTGAAAAAATAACAATGACTGGTTTTGCTACAGATACTGGTTTTGTTGCCCGTACAATTTTAATGAAATGTCCATCGAAATACAACGAGCAACAACATATAGATCAAGACACATTAACAAGCCCTACTTATTAATATGGAATTTATTGGTGAACACTCGCTTATTGGAAATTTAGGCCAAGCTTTTATTAGTATTGCCTTTGCAGCCTCATTATTGGCTGCATTTTCTTTTTATAAAAGTAGCCTGAACGAGCAGCTAAAAAAAATATGGCTCCCGCTAGCTAGAGCTTCATTTTATACCCACGGTGCCTCAGTTCTAGGAATCGTTTCCTGCATGTTTATAATGATCTATAATCATTATTTTGAATATGATTATGTATGGCAACACTCCTCTTTAGAATTACCTACCCACTATATGGTTTCTTGTTTCTGGGAAGGTCAGGAAGGGAGTTTCTTACTTTGGACATTCTGGAATATTCTACTTGGTGGAATATTGATTAAAAAATCAAAGTCATGGGAACCTGCTATAATGACTATCGTTTCGGTTATACAGATATTCTTAGTTTCTATGGTATTGGGGATAGAAATAATGGGTCTAAAACTAGGTAGTAGCCCTTTTGTACTTATTCGTAACCTAGAAGAAAATTTAGGATTACCTTGGACAGAGATGGCTAATTACCTCCAAGTAGTACCACAATTCTTAGACGGTAGAGGATTGAATCCCTTATTGCAAAATTACTGGATGGTTATACACCCTCCTATTTTATTTCTAGGATTTTCACTTACCATGATTCCATTTGCATATGCCCTAGTAGGGCTTTGGAAAAAGCAATATTCTAAATGGGTTAATGAAGCATTACCATGGACCTATGCAGGGATTATGGTATTAGGTACAGGAATACTAATGGGCGGTGCTTGGGCTTATGAAGCATTATCTTTTGGTGGCTTCTGGGCATGGGATCCCGTAGAAAACTCTTCTTTGGTACCCTGGATAATTTTGGTTTCTGCAGCGCATCTCATGCTTATATACAGAGCTAAAAAATCAGCTCTTAGAACAACTATTGCACTAACTATACTTGCCTTTATTCTTATTATTTACTCTACGTATTTAACACGTAGCGGTATTTTAGGAGACACTTCAGTACACGCTTTTGCGGGTGGACTTGCAAGTCAGCTATTGGTATACTTATTAACTTTTACTGTAGCTTCTATAGTTTTATTTGTAATTAGACTAAAAGACATTCCTTCAAACAAAAGCGAAGACGATTCTAGTTCTAGAGAATTTTGGGTATTTATTGCTTCAATGGTTCTATTTATATCTGCATTCCAAATTACATGGTTTACCTCCTTACCAGTGATTAATAAAGTGTTTGGTACTCATATGGCTCCCCCATTAGATGCTATAGCTTTATACAATTCTTGGCAAACTCCATTTGCCTTGCTGATAGTCTTCTTAATTGGGATAACCCAGTATTTAGCCTACAATAAAACAAACCTTAGAAAACTATTTAAACAAATAGCATTTAGTTTGGTTTTAGCTGGAGTATTAGCAGTTACTATCGCTTATACGGTACAAATGTGGCACGCCCTCTACCTCTCTCTTCTTTGGGCTACGCTTTTTGCAGCGATTTCAAATTTCGAATATTTCCGTAAAATACTAAAAGGCAATTGGAAACACTCAGGTGCATCTGTAGCACATATAGGGTTTGCTTTGGTTATTATGGGTGCCCTATTGAGTAACGCAAATAAAAGGACCATTTCTAGTAATGATGGTTTTATAGCTAAAGATTTCCCGAGTAATGAAAATATTCTCTTAGAAAAAGGAGATACTACAAAAATGGGGAATTACCACGTTTTGTATAAATCCGATACCTTATTAGGAATAAACAAAACCTATGAAGTAGAATATTTCAACTTACTTGAAGACAGCAGCTTCGACTATCAATTCACCCTATATCCATTTATTCAAATGAATGAGATCATGGGTAATGTAGCCGAACCCGCTACCCAACATTTTGCACTCTACGATGTATATTCTCATCTAACCTACGCCGATACAGATGAGCATGACCCAAATAATCCGTACCACCACGAAAGCTTGATAAATATTAAGCAAGGAGATTCGGTAATTTACAATCAGCACTTTTTATATTTAGACAGCCTAATGGTAAATGCCAATACTACAGAAAGTGCAAGAGCACTTGATGTAATGTTAATTGCTAATTTGCGAATGCAAAATATGCAAGGAGGAATTACTACTACCCAGTCTATTTATGCCGTAAAGAATAATATGGCGCAATCGTTCCCTGGATTTATTGAAGATGGAGATCTAAAATATAAATTCTTGTTCGACGAGGTAAACCCAGAAGCTGGAAGCATACAAATTAAAGCCTACGAGCATATAGACAACGACAAGCCATTTATTGTAATGAAGGCAATTATATTCCCTTATATAAATGTATTATGGATAGGGATGATCCTTATGGCTATAGGTACTGGTATTGCTATGATACAATTATTTAGAAACAAGAAACAAATAAGTCTTGAGTAAACTAAAGCTAAAAATAGTAATTGTTGGTGCTGGTAATGTAGCTTGGCATTTAGCTAAAGAACTACAAAAA
Source organism: Flavobacteriales bacterium (assembly GCA_965183875.1). Taxonomy (GTDB): domain Bacteria; phylum Bacteroidota; class Bacteroidia; order Flavobacteriales; family UBA7430; genus UBA6772. The sequence continues at coordinate 12,437 of CBCYMK010000019.1, read as the reverse complement.
CAAGAGCAAGAAATAGTACAGGTTTATAACAGATCTGTGGAGCCTGCAATGTCTTTAGCTCGTAAACTAGATTGCGATTTTACTACTCGACTGGAAGATCTTAACAAGGAAGCTGATTTATATATTATAGCTGTTAAAGATTCTGCTATTGCAGAAGTATCCCAAAGATTGGTATTAAAAAACAAATTGGTAGTACATACTTCGGGTGCCATAGAAAAGGACTGTATAAAACATGAACGTAACGGTGTTTTTTATCCACTTCAGACCTTCTCTAAAGAGAAAAAGCTTAATTTTAAAAACATCCCATTTTGTATAGAAGCTTCTAAAAGTGAAGACTTTAATACTCTAATGCGTTTGGCTACTTTAGTAAGCCCGATAGTATACAACATCAATTCTCATCAAAGAAAAGTACTTCACGTTGCCGCTGTATTTGCCTGTAACTTTAGTAATTTTATGTACATGATAGCAGATGATATTTTACAAAAGGAAAAAATCCCATTAGAAATTCTTCAACCTCTTATTAAAGAAACCGCTTCAAAAATTAAGAAGTTTAAACCCAAAGAGGTTCAAACAGGACCAGCAGTAAGAGGAGATAAATCTACCATAAGTTCGCATTTAAATTACTTAGAAAAGGGAGCACATTTTGATATCTACAAAATTCTTACTGAAACTATTTTAGACAAAAATAAAAATGAATTATAAAACTAAATTAAAAAACATAAAAGCATTCATTTTCGACTGTGATGGTGTTCTTACAGATGGATGTGTTACTTTATTACCAAACGGAGAGCAGGTAAGAACGATGAATACTCGTGATGGTTATGCACTTCAATTAGCAGTTAAAAAAGGCTATGTAGTAGCTGTAATTTCTGGAGGTAGCTCTGCAGCAGTAAAGTCTAGAATGACCAAGCTCGGTGTGCATGATGTATACTTGGGCTGCCACGATAAAGTAAGTGCATTAAAAGAACTCATTCATATTTACTCTTTAGATCCTGCCCAAATTTTATATATGGGAGATGACTTACCCGATTATGAGGTAATGCAAGAAGTAGGCTTACCTACTTGCCCAGATAATGCTGCACAAGAAATAAAAAACTTATCGGACTATGTATCCCATAAAAAAGGGGGCGACGGTTGTGTAAGGGATGTTATAGAACAAGCGATGAAAGTACAAGGTAAATGGTTAGTTGATACAAGTACTGCCTCTGTTTAGATTAAATTTAGCATTTACTTATTACATATTTAATTTAACAAACTTTCTGAGAGAGCTTGTTTTTTTGTTTGGTCTAGAGAATCACATAATTGAATATACTCCTCAAGAATATTAAAATTATTTAGGCATACTTTTATTAAACGTCCAGTTGCTAAAGAAGTTACCCCATCTTTTTCGATATTAGAAATTGTATTTTTACTAAAACCTAATATTAGACTTAATGTAGATGCAGCAATATTATATTTTTCTCTAAAATTTAGGATTTCGATAGGAGAAACAGAACCTTTAGAAGTAAAATAAACACTCTTTAAAGCGTTCATATTACTTTCAACCTGTCTCCTAGTATAATACTTAACTTGCTTAGATTCATTAACCATCCCAGTTTCTTCACAAACCTGAGAATCTAAATAATACACCTCTTTATAGGTTAAATTTAAACCTTTGTACTCTTTATTAACCGTACTTATCAATTCGTTTGTTTCAATCGAATTCCTCTTATTTATTTGTTTGATTCCCATATCAATTAAATTTAAATGGTTTGTTAATAGGATACTTCGGTACATGATTTGAAAAAATTATGATATGGATCCCTTTTATTTCAAGACCAAATTCAAATAAATTTCAATGTTCTTTATTCCAATATTAACGCAAAAAGCACAAACATTAAAATCATTCTTACCCGATGGATCAATACCTCTATAATAATGTTCTGTTTTTAAATTCATTAAAACAAATTCTATATCAGATACACTAATATCGGAATCCAATACTAAGTCTTGTAACTCCATAGAAGCTTTATAAGAAAAGGTAATTTCTACTCCTTGTAGTAACCTTCTTTTTGTTTCTTCAATAAACTCCAGTATTAACAATCTATTCTCTATATTATCTATTAATTTTTGCATTCTATTTATTATTCATAATTATATTCTTCAAATATACTAAACTTAATCAAATTCCCAATGAATGGGAATTTATTGACCTGAATATAATAGAACTTATTTAATTGTATATTTATTTTTTAAATTAAAACCCACAGATGAACACATTACAAAAAACACCCAACTGGTTTAAAGGAACTATAATCGTATTATTAATCTGGAACCTTATGGGAATCCTAAATTTTATAATACAGTTTACTATGACGGAAGCAGATGTATTATTACTGCCTGAAAATCAACAAATATTTTATACTAAGTTTAGCTTACTCTCAAAAACAGCTTTTGCTATGGGTGTTTTTGGTGGTACATTAGGATGTATAGCATTATTACTAAAAAAGAGTATTGCCTCTAAATTATTTTGGATCTCCTTTATAGGAATTATACTTCAAGCGAATCATAATTTAGAATTGGCAAATGGTGGCGAAATGCAGTCTACCATTATTGGAATGTCTAGTCTACTAATAGCCTTAACCATACTACCTATTTATCTTACTAAAAAAGGGTTGAAGAATAATTGGCTGAGCTAAATCAAAAATATTGAACACCAAAAAAGCCTCTTCATTTATGAAGAGGCTTTTTTGATAATTGTATAAGAATTAATTGCAAGTTACATCTGTGCTGTAACTCATATATATTGGTTGTCCAAAAGAATCATAGGCAGGTAAAGCCCCTGTTGTCTCAGGTAATACAAATTCACCATTTAATGTCCACATATGTATGAATTCATAATTGTAACCATTTTCAATAAGTTCATCAACTTCATTTCCACAAAACTCATTAATAAACACCTCAGCTTCATCGAAGCAATCCATACACTCCGAATCTAAATTGACACATGCCGAAAGTAGGAGTAGTGTACTAAGCATTACTAACGATGGGAAATGTAATTTCATAAGATTGAATTTAGTTTTCAAATAAATATAACAATAAAAGCCTCTTCTTATCGAAGAGCTTTTTTGAAAGTATTAACAATTACTGAATCGCAGCTAACTGCTCTTCTAGGGCTTTTATTTTCGCTTCTGCATCTGCTTGTTTTTTACGTTCAGTTGTAATTACTTGCTCGGGAGCATTATTTACAAATCGTTCGTTACTCAACTTTTTCATTACAGAATTTAAGAAACCTTGGGTATACTTTAACTCTTGGCTTAGAGTAGCTATTTCTTCTTCAATATTTACAGAACCAGCCAACGGAATATAATATTCGTTAGACTTTACTCTAAACGAGAGGGCACCTTCTACTTTTGCATCTACATAATCTAGTGTACTTAAGTTACCTAGTTTAGAGATTAAGGAATCAAATGATTTATCTGTGTCTTCATTTAGCTTAACAAACAATTCTATTTGATCTTTATTCGCAATATTTTTCTCATTACGGATAGCACGAATACCCGAAATAACCTCAGCTGCTATAGTTTCATTTTCCAAAATCGTTTTATCGATTGTATTTACTTTTGGCCAAGAAGCTACAATTAAACGATCTTCTTTAGATTCTCTTTCAGTAATTAAAGACCAAATCTCTTCTGAGATAAATGGCATGAAAGGATGAAGTAATTTCAATAATTCTTCGAAGTAAGCAAGAGTAGTTTCTAGTGTATCCTTATCAATTGGTTTCTGATAAGCAGGTTTTATCATCTCTAAATAAGAAGAGCAGAAATCGTCCCATACTAGTTTATAAACACTCATCAACACTTCCGAAATACGGAACTTGTCGTAATTTTCGTTTATAGACTCTATAGTTTCACTCAGCTTAGAATTAAACCATTCGATCGCTATTTTACTCGATTCTGGCTGCTCTATTTCAGCTACCTCCCATCCCTTAACCAAACGGAAAGCATTCCATATTTTATTGGAGAAGTTACGTCCTTGCTCACATAAACCTTCATCAAATGGTAAATCGTTACCTGCAGGAGAGCAGAACAACATCCCTACACGTACACCATCAGCTCCATACTTTTTCATTAAATCGATAGGGTCTGGAGAGTTACCCAGAGACTTAGACATCTTACGTCCTTGCTTATCTCTAACAATTCCTGTTAGGTATACATTGTCGAACGGTTTAGCGCCTTTGTATTCATAGCCCATTAAAATCATACGTGCTACCCAGAAGAATAAAATTTCTGGAGCAGTAACTAAATCGTTTGTTGGGTAGTAATAATTAATTTCCTCATTTTCTGGCTCCATAATTCCGTTAAAAACAGAAATAGGCCAAAGTGATGATGAGAACCAAGTATCCAATACATCTGCATCTTGTGTAAGATCGGCAGCTGTTAATTTTTCATTTCCAGTTTCAACCTTAGCTAAAACTACAGCTTCTTCAATGGTTTTAGCAACTACAAAATCATTTAAACCATCACCAAAGAAAAAGGCTGGTATTTGGTGTCCCCACCATAACTGTCGAGAAATACACCAGTCGTGCACATTCTCCATCCAGTGACGGTAGGTATTTTTAAACTTCGCAGGAACCAACTGAACATCATCGCTCATTACAGCTTCTAGTGCAGGATCAGCTAGCTTTTCCATTTTCACAAACCACTGTACCGAAACCTTAGGTTCAATTACAGCATTTGTACGTTCTGAACAACCTACTTTTGTAAGGTAGTCCTCAACTTTAACAAGAATACCTAAAGTGTCTAATTCCTTAGAAATCTCTTTACGTACCACAAAACGATCTTTTCCTTGGTAGTGTAAACCGTGCTCATTTAAGCTAGCATCATCATTTAGGACATCTACAATCGGTAAACCGTGCTTCTCTCCTATTACTCTATCGTTTTGATCGTGTGCAGGTGTAATTTTCAAACAACCAGTACCGAATTCAATATCTACATACTCATCTTCGATAATAGGAATTACTCTCTCCGAAATTGGAACAATAACCTTTTTACCTTTTAGATGAGTAAAGCGTTCATCGTTGGGGTTGATACAAATAGCAGTATCTCCCAAAATTGTTTCAGGACGGGTAGTTGCAATAGTAACAAACTCATCAGAGTTTTCTACTGCATACTTAACATAGTATAATTTAGAATTTACTTCTTTATGGATTACCTCTTCATCAGAAACCGTAGTCTTTGCTTCAGGATCCCAGTTTACCATACGGAAACCACGATATACTAACCCTTTCTTATAGAGATCTACAAACACTTCTAATACAGAAGCCGAAAGTTTATCGTCCATGGTAAACGAAGTACGATCCCAGTCGCAAGAAGCACCCAATTTTTTTAATTGACTGAGTATTACTCCACCGTATTTTTCTTTCCATTCCCAGGCGTGTTCCAAGAATTCCTCACGAGATAAATCGTCTTTAGAAATCCCCTCCTCCTTAAGTTTGGCAACCACTTTAGCTTCTGTAGCGATTGAGGCATGGTCGGTACCAGGTACCCAACAAGCATTTTTCCCTAACATACGTGCACGTCTAACCAATACATCTTGAAGTGTATTGTTAAGCATATGCCCCATATGCAATACCCCTGTTACATTAGGTGGTGGAATTACAATTGTATAAGCTTCTCTTTCATCTGGAGTAGATTTAAAATAATCGTTCTCCATCCAGTACTTATACCATTTATCTTCTACTTGTAAGGGGTTGTATTTCTTAGGGATTTCCATGGAATTGCTTGCTTTGTAATTTAAGATTCGCAAATTTAATAATTTAGGAATTGATAGCCTTAGAATTTGAAAATTAAACGATGAAAATTATTTCATTTTTTTGTAACAACAAATCGTTGTATTACCTCATTTAGTAGCATTTAAATAAATGCTAATTACTAAAACTAGCCCTAATTAAATTTCATAATTCCCAAATACTAAATTGTGTATATCATCGTGAATAAAAGCTAAAAATCAGACACATAATAAGGCGCTTTTTAGTTATTTTTGAATCTATACAATATAGATTACCATGGCGAGAAAGAAAAAGACTAAATACCCTCAACTCAGTATAAACTTTGAAAATAAAACCGCACATGTAGTGTTTGGATTACTAATGAGTTGTTTCTCATTAGTACTTCTCCTATCCTTTCTATCATTTATTTTTAATTGGAGACAAGATTTCGATATTGTACAGTTAGACTCTACTACCTTACTTATTGACAACAGTATAATTGTAAAAAACTTACTGGGTAAATTAGGTGCCAGTTTAGGCCATTTTTTTATTTACAAACATTTTGGAATATCAACACTAATAATACCATTCTTCCTTGCTGTAGCAGGAATTCAAATTTTTACTCAAGAATATATCCTTAAGCTGAACAGACTATTTAGAAATTCTATTTTCTTGTGTTTATGGCTGAGTACATTTTTGGGTATGAGCTTTAGTAACTCTTCCATTTTAGGGGGGTTTAACGGATTAATAAGTGCCTCTTATTTAAAAGGATTTCTAGGTACTACAGGGGCATTTATTATACTTGGTTTTACCATGCTTATCTTTTTAGGAATCTATTACCGTTGGACTCCAGAAAAAATTCAACTATTCTTTAGTTCTATCATAGGGCTACTTAAAAGAACTAAAACGACTACTGAAGAAAGACCTGAGGTTTACAATTTTGAAGAGACTCCTAATACAGAGGTTGAAATACCTATAGGTAAGAAATCGGAACCTGCGGTAAGTACAGAACCTGTGGTAGAGGAAGAACTAACTATTGAACCAAGTACTCCTCAAGAGCTGGTAGAAACTACTGCCGAAGACATGGAGCTTGATGTGGAAGTTAAAGAGGAAGAAGTATTAACGGACAAGGAGGTTAATAAAGCACTAGAAGAATTTGGCGAATACGACCCTAAATTAGACTTAGGGCGCTACCAACACCCAATTATTGACCTGATGATAGAATACCCTAACTCACAGGTTACCATAAACAAAGAAGAACTTGAAGCCAACAAAAATCAAATTGTAGAAACACTCAATAATTATAAGATTGAAATTTCTAAAATTAAAGCTACAGTAGGTCCTACGGTAACACTTTATGAGATTGTTCCAGCTCCAGGAGTACGAATTTCTAAAATTAAAGGGTTAGAAAATGACATTGCCCTAAGTTTAGCTGCCTTAGGAATACGTATTATAGCTCCGCTACCTGGGAAAGGAACTATTGGTATAGAAGTACCAAACAGCAATCCGAGTATCGTTTCTATGAAGTCTGTTTTAGCCTCCGAGAAATTCCAACACGCCGACTACGAACTGCCTATAGGCTTAGGGAAAACAATTTCTAACGAAACCTATGTTGCCGATTTAGCTAAGATGCCTCACCTACTAATGGCCGGTGCTACTGGTCAGGGTAAGTCTGTAGGATTGAATGCTATTTTAGCTTCACTACTGTATAAAAAACACCCATCGCAATTAAAGTTTGTATTAGTAGATCCAAAGAAAGTTGAACTTACACTTTACAATAAAATTGAACGTCATTTCTTAGCCAAGTTACCCGATGCCGAAGAGGCTATAATTACAGATACTACCAAGGTAGTGAACACGGTAAACTCTTTGTGTATAGAGATGGATGCTCGTTATGACCTCCTAAAAACTGCACAGGTAAGAAATATTAAAGAGTATAATCACAAATTTGTAAACAGGAAACTAAATCCTGAAAACGGACATAGATACCTTCCATATATCGTATTGGTAATTGACGAGTTTGCCGATTTAATTATGACGGCAGGAAAAGAAATTGAAACTCCAATTGCACGTTTAGCTCAGCTGGCTAGGGCTATTGGTATACATTTAATTGTAGCTACACAAAGACCAACCACTAATATTATTACAGGGACTATAAAAGCTAATTTCCCAGCACGAATAGCTTTTAGAGTAACTTCAGTTATAGACTCTAGAACGATTTTAGATTCTGCTGGAGCAAACCAATTAATAGGTCGTGGAGATATGCTTATCTCCGATGGAAACGAAATTACACGTTTACAGTGTGCGTTTATAGACACCCCAGAGGTAGAAAAACTAACCGATTATATTGGAAACCAGCAAGGTTACCCGATGGCATTTGAACTGCCTGAATTTGTGGGTGAAGAGGCCAAAGCAGTAGGGAATATCGACAAAGACGATAGAGACGTTCTTTTTAGAGAAGCAGCATCTGTAATAGTTATGCATCAGCAAGGATCGGCATCACTACTACAAAGGAAATTAAAACTAGGCTATAATAGAGCAGGTAGGATTGTAGACCAACTGGAGTCTGCAGGTATTATTGGACCTTTTGAAGGAAGTAAAGCCAGACAGGTTCTTATTCCTGATGAGTACGCATTAGAGCAGCATTTAAATACAGAGGCCGAATCTTAAACTATAGTTTTTTGTACATTAGGTAATGTATTCCAATAATTGGAATTTCATAAGAAGTACCTTTTGTAGAAAAACCAAGTTTTTCATAAAATCCAGTGGCTACTATTCTAGCATCACACCAGAGTAAATCTTGATTTTCTAATTGTAATTTTTGAACCGCAAATTCTACTAAGGATTTAGCGGTTCCTTTTTTTTGAGCTGAAGGTAAAGTTGCCATTGCTCGTAATCGGTATTGTTTAGCTTGAGGGAAATTAGAATTATGTTGTTTAAAGAATGAACCTATACATACCAATTCATTATTTAGGAAAGCTCCTAAATGAAAAGAACCTTCTTGCTTGTCTATATCTATCCCACATTCAGCTACAGTTTTATGTTGCCATAAAATCTGTTGTCGAATAGAGTAACAATCTTTAGCTTGTATGAGTTTTACTAGAATCATTCTGAGCAATCAACTACTTTATCGAAGAAAACATTAATGTTTTTGAAATTTGAAGAAGAGTATATCATATTATAGCATTCTCCAATCTCATAATAATTTTGATCATAATATGTAGAATACCTAACTCCTTGAATATAGTATTCTATTTTGGCAATAGTTATTGATTGTTTACCTCGCTGGGTGTCCTTAATTTCATATACCCTACAAGTAGTATAAAGCTTGTTGTTCTCAAGAGTAAGACGTCTTATATAGCCAACAATTGAAACTAATATAAATACAAATGTAAAACCCAAAACTACATGCTTGTTCTCAAGTTTGAATTTACGTTTTACCATTAATTTAGTACTTTCGAAAAGTCTCCTCCAGATGGTTGTTGGAATACTTCCAAACCAAACTCAGGTGCAGCTGCATATAAATGGTCGAATATATCAGATTGAATATTTTCATATGCTGCCCAATCGGTAGTTTTCGTAAAGCAATACACCTGAATAGGAACACCAAATTCATTTGCTTCCATTTGATATACCATACAAGTAAGATCGGGATGTATTGCACTTAAACTTTTAATATAAGCCTCTGTATAGATTCTAAATACACCGATATTAGTAAGCTGTCTACCATTAATCAAAAATTGTTTATCGTAGTTTCCTTGTTCATTATACTTATTTATCTCTTCTACTTTAGTGTTCAAATACTCTTTTATTAAAGCGAAGTTTTTAAACCTATCAATCATTTCAGCATCACAAAATTGTACAGAGCCCGATTTTACAACTACTGCTCGTTTTATTCTACGCCCTCCTGCTTCTGCCATACCTCTCCAGTTTTTAAAGGAGTCTGAAACAAAAGAATAAGTAGGAATAGTAGAAATTGTTTTATCAAAATTTTGAACTTTCACAGTATTTAAAGTGATTTTTATAACATCCCCATCAGCGCCATATTTAGGCATAGAAACCCAGTCTCCTACCCTAATCATATCGTTTGCTGAAAGCTGAATAGAGGCTACAAAACCAAGAATAGTATCTTTAAAAACCAACATAGAAACAGCCGTAAGTGCTCCCATAGCAGTTAATATTCCTTGAGGGTCTTTATTAAAGACCTTAGCTACTATCAAAACACCAAAAACAAAATAGCTAATAAGTTTAGCTAGCTGAAAATAAGAATCAATAGGCTTGTCCTTTAAAGATTCTGTTTGTTTAAAATAATGCTCAAGGGTATTGAAAATAGAAATCACAACCATCAGCATTACTCCTACCATATAGGCATCTGCCATACGTTTTACAAAAGGTATAAATTCTTGAAAGTCTTCAAACACAAAAGTTGCCGTTGCTTGTACTACCAATGCTGGAGCTAGATGTGCTAACCTATCGAATACTTTATTTTCTAGAAGAATGTCGTCCCACTCGAAAGTTGTACGTCTAACAATGGTAGTAATAATCCGAACAAATACCTTTTTAGCAATTTTATCAGCTATAAAGCAAAGTAGCACTAAAACCAATAGCTCTAGAATGAACTGTAGACCATTGGCAATGTTTTCTGCCAATCCTAAATCCAACAACCATTGATATAACAAATGATCAATTCTATTTTCCATGTCTAAATTTTATTAAGTAGGCTAATATACAATTTTGTAAAACTGTGCGCGTGAAATAGTAGTGAGTAATTGGTTTTTGTAGCTAGTATCTGACAACTAGTATATGGGAATAGATATGTAATAGGATGAAAAAGTATTTTATCAAATATTATGAATACTAAATTTAGACTCTTTTCCTGCTTGATCATTGTTGACTCCCTAGTCACAGACAGCTCATAATATTAATAAAAAAAATGTCGTAAAAACCTTTTAATTGCTCTGTGTATCTCCATTTTCTCTGTGTATCTCAGTGTAACAGCTAACAAGATACATGAATTCATAATACCTTAAATCTTATAGAATAACATGTTTAATAATAAGTATATAGTAGAATGAAAATGGAATTCAAAAAAATAAACAAATAAAAAAAGAGGCCGCAGCCTCTTTTGATTATCTCTGTTTTGCAGACTGCAAAGTATTCTTAAGTAAGGATGCGATGGTCATTGGACCAACACCACCAGGAACGGGAGTTATAAAAGAACATTTAGAAGCCACCTGATCAAAGGCAACATCTCCTTTTAACTTCCATCCAGATTTTGTTTTATCAGATTTTACTCTAGTAATACCTACGTCTACAATAACGGCTCCTTCTTTAACCATATCTGCCGTAACAAACTCAGGTTTTCCAAGGGCAACAATTAAAATATCAGCAGAGCGAGAAATCTCTTCTAAATTTGTAGTTCTACTATGTGTAAGGGTTACCGTACAGTTTCCAACTTTAGTGTTTCTAGCCATTAATATACTCACTAGGCGAACCTACAATATGCGAGCGTCCTATAACCACACAGTGTTTACCAGAAGTTTCTATATCGTAACGATCTAAGAGTTCAATTATCCCCGCTGGAGTAGCAGGTAAAAAAGAAGGTAAATTTAGCATCATACGACCTAAGTTTACAGGGTGAAAACCATCCACATCTTTCTCTGGAACAATCGTTTCGGTAACTTTAATTTCAGAAATATGTTTTGGTAAGGGCAACTGAACAATTAATCCATCTATAGAAGGATTCTCGTTTATTTTACGAACCTCGTTTAATAACTCTTCTTCGCTCACATTAGAATCAAGTCGTACTAAAGTAGATTCAAAACCTACTTTTTCACAGGCTTTTACTTTGGCGTTTACATAGGTTTCACTTGCTCCATCGCTTCCAACTAAAATTGCTGCTAAATGAGGTTTCTTACTCCCATTAGCTACCAATTCTTTTACTTCTAAAGCAATCTCATCCTTTAAGGTATTGGATGTTAATTTACCGTCTAATAACTGCATATCTTTTCTTATCTACCCATAGGCATGTTAGGCATTCCACCACCTTTGCCCATCATTTTCATCATATTCTTCATACCACCACCTTGCATCATCTTCATGACTTTACCCATGTCGTTGAATTGCTTAATAAGTTGGTTTACTTCTTTTACTGTACGTCCACTACCACGTGCAACACGCTGTCTACGAGAACCATTTAAAAGAGTAGGATTAGCGCGTTCCTCTTTGGTCATAGAACCAATCATAGCTTCTACATGCTTAAAGGCATCGTCTTCTATCTCCACATCCTTCATGGCTTTTCCCATACCAGGAATCATACCCATCAAATCTTTTACATTACCCATTTTTTTAATCTGACCTATTTGCTCAACAAAATCGTTGAAGTCAAATTCGTTCTTGGCAATTTTCTTTTGGAGCTTACGCGCTTTCTCTGCGTCAAACTGTTCCTGGGCTTTTTCTACCAAAGAAACAACATCACCCATACCCAAAATACGGTCTGCCATACGGTTAGGGTGGAATACATCTAAAGCATCCATTTTTTCGCCCATCCCCACAAACTTAATAGGCTTATTAACGATAGATTTAATCGTTAAGGCTGCACCACCCCGAGTATCACCATCTAATTTGGTAAGTACCACACCGTCGTAATTTAAACGATCGTTAAAGGCTTTTGCAGTATTTACTGCAT
>CBCYMK010000018.1:0-160790 GCA_965183875.1 Flavobacteriales bacterium | reverse complement strand
GGTAATGCTAACATCATACGATCCAAACTCCGAGTAAAATTCTCCTTGTGATAAGTAGTTTAAGGGATGCCATCCTTCGTGGTCGAACACTGCTGGTTTAGGATACCATTGGGTCATTTGATAAGACTCGCCCATATGACCCAAACGAGAATAAACTCCTAGTGGGATTTTTACATGGAAGGGTGTACTTATGTTTATTGTGGCACCCGGTTGTAGGGATTCATTCAATACAAGAACCGCAATATCGTCATTGCCATTCCAGTAGTCCCACGATACTTTTTTGTTGTCTACTTTAAAGTCTAAATCATCAATAAAACCACGGTCATTTTCTTCAGCATATAAGAAGTTTGTTTGTCCTGATTTTAGAATTTGTTGTGCTAATTCCGTTTCTGTATGCTTATAGGCATTCGGCCATAAATGAAAGAAAATAGAATCTAATGAACTAGTAGAGTTGTTGTGGTATTCTATTTCTTGAAAGGCGGTAATCTCATGGTTTTTATCGTCTAACGATACCTCCATTTTGTAGTTTACTTCCTGTTGGAAATAACCTTGCGCAAATGTAGCTACTGAGAGTAGACTACAAATAAGTAGTAAATTCTTCTTCATCTTATAAAAATTTTGGATCGTTAGGAATAATCATTGCCATAATACAATAAGGGAGTATGCCTATTCCCGCAAATATAAATGCACATACAAAACCTACTCTAAATATTACAGGATCTACATCGAAGTGATCTGCCAAGCCGGCACATACCCCAAATAATTGTCCTTCTCTTTTATTTCTATATAATTTCCTCATATTGCTTAGTCGCAGTCTGTGCAGTTAAGTTCGTATTTACCCATCTCCCAGTGGTGGTTTACCATATACTCATCGTACATGTCTAAATTATTGTCCACATCGTAAATCATATATTTTGTGCTATTGTATAAATATACAGTTTTCCCTTGTGGAATATAGAGCGTTAATTCCATCTCCTGGAATCTAAATCCTTCGCCTTGGGCTAAAGAAAAGTAGTTGTCTAAGCTCAGTTCACCTTCTTCTATTGTGTGGTAATAGTCAATTTTACCCGCATTAATTTTTGCTTGTTTCTGACTTTCACCACTAGCAATTTTTCTTATCTCCAGCTCAAAATTCTCAGAAGTAGATTTCTCTATATTCAAACGGATATCAGTAGCTAGAAGCGATTCTAGTTCCTCATCGAAATGGTAACTGCTGCTTTTTTGATGTGTATTGAAATACTCATTTTCTGCTAAACCAATATTCAAGGTATCTGAAGTAGATTCTAATATTGTTGTTGTTGTAGTAGCGGCATGAACTTTAAACGCTGTAGCTTTTTGTGAGCCTATATACATCATACTAATAATACCTATTACCCATAAGCTAGCCATAATTGTTCTTGTAGTAGCCGATTGTTTGGGGATGCTAAATAGTATGCGTACCGAAAGCCATATAATTTGAATTACAGGAATTCCAATAAATAGAGCCAATCCAAAAAGAGAGAGGTTCCCAAATTTACTAGTGTCGAATAAGAGCGGAAAAAATTGGTTTAAGTTTAATGGATTAATATTATTTCCATTTATATGGATTATACCACTTGTTGAACCAAAAATATTGGCTACAATCATAAAGCATAAACTTACACCCATGATAAATAGAATTATTCCTATAAACTTCCCTATGAACTTGAATAAGTACCCAACTATACTGAGTACAAAACGAATGATTTTTTGGAAGATGTTTTTAACCTTGTCTTTTTGGTCTTTTGCATCAATATTTTCAACAGTGCTTTTTAAATCTTCAAATTCTTTTTGAATGGTTTTTTTGATGTTTTCGGCATTTACTTTTTCACCTTTCATCTGAAGTTTCTGTGCGGTTGTTTTAGCTTCTGGGATAATAGCCCATAAAATGAAATACACTAAAACTCCGCCACCAGCAAACATGCCAACAAGTGCTAATAAGCGAATTACCACTGGGTCAATATCAAAGTAGGCTGCTATACCACTACAAACACCACCTATAACTTCGTTGTCTTTATCTCTGTAAATGCGCTTTTTTGCCTTTTTATTAGTGTAATTTTTTTCACTTTTTGAAGCAGGTTCTTCTGTATCGTCTTCTTCGTAAGACTCAGGCTCCCCCATAATAGATATAATTGTACTTACATCGGAGATACTAATAATCTGTATATTCTTTTCTTGTAGAAGCTCAGCTATTCTGGCCTCTATATCAGATGCAATTTCTTCACATCCTTCTTCTTGGTTGTAATGAGATTTAATTCTTGATAAATAAGCGTTTAATTGCTCAAATGCGTCTTCATCGATATGGAATATTACTCCCCCTAAATTTATATTTACTGTCTTTTTCATTATTCAGCGCTTTTTTTTGTGGTCAGTTTTACGGCTTGTACTAATTCGTTCCAGGTTTCATTTAATCCTACTAATAGGTCTTCACCTTTTGGACTTAAACTGTAGTATTTTCGTGGTGGTCCCGATTTAGATTCTTCCCAACGGTACTCTAGGACTTCTCCATTTTTTAAACGGGTTAGTAGGGGGTAAATGGTTCCTTCTACCACAATCATCTTCGATTTTTTTAACTGTGCTATGATATCTGATGGATAAGCTTCCCCTTTTTTGAGGATTGATAAGATGCAGAATTCTAACACTCCCTTTCGCATCTGTGCTTTGGTGTTTTCTATTTTCATCTTATTTTATGTGTTTTAAATGTTGGCATGCATTAATTTGTAAAGCTGATGATATGGTACATAGTTCTTCTGCTTTTAGTTTCCCGTAAATAGATACTAGGCTACCTTCGCCTACGTCATCGAGTAATAAATGGATTTCTGAAATGTGCTTTCCTTTACGAGATATATACACTGAAACTCCCTCGCTGTCATCTAAGTCTACGATTTCGTATTTAGAATTAATAAATAAGGAATTGAGTTTATCGAAACTATTTAGGTCGGCATACTCATTAAAATTTAAGAATTTAACTTTGTGTAAATCTCCTGTTAAATGATGTACTGTTCCATCATCGCTCTCTGAGGTCATGTCTATAGCATCGAGCATCATTTTAGAAAAGGTAAATGAATTTACCCCATCTTTATTTTCGAATCTTTCGTGTATTTCCTGGGAACTTTTTTGGGCCAGTACCAAGGTCGGTACTAAGAGTAGTAAATAAATAAATTTCTTCATGGATATTATCTTTGTTTGCATTGCAAAGATATATATTTAAGATAGTACTATGCAAAACATAGTACTATAATGTTTGAAGTTTATTTCATTAATTGATAAACGTCAATTAGAATAAGAGTTCTAGGATGGTAAGAGTGCCGAAAATAACTGAAGCGATTCCGTTATTTGTGAAAAAGGCAAGATTGATTTTAGATAAATCATTTGCTTTTACCAATCGATGTTGGTTTAATAAGAGCGAAATAAATACGAATACAGCTATATAAAATAGGTAGGAATTATAGAAATAATTAGCTGCAATATAAACTAGAATACTTGCGGTTAGTACATGTAAGAATCTAGCAAATCGCAATGCGTTTTTGGTCCCTAATAATACAGGAATAGAATGTAAGTTGAATTTCTTGTCGAAGCTTTCGTCTTGTAAGGCATAGATAATATCGAAACCTCCAACCCAAAATAATACGATGCAAGAAAATAAAATAGGTAATAAGTCGAAGCTTGCTGTAACGGCCAAATAAGCACCAATAGGAGAGAGCGATAAGCCTAAGCCTAATACTAAATGACAAAGTGCCGTAAATCGTTTTGTATAGCTATAGCCTAAAACCACTAATAGTGCTACTGGCGATAAGTAAAAGCACAAAGAATTTAATAGATAACTCGAAAGCATAAATAGGGCAGCGTTTATGAGCACAAAAATTAATGCCGACTTTGCTTTTATAGTTCCGTTGGGAATCTCTCTCACCTCTGCAGTTCGCGGGTTGGCACTATCAATATCTCTATCAATATACCTGTTAAAGGCCATTGCTGCACTACGAGCAAACACCATACAAAAAATTACATAAGCCAATTTATCCCAACCAAAAGAATACTTATCCTGACTTACAGCTAAGGTAAATCCCACCATTGCAAATGGAAGTGCAAAAATGGTGTGGCTAAATTTTACGAGGGATAAATAACTTTTCAGCATGGTTTTAGTTTTGCTGTAAACTTACAAAATCGATTGATTTAGATTCCCTATCTTGCTTCAAAAATATATTCAATGCACGCATCTTATTTAAAGAAAGTCAACAGTCCCTTTTTATACAGTTTATTTCTCCTAAAGAAACTTCCCATTGCTTGGATCTCGGGATTAAAAGTAGCTGGGGTAACAGAAGAATCTGCTCGAGTAAATATTAAGTTTAAGTATTTAAATCAGAACCCATTTAAGTCGATGTATTTTGCTTGTCAGGCAATGGCAGCAGAAATGTCTACCGGTTTATTAGCTCTGGGCTATTTAGATGCACAGCCAGCAAAAGTGTCTATGTTGGTACTCGACCTCAATTGTTCGTTTACTAAAAAGGCTGTAGGTAAAATACAATTCGTTTGTGAAGATGGTGCCAAGGTAAAAGCCTGTATAGACGAAGCTGTAGAAACAGGTAAGGGTGTTGTTTGTGTAATGCAGTCTAAAGGTTTTAACGAAGCAGGCGATTGTGTTTCGACTTTTAATATTACCTGGACTTTTAAGAAGAAGGCTTAAAAGAATACAGAAGTCAGAATTCAGGAGACAGAAGAATATAGTTTTCTTGTCCTGCTGAGGTTTCTCGAAGCCCACACAAAACAACTATGTGTACGTCTGTCAGCATCAAATTATCGCCTTTCGAGAATCCTCAAGGTGACAATTTGGTTTGTTTGTTTGTTTGTTTGTTTGTTTGTTTGTTTGTTTGTCAGGCTGAGGCACTCGAAGCCCAATTCAAAACTTATCACTCAAAATTTTTTCAACGTTTAGTATATGGCTAGTAGGGCAGTAGAAAGCGGTAATCTTTCAAGTTTGCACTGAGCCAAAACGTTGTATTTTGTTTTTAATTTATTCATTCTTAAAATCCAAAATTGAATATTTCGCTTTCGCGTAATTTTCAATTTGGCGGTGTTTGCAAATAGCATTGGACATTCGAAAACTACCGAACGCCCTATTTGCTATATGCAGTGTTGTATGCCGTTTTTATTTCTTTACATATCGTAGATGGACAAGTCCAGATTCATATTGTTTACTCGGTAAAGCTTTCAGATTTATCATTGGTGTTCCTCCTTTGAAAAGTCTTTTTCCATCTCCGAGAATTATTGGAATTACAGAAACTCTATATTCATCTATCAGATTCTTTTCCATTAAGAGTTTTACAATTTGTCCACCTCCATCGCAGTAAATGTTTTTACCATTCTCACTTTTCAGTCTATTTATTAATTCTTCAATATCTCCGTTATAGAATGTTACTCCATTTTCGCTTTCTCTTTCCTTTCTCGTGATTACATAACATTCATGTTGTTTGGCTGGCGGAAATGTTCCTCCAGTTAATTTTAGTACAGTTTCATAAGTTGTTCTTCCAACAATATAAGTGTCCGCAGTTTTGTTAAATTCCACATAACCATAATCTTCTCCCTCTTTTTCTACCACAGAAAGCCAAGAAAGGTCATCATCATTTGTGGCTAAAAATCCGTCAAGGCTCATACTTATATATAAAATCAGTTTTCTGTTATTCATATTTATTTAGTTTTGAAAGTGCTGTTCTCAAATGGCATACAACGTTCGGCTATGCTCAGTGACCCGAAGGGCGTTGTGTATAGGTAATGTTGGCTGGTCGTTTTTAATTGTCAATTGTCTCTGCTAAATATTCTCTATATAGCCCTTTGTTCCAGAGGTAAATGATGATAATCCCTCCGCCAATTAAGATTGAATAAATCAAAGGTGCACTATGAATAGTTTTATAGTAGTCAGTATTATTAATAAGCAACCACATTATTGTAGAGATCACGCCTGCATAAACAAGGCATCTTGTCAGTAGATTACCCATATAATTATTAAATCTCTGTATGTCTTTTGGTAGTTTATAAAGAGTAGCTGACCAATTGTCTTCCAAACCCAAGTAAACATATGCTACAAAGTTACCAAAAGAGAATCCTTTATCTTTAGGTATTAGATTCATTGGTTTAAATACACTGACGTAATATGCGTAAATTGTATAAATCGTTAATACACTTAGTACTAGCAATAATGTTGTCCATGAGGAAATTCCGACTACTGTCACAAGTGGATTCGCTTCTTTGCTTAAATCTGGTGTTAGTTGGTAAGTGCAATAAGCGTCATAACTTCTTGAAAAAAGTATCCATGTTGTGATAGCTGTAAATTTTAGATTCTTGTTCATGCCTTTACTTCTCTTATTCAATATAATTTTCATTTTCGTGACTCATTTAAATGGCAGCCAACGATTAGTATAATAGCAGTAGCGGATTAAAACGCACTCACTTTCAGATTGCAATATACTTAATTAAACACAAAACGGCTTGAGTTAAAACCCAAACCGCTATTGCTTTTATACCTTGTTGTAAGTAGTTTTTTATTTAATCAATTTCTGTAATTAAATCTTCTCTACTTTTTCTTACTTTTTTTAGACTGACTAACCAATCGTTTTCAGTATCTCGATAACCTATTGGCAACATTACACAGCTTCTTAATCCTTTTTCTCTCAACCCTAGAATTTTATCCAAAGCTGAAGGGGCAAATCCTTCTAATGGAGTAGCATCTACTTGCTCAAACGCTGCAGCTGCAATCGCTTGTGAAAAAGCAATATATGCTTGTTTTGCTGCATGATTAAAGTTTTCTTCAGCATCCTTTTGTGGGTAACTACCTAATAACATTTGACGGTAGTTTTCCCAACCTTCATTTTTAAACCCTCTAACCGTATTGGTTAAATCAAACATTTTGTTTATTCGATCTTCTGTGTACGTATCCCAAGCTGCAAACACTAACAAATGTGAACAATCAGTTATTACGGATTGGTTCCATGCAATAGGTTTAATTTCTTCTTTTACTTTCTGATTTGTAATTACAAAGACCTCAAAAGGTTGCAATCCGCTCGATGTTGGAGCAAGTGATATCGCTTCAATAATATTATCTACTTTTTCTTGAGGTACTTTTTTGCCGTTCATTGCTTTTGCAGCATAACGCCAATTTAATTTATCTAATAATTCCATATATTTATTTTAATTCTTTTAATAAAGTTTCTGCCGCTAGTTTTCCTAAATTGTTCGAAGCCAATGGGCTTGATCCCGTAATTAATTTTCTATCTACACATACTGTTTTGTCCATTTTTGTATTCATCAAATTAGCACCCAAACTTTTTAATTTTTCACTTAAACCATAAGGCATTTGTCCTGGTAAATATCCCATCATAGGCGATTGTTTATCTACGGAATCAGGAAATACAGCCATGTTATAGCCTTCATATAAAAATTTCTGGTTATTAAGTGTTGTTGATAATAATGAACCTGGTCCATGACATAGTGTAATGGTAAACAAATCGTTTTGATGTGCCCAATTCAATATTTTGCCAACGTTTTTATCTTCTGGAATACCCAACATAGCTCCATGTCCTCCGGGAACAAAGACTGCTGCATAAGATGCCGAATCTGTTAATGAATTATCTACAAAATCTTGTAACTTACTAGGTTTTTCAAAATTAGATTTGTGTTCATTATAGATGGCTTTCACATGTTCATCTTTTTCGGGAAAAGCCCACATTTCGAACACGACTGGCTTCCCAGTTGGTGTAGCTATTTCAAATTCAAAACCTGCATTTTTTAAATGTAACATGGGCAATAAGGCTTCCACAGGATGATTTCCTGTAGAAAACAATTTGCCGTTTTTCATTTTTAAGTTTTTTTGTTCTGTGAAAATTACTAAGATTTTAGATTTTTTACCTTGATATTTAGTGTATGAAATTTTTTCATAATCTGTTTTATTAACCGTACCTAATTTAAGTGCTAATTTTGATGGGCTAAACGAACCATCTGACTCTAATTTGGGAGCAATTCCTAATATTTTTTTAAGCATAATTTTTTGTATTTATTAATTTAATACAAAACTAGAATACTGTTGCCTCAAAAAAATAACCCTATGGTAAGAAAACTATTTTTTTGCTTTCTCAACTCTTATACGGCTTAAACTTTGTTGTGTAATACCTAAATAAGACGCAATGTTATAGTTTGGCGTGTACTGCTCAATGTCCTTGTATTGCTCTACGAATAAGTCGTATCTCTCTCTTGCAGTTAATTGTAATTGATTTAAAATTCTTTTATGGAGACTCACCACATGTTGTTCTAAATTTTTTCTTTGAAAAGCTTCAAATTCAGGAAACTGAGCATATATATTGTTTAATTTGTATGCGTTAAATTCAATCACTTTAGATTCTTTAATACACTCAACTGTTAGTGTTGCAAGTTCATTGTTATAGATGGCAATAAAATCGCTTATCCACCAGTCTTTAATTGCAAACTGTAAGGTGTGTTCTTTATCACTTTTATCGGTGCAAAAAGACCTTAAACATCCATCTGAAACAAAATATGTTTTCTTTACAGTTTGTCCTTGTCGGATTAAAACTTCTCCTTTTGAAATAGTTTTTTCTTTCGATATGGAATAAAGAAATTCTTCCGCTTCTGAAGTTAGATCTAAACTGCTTTTTATTTTATTGATAAAATGTTCCAATTTATATTAATGGTTTGTCTAATTACTTACAACGTTTGTGTAACGGGAACTGTTCCCGTTATATTCTTATATCAATTAGTTTGAGGAGTCCTGAATGATTATAAAGTCTTCCTTAGAAATATAAGGTTCTAAATTTAGGTTTTTTCATCAGCTTTTTACATTAAAATGGTAATTATTAAAACAAAAGACTATATATCTATTCTCCAAAAACATAAAAACCTCTCCCGAATTAACGAGAGAGGTTTGTTACTTTTTTTGTTTGTTATGTTATTCGTTGATAACACCCATTTCACAGAATTTTTCAATTCTAGTTTCAATTCTCTCTTGAGCGTCTAGTTTTAATAAACTTTTCAATTCTTTAGTAAGCACCTTACGTACATTTTCGAATACAACTTCACGATCGTAATGCGCACCACCTAATGGCTCTTTAATTACAGCATCGATTAATTTATTCTTCAACATATCTTTAGAAGTCAGTTTTAAGGCTTCGGCAGCTTTTTGCTTATAATCCCACGATCTCCATAAGATAGAAGAACAAGATTCGGGTGAAATTACTGAGTACCATGTATTTTCTAACATAAATACTTTATCACCTATACCAATTCCTAAAGCACCTCCAGAAGCACCTTCTCCAATAATAACACAGATAACAGGAACTTTAAGCTGACACATTTCTAAAAGGTTACGCGCAATAGCCTCTCCTTGTCCACGTTCTTCAGCTTCCAAACCAGGATATGCTCCTGGAGTGTCTATAATAGTAACAACAGGCTTGTTGAACTTCTCAGCCATTTTCATCAATCGTAAAGCTTTTCTATAGCCTTCAGGGTTAGCCATACCAAAGTTTCTGTACTGACGAAGTTTCGTGTTCTTCCCTTTTTGTTGTCCAATAAGCATTACAGACTGTCCGTCTATAGTACCCCAACCACCGATCATGGCTTTATCGTCTTTCACGGTTCTATCCCCATGAAGTTCAATAAAATCTCCTTTGGTAAGGGCTTCTATATAATCTAGTGTATAGGGTCTGTTCGGATGGCGAGAAATTTGAACCTTCTGCCATGCACTAAGACTACCGTAAATCTCTTTACGGAGTTCAGCTAGTTTATCTTCGATGTCTTCAACCGTCTTAGTAACGTCTGCATCTGTATCTTTTCCAAGTTGAATAGCTTTGCTTAATTGCTCTTCTAACTCAACGATTGGTTTTTCAAAATCTAATCTTTCCATAGTAACAAATTAGGGCTGCAAATTACAATAATTCACTTTTGAAGCTTAATAAATACACACAATTATTACATTTGAGCCAAGAATTTATGCAATGATACTATTTCCACCATCTAAGCTCAATTTAGGATTGCAAATTATTGCAAAACGCAGTGATGCATACCATGATTTACAGACTGTTTTTTACCAATTTCCTTTAAAAGATGTCTTAGAAATATTAATTGACGAGTCTTTAAGTCCTGGAACCTGTAATTTTAACTCTACTGGCTTACCAATTCCCGGTGGCGAAAACTTATGCGAAAAAGCCTACTATTTATTAAACAAGGATTATAGTTTACCGGGAGTTAAGATACACCTTCATAAGATTATACCAATGGGAGCTGGTTTAGGAGGAGGGTCTTCTGATGCTGCATATACCCTACGTTTATTAAATTCACTTTTTAACTTACAATTGAGTTCAAATAAATTAATGGAGTACGCCTTGCTATTAGGAAGCGATTGTCCCTTATTTATAAACGACAATACTCAGTATGCCGAAGGAAGAGGAGATTTATTAGAGCCTATAGAATTAAGTTTAAAAGGAAAATACCTTATAATTATAAATCCAGGCATTCATATATCTACCAAAGAGGCTTTTTCTAATATTCACCCAGCAGGAAAAAAATCGTGTAGAGAAGTGGTTTCACAAACCCCTAAAATGTGGAAAGACAATTTGCTTAACGATTTCGAAAAATCAGTGTTCCCTAAGCATCCTATTTTAAATGATATTAAAGCATCTCTTTACGATAAAGGTGCTGAGTATGCTTCTATGTCGGGTAGTGGATCTACAATATTTGGAATATTTAATGAGAATCCTGACTTACAAAGTTTTCCTAATTCCTATTTTGTATGGGAAACATTCCTTTAGCGGTTAGCCTTTCTAAATAGGTAGTAAGCAAATGCACCAAATATAATATTAGGTAGCCAAATAGCTAAAACAGGACTCAAGTCGCTGTTAGTGGTGAAGGTAATAGACACCTTTTGGAATAAGATGAATAGGGTAGTTAAAACAAATCCATATACTAAGTTTACCCCAATACCCCCACGTTTTTTGTGTATAGCTAAGCTAAACCCTATTAAGGTTAAAATAAATGTGGTAAAAGGTGTGGCGTAACGTTGGTATAAATCCAAATAATAATAGTGTAGATTTTCTGATCCCCTTATTTTTTCCTTCACTATAAATGTATGTAGCTCTGGCAAAGTCATTAGGTTGGTACTATTTTTAAGGTAAACCAATTCCTCGGGTTTAAACCCAAAATCCTTAAACTGCCTAGAACCTCTTTCTACGGTCTCACCATCTTCTTCTAAAACCCTAAAATTATAACTCTCTGCCAACCATTTTTGTTCTAGTGTATCCCAGGTAATAAAGTCTGCTTTGTATTTTGATGCCAATTGATCTTCTGAGAAAACCTCATGGGTAAAGCGGAAGCCTTTCTGCTTGCCTGTATTATAACTTTCGAGGTAGATATACTTGTTTGGGCTTATTTGTCTGTGTATGTTTTTATAACGCTGGCTCTTTTTAAAACGGATGTATTCCTGTTCAAAATCTAATCGTGTTTGATTGGTAATTGGTAGTACCCAATTATTCAAGTAAAACGAAACTCCTGCGATTACTAAAGCACCCACAAAATAGGGGTAAAGCACTCTTTTTAAACTTAGTCCACAGTTTAAAATAGCCACTACTTCGGTGTTGTTAGCTAGTTTAGAAGTGCTAATTATTACGGCTATAAAAGTGAATAATGCACTAAATAGTAATCCGTAATGAATAATAAAGTTAAAATAATAGTCGCTTAAAATCGCATCTAGTGGCGCTTCTCTCCTGTAGAAATCGTCAATTTTTTCGGATACATCAAACACCACCGATATCAATAATATGAGTAGCAATGTAAAAGTAAAAGTTCCTAAGAACTGTTTGAGTATGTATCTATCGAGCTTTTTCAATTATAATCGAAGACTCAATTTTTTAACCATCATTTCTTTCCAATCGTAAAAAGTACCGTCTAAAATACGTCTTCTAGCTTCTTTTACTAACCATAAGTAGAAACCTAAATTGTGTAGTGTAGCAATTTGTTTACCTAACAATTCGTTGGCAGCAAATAGATGACGTAAATATGCTTTAGAATAAGCACTGTCTACATACGACTCTCCGTTTGGATCTATAGGGCTAAAGTCTTTTTGCCACTTTTGGTTTTTTATATTGATGGTACCTTCACTCGTAAATAGCATACCGTTTCGTGCATTACGGGTAGGCATTACACAGTCGAACATATCTATTCCTAAGGCAATATTTTCTAAAATATTCGCTGGCGTTCCAACTCCCATTAAATAACGAGGTTTGTCTTTTGGAAGTACTGCCGTAACAACCTCTGTCATAGCGTACATTTCGTCTGCTGGCTCTCCAACAGATAAACCACCAATTGCATTTCCTTCTCTTTCGAATGAGGCTATTGCTTCGGCAGATTGCTTTCTTAGGTCCTTATAAGTAGATCCTTGTACAATAGGGAAGAGGGTTTGTTTAAATCCGTATTTATCTGGGGTGCTATCAAAGTGATCACAACACCTTTTTAACCATCTATGAGTCATTTTCATTGAACGCTTCGCATAGTGATAGTCGCATGGGTAAGGAGTACACTCATCGAAAGCCATGATTATATCTGCTCCAATAGTACGTTGTACATCCATGGCGTATTCTGGACTAAAGAAATGGTACGATCCATCGATATGTGACTTAAAACGCACACCTTCTTCTGTAATTTTTCTTCTTCCCGAAAGAGAGTATACCTGAAATCCACCACTATCGGTAAGGATTGGCTTGTCCCAGTTCATAAATTTATGTAAGCCACCTGCAGCTTCCAACACTTCCATCTTAGGACGTAAATACAAATGGTAGGTATTTCCTAAAATAATATGTGCTTTAATATCATTTTCTATTTCATGCTGATGTACACCCTTTACAGTACCTGCAGTACCTACAGGCATAAATATGGGTGTTTCTATTTTTCCGTGATCCGTTTCTATAACTCCTGCACGTGCCTGCGATTGCGGGTCTGTTTTATCTAAAGTGAATTTCATCTACACAAATTTTGAGCAAATATAATTGATTTGTCTTGTTTGCACATCTATTCCTACTATTTATAGAGTGGTTTCTGTATTAATAGTATTTTTGCAGTTCTAAATGATTCTTATTCTTCTATAAATATCTATTGAACAATACAAAAAACAATAAAGAACGTGATATAGCCCTAGTAAATATGGCTATTTCTGGAGATCAGAAAGCTTATTCTGAACTAATGACGCTTTATTGGGCTTCAGTAGAAAAAACGTTTTCTTTAAAACTACAAAGTAGAGAAGATGTAGAAGATTTGTCTATTGCCACTTTTAGTAAGGCCTTCGATAAATTGAATACCTATAATAGTGACTATGCTTTTAGCACCTGGATATCCACTATAGCGACCAATACACTTATAGATTTCTTTCGAAAGAAACAACAAAACACGATTTCTATAGACGATGAAAAAGAAGAGGTGGCTACTACCTTAGACCTCATAGATAATGGTTTAGATCCGGAGAGAAATTTAATTCAAAAGCAAAAGAATAAACAAATCGCCAGTTTAGTTCATCAACTAAAGCCTCACTACAGAGAACTTATAATTATGAGATACCTGGATGAGTTAACTTATGCAGAAATTGCTGATCAATTAAATATGCCTTTAGGTTCTGTAAAGGCAAAGTTGTTTAGAGCAAGAGATTTGTTAGTACAAATATTGAAACCCCAAGAGAATGAATTCTGATTTAGCACTGATAGAAAAATACTTCCCAAATTTAAGCGTCCTTCAAAAAGAACAGTTTGCGCAGTTAAAACCACTTTATGAAGAATGGAACGCACAGATAAATGTGATTTCTAGAAAGGATGTAGACTCCTTATATGAACGCCATATTTTGCATTCACTTTCTATAGCTAAGTTTATTAGTTTCAAGAACGGGACTAAATTAATGGATTTAGGCTGTGGCGGTGGATTTCCAGGCATTCCTTTGGCAATACTATTTCCTGAGGTTTCTTTTACGATGATAGATTCTATAGGGAAGAAAATTAAAGTAGTGCAAGAAATCACCAATGCTATAGGCTTGCAAAATGTACAAGCACACCATATGCGTGCAGAGAAAGTAGAGGATACCTTCGATTTTGTAATTACTAGAGCTGTAGCTCCTATGATGGACTTGGTAAAGTGGACACGCAAAAAATTCTCTAAAACGAACAAGCACGAAATTGAGAATGGTGTAATAGCTCTTAAAGGGGGAGACCTAAGTGCCGAGTTGGCTTCATGGGGAAATAGAAAAACCCTGGTTAGTTTAACAAGCTATTTCGAGGAAGCTTTTTTCGAAACCAAGCAAATTATCCACGTTCCTGTGAAAAATAAAAATAAGTAATTGAGCTAGTTCTTATGGCTCTTTATAATTTCAAAAAAGGCTGCATAGTTAAATACTATGCAGCCTTTTTTATGGTTAAGTAAATTAAATGATTTTATGTGGTTTAATGCTATAAGCTAGTTACCGTATAATAAATTTCCGTTACCCATTTGTTTGGATCGCTAACAGTTCCTGGGTCGGTGATGAATATTTGGTAATGGGATTTCTCTACGGTTAATTCGTGTTTTGCTGCAAATGCATCTAATGCATCGTAAGCGGCCTGTGTTTTGTCGTAGGCTCCAACATAGGTGGCTTTAATAACCGTAGCTGCAGCGATTGTTTTGCTGTGCTCACTAGCTGTTATAATCTGATGAACAGGTAAGGCAGCTTCCAATTCAACTTCTGTATCTGTATAGGAATGATAAAAGCAAATAGGTTTTCCGAAAACGGTTATTTCATCTTCTGCCATGCGATCTATTAGATCTCCATAAGCAGTCTCCAAAGTATGTCCAATAGCCGCCGTTGTACAGCTTTCTTTTTTAGAATACACCGAAAATGCAGTTTTTTCAAACATTAAAATATGGAAAGCTTCTCGGTTTTTCTCAGATAAAACTTTAAGGTTTTCTAGGCCTTTCTCAAAGTCTGGACCTATCATAGATTCAGCAAATAGACCAAATACCCTTAATAAAAATGGGTATTCTTGTCCCATTGCCCATGTCACTTTAGTCTTTCCTTCTACTTGTTCAAAAGTAAAGGTTGCTGAAGCTTCAGACTCAAACGGTTCTAAAAAGGTTAAGTCAAAATCTATACGCTTGTTAAGTTCTACATTGCTAAAAGTCATGCTACCCGAGCCAGACTCTTCTGAAACCCATGAGCGTTGACTGTTTACTCCGTATTTGCTGTTGGAGTATGTATTTATAATTGTAGAATCTGAGGTGCACCATGGGTCCCAATATTGCCATTCTTCTATATTGGCAACCTTCATGAAAACCTGATTTACTGGACGGTTTATGCTGGTAGTTCTTTCTACAGTTAAGCTCTTACTTAAAAAGAAGTTAGCAGAAATAAAAAGTATACTAAAGCCTAGTAGGACTTTGAAAATCGTTTTCATCGTAAGAAGTCTTTAAAAACAAATAGTAGGAAAATTCCGATTATTAAGGCAGCGAAAAAAAGGTAAAACCCTTTATAGTGGATTTTATGAATTTTAGCATCTTTTAAATATGCTCCAGTAATACCTATTATGAAAACAACGGCAAAAATGGCTGCAAATATCCAGTGACCTTGGGTAACATTTTCCATGTTATTCTGTAACTAAGTGAATGTTTAAGGTAAATACGTCTAGTATCATACGGTCGCCTAAATCATCAAAGAAGGCACCAGATCCATATTTAATATCGTGTTTAGTACGGTCAATTTTTACCACTGCATCGGCGATTAGCCTACCTTCTTCTGTATGAAATTGTGCAGGGAAAGTAATCTCTTGTTGCATCCCTTTAATGTTCATTGTTCCTGTGATAAGGTATGAGGTGCCATCGAAAATTACTTTTGAAAAAGTAAACTCTGCTGTAGGGTATTTATCCGTTCCAAAAAAGTCGTTGTCTTTTAGGTGGTTCTCTAATTTTCCAGCATACTCAGGGTTTTCTATATCAGTACATTTAATACTATTCATATCCATTACAAATTCTCCCCCTTCAATATGTTCAGCTCCCATAATAAAGTGTGCACTTTTTAGACTTACATTTCCGGTATGTGCACCAGTAACCTTTTCTCCAATCCACTCAATTGTACTCTCCGAAAGGTTGATGTTTAATTGATTTTGTGCCTTTGTAACCGTAAGGTTTAGAATTGTTAAGGCTGCTATTAAAATAAGTTTTTTCATGCTAGAGGTATTTTGTTTCTTTACGCGACCAAAAATAACTAAATATTCGTCATTTAAGACCTAAAGTATATGAAAAAGCAAATTAACCACGTAGCCAAATTTCACGATGTTTTCCAAATAGGGAATGAGTTAGCGCCTATTTCTAAAGTGGGCGAGTCTACTTATACACTTCGATATAATTTAATGAAGGAAGAAAATGACGAATACCTAGAAGCATGTGAGAATGATGATCTTGTTGAAATTGCAGATGCCTTAGGTGATCAGTTGTATATTCTATGTGGTACTATTTTAAAACACGGTCTACAGCATAAAATAGAAGAGGTTTTTGAGGAAATACAAAAATCGAATATGTCTAAACTCGATTCTCAAGGGAATCCGATCTTTAGAGAAGATGGGAAAATCCTTAAAGGAGAAAACTATTTTAAGCCCAATATTAAGTCAATACTAGATAAATAAGTTTTTTCTCTACATTAATTTTTGAATCGATCGATTACCTCAGGCAAATGGCAATAAAAACACTTCTAATAACACCTCCTTTCACTCAGCTAAATACCCCTTATCCTGCAACGGCTTATTTAAAAGGGTTTCTTGATTCCAAAGGTATTCCTACGAGTCAATGTGATTTGAGTATAGATTTGTTTTTGAAAGTTTTTACCAAGGATTTTATTAGCCGTGTTTTTGTAGAAGCAGCACAAAATGAAAGCTTTGATTTCCCAAAAGTAGCGCAACAAAAGGAAGATTATATAGATAAGGTTGATTTTGTAATTTCCTATTTGCAAAATCAAAATGTTACTGCAGCTTATCAAATTCTACATGCAGGATTTTTACCCTCAGCACATAGAGTAGAAAAGCTAGTGGCTGAAGATTTAGATTATGCTTTCGGAAATTTAGGTGTATTAGACAAAGCCAAACATATGGCCACCCTATTTGTAGAGGAACTTGGTGATTTTATTAAGGCTAACGTTGATGAGTTTTTCTCCTTTACTCGTTATGCCGAACAGATTGCTACTTCTGCAAGTAATTTCGATCAAATTGAAGAATATTTAAAATACAATATTACCTCAGTTGAACAATTGTTATTGCTCTTGTTAATGGGGAAGCTAGATGAACATGAACCGGACTTAGTTTGTTTTAGTATTCCTTTTCCAGGGAATTTATTTGCCGCATTACGCTGTGCTCAGTTTATTAAAAAACGCTTTAAAAAAATTAAAGTTGCTTTTGGTGGGGGTTATTGTAATACTGAACTGCGTTCGCTTACTGACCCGCGTATATTTAAATTTGTAGATTTTATTTGTTTAGACGACGGCGAAGGACCACTCTTACAAATTACCGAATACTTAGCGGGTAAAATTGATACCTCCGAATTAGAAAGAACCTTTATATTGGAAAATAAAGAGGTCGCTTTTAAGAATAAGCTACCTAACACTATTTTTCATCATAAAAATTTACCTGCTCCTACTTATAAAGATTTAAATTTAAAAAGCTACCTGTCCTTTTTAGATGTGATGAACCCTATGCATCGTTTATGGAGTGATGGGCGGTGGAATAAACTTACTGTAGCTCACGGTTGTTATTGGAAACAATGTTCTTTTTGTGATGTATCCCTAGATTATATTGGAAATTATCAAAATACAACCGCAGATGATTTGGTTAATAAAATTGAACTTCTGATAGCAGAAACAGGCACGCGAGGCTTTCATTTTGTTGATGAGGCTGCACCTCCAAAAATGTTAAGACAGCTCGCAGAAAAATTAATAGAACGCAAGGTGTTTATTACCTGGTGGACTAATATTCGTTTTGAAAAAACTTTTACTCCTGAGCTCTGTGCTCTTCTCGCTAAATCGGGTTGTATTGCTGTTACAGGAGGTTTAGAAGTTGCTTCTGATAGATTGCTTAAGAAGATGAAAAAGGGGGTAGATATTGCGCAGGTTGCTAGAGTAACAAAAGCCTTTTCTGATCATAATATTATGGTACATGCCTATTTAATGTATGGCTTTCCTACAGAAACAGAACAAGAAACTATAGATTCCCTAGAGGTAGTTCGCCAACTTTTTGAAACAAATTGTATTCAATCTGCCTTTTGGCATCAGTTTACTACTACTATTCACAGTCCGGTAGGACAAGATCCTGAACGTTTTGGAATTAAAATTACAGGACCTAAATTTGAAGGATTTGCACAAAATGATCTAACTCATATAGATGAACAAGGAGCAAATCATACCGACTATAGGGAAGGTCTTAACCTAGCTTTGAATAATTACCTAAACGGAGTAGGATTCGATGTACCTCATCAAGAGTGGTTTGGCTTTGAAATATGTGAAACGACACTTTCGCCTAGTCTTATAGATTCTTTCTTAGAGTAGCTGTCGCTCCATTAATCGTAAGTAAAAACTGAATCAAATGTTTGTCCGTTATCATTACAGGATGCTACATTTATAGGATATAAAAGTAATAAAGTTAAAAAAATCGTGTTGCAGTCCTTTTTGCTTGATCAAAAAGAACGAATTGAAAATCATGAGCGCCATTGAAAATGGAGTGCTGCGAATAAAAAATCAATGCTTACAACACCTCATTCTCCTTCTTTTGTATATGCAAAGTGCGGTTGAGTGATCTCCTCATGAAATCGGAGCTTCCCAATCTTACTAAGCATCTACGGCAATTAGAAAAATGACTTTTTGAATGCAGTCAAAAAAATGAGTGTTTCTGGTTTGGCTTTGAAATAAGTGAAACGACACTTTCGCCTAGTCTTATAGATTCTTTTTTAGAATAGACTTATTCCTTCTCTTTTCCCAAATAATATGCTCTATCCAATCGTCTTCTATACAGGTGTCAGGATTGTAAGTAGCTTTTAAATCTCCATCGAAATATTTGGCTAGTTTTTGCCAAAGTAGAGCAGTAAACCCATTTCTATAATTGCGCAATAAGTTATAGGCTGTAGTTTCCGTTTCTCTATGTATAAGTTTAATTAATATGCGACCTTCAGATCGAGTTAGTTTTTTAATTTCAGCAGTAAATGTTTCCTGTATCCACCTGTCGTGGAGTTTAGAGATTCTTCTTCTCTGTCTCTTGTTCTCTGTGAATTTTAAATCCTCATTAAGCTCTAGTAATTGTTTTTTTGCAGCTACGGCAAAAGGATAAACCTTATGGACTTTTCTACGTAGTCTATAAAATTTAACTTTTTCTGAGGAATTTAAATTCAAGGGCCTTAGTGTGATTTCATTAAGTAGCTCCACAGCAATTGTTTTTCCATCTACCTGAATTGAGTCTTGTAGCTGAGCCTTACACTCAAAAAATAGAGCGAATAAAAGAATGAAAATAGGTTTATTCATATTTTAAATTTAAAAAATTATATTTGCTTTTTAAGCCCTAAAAAATAATTGAAATGAAGTATACAAGCCTCCTAATAGTTAGTTTGTTGGTTTTGAGTTTTTCTAGCTGTACTAAAGATACCGACAATGGAGAAGGTACTACTATAATAGACAGTCTTTTGTTAAATACTAAAGTAGTCCTAGAGGTTTATGATTTCGAGAATTTATCTGGAGACTTAGCCATAGCGATTTACAATTCTTCATCTACCTTTAACTCCGAAACCCTTTTTTATAGAGATACTACACTTTCGGTTTCGGCAACAGATGTATTAGTAGAAATAGACTCTATGGAGCCTGGAACTTACGCAATAAGTATTCTTCACGATGCCAATGAAAATGGCGAAATGGATATGGGCGGTTTCTTAAACCTAATACCACAAGAAGGATTTGGCTTTTCCAATAACCCGAGTATTGGTCTAAGTGAACCAGAATTTAACGATTGTAAATTTGTTGTAGAAGAGGGGCAGAGCGTGTTTGTTCCTGTAACCTTGATTTATATGTAACAATCAATTTTCATCATCCTTCTACCTCATACATCTCAAAGTCGAGATTTTGTGCACTTTTAATTTCAAATACCTTAGTGAGTAGCTTACAGATAATTTTAGCCGATTTTTCTGAATTATTAGCTAGGGGTAAAAAATAGGAAGCTAGCTCTTCGGTGCTGTCTAGCGATAGTGTAGAGTCGAATTTAAAATGCGAATGCGTAAAACGATAGTAGGCTTCTTTTTCTGCTTCTACTTCAAAATACACAGACAGTACAAGACCAAATTCACCCGTTTCAGACTTTGTTTCGGCTGTCATATTTCTGTTAATAATTTGAAGTATCTCT
Source organism: Flavobacteriales bacterium (assembly GCA_965183875.1). Classification (GTDB taxonomy): domain Bacteria; phylum Bacteroidota; class Bacteroidia; order Flavobacteriales; family UBA7430; genus UBA6772. The sequence goes on along the minus strand of CBCYMK010000018.1, from coordinate 140,349 downwards.
TCCTCTTTGTGAAGAATAGAAATTACAAAAGCTTCATTTTCTTTTCTATAACCTGCCATGGCTATATCGAGTACTTCAACGAGTTGGTTAGGTATATCCATTATTTTTTAAATAAATCTATTAGTTTATGTGCCGCAATAAAAGGGCTTAGTTTTCCAGAAAGCACTTTTTCTTCTAGTTGAGGAAGTAAATTTTTAACCTCAGGTTTTTGGTAGAAAAAGTTCCCTAATTGCTCTTGTATACTTTCGTGTAGCCAGAACTGAGCTTGCTTTTTTCTTTTCTCTTCAAAAGTATTATTACACTTACAATGGTTTGTATAGGAATCTACCGTATTCCAAATAGCATCAATCCCGGTATTCTCGTATGCCGAGCAGGTGAGTACCTTAGGAATCCAGTTATTGGTTTTGGCAGGGAAGAGGTGAATGGCTCTTTTATAATCTCCTACTGCAGACTTGCTTTTGTTTATATTGTCTCCATCGGCTTTGGTTATACAAAGGGTATCTGCCATCTCCATGATTCCTCTTTTTATTCCTTGTAGCTCGTCTCCTGCACCTGCTAACATTAATAATAAAAAGAAATCTACCATAGAGTGTACCGCTGTTTCAGACTGTCCAACACCCACAGTTTCTACAATTATAACATCGTAACCTGCCGCTTCGCACAATAAAATACTCTCCCTGGTTTTTCTAGCTACCCCTCCTAAAGAACCCGCATTTGGCGAAGGTCTAATAAAAGCTAAGGGGTCAATACTAAGGGCTTCCATACGTGTTTTATCACCTAATATACTACCTCTACCTTGTTCGCTACTAGGGTCTATGGCAAGTACAGCCACCTTTTTACCCATTGCTGTGAGGTGTGTACCAAAACGTTCTATAAAAGTGCTTTTTCCTACTCCAGGAACTCCAGTAATACCAATTCTCACAGATTTACCCGTAGTTTCAATACACTGCTCTAGTATGTTTTGGGCTAGTGTTTGGTGTTCTATTCGGGTACTTTCAACTAAGGTTATTGCACGGCCCAAAATACTAATGTTTCCATCTGCTAGTCCGCTGATATAATCTGCAACACTAAGTTCTTTTTTACTATGTGTATGCTTAGGTTTAATCATTATTAAACATATTACTTAGCGAGAGACTGAACAGTTCTTTTAAGTCCAATCCATATTCCTTGGCTTGTTGTGGGATAATACTCTCTTCAGATAATCCAGGGATGGTATTTACTTCAATTAAGTATGCTTTACCAGCTTCAATGATATAATCCATACGTACCATGCCTTTTAAGTTTAAGGTCTGATAAATGGTTTTACTTAGCGTTTGTACCTGGTCTCTTTCTGCATTGCTTACCCGTGCAGGTGTGATTTCTTGTGACTTCCCTTCGTACTTTGCTTCGTAATCGAAAAAATCGTTTTCTGTGCATATTTCAGTGAGAGGTAAAGCGATTAGTGCTCCTGCTTTTTGGATTATACCACAGGTAACTTCAGTACCGTTTATAAAAGACTCAATAATTACTTGATCGTCGTGTACAAAAGCTTCTTTTATAGCTTTGTCGAATTGTGAAGTTTCAGAAACTTTAGATACCCCAAAGCTGGAACCTGCTCTATTGGGTTTTACAAAACAAGGGAGTCCAATTTGCTCTTCTATATGTAGTAGGTTATACTCCTGGTTTTTAGTTAGAATTAGGGCTTTTGCAGATGGAATATCGAATTGCTTAAGTAGGGCATTACACATCGCTTTATTAAAGGTTATGGAAGCTTCAAAAGTCCCACAGCAGTTATATGGGATATTTAATAAGTCGAAATATGCTTGTAGTACTCCATCCTCACCTGGAGTTCCATGAATTGCCATGAACACTCCTTCAAAATTAATCTTTGAATTTTCTAACTGAAAAGAAAAATCGTTTTTATCGATTATTAGCTTTTCATCTCCTTTAACCACGTACCAATTTGCACCTTCTATATGAACTAAAAAAGGAGTGTATAATTCTCGGTCTATAAGTGCATAAACAACAGCAGCACTTTTTATAGAAATGGTAATTTCTGAGGAGTTCCCTCCACGAAGAATAGCTATGTTTTTTTTCATATTGAATCTGATAGAATCAGGTTGAATTTAAAGATTTTTTTTAGTATTTAAAAATCGTAAAAACTCTTGCGTTTATTGAGCTTTAAGTCTTGTAATACAGACGACTTTACATTGATACTTATATTATAACTTTGACGGAATCCAAACGGAATCCAGTTAAATCGCATTTCCCAACAGTGTAAGTCCCTATAGACGTCTATAGAGCTATAGGATATTTTCTTAGAGTCGAAATCGTAACCCGAACGGAATCCTATTTTCCACTTTTCGGTAAGTCGAACATTACCGTTTATATTAAATGTCTGACGTACCGTTTTTTCAAGAGTAGGTTTGCTGTAAGCATAGCTATAATCCAAGCCAATATTCCACGGGATATTAAAGTCAACATAATCGCCTGGATTATCTTGTATCATGCTCCATTCTTGCTCAGTAGTATTTTTGGGTTTCGCTTTAGGCTTAGTTTTTTCTGAACTTTTTAAATTCCAGTTAATTGTAAAGTTGAAGTTTGTAAGTCTACCTATAGAATATTCATCTTTCCACACAAATTGTTCTATACGCTCACCTTCTTCGTTAACCTGGTACGGATTTAATGATCCATTAAATTTAATATTCATTTTAGGAAGTAACTCGGTCCTACCACTAAAAGTAAGGTTGGATAAGTTGAAAGAATCTAAGGCTAGGTTGTAATTTCCGTTAAAACGTAAGCTCTTAAACAGAGCAACTTTTTTATATTCTACTATAGAATCGTTTTGAGTTTTTATTTTCAACTCTAAATTGTTCTCTATATTTAAATTTACATTCCCATACTTTCCTTTGGGTGCCGTATTGTAAATCCCTTCTTCATAATAGGAGTAAACATCATTTTGGTTTCCTGTAGAATCTACTAATGACCAATCGTAATAACCATACTCTTGCTTACTAAAGTCTGGACGATACGAGAAGGATAAACTAGGGGTAAATACATGTCTCAATGCTTTTATCTTTTCAGATTTAAACTGATACAGCCCATAGATTTTAGTGTTCATACTTACGCTGCTAGTGAAATCTCTCACTGCTCTCATACCATCAATAGTATCAGATTCTATTAACTGCTCTTCACCGTTCCACGATTTTTCTATTCTATTAAAATACCATCTTTCGGTGTATTTTGCTGCTGGACTAATGTTTATATACTTAAAGATTTTAAAATTACTACTTATCGGGATAAAGTGTTTTATTCCGTATTTCATCTGGTCTATTGTCTCATTTCTGAACAATAAGCTGTCTAAAGTTTCAATTTGGTTTTTAGCATTTGCGGTATAACTCATTCTTATTTTCTCATACCATCTTTGCTTACCCGAAGAAACTTTTCTTTTAAATGGATTACCTGTGTTAATACCAAAGTTTAATTCTGGTAAACTCAAGCTAACTTTATGTGTTTGCGTGTTTTGACTGTGTCTTAAGTTGGCAGAAAAATTATATGGTTTTGATGGCCATGAATAACTATAAGAAACGGTTGAGCTTAAAGTGTTTTTTAAATAATCGTTGTTCTGGTTTGCGTTGAACTGATTAAATGTACTGGAACCTGCATTTACATTTGCATTAAATCGCCTGTTGGGATGAGCCTTACCATCTTGTTTATGCGACCATTTTATATAAAAGTCTCTTTTATCTTCAAAATCAGATAAGCCTTCTTCACCTAATAAGTTCTTAGAATAGCTAACACTCATATTTCCACTATAGGCGTATTTCTTTTTGTAGGAAGATTGCCCCTTTAGTTGCCAGGACCCCAGAGTGAAAATATCTCCTCTAAGTGCAAAGTCGAAATAATCGTTTATTGCAAAGTACCATCCTCCGTTTCTAAAGTTATACCCTCTATTAGGAGAGTAACCGTATGTGGGCATTATAAAACCAGAGCTTTGTTTGTTTTGTACTGGGAATAACCCGAAGGGTACTACCAGTGGTGTAGGGATATCGGAAATCACTAAGTTTGCAGGGCCACTAATAATTTTATTTCCTGGAATTACTTTTAGCTTTTTTGCACCTATATAAAAGTGGGGTTCATCTGCCGAACAGGTAGTGTATTTACTATGTTCTATAAACATAGAGTTGTTGGCGGTTTTCTTGAGCTTGTCCCCGTGAATATATCCATCACCATCTTGGGTTTTCATACCCTTTATTTTTCCTTTCTTACTAGTGAAATTATAAAGTATACTTTCACAATTATAAGTTTTTCCACCTTCTGTGAAAACCGGATTTCCGATAATTGTACCTGTACTATCTTCTAAACCGATGGCATAAACGGTGTTGTCGTTCCAGTTAATAATAATGTGTTCAGCCTTGAGTTCTATCTCTTCGTAGTTTACCTGTGCCTCGTGGTAAAGCAATACTTTCTTTTCTTGGAGTAAAATTATGCTAGAGTCGGTGGCAAAGTAGTGAACCTTAGAGGCTAAGAACGGACTTTTATTAGCGGTAGAGTCTCCCTTAGTTTCTTGTGTTTGAGCACTTAGTGTAGCTGAAAACAAGAGCGTTATACTTAAAAATAGAGTAAATAGAGACTTTTTAGACAAAAGTGATTTTTCTTTTTATTTTTGTTGTTCACGAACAGTACAAAACTAATTAAAAAAGTTCCGATGCTAAAACGAATTATAGCGATATTTCTTGTGCTTTATTCTGTCCCTGTTTGGTCGTACTTATTTTCTGCAGATTATGAGGTTGCTTTAAAAAAAGTGATCATCGATGCAGGGCATGGAGGTAAAGATCCTGGAAATTTAGGTACCGGAAGGTATAAGCTTAAAGAAAAGGATATCGCTCTTGATGTAGCCTTAAAATTAGGTGCTTATATAAATGAGAGTCTTCCTGATGTAGAAGTTGTTTATACGCGTGATAAAGATGTGTTTCCTGAACTTTACGAACGTACAGCATTGGCTAATAACGAAAAGGCTGACTTATTTATTTCTATTCACTGCGACGCTTTTACCAGTCCTAATGCTGTTGGATGCTCTTCTTTTGTGGTAGGGGTAAATCATGGAAAACACTCTAGGGTAGCTATCAAGGAAAACCCAGTTATTGCTACCGAAGAAGATAGGCTTAATTATGGAAACTTCGATATTAAAAGCCCCGAATACCAAATTGAAGTTTCGCTTTACCAAAAAATGTATGAGAAGAATAGCCTTCTACTAGCAGACAAAATTCAAACTCAATTTAGAGAAAGAGTAAACCGTAGAGATAGAGGTGTAAAACGTGAACCCTTATATGTAACTTCTCGTGTTGCTATGCCTTCTGTTTTGGTTGAACTTGGATTTTTAACCAACCCTAAAGAGGAAGATTTTTTAAATTCTGAGCAAGGTAAAACCTATATGGCTTCGGCTATATATAGAGCTTTTAAAGAATACAAATCGGAGCAAGAAGGAGTTCTTAAAGATGTTACGGAGGTTCAGAAAGTTATACATGCTCCAGTAGTGATTGAAAACCCTGAACCTGCTTGTATCTTAAAGTCTAATCCTAATTCATTCCTTTCGGTTCAGGTATTTAGCTCTTCTAAAGAAGTGTCAAAACAACAATTAAATAAATTGACTAATCCTTTTTATATTCTCGATTCGTCTCTTTATAAGTACTATAGTGGTTCGTTTACTAATTTAGAAACAGTAAAAACACATCAAAAAGAACTTGTAAATCAGGGGTTTAAAGATTGCTTTATTGTAGGCGTGCATAATAGTACTAAAGTCCCTGTTTCTGAAGTCATCGAACTCCTAAAATAATTGTATTTTTGAAACCAAATACTATAACTAATGAAGTACAGTAAAGAACTTGTAATAGGTTTAACCACATTTGCAGCGGTAATTTGTTTTATTTGGGGATACAACTTCCTTAAAGGAAAGAACATTTTTACACAAAAAAGAGATTACTATGCTTTTTATGAAAATGTTCATGGTTTAGAAGTAGGTCAGCCGGTAACTATCAACGGTTTTAAAATTGGGCAGGTAACAGATATTACCTTCGACTACTCTTTAAGTGGTCCTTTATTAGTCGCTTTTCATATTTCTAAACCCGTAGAATTTACTTCAGATACAAAGGTTCGTATTTACGATATGGATATAATGGGGGCCAAAGGCTTACAGGTTGATTTAGGCTCATCCAAATTAATGGCTTCACCTGGAGATACCCTAGCTGGAGACATTCAAATATCCCTAACCGAACAGGTAACAAAACAATTTGTACCTATTAAGGCCGGAACCGAAAAATTAGTAAGTGTGCTAGATTCTACTTTGCGTTCTATTACTACCTTAACCGATAAAGCTTCTTTGTTAATCTCTGCCAACCACAATACTTTAACTCATGCAGTAGAAAATATAGATACGCTCTCTACCGTATTTACTTCCCAAAGAGATGAAATTACATCTATATTAAAAAACATGAATGTGTTTACAGAAGATTTAGTTAAGGCTAATGTAGATGAAGCTATTGCTAAACTAAACCAAACGATGACCGATTTAAATACTGTTATTGCAGATGTAAAAGCCGGAAACGGTAGCCTGGGGAAACTTATTAAAGAGGATGACTTATACACCGAAATGAATGCTTCTTTAGCTGAGTTAGAACTTCTTTTACAAGATATGAGAGAGAACCCTAAACGCTATGTGCACTTTTCTCTTTTTGGTCGTAAAAATTCTCCCACTGATACAATAAACTAAAAAACCAAATATGGGAATTAGTAACCTTATTTTCGCTCTTTGTCTTGGAGCTGCAGCTTTTCTTTTTGGAAAGAACTTACTTAAAATTAGACGTAATATATTAATAGGTCGCGATATAGATCGTTCAGACAATGCAGCTAAACGATGGAAGACCATGGCGAAGGTTGCTCTAGGGCAATCGAAAATGGTGGTGCGTCCTGTAGCAGGGATATTACATATTTTAGTCTATATAGGATTTGTAATTATTAATATTGAAGTTCTCGAAATTGTAATAGATGGGCTTTTTGGTACCCATAGAATATTTGCATTTTTAGGTGGGTTTTACAATTTCTTAATCGGCTCATTCGAAATTTTAGCCTTCTTAGTTCTTGTATCTTGTTTAATATTCCTCATCCGTAGAAATATAATTCAGATAAAAAGGTTTGTAATGAAAGAGATGGATGGATGGCCAAAAACCGATGCCAACTTAATTCTTGTGTTTGAAGTACTGTTAATGTCTGCTTTCTTATTGATGCAAGCGGCAGATTTAAATTTACAAAACCTAGGAGCCGACCATTATGTAAAAGCCGGTTCCTTCCCTATAAGTTCACAAATAGCATTTTTATTTGAAGGGATGTCCATAGATACTATTCACGGAATGGAACGTGGTTTATGGTGGTTTCATATCTTAGGTATTTTAGGTTTCATGAACTACTTACCTTATTCTAAACACTTCCATATTTTACTTGCTTTTCCAAATACCTACTATTCTAAATTAGATGCTAAAGGTGCCTTTACCAATATGGCTTCTGTTAAAGCAGAGGTTCAAATGATGATGGATCCTAATGCAGATCCTTTTGCTGCTCCAGCTGATGGCGCAGATGATGAGGAACCTCAACGATTTGGAGCTAAAGATGTAAATGACCTTAATTGGGTGCAGCTGATGAACGCATATACCTGTACCGAATGTGGAAGGTGTACTTCTGAGTGTCCAGCAAACCAAACAGGTAAATTACTCTCTCCACGTAAAATAATGATGGATACAAGAGATCGTTTGGATGAGTATGGAGCGAACTTAGATAAAAATGGACCCGATAATGAGGATGGTAAATTCTTATTAGACGATTATATCACTAGAGAAGAATTGTGGGCTTGTACCTCGTGTAATGCTTGTACTCAAGCCTGCCCACTTAACATCGACCCATTAGCAATTATCCTCGATATGAGAAGGTATTTGGTGATGGAGGAATCTGCAGCTCCAACAGAGTTGAATATGATGTTTAGTAATGTAGAAAATAATGGCGCCCCATGGCAATTCCCTGCTGTAGATCGCTTAAACTGGAAAGACGAAGCCTAATGGAAAATATATCAACAAAATTAGTAGTGCCTACAATGGCAGAAATGATGGCGAAAGGAGAATCTCCTGATGTGCTTTTTTGGGTAGGTTGTGCCGGAAGTTTCGACGATAGAGCTAAAAAAATTACTAAAGCCTTCGTGAAAATCCTGAATCATTTGGATTATAAATTTGCTGTACTTGGAGCAGAAGAATCTTGTAGTGGTGACCCTGCTAAAAGAGCCGGAAATGAATTCCTTTTCCAAATGCAAGCAATGGCAAATATTGAAGTAATGAACGCCTACGAAGTTAAGCGTATCGTAACTACCTGTCCTCACTGTTTTAATACCATAAAAAACGAATACCCTGAGTTAGGTGGTAAATTTGAAGTTATTCACCATACTCAATTATTACAGACCCTTATTGATGAAGAAAGACTTACCGTTGAAGGTGGGGCTTTTAAAGGGAAGAAAATTACTTTCCACGATCCCTGTTATTTAGGTAGAGCAAATGAAGTATATGAAGCTCCGCGTTCATTAATACAAAGCTTAGATGCTGAGTTGGTCGAGATGAGGCGTTGTAAAACGCGCGGTTTCTGTTGTGGTGCAGGTGGTGCTCAAATGTTTAAAGAGCCTGAAAAGGGGAATAAAGATGTGAACATTGAACGTACTGAAGAAGCTCTAGAAACTAAACCCGATATTATTGCTACCGGTTGTCCTTTCTGTAATACTATGATGACCGACGGAGTAAAAAATAAGGAAAAAGAAGACGAGGTAGAAGTAATGGACCTAGCGGAAATGATTGCTACCGCGAACGATTTATAATGGCTGTTTCTTTTAGTCATATGAATCCATTAAGTAGGGTGTGGGTATTTCAGTCTAACCGGCTTTTAAATATAACCGAACAAGAAGAGATCAATACTAAACTAGGTTCTTTTATAGCAGGATGGCAAACGCATGGTACTGCTTTATATGGATCTTTTGAAATTAAAAATAACTGCTCTGTTATAGTCGCAGTAGACGAGAAGGTTCAGTCTGCTTCTGGTTGTTCAATAAGTTCACTTACTGCTCTTTTTGAGTCTTTAGGTGCTGCATTTAACTTGAGTTTTTTCGATCGATTTTCAATCGCTTATAAAGTCGATGATAAGGTAAGCTTAAGTTCTGTAAAAGAATTTAAAGCACTTATCGCTGCTGGGGTAGTAAATGCAGATACGGTAGTATTCAATAATCTTATAGCAAATAAAGAAGACCTTTCTACAAAATGGGAACTTCCTCTTAAAGATTCCTGGCAGAAGAGGTATTTATAGTAGCGCTATTTTTTTGTTTTAATAATAGATCTAATGAAACAGAGAGAGATTACCATTCGGTATACCGAATATGAAAGTACAGAGCTTTCCGAACAACAAGCTATATTAATTTGTCATTCTGAAAAAGCGCAAGAAAGCTCTCATTCACCTTATTCTAATTTTAGAGTTGGGGCAGCTATATTACTAGAATCCGGAGAAATTGTTTTGGGTTCAAACCAGGAGAATGCTGCTTACCCATCGGGTTTATGTGCAGAAAGGGTTGCAATTTTCACCTGTGGTTCTCTACATCCATCAAAAAAGATTTTATCGATTGCTATAACGGCGAGTTCATCACAATTTGACATCAATGACTTACTTGCTCCCTGTGGAGCATGCCGTCAATCGATGATGGAGTTTGAGCACAAACAAAATACCAATATTAAAGTGCTGTTAAAAGGTGGTGATAATCAGTTTGTTGAATTTGATTCAATCAAAGATTTACTGCCTATTCCATTTAATTGTGATGCATTGCAGAATGTTAGTTGAATCAACAAAAATTAGTACATTTGCAACCCAAAATTAGAAGAAATGGCAAAGTTGAAGTTTACGAAAGAAACGTATTTAAAGTGGTATTCAGATATGCTACTTTGGAGAAAGTTCGAAGATAAAACAAGCGCACTTTATATACAGCAGAAAATAAGAGGTTTCTTGCACCTATATAACGGTCAGGAAGCAGTATTGGCAGGTTCTATAAAGGCAATCGACCCTTCAAAAGATAAAATGATTACAGCTTATAGAGACCATGTTCAACCTATTGCTATGGGTGTAAGCCCTAATGCTATTATGGCTGAACTTTACGGAAAAGCTACTGGTTGTTCTGGTGGTAAAGGTGGGTCTATGCATATGTTTTCTAAAGAATTTAATTTCTTTGGAGGTCATGGTATCGTAGGTGGACAAGTTCCTCTAGGAGCCGGAATTGCATTTGCAGATAAGTATAATGGTTCTGATGCAGTAACACTTTGTTATATGGGAGACGGTGCTGTTCGTCAAGGAGCAATACACGAAACCTTTAATATGGCTATGTTGTGGAAAATTCCTGTAGTCTTTATTTGTGAAAATAATGGCTATGCCATGGGAACTTCTGTAGAACGTACCTCTAACCATTCTGATATTTGGAAAATTGGTTTGGCTTACGAGATGCCTAGTGCTCCTGTAGATGGTATGGATCCTATAGCAGTTGCAGAAGCAGTAAAAGAGGCTGTTGATAGAGCTCGTAAAGGTGAAGGCCCTACATTCTTAGAAATGAAAACCTACCGTTATAAAGGGCACTCTATGTCGGATGCTCAAAAATACCGTACTAAAGACGAAGTTGCAGAATACCAAAAAATTGATCCTATTACTAAGGTTCTTGAAGTGATCAAGAAAAAGAAATGGGCTTCAGAAGATGAGATTCTAGCCATTCAAGCAGATGTTAAATCTACAGTTCAAGAAGCTGTAAATTTTGCCGAAGAGTCTCCATTCCCATCGAATGATTCTCTATATAAAAATGTTTACGCAGAGGAATATCCTTTTATAAAAGACTAAATTATGGCTGAAATCGTACGCATGCCGCGTTTGAGCGATACTATGACCGAAGGTACAGTAGCGAAGTGGCATAAAAATGTAGGTGATGCTATTTCTGAAGGTGATTTACTAGCAGAAATTGAAACTGATAAAGCAACAATGGAGTTTGAATCTTTCCAAGAAGGTGTGTTATTACATATCGGAGTGGGAGAGTCTGAAACAGCTCCTGTAGATTGTATACTTGCTATTTTAGGAGAACAAGGAGAAGATGTAACGGCTTTAATTGAAAGCGATGCTACTCCTGTTGCAACTGAAGTAAAAGAAGAAGTAGCTCCTGTAGCTGAAACAAAAATTGAAGTAGCTCCTGTAGCAACACCAGCTCCTACACCTGTAAAAGCTGTAAAGTCTACCGACGGTAGAACAGTAGCTTCACCATTAGCTAAGCGATTAGCTGAGGAAAAAGGTCTTGATATTGCTTCTGTTGCTGGTTCTGGTGATGGTGGTAGAATAATCAAAAGAGATATTGACAATTACCAAGCTCCTACAACCAATACTGTAGCATTCCAAGAGTCGTTTACGGAAGAACCTGTTTCGCAAATGCGTAAGGTTATAGCTCGTAGACTAGCGGAGTCTAAATTTACAGCTCCTCATTTTTACCTTTCTATTTCGGTAGATATGGATAATGCTATTGCTGCACGAAAAGCAATTAATTCTTTGCCAGACACTAAAGTATCGTTCAACGATTTAGTAGTTAAAGCTTGTGCTATGGCACTTAGAGAACACCCAACGGTGAATTCTTCGTGGAGAGCAGATGTTATACGCCGCAATAAGCATGTTAATGTTGGTGTTGCCATTGCTGTAGAAGATGGTCTTTTAGTTCCTGTAGTACGCTATACAGATACCAAGTCTCTATCTGATATATCTGCTGAGGTTAAAGATTTTGCACAGAAAGCTAAAAGTAAAAAATTACAACCTGCCGACTGGGAGGGAAGTACTTTCACTATATCTAACTTAGGAATGTTTGGAATAGATGAATTTACAGCTATTATAAATACCCCTGATGCTTGTATACTTGCTGTGGGTGGTATACAACAAGTACCCGTAGTAAAAGACGGACAGGTAGTACCAGGTAATATAATGAAACTGACCCTTTCTTGTGACCATCGTGTTGTAGATGGTGCGTCGGGAGCAGCATTCCTTAATACACTTAAAACATACTTACAGAATCCTGTAACAATGCTTAAATAATTTAAAGCCTCCCAATCAAATGGGAGGCTTTTTTTATGCTTTTTAAATTAGTGCTCATGCCCAAATTACAATGGACCCTTTCTGCTTTTAAGGACTTGTCTACAATTCAACTTTTTGATATGTACCAGCTAAGACAGGCGGTATTTGTTGTGGAGCAAGACTGCCCTTACCAAGACTGCGACCAGAAGGATAAAAAGTCTCACCATCTATTTGCATACGATAAGGAGGTTTTAGTTGCCTATTTAAGAATTGTTTCTCCTGGAGTTTCTTATAAAGAACCCTCTATAGGGAGGGTTTTAACAAAGCTCAGTTATCGTAAGAATGGCTACGGAATAGAACTAATGGAGCGAGGTATAGAATTTTGTAACTCCTATTATACTGGGAAGAGTATTCGTATTTCTGCTCAGCAATACCTTCTTCCGTTTTATAGATCTTTAGGTTTTAGAGCCTTAGGAGATGTTTATTTAGAAGATAATATTCCACATATGGAAATGCTTTATACCCAGAAAAAGTAATTAGTTCTCCAGCTTAATTTATAGAATTTATAAGTCTATTTTTGTGCTATGAAAAAAGTAGTTTTTTTAGATCGTGACGGAGTCATAAACCAGGAAATTGGTGATTATGTATATAATCTAGCGTCTTTTGTTATTAATCCAGGTTTAGAATCGGCATTAAAATTCTGGGCAGAAAAGGGCTATTCTTTTGCAATTGTTACCAATCAAGGAGGTATCTCTAAACAACGCTATTCTAAAGAACATGTATATAAAATTAATGCATTTTTAGATGCTTGGTTTTTAGAACGCAATCTAAATCTATTAACCATTTCCTTTTGCCCGCATCATCATTTAATAGAAGCGTGTATCTGTAGGAAACCTGACTCCTTAATGCTCGAAAAAATTATTGCTAAATACCGTGTCGATACATCGGCTTCTTTTTTAATAGGTGATAGTCCACGTGATATTTTAGCCGCAGAAAAGGTAAACTTAAAAGGTATTCTTATTAAAGCTAACTCTAATCTTAACGTACTTACTTCTTTATAATGATCAATTTAAACGGAACCCTTTTATCTAAATCTGAAGCTGTTTTTACTGCTGGTAATAGAGCATTTTTATACGGTGATCAATTGTTTGAAACAATCTTATTCGATAAGGGAGTACTTCAATTCTGGGAAGATCATTATTTTAGGATGATGGGCGGAGCTTGTCTTTTAAGGATGGAAATCCCTATTCATTTGAATATGGATTTTATGGAGCAAGAAATTATCAAAACGATTTCTTCTGCTGGATTAAGTTCTAATAAAGTTCGTGTACGACTGAGTGTTTTTAGAACTAACGGAGGTTTATATAAGCCTGTAGATCGAACTTTAGAATACTTAATTGAAGTAGAGCAGATTAAAGTAGAAACTTGTACAGAGGGTCTTGTAATTGATGTTTTTCACGATCATTTAAAGCCATCACAGCCTTTGTCGAATACCAAAGGAGTAAACTCTATTGTTAGTGTATTATCGGCTATTTATGCCTCCGAGAATAATTTAGATGAAGCTATTATATTAAACACAGAATCTTTTATTTGTGAAACTACAGCTTCTAATCTATACGTACTTAAAGAGGGAGTAGTATACACTCCGCCTATTTCTTCAGGTTGTGTAGATGGGATAATAAGAAAGCATCTTTTTGAGAATGCAGCCAGTTGGGGGATTGAAATTATTGAAAAAGAAATGAAACCGTTTGAGCTTATTAAAGCAGATGAGGTTTTTTTAAGCAATTCTATTAAAGGCATACAATGGGTGAAGTCCTATAAAAAGAAAGTGTATACCAATGAGTTTAGTTCGGGTGTTAAAGAGAAATTTTTAGCCTTATAATCTAATTGAGTCGTATGTCTTGGGGGGCATTTTCCCATAATTGAAATGTTTTACCTTGGCTTTTTAGTCGATCTTTCCATAAAGATTCTATATCCCAGTCGAATAAAGATTCTTCCGTTTCGTCTACGATCCACGATTCTGAACTAATTTCCTTGTCTAGTTGCTCTTTGACCCAGCCAGAATAGCCTAAAAAGAACCTAATCTCGTCGGTTTGAAGATTTCCATTTTCAATTAAAGATTTTACTTGATCAAAACTGCCACCCCAGTATAAATCTTTTGTGATATGTACACTTCCTGTAATTTTTTCGGGTACACGATGGATAAAATACATACTATCTTTTTCTACTGGGCCTCCATAAAAAATTGTGGTGTCGAATTCTGGAAACCCGGCAATTAAATCAGAAATATTAAAGTTTAATGGTTTGTTTACGATAAAACCGACGATACCGTCAGTGGAGTATTCCGAGAGAAATACTACTGAGTTGTGAAAGAACTCATCGTTTATAAGTGGTTGGGAAATAAGTAGTTTACCTTTGTTTATCGTTTTTTTTATTACCGCTTTCATATCATCAAAATGTTTAATTTCCATCAAATTCATTTTAAATATAAGTTTTATCATTTTTGATTCCAAATTCTATGTTTACTTTTGCATAAACCGATTCAATACTCATGAAGGATATTGCCAATATTAGAACTGATTACACCAAATTTTCAATAGATGAATTTGGCTTACGAGATAATCCAATGGACCAGTTTAAAGATTGGTTTAATAGGGCTTTAGAGAATGATGTTTCTGAAGTTAATGCTATGGTGCTTTCTACAGTTTCAGAACGCGGTATTCCCAGTGCTCGTGTTTTACTGTTAAAAGGTATAGAATATGGTGGGTTTTCATTTTTCACTAATTATGGAAGTTCTAAAGGAGTACAATTAGCATTAAATCCCAATGCGTGTTTAACTTTTTTCTGGTCTGAACTAGAGCAACAAATACGTGTTACTGGGACAGTAGAAAAAATTGATGCTTCTTTGTCAGAAGCATACTTTCACTCTCGTCCCCGTGCGAGCCAGATCTCTGCTTTAGCTTCTAACCAAAGCTCGGTTGTTGCTAATCGAGAAGATTTAACTATAGAAGTAGAAAGACTTGAAAGCTTGTATGAAAATAAGGAAATTCCAAAACCTGAAAATTGGGGAGGTTATGTATTAAAACCTACTTCAGTTGAGTTCTGGCAAGGACGTTCTTCACGTTTGCACGATCGTTTCTCCTATAAAGAAGTAAATGGAGTATGGCAAATTGAACGTTTAGCTCCTTAAATATTTTTAAGGTCTCTACATAAGAACTGGTCTAAATCTTCTAAACTTATGTTTTCTTTTAAGCGACCTTTTTTAAAGTACGCTACACGCCCAGTTTCCTCAGAAACTATTATTGCCAATGCATCGGTCATTTCGGTAATACTTGCTGCAGCTCTATGTCTAAGTCCCATATGTGTGGGTAAGCTTACAATATCGGATACCGGAAGCACACAGCTCGCTGCAATAATTTCGTTTTTACGAATAATTACGGCACCATCGTGCAAAGGGCTATTTTTAAAGAATATACTCTCTAGTACAGCAGCACCTACCGCAGAGTTAATTTTTTTACCCGTCTCTTCATAAGTACCTAATTCTGTATGTCGGGTAATAACTATTAAGGCTCCGGTTTTGGTTTTCGATAGCGAACTAAATGCCTTTTGTATAGATGCTATATCGAGAGCTATCGCTTTTTGAGGTTTAGAAATCCACTTAAAAATGGTTCCCTTATTAGAGAAATTAGTGGTACCAATCATTAAAAGGAACTTGCGTATTTCCTGCTGGAATACGATGATTACAGCTAGTACCCCCACACCAATAAACTGTCCTAGTATCTCACTTAGAACCTCCATTTGTAGAGCTCCAACAAGCTTCCAGAATAAATAAGTTGCCGCAAGACCAAAGAATATTTTAATGGCTACGGTACCTTGAACCAGTTTATACAACTGATTTAATAAGGCCGTTACTAGAATAATATCTAGTAAATCTAATAAGTCGAAATCTAAAAATCCCAAATTCTAATTTTTCAACAAGTTAGTAATTTTTACTGCTTCTACGGCAGCTTTAACATCGTGTACCCTAAGAATAGAAGCTCCGTTAAGTAGGCTTGCTGTATGTACAACCGTGCTACCATTTAATGCTTCTTCTGGTTTTGTGTTTAGTAGTTTGTAAATCATTGATTTACGAGAAGCTCCAACAAGTATAGGATGACCTAAAATATGGAAGTTTTTTAAGTTTTTTACAATTTCAAAATTCTGATTTATGTCTTTAGCAAAACCCAAGCCAGGGTCTATTATAAGATCGTTTACGCCTAAATGGTTAAGTGTTTTCACCTTTTGTTGGAGCTCAGAGATACACTCTAGAATTAAATTTTCGTAGTTATTTAAACCCGTCATTGTTTCGGGGGTTCCGCGCATATGCATTAATATATAAGGAACTTGTTTTTCTGCTATTAATGCAAACATCTCCTTGTCTAAATTTCCACCAGAAATATCATTTACCATACAGGCACCTCTATCAATTGCTGCAGAAGCTACCGAAGCTCTAAATGTATCCACCGAAATTAATATTTCAGGGAATTCTTTAACGATTTGTTCTAATGCAGGGAGTAAGCGTTTCTTTTCTTCCTCTATAGAGACGAACTTAGCTCCAGGTCGAGAGGAGTACGCCCCTATATCAATAAAGGTAGCTCCTTCTACGAGCATTGTACTTACTCTTTGTAGTAAGTGCTTGTTTTCTAAGGTTCTACTTTTAGAATAAAAAGAATCAGGAGTGAGATTTAAAATCCCCATTACTTTAGGAATACTTAAATCAATTAAATTTCCCTTACAATTGATTGTTCTTTTCAAGGAATTATTTTTTTTAAATAAATAAACGATTACTTTAGCATCAAAAGTAAAAAATAATTCTTCTATAGCTTCAATTCTAATGAGTAAAACAGCACAACAATACGATCAGGTAATTGATAAATGTTCTTCACTTTTCGAAAAGAAAATGAAAGACTATGGTAGTGCATGGCGGATTTTGAGATTACCTTCTCTAACCGACCAAATTTTTATTAAGGCACAACGTATAAGAAGTATTGAGAATAAAGGTGTTCAGAGGGTAGATGAAGGTATAGCTTCGGAGTTTATTGGAATCTTAAACTATTCTATAATGGCTCTAATACAGCTAGAAAAAGGAGTGGTAGAGCAACCCGATTTAAATGTTGAGCAAGCAGTAAAAGCTTATAAGCACTTTGCCAAAGAATCGAAAGACTTAATGGAAGCTAAAAACCATGACTATGGAGAGGCGTGGAGAGAAATGAGAGTTAGCTCTTTAACAGATTTGATACTCCAGAAATTATTGCGTGTAAAACAAATAGAAGATAATAAAGGGAAAACTTTAGTTAGCGAAGGTATAGATGCCAACTATTTCGATATGGTAAATTATGCTGTTTTCGCCTTAATTCATTTAGAACTAGAATAACATGCAAAAAATCACAACGATTGCTCGTACCCTCGTAGGTGTCTTATTTATTGTTTCTGGTTTAATAAAAGCCAACGATGCAGTAGGTTTTTCATTTAAACTACACGACTATTTTGCTGCCGATGTATTGGATCTTCCTTTTATGCTAGACTATACTTTGCCCTTGGCTGTGTTTATTTGTATTGCAGAAATAATGCTTGGTTTAGCTGTGTTGGTAGGTGCTAAAATGCGTTTAACGGCATTTTCCTTATTAGCTATGATCCTGTTTTTTGATGGATTAACCTTTTATTCGGCATACTTTAATAAAGTTACAGACTGTGGTTGTTTTGGCGATGCTATTAAACTTACTCCATGGGAGTCGTTTACAAAAGATGTTGTATTAAGTATTCTAATATTTGTTATTGTGGCTTTTCACAACAAAGTTAATTACCATACTAAAAAAGAAAATATTAAGGTGCTTCCTGTAGCATTACTATTGGTAGGTTTATTTTCTTATTTCGTAATCGAATGGATGTTTCCAGTATATTTTACCATTGCTTTGTTTTTATTAGTAGCCTTGGTAAATAAAATTTTAGTCAAGGAAATTAGAGAATGGGCTTTAGCTACACTAACCTTAATAACCTGTTTGGCATTTTCGTACCATACCTATTCGCACCTTCCTGTAAGAGATTATAGACCTTATGCGATTGGTAAAAACATAGCTGACGATATGGTTTTACCAGAAGATGCTATTGCAGATGTATATGAAGATGTATGGATGTATGAGGTAAATGGTGAAGTGAATGAATATGCTACAGAAGATAAACCCTGGGAAATAGAAGGGGCTACTTTTGTGGACAGAGAAACCAAATTAATTGTCGAAGGTGACCATCCTCCGATACACGATTTCTCTATTGAGTCGGATATGCTAGGAGATATTACAGATTCTGTACTGTCTGCAGAAAATGCCGTTTTGTTTGTGATGTATGATTTATCGAAATCTGATCTTCAGGGTCTTCAAAAGGTTGAGGAAATAATGGTTAATCTAGAAAGCAATAGTATTCCTTTAATAGCAATGTCGGCTACTACAGAGTCGCAGATGAATATTGTGATGAAGCAGGCAGAAGTTTCATTTCCTGTTTACTTTACCGATGAAACCACTCTCAAAACTATTATCCGTTCTAATCCTAGTATGTTATGGTTACAAGAGGGGACCATTGTAGGTAAGTGGCACCATAATGATTTTCCATCTTCGCAAGAGTTAAGAGCTAAATACCTACAGTAAATTGCTAAAACCTATCGTAAATAAACTCGCTTATACACTGCTGGTAATGTGGGGTGTAGCGAGTTTAGTTTTTTGTTTATTTTCTATCCTCCCCGGCGACCCTTCAAGGATGATGCTTGGACAGAGAGATAATGAAGAAATGCGCTTGGCAATTCAAAAGAAGTATGGATTTGATAAACCACTTACCAGTCAGTATTGCTATTTTATCAACGATTTATCTCCTGTATCACTTCACGGAAACCACGTCGATGATTTTACGAATATTTCTAATCATCCCTATGCTGTAGTAGCTTCCTTTAGTTTGGATTCTTACCGAATTGTTTTAAAAGAACCGTATTTACGAGAGTCTTTTGTCCGCAAGGGAGTGTCGGTAAGTTCAATTATTGCTAATACCCTTCCCAATACCTTTGTTTTAGCAATTGCCTCAATGAGTATAGCCTTGTTTTTAGGAATTTCATTAGGAGTGTTTAGCGCTGTGCATAAACATAAATTTATAGATCAATTCCTCTCTAGTATTGCAGTGTTGGGTATGGCATTACCTTCCTTTTTCTCGGCTATTTTAATTGCTTGGATATTTGGTTTTATCTACCAAGAATACACGGGATTATCTATGACTGGTAGCTTGTATGAGGTAGACGATTATGGTAGGGGAGAGAAGATTGTATTAAAGAATTTAATTCTACCAGCTATAACCTTAGGTATTCGTCCTTTAGCTGTGGTTATGCAGTTAACACGAAATTCTGTACTCGACACTTTGGGTGAGGATTATATACGTACAGCAAAAGCAAAGGGATTGTCTTCTTTTAGAATTCTATTTGTACATGCTTTGCCAAATGCACTTAATCCTGTAGTAACCTCTGCTTCTGGCTGGTTAGCATCTATGTTGGCTGGGGCCGTATTTGTAGAATTTATTTTTGGATGGAACGGACTCGGTAAAGAAATTGTATATGCACTAAACTACCTCGATTTACCTGTGGTAATGGGTGCTGTATTAACACTTTCTTTATGTTTTGTTGTGATTACCATATTTACCGATTCACTCTATTATATACTCGACCCTAAAATTAGAGGGTAAAGCCTAAGGGCTCTCGGCTTCTTAATCGCCTAATAGATAAAGTTTTTTTGTTTTTCGTTGTTGATTTGTTTTTACTCCCTCTTTATGTGGGGAGTATTCCTTTTTAAGGAATTTTAGTTTAAATTTGTCCTTCAAATAAATAACTAGAATTCACAAAATATACCACATGTCAGACGATAAAAAAGTCATATTCGGAATGCATAAAGTTTCTAAGCTTATTCCAAGCGGGAAACAGATCATAAAAAACATTAATCTTTCTTTCTTCTACGGTGCTAAGATAGGTATCATCGGTTTAAACGGTTCTGGTAAGTCTACCTTATTAAAAATTATTGCTGGGGTAGATAAAGACTATAAAGGAGAGATATATTCCGATAATGATTTCTCGATTGGTTTATTAGAACAAGAGCCTATTTTAGATGAAACTAAAACGGTGATGGAAATTGTACGCGAAGGGGTACAAGACGTGGTTGATGTATTAGATGAATTTAATGCGATTAACGATAAATTTGGGGAACCTGATATAATGGACGATCCAGATGCATTTCAAAAGCTAATAGACCGTCAAGGTGAACTACAAGATATTATTGATGCTAAAGGTGCATGGGAGTTAGACTCTAAACTCGAACGAGCTATGGACGCCCTGAGAACTCCGGAAGGAGATGCCTTGGTGAAAAACCTTTCTGGTGGTGAACGTCGTCGTGTAGCACTTTGTAGATTATTACTTAAAGCTCCAGATGTATTGTTATTAGATGAACCTACCAACCACTTGGATGCAGAGTCTGTACAGTGGTTAGAGATACACTTACAACAGTATAAAGGAACCGTAATTGCCATTACCCACGATAGATATTTCTTGGATAATGTAGCAGGATGGATTCTAGAATTAGATAGAGGAGAAGGTATTCCTTGGAAAGGGAATTACTCTACCTGGTTAGAACAAAAGACCAAACGTCTTTCTCAAGAAGAAAAACAAGATTCGAAGAGACAAAAAACATTGCAACGCGAACTCGACTGGGTACGTATGGCACCAAAAGCTCGTCATGCTAAAAGTAAGGCGCGTTTAAATAATTACCAACAATTATTGGCTCAAGAAACAAAGGATAAAGAACAAAAATTAGAAATCTTTATTCCTTCAGGTCCACGTTTAGGTACCAATGTAATTGAAGCTAAAAACGTAAGTAAAGGATTTGATGGGAAATTGCTTTACGGCGATTTAAATTTCAGTTTACCTCCAGCAGGAATAGTTGGTATTATTGGGCCTAACGGTGCTGGTAAGACCACTATGTTCCGTATGATTATGGGATTAGAAACTCCTGATTCGGGTACCTTTGAAGTTGGTGAAACGGTAAAAGTCTCTTATGTAGACCAAGACCACAAATCTATAGACCCTGAAAAAACAGTATTCGAAAATATTGCAGATGGACTAGACAATATGGAAATGGGTGGTGTGAAGTTAAATTCTCGTGCCTATGTATCTCGTTTTAACTTTGGTGGCCAAGACCAAAACAAAAAAGTAAAAGTTCTTTCTGGTGGAGAGCGTAACCGTTTGCATTTAGCCATGGCTTTAAAGCAAGAAGGAAACGTGCTTCTATTAGATGAGCCTACCAACGATTTAGATGTAAATACACTTAGAGCCTTAGAAGAAGGTCTAGAAAATTTTGCAGGTTGTGCGGTAATAATTTCTCACGATAGATGGTTCTTAGATAGAGTTTGTACACATATTCTTGCTTTTGAAGGTGATTCTGAGGTGAAGTACTTTGAAGGTTCTTATTCGGATTATGAAGAGAATAAATTAAAGCGTTTAGGGATTTCTGAGCCAAAAAGAATACGCTACAAGAAATTGATGAATGATTAATAAAATTGACATATTAGCTATTGGTGTACATCCCGACGATATAGAGTTGGGATGCGCCGGTACTATTAGTAAACATATAAAATTAGGTTTCTCTGTTGGTGCTATAGACTTAAGTCAAGGAGAACTAGGTACTAGAGGTACTTCTGAAATTAGAGCAGAAGAAGCTGCTGATGCCGCAAAAATATTAGGCTTGAACTTTAGAGAAAATCTAAATTTTGAAGATGGTTTTGTGTCAGCTGATAATAAGCAATACCAGTTAGCTTTGGTAAGGGAAATTAGAAAGTACCAACCAAAAATAGTGCTTTGTAATGCCATTAAAGATAGGCACCCTGATCATGCTCGCTCCGCTAGTTTGGTATCTACAGCTTGTTTTTTGGCTGGTTTACCAAAAATAAAAACAAGTTTCCAGGGATTGGAACAAAAAGCTTGGCGCCCTGCTCAGGTTTTGCATTATATACAGTGGCAACCCATAAAACCAGATTTTGTAATTGATATTTCACAAGAAATAGAAACTAAGCTTATGGCTGTAAAAGCTTATAAATCTCAGTTTTTCGATCCTAAATCTAATGAGCAAGAAACCCCTATTTCATCAAAGCAATTTATAGACAGCGTTTCTTATAGAGCTTCCGATTTGGGTAGGTTAATAGGAGTGAATTATGCAGAAGGCTTTACAAGTGAAAAACTCATAGGTTTAGAATCTTTAGATTCCCTACTGTAAAAGGTGTTTTTTAGTGCTTAATAATTATGATTACAGCGCACCTCCTACTGAGAAATATCATAAGTTTGTTAGCATGATAATTAGTACTTTTGAAAATGCCTACAAAATAGGTCGGATTGAAACTTATTTTAAAAGAATTTTATGAGTCAGAAAGATTTGATTGAAGAAATCAATAGTAAATACGAAGCTTTAGGAGAAAATCCTGACACCTACCTTTCGGGTATGCGTTATACAAAACCGGTTAATTACTGGGACTATTGTGAGGTTGATACTTTATTGGCTTTACAAAAACCGAAGACCGATATACCAGATGAAAACGTGTTTATCATGTACCATCAGGTAAATGAATTGCTTTTTAAAATGATTCTTTCTGAAATTGAGCAAGTAGCCAATTCAGAAAATATAGAACTCGATTTTTTTGTTAATCGATTAGGTCGTATCAATAGGTATTTTGATGTGCTAATTTCTTCTTTTGCCATTATGAAATATGGAATGGAAGTAGAGCAGTATATGAAGTTTAGAGATGCCTTAACTCCTGCTAGTGGATTCCAATCGGTACAATACAGAAAAATTGAAATTGCTTGTACCGATTTAAACAATCTTATCGATGCTCGATATAAACACAAAGCAGATGAGTTTGTGGGGCTGCAGGCCAAAATAGAGAACCTTTATTGGCAAGCTGCAGGGAAAAACCATAAAACAGGAGAGAAGACTTTAATGCTTTCTATGTTCGAAGAGAAATATGGAAAAGAGTTATTAGATACCGCTAAAGAATACGAGACTAAAAATTTAAGAGCTGTTTATAATTCTCTAAGTGAGGAAGATAAAAAGAGCCCTAAACTGATTAAAGCGATGAAAGCTTTAGACAATAAGATTAATATTAAATGGACGATGACACACTACCGTACCGCAGAGCACTACCTTGAGTCTAGTGGTAAGGCTGTAGCGGCAACTGGTGGAAGTCCTTGGAAAAAATACATGCATCCTAAATATCAAAAACGAATCTTTTTTCCAGAGCTATGGTCAAAAGAGGAATTAGATACTTGGGGGCACGAACACGAAGAATAAAAAACAGATGGGAGCAGAAGAATTAGATGTTCTTTTTCAAGAACGAATTGATGCAAACGACAAGATAGAACCGCGCGATAGTATGCCCGAGGAATATCGCAAGCATTTAATCAGACAAATGTCGCAACATGCACATTCCGAAGTTATAGGAATGCAACCAGAAGGGAATTGGATTACTAGGGCTCCGAGTTTGAGAGCTAAGAAAATTCTTTTAGCTAAGGTACAAGATGAGGCCGGACATGGTTTGTATTTATACAGTGCCACTGAAACTCTGGGTATAACACGCGATGAATTAATCGAAAAGCTACACCAAGGAAAAGCTAAATACGCTAGTATTTTTAACTACCCTGCACTAACATGGGCAGATATGGGAGCTATTGGTTGGTTGGTAGATGGTGCTGCAATTACAAATCAGGTTTCACTACAAAAGACTTCTTACGGTCCGTACTCTAGAGCTATGGTAAAGATCTGTAAAGAAGAAAGTTTTCATCAGCGTCAAGGTTATGAAATTATCGCTACTATGGCTGCTGGAACTCCAGAACAAAGAGCGATGGCACAAGATTCTTTAAACCGTTTTTGGTGGCCTTCATTAATGATGTTTGGTCCGCACGATAGCGATTCTCCAAGATCTGGAAATGCTATGAAATGGAAAATTAAAAGAGAGTCTAACGATGTGTTGAGAAAACGTTTTATCGATAAAACAGTTTCTCAGGCTGAGTTAATAGGCCTTACTATTCCAGACAAAGATTTAAAATGGAATGAAGAAGAGAAGTCTTACGATTTTGGTGAGATTGATTGGGATGAATTTTGGTCGGTTGTAAAAGGTGGAGGTCCTTGTAATATAAAGCGATTAAAACACCATAAAAAAGCACATACCGATGGCGAATGGGTACGTAAAGCTGC
Organism: Flavobacteriales bacterium; assembly: GCA_965183875.1. Lineage (GTDB taxonomy): Bacteria > Bacteroidota > Bacteroidia > Flavobacteriales > UBA7430 > UBA6772. The sequence goes on along the minus strand of CBCYMK010000018.1, from coordinate 115,918 downwards.
TGCAGCTTATGCCCAAAAACAAGCAAAGAAATAAAAGATGAGTGAAGTAAAAGATACACAAGGACAGCTTTGGGAAGTATTTATCCAAACTAAAAAAGGACTTCCTTTTAAACATTTCGGTTCTGTACATGCCTACGATAAAGAAATGGCTATACAGAATGCACGCGATTTGTATACGCGTAGAGCTGAAGGTAGAGGTATGTGGGTAGTTCCTGCAGACGCTATTGTAGCAGTAGATTCGGCAGATGATGAAAGCTTTTTCGATCCATCAGACGATAAAGTTTACCGTCACCCGACTTTTTATGAACTTCCCGATGGGCTAAAAAATATGTAAGAATGGATAATTTAAATTTATCTAAATTTTGCATCAGACTAGGTGACCACTGTTTAATAATGGCACACCGCCAATCTGAATTGTGTAGTAATGGTCCTTTTTTAGAAGAGGATATTGCACAAATTAATTTAGGCTTAGACCTCTTAGGACAGGCAGAAGCATTGTTGATTTATGCAGCTAAATTAGAAGGTGGTTCTCGTTCTGCAGACGATATTGCTTTTAGAAGGCCAGAGCGTGAGTTTCAGAACTTTATGCTAACCGAACAACCCAATACAGATTTCGCTTTTGTAATTGTTCGTCAGTATATTATGTCTTTATACCTTCTAAAAACTTACCAGGTTTTAGCTGAAGTAGATGACGAAACACTTTCTGGAATTGCCCTTAAAGCATTGAAAGAATTAACTTATCATGAGCGTCACTTTGGAATGTGGCTAAAACGTTTAGGCGATGGTACAGAAGAGAGTCATGAACGTACACAAACTGCGATTAACGAATTGTGGATGTTTGTAGGTGAGTTATACGAAGAGGATGAGGTAGATTTAGTTGCTCAAAAAGCTTCATTTGCTCCTACAGGTGCAGAGATGAAAGCTTTTTTAATGGAGCATATTTCGGCTAAGTTTACCGAGGCTACTCTAAGTACTCCGGATTCTATTTATATGACTACCGGGAGTAAAAAGGGTATTCATACCGAGTATTTAGGTTATCTACTTACAGAAATGCAATACTTGCAAAGGGCTTATCCCGACGCAAAGTGGTAGAATAAATGACTGAACTAGCTACAAAAGAAAAGGTGTATCAGCTTTTAGCTGAGGTTCCAGATCCAGAAATCCCTGTGGTAAACATCATAGAAATGGGGATGATTAGAGACGTAGTTATTTTGGATAATGGTGTGGAGGTTTTTCTATGTCCTACCTATAGTGGTTGTCCTGCAATGGATATGATAGACACTATGGTGAAAGAAAAATTAGCTGCTAATGGTATTGAAAACACACTTGTTACCCTAGTCTATAAACCCGCTTGGACTACAGACTGGATGAATTCTGAAACCAAAGAGAAATTGAGGAAATTCGGTATTGCTCCTCCAGTAGGAAAAGCGAGTTCTAAAAAGGGAATGCTAAATCAGGAGCTTGTGGCATGTCCACAGTGTAAGTCTACAAATACAGTAATTAAAAGTATGTTTGGTTCTACAGCCTGTAAGTCGCTTTATACTTGCACCGATTGCTTAGAGCCCTTCGATTATTTTAAGTGTATTTAATCAAATTAAAGATTGCATGTTTAAGATTCAAAGTTTCTTAATTAAACAGTCGTTATTTATAGTATTATCAAATGCTTCTAGTCAAAATCTAGAAGCATTTTTTTATGGCATTCAAAAGAGGTGTTTTCTAATGGCTGTGCTAATCAAGTAGTATTAAGATAATTATGCAAAGATTTTATTATGGAAAATACTTAAGTACAAAAAAAATGCCCTCCCGGATATCCGGAAGGGCATTTTGTATCTATAAAATCAAATTTCACTATTCACTATATCCCAGTAGTAGGAGCAGCTGCACTGGTAACCGTTAATTGGTTTATATCTCTATCGAATAAGTATAATCCGGCTTTATCGCTACCAATAAGTTTTAACTTATCTAATATTGTACGGGCTAGAGCTTCTTCTTCAATTTGCTCCGATACATACCATTGTAGGAAATTCTGTGTGGTATAATCTCTGTTTTCTAAGCAAATATGTACGAGTTCATTTATCAAACGAGTAACTTCTACTTCGTGGTTTAAAAAGTCTTGAAATACGTGCGTTAAACAATCGAACATTTTTAGTGGTTCATCCAAAGCGCATATATGTGCTCTACCACCTCTTTCGTTAACATATTTAACCAACTTTAGCATATGCTGTCTTTCTTCATCAGATTGCCCATAGAAGAAGTTAGAAACTCCCTCGTAACCGTTGGTCTCTGCCCACGAAGCCATTGCTAAGTATAAGTTTGAAGAATTTGCTTCTGCAGCAATTTGCATATTTAATGCTGCTTCAATTTCTTTATTTATCATAATTCATCGTTTTTAAGGAAGGTAATGTAGTAAATGTTTTCTTTGCTTTTTAGCACTATAAGAGATTCTTGTTTAGACTAGATAAAAGAAATTTATCGCAGGTCTATGATCTCAAAATCACTGTAGTCGGCTTCTTTAAAAATAAAAGCTTCATCTGGAATTATACTAGCAGTAAAATTATTGATGATGTATTCTGATTCTGTAGCATTTTTTCCAAATTGTTTCAAATTCTTAATCTGGTCTACAGAAGTATCAATTAACAATTCAATTTTTATATAATCTACATCAGTTGGGTTCTCAGGAATCAATTCAATAATTTGTAGGTTTCCAACCTTGTCTTTCAATTGGTATATAAAACCTGTTTCGTACATTTTTAATAGGTTAGATGGGGTAAGGGCATTTTCATCTTCTAAATCGATTTCTGCAATTTGTATTTCTTCGTCATCGCTCAAAATGGTCCATACGTTTTCGCCATCGCTCATTTGCTCTAAACCCATAAAAGAAAGTAAGTACTGGTCTTTCTTAAGTGTTAACTCACCAATGCTAGAATCTGAAATATTCTCTGCCTTATTAGTTAGCTTATATTCAAACACAATATGTATTGCTTCCATTGCATCAGTAGCAGCGCTAACCTTGTCTAAAATAACTTTAGCCTCAGGACTGCTAGATATCTGTGCGAATGTATTTAGCTGTGTAGCCAATAAACTTACTATGAATACGAAAATCTTCATTAATGGACGTTTTTGTTCTCTTGCAAAATTACTAAATTATTGATGGTTTCACCTTTCTTATTCATGCTAAAAGATGTTAATTTTTGAATGTTTAAACGATTATAGAATATTGTAGTGGTTTTATCTTTTGAAGATTATGATATAGATAAAAAGAGGATTCATAGAAGGAAATTATGTTGTTTATGAGATACCTTCTTTTAGTGTAGAAAACGTAAAAAATAAACCTATACAAAATGCTGTTTGAAATTACGATCGAAGGGAATCTTTGTGTTCATTTTGTTAGCCATTTTTGAATGTAAAAAAAGATAAATCTTGCCCTGATAGCTTGCGTGATTTTGGTTCTATATACACACTTGTGCATATAATTAGTGTTCGTGAAGTAATCTTTGCTTTGCGTCAAAACAAAAAATAACATGTTGGTTATAAGTCTTAATTTTAACCCCATACTATTTGATAAATACCCTTTTGTTACTTTCTGTAATTAATGGAAATGTATAATTTCTGATCATTCAAATGATTGACTTTACAGAATACACAACGAATTACTAAGAACAAACAAATTTTATTCTATTGTATTGTACTACCTTTGCTGCAACTAAAAAAGCGGTATTTTGAATAGTTTTAAAGAATTAGGCGTAAAGAAGGATTTTGTAACAGCATTAGAAGGCTTAAACATTACAAAACCTACAGAAATACAAAACCTAGCAATTCCTTTATTGTTGGCCAATAAGACCGATTTAATCGCTCAAGCTCAAACAGGAACTGGGAAAACTGCCGCTTTTGGTTTGCCTTTACTTCAAATGGTAGACGCTGAAAGAAAAGAAATTCAAGCTATTGTGCTTTGTCCTACTCGTGAGTTAGGACAACAAATTGCCAAACAACTATTTAGATTTACTAAGTTCTCTGACAAGATTTTTACCGAAGCCGTTTATGGTGGTGAGAAAATTGACCGTCAGATAAGTGCTTTAAGAAGACCTACACATATAGTAGTCGCTACCCCAGGTCGTTTAATAGACTTACTAAAACGCAAAGCTTTAAGTTTAAATAAAGTGCAAACGGTAGTTTTAGACGAGGCTGATGAAATGCTAAGTATGGGTTTTAAAAAAGAACTCAATCAGATTTTAGAATTCGTTCCCGAAGATGCCAATAAATGGCTATTCTCTGCTACTATGCCGCATGCCATAAAAGAAATAATTAAGGAACACCTTGCTGCCGATGCCCCTAGAATAGAAACGAGTGGGAAGTCGAGAGTAAACGAAAATATTAAACATAAATATTTTGTTTGCGACGATGATGAGAAACTACATGTTTTATTACAGTTTCTTAAAACACAACATAAAAACCGTGGTATTGTATTTTGTAAAACAAAGAAAGCTACACAGAATTTAGCAAAGCAATTAATTGCTAAAAATATCGCTACAGAAGCTATTCATGGTGACCTTTACCAAAAGGAACGCGATAAAGTGATGCGAGCGTTTAAAAAGGAAAACTTACAGCTTATTGTTGCTACAGATATTGCTGCTCGTGGACTCGATATTAGCGAACTAGCGTATGTAGCACATTACCAACTTCCTGAAAGCGAGGAGTACTATACCCATAGAAGTGGTCGTACTGCTAGAGCTGGACGTGAAGGTTTGTCTATGGCTTTTGTAAATACCGGAGAAAGAAAAAAGCTTTTAAGCTACGAGCAGAGTTTGAACATTACTTTCGAGAGAGTTAGGTAGTTTGTACACAATCTTATTGTCTCAAACTGTATGACTAGCCCTAGTAAACTGTCTTATTTATAGTGCGATACAGTGAGCTGTTTTCCGTTACAATAAGTAGTAACTTCATTTTTATTATTTGAACTAAATTCAATCGTATTCTTTGCGAGTACTTCATCACTATTTATTCTAATGGTGAGGCTATTTTTATCGACTAAGAAAGAAAATCGGATTGGCTTTTTAAGATTATTCTTGATTTTTAAATCCTTATAACCGTATACTACAATAGCATCAGAACCTAAAGGTGTAAATCGAGTTTCATCGGTGTATATATCTTTAGAGTGATTGTATCTTTCTATAACCTCAAGGTTCGCGAAAATAGCTGCGTAATATATAAGTCCAGAAAGTTGACAAAGGCCACCATCATAAGTTGGTGTTATTACTCCATCTACAATAGACCTACTTTCTACAAATCTATTTCCTTTGGAAGGACGACCAACTATTTCCCAAAAAGAGAATAGTTCATTTGGGTTTATTTGTATCTCCTCAATTTTATTAATCGCTATGTCAAAATTCACCAATTTTGCTGCGCTTGATTCAGATTGTTTTATTTCTTGAGTAATTTCAATGTCACCCTTATAAAGTAGCCCTTTATTTTTTGTTCTTGCAAATTTAAAGTAGGTACCACTCACTATATCCACAAGTGTATTTTTCAATCTACTTATTTCAAATTTAGATAATAGGGTAGTAGCTTCTTTATCATTTTTTATTTTACCTTTCTTTTTGGATCAATTCCTTTTTCCAACATATCCATATAGATATCTTCAACATGCTCTCTAGCCCAAGTCATTTTTCTTAAAAACCCGAGGCTTGCTTTCATTGTTGGGTTATACATAAAACAGCGGATATTGACTTTCTTTGCCAGATACGGCCAACCATAATGGTCTACCAGACTTTCTAAGATCTCAGCCAGTTTCACCCCATGTAAAGGATGATTAAGTTGTTCTTCGGTAGCTTGCCTTTTGATTTTTTTAGCAGGTTTTTCTTCATTCTGCTCTTCATTCGTCTTGGGCTTTAATGCTGCATCCGAAAATTCATCTACTCGATTCGGTTTATCAGTTGGCTTGTTATCGTGATTATTTTCTGTGTTCATTGTTGCAAACTGTTTATTTAATTTCCTGCTTTAGCATTGCTTGCTAACGGTTAGTGTATGGTGTCGTAGCATCCCGCAGGGTGCTATGCACTATACACATTGTGTGTGCCCAGCATGGGCATCTTTAATTTATCGAAAGGTAAATGATTAATTTAGAGGGTGCAAGTCCCTTATGTGCAGGAGTAACGTCTTGAAGCATTAGTAAGTCGCAAGGGTGAAAACCGTGAGGTTTTATCTAAAGGAAGCGAGACTACAAAACTCGGTACTGACGAACAGAAATCGTATACAGAGGCATATTTACTTGGGTAAGCAAGCACATCATTGTAACGCCCTAAGAACACAAAAAAGGTATTTATGTAGATACGGCAGCGATTGAGTGAAAGAAGATGCCATTACCTGGGGAGGTCTCCAAAGCCACGTTTGGCATATTGGAGAAGTCAGCAGAAGTCATAGTACCTATGGGAAACGAGTTGAGGAAAAACCTCAGATGGTCTCACAAGTAGGGAAGGGCTGAACATTAAATTACGTTGTAATTCGATTAGGATGCCTAGCTAGCCTAGTCTTAAAGCGACAGGAGTAAACAAATTATTAAACCCTATGATTGAAAAGGTACTAGAAGCTACTAATCTTTATAAAGCGACAGTTCAAGTGGAACGCAATAAAGGTGCTTGCGGTGTAGACGGTATGAAAACAACGGCACTTTCGTTTTATATAACAGAAAACCGTTCGCAAATACTATCAACTATCCGAAGTAATAGCTATGTGCCGAACTCAATTTTAGGAGTAAACATTCCAAAAGGAAAGGGTAAAACCAGACTTTTAGGAATCCCAACAGTAGTAGATAGGTGGCTGCAACAATCGGTAAGCCAACAATTAGCGGTTCATTTTGAATATGATTTTGAACCTGTTAGTTATGGTTTTCGTCCACAAAAGAATATCCAAAAAGCAGTACTGCAAGCTCAACAGTATATCAACGATGGTTACCAAGATATTGTAGATATTGATTTAAAAGGATTCTTTGACCAAGTAGACCATTGTATTTTACTACAACTTATTTACCACAAGGTAAAATGTCGAACGACCCTGCGATTAATCCGAAAATGGCTTAGAGCTCCCATATCAATAAATGGGAAACTCCAAAAGCGAAGAAAAGGAATCCCGCAAGGCAGCCCAATTAGTCCACTGTTATCTAACATAATGTTAGATGTTTTGGATAAGGAAATGAAACGAATGGGTCTATATTATGTCCGCTACGCAGACGACTTTAGCATTTACGCAAAAAGTAAAAGCGAGGCAAAACGAATAGGAAGTACTTTGTTTGTCTTTTTAAGAGACAAGTTAAAGCTGCCTATCAATAAAGCTAAAAGCGGCATACGTAGACCTGTAAACTTTGAGTTACTAGGACACGGTTTTGTACCCGTCTACAAAAAGGGCGTAAAAGGACAATACAGGCTTGTAGTAGCAAAGAAAAGTTGGGCAAAATTTAAGCGTAACCTAAAAAGTATTACCAAGAAAACCAAACCAATGTCATTGTTTGAACGCTTAGAATGGCTTAATCAAGTCTGTCGTGGTTGGATGAACAATTACCGCTTAACTAACATCTACGCCAAAGTTAAAAAGCTAGATGAGTGGTTAAGAAATAGGTTGAGATATTGTATTTGGCACGATTGGAAAAAGCCAGAACGGAAACGTAAAAACCTAATCCGATTAGGAATAAAAAACGGACAAGCATACGCTTGGAGTAGGACCCGAATGGGAGGATGGGCAGTTGCTCAAAGTCCAATTCTACGAACTACAATAACCAAATCTAGACTAAAACGAAAAGGATATAAATTTTTGGTAGACTACATTAATAATACGCAAACTTCAATTTGGTGAACCGCCGTATACGAGACCCGTACGTACGGTGGTGTGAGAGGCACACTGGCTACCTTTTGGTAGTCAGCTGTCTACTCGATTAGGTGCTGGCTTTTATTCATTCCACTTTAGTTTAACATCTGCAATACTTTGATGAGCTTTCTCTGACAATAATTTGGTAAATTCTAAATCGTCTAATGGCTCTTTCTGACCTTTTAGCGTTTGCCAGAGGTTATGTAATGCGGTTACTCCTCCAGTATCATAAATAGTTCCTGCCTCCATATGCCATCTACATTGATACCATCCATAATTCTTAGGATATTTTTGGCCTACTTTGTTATAATTGGTCTCTATTTCGTTTAACGTGGTATATTTTAATTCTTCTTTATTTGTTGAGGACACCACCATTTTCGGAAAAACCGTTAAAGCAGGTAATAATTCAGGTTCCTTTTCGGCTATGTAGGTATGAAGAAGGATATTTGCAAATAGTTCTTCCATCCATCTACGTTGCATAGTAAGTTCTCCTTGGATGTGAAAAGCGTGTCCTAATTCGTGAATGGCTAACAGGTTAAAAAAACCTCGCATTGTCAATGAATTATTATTGTCATTGTAAATACCTGACATTTGTTGAGCAACCTTAGATGGTAATTGGTCTAGAGGAGGAATGAAACTCTTCCAAAAATCATTATCATCGGATGCTACAATAAGAAGGGTTTGAGCATCATTGTAATGTGGCATTCCGTAGACAGGGATGTTGGTGTAGTTGCTCCAGTCAGTTGATGACAATACCAATAAGGTAACAGTAGGCTCAAAATTTAAAATTGATTTATAAAATGATATTACACTATCACAACGTGTAGCCATTTTTTCTGCTTGCTCCTTTGAGCCTTTACTGAAGTAAGTTTTTGTTTTATTCCTTTCTAAATGATTCAGGTTTTCAAATGACTGTGCTGATAAATTCGATACGAATAAAAATAGCAATACATACAATCCTAGAAAGATTGATCTAGTATGATTTTCAATTTGTTTCATGTGTCTGTTATTTTAAACTCTAAATCTTGTTTTTTGGTCAGCTTGCAGCTAACGGTTTGTGTATTAAAAGTTACGTTCAAAAAAGTTGAATATTGGGTTAGGTACTCACTAAATTAATAAAAATGAAAAAAGAAAATAAAATAGAGTATAGTAATTTTTTATACACAGTGTTGTGCAACGTTTTTAGTTATTCAACTCTTCTTTTAATAGTACGTTTTCTAGTGCCAAAGTCTGCACTTGCTTACGGAGGTCAAGTAAACTCAATGACATATGTGATATTACTTCAGATTGTTTTGATTGTGTGTCAATTATTTTTGTTAGGTTATTCTGTTTGGAGTTAGATTCGTGATTAGTCCAAACGGCATATGCAATTTGTAAAACCATTATGATTATGGTAGCTAAAATCAGATTTCTAGATGTTTTAAATTGTCTTTCAGCAGACTTGCTTTGCTGTTTTAGAAAATTAAGAATATTATTAGTCGCTTTATCAGGGTCTCTTAAATCCATAAATATTTCAGGATTTATCTGCGGTGACTCGAATTTTGGGAGGTTAAGTAAATTTTTTAAATCCATATTAAATAATTTATCAAATGTTGCACAACGTATGTGTAAACTCAGTATGAGTTTATATGTTTCTAATTACTATTTATTGTTTCCTCTGTCAGTCCGGCTTAAGGACTCTAAATAATTATCTAGAGGGCTTTTTATTTTCCGCAAACTCTTATCAGAAACAAAAGCATAGATAGCTGTAGTTTTTCTAGAGCTATGTCCTAATAGGGTTTGAATATAGCGAATGTTTAGAACTTGTTCTAATACGTAGATATTCTACTGTAAATAATTGTTACTCTATCGAAGTGTATTGTAGCTCTACCCAGATAAATTGTTACACTAACGGAGCCTAATTTGTACAATCCTAAGAAATTATAGGACTACCGATTTGTTTTTAAGGGCAGTAAGAGTCAGGAACTTAAGAGTTTAATAGAACTGTTTAGCTTAAAACTCACAATTCAAAACTTTCTTCATTGACAAGCGTAGTACTCTTGTCAACTCGAAATTATTCATCTACAACTAATCATCTAGTATCCCTGTAGATCAAAATTCTCACTATTTACCATATCCACCCATTTTTTCATTTTCTTTTGGATGACCTTAAAGTGGTGTTGCTCTTCTTCTGTAATTAGAGAAATTGCTTGTCCTGGATTTTCAGCCCTACCAGTTCTACCAATACGGTGAGTGTAATCTTTTGGAGAACGAGGGAGTTCGTAGTTTATAACATAAGGCAAGAATTCAATGTCTATACCACGAGCTAATAAATCTGTAGCTACTAAAACTTTAAGACTTCCATCTTTAAATCTCTTAAGAGCACTTAAACGGGCTGTTTGCGACTTTTTACTGTGAATGGCAGAAGCGTCAATTCCATTATTTCGGAGTTTATCGGCTACATTGTCAGCTTTATAGGTAGAAGCTGTAAATACCAGTACTTGTTTTAAGTTTCCTTCTTTAATTAAATAGCGTAATAAGGGACCTTTCTTTTCTTCACTTACCCAGTATCCTACTTGTTTAATTAAATCTAAGGTGTTTTTCTCCGCTTCAATTTTTATAACAACCGGCTCTCTTAAGATAAGCTGGTTTATCGTATCTATATCGTCGTTTAGCGTAGCAGAGAATAATAAATTCTGACGTTTTTTAGGCAATAATTTAAAGATTCTATCTACCTCATCCTTAAAGCCCATGCTAAGCATTTTGTCGGCCTCATCTAAAACTAAGGTTCTAACTTCCGATAAGTGTACTGCTTTAGAATCTACCAAGTCTAATAATCTACCTGGAGTAGCCACCAACACATTTACGCTATTTAAAGCTTGCATTTGTGGGTTTATAGAAACACCTCCATAAACGGCTAGTGTTTTTATGCGTTCGGGTAGGGAAGAACCAAATACTTGAAATACATCTTTTACCTGTTCGGCTAATTCTCTAGTTGGTACTAAAACCAATACGTCTACATGGCGATTTTTTGGAATAGCCCCTTTTTGTAATTGGTTTAATATAGGTAGTACATAAGAAGCTGTTTTACCAGATCCTGTTTTTGCTATACCCAATACATCTTTCTTCGCCAAAACTGCTGGAATAGCTTGTTCCTGAATAGGGAAAGCCTTGCTTATTTTTTTGGTTCTCTAATACTTTTAGTAACGATGCTGATAAACCTAAGGATGTAAACGACATTTGTGTAGAATTTTATTCAGCACAAATATACTTGATTTATAAGAATAGCTAGGTAGAAAAGGCTTGCATCTGTCTAAGAAAATAAGCTTCTTTAAAATAGGCTTTGTACAGAGAATAAAATAGATTATTTTTGTAGAAATTTAAATGAAAATCGATGACTGCACAGGAAATAATAGCATTAGAAGATAAGCACGGAGCACACAACTACCACCCACTACCAGTAGTGTTAGCTAAAGGAGAAGGTGTTTTTGTATGGGATGTAGATGGAAAAAGATACTACGATTTTTTATCTGCTTATTCTGCAGTAAATCAAGGTCACTGTCACCCACGTATAGTAGATGCTTTAAAAAAAGCAAGCTGATGTATTAACGCTTACTTCTAGAGCTTTCCACAATGATATTTTAGGTGAATACGAAAAGTACGTAACTGAGTATTTTGGATTTGACAAAGTATTGCCAATGAATACTGGTGCTGAAGCTGTAGAAACTGCGTTGAAACTTTGTAGAAAATGGTCTTACCAAAAGAAGGGTTTAACTCCAGATACAGCAAAAATTATTGTGTGTGATGGGAACTTCCACGGTAGAACAACAACCATCATTTCTTTCTCAAACGACGAAGATGCTAGAAATGAATTTGGACCTTATACTCCAGGTTTTATTAGCATTCCTTATAACGATATAGCCTGCTTTAGAAGAAGCGCTAAAAGATCCTAATATTGCTGGGTTCATGGCAGAACCTATTTCAAGGTGAAGCTGGAGTTTTTGTTCCAGATGAAGGTTATTTAACTGCAGCATTGGCACTTTGTAAAAAGAACAATGTATTGTTTATTGCCGATGAGGTACAAACAGGGATTGCACGTACTGGAGAGTTATTAGCAGTAGATCACGAAAATGTGAAGCCAGATATTTTAATCTTAGGAAAAGCTATTTCTGGTGGGGTATTCCCAGTATCAGCAGTTTTTGCTAACGACGATATTATGCTTTGTATAAAACCAGGAGAGCACGGTTCTACCTTTGGTGGTAATCCACTTGCTTGTAAAGTTGCAATGGCTGCTTTAGAAGTTGTGAAAGATGAAAAACTGGCAGAAAACGCAGAGCGTTTAGGTCAGATTTTGAGAAGAGAATTGGCAGCGATTGATACAGACATGATTACCTTAGTAAGAGGTAAAGGTTTGTTAAACGCTATTGTAATAAAACCAAAAGACGGTAAAGAAGCTTGGGATGTATGTATGAAACTTAGAGATAACGGTCTTTTAGCGAAGCCTACTCACGGAGACATCATCCGTTTTGCACCTCCTTTAGTAATGACAGAACCACAACTGATGGAATGTATAGAAATTATCAAAAAGACTATTCTTTCTTTTTAAGTTTCTAAATCTATAGAATTTTAAAATCCCGCTAATGCGGGATTTTTTTTGTTCTTTTAATAAATCATTTACAAGCTAGAATTTATGAAAACAAATAAAGATTGGAAGGAAGAATTAAGTCCAGAAGTATTTCATGTACTTAGAGAAAAAGGAACCGAAAGAGCTTTTACAGGTGTTTATAATGAGCATTATGAAAATGGGATATATGCCTGTGCTGGTTGTGGTACAGATTTATTTGAATCGGATTCAAAATTTAATTCTCATTGTGGCTGGCCTGCTTTTGATGTAGCATTAGCTGAAAAAGTTAAAGAAGAAAGAGATATTAGCCATGGAATGGTACGTACCGAAATAATGTGCTCTAATTGCGATGGTCACCTAGGGCATGTTTTTCCAGACGGGCCTACCCAAACCGGTTTGAGGTATTGTGTAAATTCTTTGTCGCTCGATTTTAAAGAGAACATTGAAAAGTCAAAATAGTCTTGCTGTCAGAAGGTGGTTAAAGACAAGGTTAAAAAAAGTTATGAGTTCTGAATTTTAAGTTTTGAGTGAAAATGGTTTTCCAACAACCATCAACTACCCACAAACAACCTTTGCGTTTCACGATTCCCTATTTCCCACTTCCTTTTTCCGATTCCCGTTTTTTAAACCCTCAAAATAGTGAAATTCACTTTCTCTAGGTGCTGAAGTAAAATCAGAGGGGGAAGATTCTCTTTTTACATCGGAATTTTGTAATTTCGCAAGCCTAATAAAACGATACTTATTAACCCACATAAATCATCCTTCATGGCATTCGATATAGAAATGATCAAAAAGGTTTACGCTGCTTATCCAGAGCGCGTTGCTGCAGCAAGAGCAACGGTAAACAAACCTTTAACTTTAGCAGAAAAGATTTTATATACCCACCTATGGAAGGGGAATGCTTCAGAGGAGTATACACGAGGAGAGTCTTATGTAGATTTTGCACCCGATCGTGTTGCTATGCAAGATGCGACTGCACAAATGGCTTTATTGCAATTTATGCAAGCTGGGAAAGATAAAGTAGCGGTACCTTCTACGGCTCATGCCGATCACTTGATTCAAGCTCGTGTAGGTGCTTCAAAGGATTTACAAGAAGGAATAAATAAGAACAACGAAGTATTTAACTTCCTAAGTTCTGTTTGTGATAAATACGGTATTGGTTTCTGGAAGCCAGGTGCAGGTATTATTCACCAAGTAGTATTAGAAAATTATGCATTCCCTGGAGGGATGATGATCGGTACCGATTCGCATACTGTAAATGCAGGTGGATTAGGAATGGTTGCTGTAGGTGTAGGTGGTGCCGATGCTGTTGATGTAATGGCTGGTATGGCTTGGGAATTGAAATTCCCTAAGCTTATTGGTGTTAAATTGACTGGTAAACTAAGTGGTTGGGCTGCACCAAAAGATGTAATTCTTAAACTAGCTGGTATCCTTACCGTTAAAGGTGGTACTGGTTGTATCGTAGAATATTTTGGTGAAGGAGCAGAGAGTATGTCTGCTACAGGAAAAGGAACAATCTGTAATATGGGTGCAGAAATAGGAGCTACAACTTCTACTTTTGGTTACGACGACTCTATGAGACGTTACTTAAAATCTACCGATAGAGCAGATGTTGTTGCTCTAGCAGATGAGGTTGCTGAGCACTTAACAGGTGATGCTGAGGTTTATGCTAGCCCAGAGCAATATTTCGACCAAGTAATAGAAATCAATTTATCTGATTTAACCCCACATTTAAACGGTCCTTTTACGCCAGATTTAGCTACTCCAGTTTCAGAAATGAAGGAAAAAGCTGAGGCTAATGGATGGCCTTTAGATATTGAATGGGCTTTGATTGGTTCTTGTACAAACTCTTCGTACGAAGATTTAACACGTGCGGCTTCTATTGTAGAAGATGCAGTAAATAAAGGAATACAACCCAAAGCAATTTTAGGGATCAACCCTGGTTCGGAGCAAGTTCGCTTTACAGCGGAGCGCGATGGATTAATTGATACCTTCAATAAATTTGAGTCTACAAGAATTTTCACCAATGCTTGTGGACCTTGTATCGGACAATGGGATAGACCTAATGCCGACAAAAAAGAAAAGAATTCTATCGTACACTCGTTTAACAGAAACTTTGCGAAACGTGCCGATGGAAACCCAAATACACATGCCTTTGTAGCCTCACCAGAAATGGTTGCTGCAATTGCAATTTCTGGCCGTTTAGACTTTAATCCGCTTACTGATTCTCTTACCAACGATAAAGGTGAGCAAGTAATGTTAGGGGAACCTACAGGATCAGAGTTGCCAGCTGAAGGATTTGCTGTAGAAGATAATGGTTATCAAGCTCCTGCTGCAGATGGTTCTGGAATAGAGGTAGTGGTAAGTCCAGATTCTAAACGTTTACAATTACTAAGTCCTTTTGCGGCTTGGGATGGACAAAATATCTCTGGTGCTAAATTGTTAATCAAAGCTGAAGGGAAATGTACTACCGATCATATTTCTATGGCGGGTCCATGGTTACAATACCGTGGTCACTTAGATAATATTTCTAACAACTGTTTAATTGGTGCTGTAAACGCTTTTGGTGGTGGTATCAACGCGGTGAAATCTCAATTAGACGGTTCTGTAGATGAAGTACCTAATATCGCTAGGACCTATAAAGCCGCTGGTGTCCCTTCTGTTGTAGTGGGAGACCATAATTATGGTGAAGGTTCTTCTCGTGAGCACGCTGCAATGGAGCCTCGTCACTTAGGTGTTTGTGCGGTTATCGTGAAATCTTTCGCGCGTATCCACGAAACAAACCTTAAAAAACAAGGTATGTTAGGTTTGACTTTCGTTAACGAAGCTGACTTTAACTTAGTTCAAGAAGCAGATACTTTCAACTTTACAGATTTAGCAGCGTTTGCTCCAGAAAAGCAATTGTCTTTAGATCTAGTTCATGCCGATGGTTCTACAGATTCTATTAAATTGAACCATACTTATAATGCACAACAGATAGAATGGTTTAAAGCAGGTTCTGCCTTAAACTTGATTAAAGCAGAAAATGCTTAAGATTTTATCTTTCGATAAATAAATGAAATCCCGTTCCGAAAGGTTCGGGATTTTTTATTCTATGCCGTTTTAATTGGAATATCTGTTTCGCTCCACAATTAGTAGTTTCAAATATTTATCGCTACTTGTTTCTGAATTCTGTCTCCCGAATTCTGTCCACTTTTAATTCTTAACTACTGACTTCTCTACCTTCTTAATTCTTCCCCCTTATTTTAAAATTTGTTTAGCTTTACACACCTTAAAAAACACACCATGATAAAATCAATTCAACAAAGAATTATAGCCTTATCTGTATTTGCCTTATTTGCTGCCTGTACAGAATCTAAACAAAAAGATACTGCAGTAGTTCCTGCAGTTGCAGAGCAAACGGATTGCCTTTATAGTTTTGATGAGTCTGCCACCAAAGTATTTTGGGCAGCCTATAAAACAGAAGATAAATTAAAAGTAGTTGGGCAGTTTAAAGAATTGAAAACAGACCGTGCAAAGCAGCAGTTTTCTTCCTTAGAGGAATTGGTTAACGGAATCAATTTCTCCATTAATACAGCAAGTTCTGCTTCGGGAGATGAAATTAGAGATTTGAGTTTGAAGGAGTATTTCTTTAAACTATTTACCGAGAATTTCACCATAGACGGAAGTTTAGCTGAGATGACCGAAGAGTCTATTACAGCGACAATTAACATGTTTGGAGTTGCTAAGAATATAGTATTGACTTATTCTGCAGATGAAGATGTTTTAAAAATGAAAGGTGCACTTTCTTTAAAAGAATTTGGTGCCCTAAATGCATACAATAGTATTCATAAAAAATGTTTCGACTTACATAAAGGTGTTACCTGGGACGAGGTTAATGTGATTATTGAAGTTCCTGTATTGAAGGATTGTAAATAAATTAGAGTTTACGCTTTGTGTAAGAATAGTAAGGGATTAAAATGTACTTATTTTTCAGTTAAGTACTTAGCGAAATTTAACAATTTTTCTTTTAAAAGATAATATGTAAAATTGTAAATTTTGCGATTTTGTAAAAAAGCACAGAACTTTGTGTTAAGGACTAAAAACCCTTATTGTTTTTACACTTTGTTATGCGCTTTTTTATCTATATATTATGATATGTACTATTCTATTGTTTCCAACTTTTGAACTTTTTTGTATAAAATATAGGCATTGATATATGTGTTTTAATCTATTAATATTTTAGTAGAAAATTTTATTTCTTCAAGTACTATTTGACTTTCAATGTCCCCTATATTATGGATGGATGCGACTTCGTTTACTAAGAAGTTTCTGAAAGATTTAATATCCGAGAAACGAACTTTTACTAAAAAATCGAAACTTCCTGATGTATGGTAAAATTCAGTAACAGCCTCAAGCTTTTCCATTTCTCTAACAAATTCGTTTCGTTTTTCTGAATGATGATCCTTTATAGTAATGTTCATAAAAACTAAAATACTTTTACCAAGAATATCCGCATCAAGTAAAGCAACATACTGTTTAATAATTCCTATTTTCTGTAATTTCTTTATACGCTCATAAATGGGAGTTGTAGTCAGAGAAAGCTTATAAGCCATTTCTTTGGCTGTTGCCATTGCGTTTTCTTGGAGAATTTCAAGGATTTCCTTATCAATATCATCAAGATTTAGTGAGTTATACTTCATTTTTTTTGTTTTCAGTGTAATTTACTTAAATGAATTGGTTATGCAACTATATTCCCTTTTTTTATCGAATTTTACTTTAATAAGCACTGGTGTAAAACCTGTGATTAAAATTTGTCTAAACATTTGATTTGAGATGTTTTTTATGTTTTAACAAAGCTGAGTTAAAGTGCTAAGCATATGTATATAAGTACATTATCATTCCTGGTCTAGTAGAATTATTTGATGATTCAGCAGGTGAAAACAGTGTTGACTTAGATGAATTTGTAGCCTAAAGAAAAAAATTAATCGATTTAAAAAAAACATATAATGAAAATCTGTTTTATAATGTATCCGTGGGAAAAGGTATGTCCTAAGCAAGATTCTACTCTTAGAATGATTCATGAGCTAGTTTTACGTGGACATGAAGTTGCTATAACATACCCATCTAATTTGACAATACGTGATAGTATTACGTTGAGCTTATGTAAAACGATAGTTGGTCAAGATAGGGTTTCCAATAGCATTCCTTCATTCTATAAGTCGGTTAAATTTCAAATAAAGATGAAACCTTTACAGCACTTTGATGTGATATTTATGAGGGATAATCCACCTATGGATCCATTGGTACTTAACTTCCTTGATTCTATAAAAGATGATGTATTTATTTTAAATGCTGTAGATGGTTTGCGCGAAACAAATAATAAAATTTATACAGCAGCGTATTACGACCCGAAACGTGAATTAATTCCTGCTACTCATGTTTCAAAAAACATTGATTATTTATTAAGAATCATTGAAGAATCTGAGAACGATAAAATGATTTTAAAACCTCTAGATGGATATGGTGGTAGTGGCGTAATTATAATCGAAAAAGCTGCAATGCATAATATTAAATCTTTACTGGATTTTTATATAAATGGTAAAGAAGGAAAGTCAAGTTATGTAATTCTACAAGAATATGTAGAAGGTGCAGAAGAAGGTGATGTTCGTGTATTAATGTTAAATGGTGAACCTATAGGTGCTTTGAGAAGAAGGCCAGCAAAAGGAGATGGGCGTTCAAATATTTCTGCAGGAGGTACAGTAGAAAAATACAAGTTAACGAAAGCCGATAAAATTCTATGTAGAAAAGTTGGCGAAAAATTAGTTCGTGATGGAATATATTATGCTGGACTTGATTTAATAGGAGGTAAACTGATTGAAGTTAATGTAATGAGTCCAGGGACAATTACAGATATCAATAAATTGAACAATATAAAGATTCAAAAGAAAATAGTAGACTACTTAGAACGGGTAGTGGATGAAATAAGTGATAGAAAAAATAAATCTGAACTTATAAAGTTAGAGTCCGATGAAGAGATTAGATATTAATGAAATTATAGCTTTAATAAATGCAGAAAAACATTTTGAAGCTATTGTCTCTGATGGTTCTTTTTCTATAAAAATAAATAGGTATCTACCATATTGTTGTACTGCTGTACATGATGGAAGTAGTTTGCGCAATGAATTGAAAGAAAAGATAAATCATGACGAGTATAGTCGTTGGTATGAAGAAGACCCTTTTACAGGTGATTTCATTTCTTCAATGCCTATTACTTTAATTGGTAATGATTCTCGTTTTGAATATGATTTAAACAGAAATCCAGAGGATTGTATTTTGGATATTGCATGGGAGAAAAAAGTTTGGATAAAGGAGTTAACACCCAAAGAAAGACAGAAAAGTATTGAGAAGCATAATAACTACTATAAAGTAACTCATGCATTAATTAGAAAATTAGAAACACTTTTTGGAGGATGTATAGTTTATGATATTCACTCCTATAATTTTCAACGTTGGAATAGAAATGTGCCATTGTTCAATATTGGAGCTGAAAATATTGACATGAACCGATTTGGAAATGTTGTAAAACATTGGAGGGAAGAGTTGGGAAAGATTGAATTACAAGATGTTGAAAACAATAGCGCAATTAATGATGTTTTTTATGGTAGAGGTTATAATGTAGAATACATTACTAAAAACTTTAAGAACACTTTAGTTTTAGCTACAGAAATCAAAAAAGTTTATTGTAATGAAATCACAGGAGATGATTATCCAAATGTAATTAAGACACTACAAAAAGGGTTTAAAAAAGCAATACTAAATAATGCTAATTTTTTTAATCAAAAACATTCAGATTGGGAATATCAAGTAAAGGCAAAACTATTAGATAAAACAATGGATTCTTCAATCCTTAAAGTTGATAATGAATTGTTTAGTTTACTAAAAGGCTTTGAATTATTGGCTTCTGTAAATCCAATAAATAACATACAGGAGAAAAAACGTTTTTTTAAAAGTAAATGTACAGAAACACCCCATTTTAAGTATAGTCCGATTAAAATTAATCCATTTGAGCTAAAACAGAAGTTAAGCAATCTTAAAGTACAAGATATTTCTGATGTTACAATTCGTCATTTATACGAATCTGTTATCAATAGTTATTTTGATAAAATAGATATGCTATCAGAATTGAATACTCCAAAGTTTTTATACAATTCATTACGTTATTTTGGTAGACCATCAAAAAAGGATATTCAAAATGCACATTATTTTTTACACTTGCCAGAAGTAGCTGGTGAAGCCAAGAGGTCACCTAGTTTGGGAGTTGATGAAGCTATGGTTTCATTTAAAGAAGGCCTTGAAAGCTATGGATTTAAAAGTCGAATAGAAAAAAGTAATCGTGTTATCTCGCAAGTAATGGTTCTAAATGCAAAAAAAACTATTTTATTTAGACCAGATGCAAAATTCACTAGGAGTCAAATAAACGCTCTTGTAAATCACGAAATAGGTGTGCATATGGTAACAACAATGAATTCTAATGCTCAAAAATTAAATGTATTTAACCTTGGTTTACCTGTTAATACGATGACACAAGAAGGACTGGCTATGTTATCTGAGTATCTTAGCGGTAACATTTCTATTAAAAGGCTTAAAAAGTTGGCGTATCGTGTTATAGTGGTTGATATGATGTGTAATGGAGCAGATTTTATAGAGTGCTATAATTTTCTTGTAAATGATCAAGGTTTAGGTAAAGAAGATTCTTTTAGTGTGGTCACTAGAATATTCAGAGGAGGAGGTTTTACTAAGGATTATTTATACTTAAGTGGTTTTGTTAAAATTTTACGTTTTTGGGAAAACGATAATGATTTACATCCTTTGTTAATTGGTAAAACTTCAATTGACTTTTATCATACAATTAATGAAATGATGCAAAGAGAAATGATTCAGAAACCAATTTATATTAGCCATTGTTTTAATGCTCCGAAGCTGGGTAGAAACAATGACATATATGAATATGTTTTAAGTGGTCTTAAATAGTAAGTTCCTAAGTTTTGATTTTTAATTGAGCATAATCAAATACTAAACCCCATTTCGTGTTTCGATATTAGGCCTTTTTTACAAGGTTATTTTTATATCAGTGTGTAGCCTTCCCCTTATTAGGGCACTTCTAAATTCGACAAATAATATGTATTCTGTTCAGATGAGATGAAGAATTTAAATTCTTCATCTCATCAATAGTATCTATTGATAATTTGAGTTATGTAAAACGTTTTAAATACTTTTTGACAGTGTTGCGGACAAACTCAAATAGGAGCTTATAAAAACCTTACTTTTCTTTGGGTGTAAAGTCTAATGACTTTTCTTAATTTACTCTTCTCTATTGGTTTTTCAGATATAATTTCAAGTGTTTTATCCTTTAAAATTACGAATGCAATAGTTAAGTAAATCGTTCTTTATTTTACCTAGGCAACATCACCGGAATCTTTACTAAAATCACTTTTGTGAAAAATTATAATTACCAGAAATATGATGACTTTCCAAAATTTCAGTAAATGAAAGAACCTTACTTTTAAAATTATCGATCATTTCTTTCTGATGCTTTAAGAGTGTTATTTGACAGAAATCAACTACATGTTTACCTCTTTTAATTCTATCAAGTAAGGCAATATAAGATTTAATAATTTTCCCTTGATCTAATTTTTTGACCTTTCATTGGTTGGCGTACACTTAAGCCAACTAGTCTTGCAATTTCCATCTTATTTTGTTTAGTATTTTCTTGAAGCTGCATCAATATTTACTTGTCAATTTTATCCATATCAGATTATTTTCCTATTTCGGTATTTAAAAAGACATCAAAAAGTATTTTTAACTGGTTAATGCAATAATTTCAGAATAATATTCTAATAATAGTGAATATACAGAATCAAAGACTTAAATGATGTAGGTTTGCTGTGGTAATTAACTAGACGATTAAGCAAACATTTGAGTCATGAATACTGAGTTAGATCAACAGATAGATGTATTATTAAACAAAGTGATCATTGCAAGTGATAAATTTTTAGGTTATCCCGTTTCTAAAGATTTTGATTATTCTCGTCTGTACGAGTTTCTAAAGTATCCTATAAATAATCTAGGAGATCCGTTTGAGGATAGTACCTATAAGGTTCAAACACATGAAATGGAAAGAGTAGTTATAGCCTTTTTCGCTAAGCTATTCAGAGCTAATCCTTTGGATTACTGGGGCTATGTTACTAATGGAGGTTCAGAAAGTAATTTATACGGTCTTTATATTGCTAGAGAATTATACCCTAAGGCAATGGTATATTTTTCTGAATCTACTCATTATAGTGTTAAAAAAAACATCCATTTATTAAATATTCCAAGTATTATAATTAGATCTCACGAGAATGGAGAGATGGATTATGATGATCTTGAAAGTACTTTAAAATATAACAGACATAAGCCAGCCATCATACTAACAACCTTTGGTACAACAATGAAAGAGGCGAAGGATGATGTTTCAAAAGTTAAAAAAATATTAAAAAAATTAGCTATTCAAGACCATTATATTCATTGTGATGCGGCCTTGTCTGGCTGTTATGGTGCATTTATAGAACCAAGAATTCCGTTTGATTTTGTAGATGGTGCAGATAGTATTTCTATCAGTGGTCATAAGTTTATTGGCTCACCAATTCCTTCAGGGGTAATAATTACTAAACGCTCCTTACGAGATAGGATTGCTAAGGGTATATCGTATATCGGTTCTTTAGATACAACCATAACAGGTTCACGAAATGGGCATAGTCCTCTTTTCTTATGGTATGCTATATCGAAAATGGGAGTAGAAGGTCTCGAAAAAAGATATCGCTATTGTTTAGAAGTTGCTGAGTATTGTAAAGTAGAACTGATAAAAATTGGGATAGATGCATGGATGAATAAAGGAAGTATTACAGTTGTATTTCCTAAAGTATCAGACTCTATTAAGGATGAATGGCAATTAGCTACAGATGAGATTACTCACGTTATTTGTATGCCAAATGTCACGAAAATCCAAATCGACAAATTTATAGCAGACATCATTAGAGAAAGAAAAATCCAACAGAATGAAAGTGTAATCTCTTAAGTTTACACTTTGATTCAGATGACTTTATTGAAGTTTCTGTATTAAAGGATTGTAAATAGAAATCATCTGTAAAAAGTATTGCCCCATTTCGTGTAACGGAATGGGACTTTTTTTGTCTCATAGAGAAATACTCGTTGCTGTGTTATTTTTAATCAATCATTCTTCATTATTAATTATGTTTAGCGTGTCACCAACTGTCATCTCCGAGTCCGACTTTTGAACAATTGAAAAACCATAATCAATTATTTGTAATTTAGAGAGATGATAGCCTTAGCCGACTGCAATAATTTTTTCGCTTCTTGCGAGCGTTCCCTTCGTCCAGAATTGGAGGGGAAGCCCATTGTTGTATTATCGAATAACGACGGTTGTATTATAGCGCGTAGTAACGAGGCCAAAGCATTGGGTTATAAAATGGGAGAGCCTGTATTTAAAGTAAAGGACAAGTTATTCCGAGATAAGGTATATATATTTTCTGCTAACGTTGTTTTATACCGGGAATTATCTCAAAAAATAATGCGCATCTTAGCTTCCGAATGTAATGCTATGGAAGTCTATTCTATAGATGAGGCTTTTATGGATTTTACCGATGTTGCCTGTCCTGATGAGAAAGCTTTACTCTTAAGAGAACAGGTTTTAATAGAAACAAAAATCCCTATTTCTATAGGAATCGCTAAGACTAAAGTATTGGCAAAATTAGCGAGTACCATAGCAAAAAAACATACGAGTAAGGGTGTTTTTCTTTTTACTGAGAAGGATTTGGTCTCCCGTGCTTTGGCTTATTACCCTGTAGAAGATCTGTGGGGTGTTGGTAATAGACTTGCTAAAAAGCTCAATAATAAAGGCATTTTTAGTGCTTCTCAGTTGGCTCAGCTAGACGAGGTATGGTTAAGGAAATATATGAATATTGGTGGAGTACGCTTAGTAAGAGAGCTAAATGGAGTTCCTTGTTCTGATTTAGTAGAAACGAGAGCCGCTAAAAAGAGTATTATGAACTCACGTTCTTTTAAAAAAGAGTTAAACTCTCTGTCTGAACTCAACGAAATACTCACCAACTTTGCTAGCTCTTGTGCCCATAAACTAAGAAATCAAAAAAGTTGTACGCAAAAACTAGGGGTGTTTATTCAAACCAATAGGTTTAAGCCTGAAGCCAAATTACATAATGGCTATATAGAAGTTGTTTTTCCTACAGCAACCAACGACTCTATCGAAATTATTAAAGCCACACATAAAGCATTAATCGAACTGTATAAAAGTGACTGTCTTTATAAAAGAGCAGGAGTTATTGTTTCAGATATTATCCCCGAGTCTGTAGTTCAGTTAAATCTATTTAGTAAGCATAATATTGTAAAACGTACCGCCTTAATGGAAGTCTGTGATTCTATAAACGATAAAATGGGGGAGGGAACCTTGCGTTTTAGTGTACAAGGCACCGAAAAGAAATGGGACGCTAATAAAGAACCTATCGCTTTTGGGAATTGAGGCTTCGTAAGTCGTAAAATGTCAACGGGAAATAGTAAGACGTAAATAGTGAATGGGAAAACGCAAGTCGTGAAACGGAAAGGTTGTTAGTGGTTGGTTGTTGGAAAACGTAAGAAGTGAGTAGTAAATGGTGAATGGGAAAACGTGCCCTTCGATAAGCTCAGGGTGACAATAATATCGTGATACGTGAAACGGAAATAATGCCCTTCGACAAGCTCAAGGTGACAATAAAAATGTAAATTGGTAAAGGTAAAATGTGTTTTTCTCCAACAACATCCAACTAACAACAATCAACTCCATTTTTAACTCAAAATCTAAAACTCACAATTCAAAACTTATTTACCGGTCTGAGCACTCTAAAACACCTGCTTAATCAATCGTAACTTATGGGTATGCTCGCCCAATTCTTTATTAAATATCCCTTGTTGGTCTATGCTGTCAATACGAACCTTACCAGAAGCGTGTAAAATTTGATTGTTTTCAAGAATGATTCCTACATGAACGATATTCCCCTCGGCATCGTCGAAAAAAGCGAGATCCCCAGGTTCCGCTTCTTCTATAAAGCTTAAAGTAGCACCCAGTTTAATTTGCTGAGAGGCATCTCTAGGAATTTCTCTGCTGTTGAGTCGGTATGCCATTTGTGTGAGTCCAGAGCAATCGATACCCATAGGAGTACGACCTCCCCATAAATAAGGGGCATGTAAATACATAAAAGCGGTATCTACAATATCTTTCTTCGTATGTTTTTCACAAGGTTTATGTGCGCCTTCGAAATGGAATTTCGATTCGTTTACTAAACAGTGTTCTCCATCGTAAAAGGGAAGGGTAGAGCCTAAACCGATCGGAATCATTTCTCCCGTATTGGTCGTAAGAGCATCAATTAAATTGTAATTATAATATTGTGTTTCTTCAGACAGGCTTAAAAATTGAGCTTTGTCAATTTCGAAATATTGTTTGCGGCAAATCCAGCCTTCATATTTATCATGGGCTAAGCGAACTTTGAGCCACTTGGCTCTTTTTTCAATTACCTTATAGTGTTCCCCAAAAAGAATTTGGTTCACCATTTCGGCTCTGTCATTTCCCTCAATACGCATCGGTATGATGCTGATATTTGCGATTCCGTAATTCATTACGGGACAAAGATAGGTTGTTTTAGTTGTAGGGATAGATTGAAGTTATAAAGTAATTAACAAGAAGATGTCAGCTATCAGCAAATATTAAGTAGCTTTTTGTTTGATGAACATATTTGGTGTAAATTTACATCAAAACTAATTTCATGGCACGACAAAGTATTTCATTTACACAGCCCAATGATGAGTGGCTAAAGGCCCAAGTCGATAATAAGGAATATTCTAGCAAGAGTGAGCTTGTAAACGATTTGATAAGACAAGCTCGTAAGCAGCAACGACAAATAGATTGGATAAGCGCTAAATTGGAAAGAGCTGAAAAGAGTGGTTTTAGCACAGATAGTAGAGCGCAAATTCTAGCAAAATCTAAGTCTTTGCTTAATGGCTAAATATAAAATCAGTAATGCAGCACAACAAGATTTAATTCGTATTCATCATTATGGAGTCAAGAAATTTGGTGTGGTGCAAGCAGACAAATATTTTAATTCTTTTTTTGAATATTTTGAGACTATAGCTCAACAAGCCTATTCATTTGAATCCGTTGATTTTATAAAACCTGGATATAGACGCTGTGTATGTGGTTCGGACAGTATTTATTATCGGATAAATAATGGTGTTGTTGAAATTATGGCAATCATCGGAAAGCAAGAGTTAAACGATATCCTATAATAGGTAGAGGCTTTCATGTATGAGCTGTCAGTCCCGATAGTTATCGGGATCAGTAATTAGTAGTTTTTTTAGTGTAGCAGGAATGATAGATTTAACACTTCTCGTATTTCCAGTTTTTCTTTTTCCCTTCGTTTAGCCATTCAATAGTTGTAGCGAGTCTTTTGGCTCGTGTTTTTTCTTGTTTGGCTGTAGTAATCCATTCTATATAATCGCGTTTATAAGAATTGGCAAGTCCAGAGAAAAAATCTGAGGCTTTGGGGTTTTGTGATAGTTCCTGTATTAAGTCCTCGGGTAGTTCGGTATCTTTTTTTTTAGGAGCAACTTTTAGTCCTTTTTGGTTTATAGAAATCGCTTCGAATAGATAATAGCGTAGTTGTTCTTCATTAAAATCTTCGAGCTTGGTGTATTTAAGCTGCCTGTTTCCTTTGTCCATACAGTCTTTGCTGTATAGTTTATGTGCATCTGGAATTAAAGAGCCTTTAAAGAAGTTAAGTCCAATATGGTTTTTAAAGCAAGCCAACCAACAGATCATTCCGTTGTGGTTGTAGTTAGGTGCGCTCCATTTCCAATCTTCTACAATGTCGAATTTAGATTCCCTCAATACTGTTCTAATACGAGTTAGTAGTTCTCTTTTTTCTCCCTCAAATTTTGCTAGGTAAGCATCAATCTTTTCTGTAGCCTTCGGGTCTATTTTACTCATGATATTGTTATATGTTAAAAATTAAAAGTATAATAAAATTCTAAAATAGAAGTCAGAATACAGAAATAAGGAACCTGAATATAGTTTTCACCATTGTTGGTTTACGGTCAATGTGTACTATTGTCAAAAAGCCGTTTAATTACTATGTAGGATCTAAGCTTTATCTAATACAAAAATAACACTGAGATACTCAAAGAAAAATGAGATACACAGAGAAAAAAAGTTTTGAATTTTGAGTTATAAGTTTTGAGTAAAATACAGCGACCAGATACCAGTTACAAATATCCCGATCTTCTTATATCTCTAACTTCTTCTTCTTTCTGACTTCTGTATTCTTACTCCTGTTTTCATTCTTCTTAACTCCTTATTTCTTCCTATATTTGCAGTCTTGGTGGAAAAGCCTCTCAGGTTTATCCTTAAAAGGGAATTGGGTGTAAATCCTAAACTGTTCCCGCAGCTGTAAGCT
The DNA here is from genome assembly GCA_965183875.1 of Flavobacteriales bacterium. Taxonomy (GTDB): domain Bacteria; phylum Bacteroidota; class Bacteroidia; order Flavobacteriales; family UBA7430; genus UBA6772. The sequence goes on along the minus strand of CBCYMK010000018.1, from coordinate 88,921 downwards.
CTGTAGATAAATGTCAATTCTTTGGTCACTGGAAACGGGAAGACCGACATTTAGGAGTGAGTCAGAAGACCTGCCAACAAAGATAGAATCACAACTTTCGGTGAAAAAGTCGGGTGAATTGCTTTTGCTTTTCGTTGCTTTTTTGCCGTATATACCATAATATGAATAAGTGGATATTCATCTTCTTTTGCTTGTGGGCAAAAAGTTTTAAGGCACAAAACACAGACTCTTTATTTAGGGACTCAGCTCCTCTATTAGATGAAATTATATTGTCTGATGATAAGTTGGTACGTTGGAGTATAGGTGCTTCGATACTCAGTTTAGACAGTGTCTTGTCTAAGAAGTCCTCTGCTAACTTAGCTTCCTTATTATCCTCATCGTCTCATATTCGCATTCGCGCTTACGGTGCTTTGGCTACCAGCTCTATTAGAGGGGCAGGAGCTGCCCACACCCAGGTTTTATGGAATGGTATTTCGCTCAATAGCCCAATGACTGGACAATACGATTTGTCATTAGTCCCACTGTTTTTTGTGAATAGCCTAAGTGTACAGTCAGGTGGTATGAACACCCTTTATGGAGATGCTGCCATTGGAGGAACCATTCATTTAAAGAGTAGGCTGAAGTTTTACCAAGGGAATCACCTAAATTTTACGAGTGCTATAGGTAGTTTTGGAGCGTTCAATAGTGGGCTCAAAGCTTCTATATCCAAAGCTAAATCAGCTTTTGAATTGGCTCTATATGAGCAAAATGCAAAAAATAATTTCGAGTATGATGATCCGTATATGCCTAGAACCAAAAAAGAAATGGTTCATGCACAAACCCATTTAAGGGCAGTACAGGCTAAATATTCTAAAAAGCTAGGCTCCAGCTTTACCTCCGATTTAATTTATTTTTATCAGGAATCTAATCGAGAAATACCTCCAACAGTTTCAGAGTCTTTTTCTACTGCTTATAAAGAAGAAACTGCCCACAGGTTGGTTTTTAATACTAGGCTAGAAAAAGAAAAGTTTAAACTCAATACAATAAGTTCCTTTAATTCTGATAGGTTGATTTTTGCCGATAGCCTGAAAGATATTTATGCCGATCATTTGAGTAATACATACTCATTTAATCAGGATTTGGAGCTTTTATTTAATCCTAGTAACAGGCTAAGACTTTCACAAAACTTCCAACATCAGCTTATAAAATCTGAATATATTAATGCTGTAAAGCCTTATGAAAATAGATATTCTTTAGGTTTCAATTACCGTAAAGAACTAACCACTCATAGCGCGATTCTGGCTTCTGCAAAACAAGAATTAGTAGCCGATAAATGGAGTCCTTTTACACCCTCTATTGGCTATGTTTATACCCGCAACAAAAGTAGCTTTGACTGTTCCCTAAATCGTTCTTTTAGAAGACCCTCTTGGAACGATAGGTACTGGAGCCCTGGCGGAAACCCAAATTTACTTCCTGAAGATGGAATGATGTTGAATATAAGTTTGGCTCATTTTATTGAAAAAAAAGCGCTGCTTACCAAGTTTAAACTCAATATCTATTACGGTAGAATTTCAGATTGGATTATATGGCTACCAGAGAATTCTTATTGGACTCCAAAAAATTTAGCCTTGGTAGAACAAAAGGGACTAGAGTTTGAAAGCGATATGCAATTTCCTATAGGAAAAGGAAAGTTTAGTTATATCACCAGAGCTTCTTTACAGTACTCAACAAATTTGTCAAAACGCACACCTGGAGATAGTGCTTTAGGGAAACAGTTAATATATATCCCAATGGTGCAGTTAAATAAAACAATCGAATGGTCTTATAAATCATGGCAGTTAAGTGCAAATTATCATTTCGAAAGTCAGCGCTTTACTACAGATGATCATTCGAGTAAGCTTAATGCTTATGCTATTACATCGTTAAATATAGACAAGACTTATACCTGTAAATACGGAGATTTTGATTTTGGATTTAAAGTTGAAAATATATTCAATAAATCGTACCAACTGGTATTGGGAAGACCCATGCCTGGAAGAACTTATAACCTGAACTTTAACTATTATTTATAAACAAACACAATTATGAAAAAAACACTACTTATTGCAATTAGCTTTTTAGCCTGTTCTGTAGCAACACAAGCGCAAACAGTTTCTTTTGAAACAGCTCAACTTGACTCTGCAGGTTATTGGAATGGATCCGATGGTACTGGAAGTTATGCCGAAGAAGGATTTACTTTCTCCAACTATTATGATGATGCATGGGGATCTTGGTCTGGATTTGCTGTTTCTAATATTCAAGATGATACTACAGGAACCTGGTCTAATCAGTTTGGGGTTAATACTGCTATGGCTTATAGTGGAGCTAATTTTGCCGTTGCTACATTGGGAGCGACCATTAGTTCTGTTGCTCGTATAGTTGATGGCTTCTATATTACGAATTCTACCTATGCTAGCTATTCTATGGAGAATGGAGATCAGTTTTCGAAGAAATTTGGTGGTGTTTCTGGTGATGAAGCAGATTGGTTTAAACTTTCTGTTATTGGGAAATTAGATTCTGCTGTTATCGATACAGTTGATTTCTATTTAGCTGATTTCCGTTTTGAAGACAATACAGAGGATTATATTGTTTCTGACTGGACTTGGTTAGATTTAAGTTCTTTAGGGAATATTACAGAATTGAGTTTTGAGTGGTCTTCTTCTGATAACGGTGACTGGGGAATGAATACTCCTGCTTATTTTTGTATGGACGATTTAAGTGTTAACACTGTGGGAATTAATGAGGCAACGTCTAGCTCTTTAGCTGTTTACCCAAACCCAGTAAAGAATCAATTTACGGTTAATATATCGGGAGATCTTTTTGTTTACGACTTAGCTGGTAAAAAAGTGTTTTCTAAGCTAGTGTCTGCTGGAGAATCTGTTTCTGTATCAGAATTAAAAACAGGGATCTACTTTGTGAAAATGGGTTCATCTGTTCAGAAAATAGTTAAGCTTTAATAAGTTTACAATTGAAGGTCGAAAATTAATATGCTTATCCGATAGGTCCCAGTTCATAATAAATCTCTATATTTTGTTGATTGTGACAGTGAGATACACAGAGTAAAAAGAAGATTCACAGAGAAACTAAATTATTGTTTCATCCACTTTTGAATTGCTCTGGAAAGAAACGGATATGCATGAAAATTTCAACTTTTAAGATTTAACCATTACCCTTATAAATGAAAAATCTTCTATTACTTTTTGTAGTCATTTGTTCTACTACATTCGCCCAGTTCGCTCCTGTACTTGGCGAGGATGGTTGTATTGCTATACCCATGGACTCTCCATTGTTTGTAGCTTGGGCAGAAAGTGGTACGGTAGAAAGAGGTTGGATGAATAGTGCAGATACCACATTGGGAAAAGTGACTTATGGGGAAGTTGACTTTTGTTACGGACAGCCAGACCCGGCAGTTTTAAGTCTGGGTGATGGAGGTTTTGCAACTTTTGAATTTAGTAACACCCTTTTTAATGGTGATGGCTATGATTTTGCAGTTTTTGAAAATGGATTCGACAATTACTTTTTAGAACTGGCTTTTGTAGAAGTGAGTTCTGATGGAGAGAATTTCTTCCGTTTTCCTTCACAATCTGTTACGGATATCCAAAGTCAATTGGAAAGTTTTGATCTATTAGCAACCGAAAGCATTCATAATCTGGCTGGTAAATACCCCACACAATGGGGTACACCTTTCGATTTGAGTGATTTAGTTTTAGATGAAAATTTAGATGTTAATAATATACGCTTCATCCGTATTGTAGATGTTGTAGGTTGCATAGATCCCTTATATGGAACTACAGATTCTTACGGCAGAATAATTAACGACCCTTGGCCAACAGCTTTCCCTTCCGGTGGATTCGATTTAGATGCCCTTGGACTTATTCATCAGAATAGCTTAGAGCTAACAGAATATCCTAAACTGAATCTTTACCCGAACCCTGTTTCTATGAGTAATATGCTGTACTTTGAGAGTGAGTATCCCATCAGTAATTGTAAATTAATCGATGCTTTGGGAAATAGGATTCAATTGCCAGAAGGTAATCAGTTGCGGATTTCAGATTATTGTAGTCATAAGGGAGTTTATATAGTGGAGTTCGAATTAAATGGTATCCTTTACCATCAAAAAATACTGGTTAACTAATGAGAGTATTTTATTTCTTTATAGCCCTATCGTTTGCTTTATCTTCTTGTGATAAACAGGTTTGCGTTGCTCCAGAAGCACATTATATTTCTGAGGGAATACTTATTTCCAACGAGGGTAATTTTCAATGGGGAAATGCTTCAGTTTCTTATTACGATACGCAAAACAAGGAATTGATAGAATCCGTTTTTCAAAAAGTAAATAACCGCCCTTTAGGTGATGTATTGCAATCGATAACTGTTGATGGAGATTATGCCTATTTAGTGCTCAATAATTCCGCTCGTATCGAAGTAGTAGCTATTAATAACTTCGAATCAATTGGTATTATTACGGGTTTCATTTCACCAAGGTATATTCATATTGTTAATAGTGAAAAGGCCTATGTTACCGATTTATATGCCAATAAAATTGCTGTGATAGATTTAGAAAATCTAGAGATTACAAGCTTTATCGATTGTGTGGGCTGGACTGAGGAAATGGTTCAGATAGACGATAAAGTTTACCTGCTCAATAAAGCAGATAACAGCCTCTATTCTATTGATGTAGCTACCGATATTATTCACTCTTTTTACAGTCTAGATTTTGATGTGAATAGTTTTAAAATTGACAATCAAAATAGGTTGTGGCTAGCTGGGGCTAAAAATGATATAGGGATCGTAAATTGTGTGAATTTAGAAACGGGAGAAATCTTTTACACTTATCATTTTGAAGATGAAAACCCAACAGAGCTAGTTGTATCGGATACAGGTAGTGATGTTTACTTCCTTTCTAATGGTGTTTGGCATATAAACGAGTTTACAGATGAGCTTATTTCGACTCCATTGATTCCTTCTATGGATCGTTTGTTTTACGGGCTTTCGGTAAATGAGGATCGTATTTATATTGCCGATGCTATTAATTATGTGCAACAAGGCCAGGTGTGGGTTTACAGTACACAGGCTGAGTTGGTAGATGAGTGGGAGGTAGGTATCATCCCATCAGAATTTGATTTTATTAAACAATGAGACATTTACTAAGCCTCCTTTCTATAGTTCTTATTTGTGCTTGTAGTCCAAATGAGAAAAAAACTAAGTATTCTGTAGGGACTCCAATGGATAGTATGGAGGTTCACTATGCCTCCGGGTTTGCGGTTAACTATTTTCAAGACTATAAAGAACTATTGGTCTTTTCATCCGATAGAACAGATACCTTACACAGGTATTACCTATCTAACAAAGGCAAAGAAGCTTGCATTGAAACACCTGTAAAACGTTTGGCATCTTTGTCATCGGTATATGCTGCTTATATTGAAGAACTAGGCATAGAGAAATCTTTGGTGGCTATAGACGAAAAGAATTATATCAACTCCAAAACAATACTTCAAGAGTTTGAAAATGGGGGAATTGTAGAGTTAGGTTCCTTAGATAAACTTAATCACGAGGTTTTGCTAATGGCACAGCCCGATATGATTTATTCTTTTGGTTGGCAGGGAACTAATACAGGCTTAGAAAATAAATACTCCGATATACATTTTGTTTATGCTTATGAGTATTTAGAACAACATCCATTAGGGAGAGCGGAATGGATAAAGTTTTTTGCTTGCTTTTTTGATATGGAAATTCAAGCTGATTCAATTTTCAACCAAATAAAAGCTAATTATGAAAGCTTAAAAAATCGTACTCAAAAGGTTGAATCCCGACCAAAAATATTGATAAATATGCCCTTTAAGGAGCAATGGTATATGCCAGGAGGACTGAGTTATTCAGCCCATTTTATTGCCGATGCGGGAGCTTACTATCCATGGGATACCTTAATGAAAATGAATAGCAGTCCATTAGACTGGGAACTGGTATACAATAAGGCTTTCGATAGCGATTTCTGGATCAATACCGGTGCTTATAGCTCTTATACTGAAGTAGAAAATGAACTACCTGACATGAATTTATTCGATGCTTTCAAAAATAAAAAGGCCTATAATAACAATGCTCGTGTAAATACCTTTGGCGGTAACGATTACTGGGAGTCTGGTTTATTGCATGTAGATGAAATTTTAGCAGATTTAATTGCTATTTTTCATCCCGAAATTTTACCCAATAGAAATTTGAAATATTACAAAACCTTGGAAGATGAATAAAGTATTTTATAGAACACTTCTAATGGCACTGCTTTTACTGTTACTTTTTTGTGCAGATTTATTAGTGGGTTCTGTAACTATTCCTCTGTCCGATTTTTTTGATTTTATAATTGGAAATGGTTGGTCTCATTCAACCTATCAAGCAATTATATTTGAGTACAGATTACCCAAAGCATTAACCGCTTGTTTTGCAGGTTCTGCATTAGCCGTTTCTGGTTTGTTGATGCAAAGTTTTTTTAGGAATCCTCTAGCTGGTCCTTATGTATTAGGTATAAGTTCTGGTGCCAGTTTAGGAGTCGCACTTTTGTTGTTGTTTTTCTCTGGAAGCTTTTTACTTTCTGTACCCCTTGCTGCTAGCATTGGTGCTTTATTAGTGCTTGTACTTATGATTTGGGCTTCAAAGCGCTTTCGCTCTTCGGTGAGTTTATTGATTTTAGGTTTGATGATTTCCTACCTTACAAGTGCACTTGTAGGGGTGCTTCAATATTTTTCGAAGTCAGAAGAAATCCAAAGTTTTGTTCTTTGGGGATTGGGGTCTTTTGCGAAAACTCAATGGGGAGAACTGCAAATTATGCTTCCCGTTTTAGCAGTCGGGCTATTGTTTGCTTACTCCAGGTCTAAGGCTTTAAATAGTTTATTATTAGGTGAGTCGTATGCACAGAGTTTAGGGGTTTCTATAAAATCTATTCGTAGAGAACTTCTTTGTTTGGTTGGTATACTGGTTGCTTGGGTAACTGCCTATTGTGGTCCTATAGCTTTTGTAGGTATGGCTGTACCACATTTAGTCCGTCTTTGGGTAGAAGAAACGGACCACAGAATAACTATTCCTCTGGTGGCTATTACGGGCGCTTGTATTGCGCTAGTATGCGATATTATTGCACAGGTACCTGGCTTCGACATCGTATTACCAATCAACAGTATAACCTCGCTTTTTGGGGCTCCTTTTGTGATTTATTATTTATTAAAAAAGAACCGTCTTGGATAAAGGAAATTATATAGAACTAAAAGATGTTTCTGTAGGCTACGATTCAATTCCCGTACTATCGAATATAAGTTTTACTTTAAAACCTGGAGAGCTAGTATGCTTACTGGGTGCAAACGGAAAAGGTAAATCAACCTTATTAAAAACCCTTATGGGAATACTACCTAGTATTTCAGGAGAACTTATTCTTAATGGGACTGCACTAGAAAATATATCTGCAGAGGACATAGCAACAAAAATGGCCGTTGTATTAACCGATTCTTTGAGAGAGGTAAATATGAAAGCGAGGGAAGTGGTGGCTACTGGTAGGTATCCTTATATCTCTTGGAATGCTAAATTAGGTGAGCAAGATGAGCTTATTATATCTTCGTGCTTGGCAAAGGTAGGCGCAATAGATTATGAAAATCGTTGGATGTCTAGCTTGAGTGATGGTGAACGTCAAAGAGTAATTTTAGCCAAAGCTTTAGCACAAGAAACAGATCTATTGCTTTTAGATGAGCCCACAGCATATTTAGATTTAGCACATACTATGGAACTCTCAGTTTTATTGAAAAATTTGAGTAGAGTAGAAGGGAAGTCTATTCTTATGACTACCCACGATTGGGCTACTGCACTTCAAATTTCAGATCGTATTTTTTGGATAGATGAAAATTCAAAATTCCATATTTTGGAAACTGAGGATCTTAAAAATGGGACTAAGCTCAACGATATGCTCAACTCTCCTTTTGGAAAATGGAATGCCGATAAAGGTAGATTTGAAATTAATGGGCTTTAAAAAAAGCCTATAGAATAAGAATCCTACAGGCTTTCATTTCAATCTTACACTTGTTTATTTCCTAAGCAAAGCTTTTCCGTTCTCTACATAATATTTAAAATCTTCTAGTAATTCGTCTCCTACTTTACCCAATTTTAATTTTACTAAGGGCGTTAATAGAAAGAACAGTCCTTTAAATTTTACTTCAAAGTCCAATACTAAATTTGTACTATCTGCTCCTGCTTTAGCAAGACTCCACTTCGCATTTACCGATTTAAAGAAAAACGGTGTTCCTGCAATAGCCTTATAAGACAAGTTGTGTTGAGCGGGATTAAAAGAGGTTAACTCTTGCTTTGTAGGTCCTGCAGTAGTTTGAGTAGATCTTATAGAAAAACTCACTCCTGGAAGTGTAGGATTCCCTGAAACTTCAGAAGATTCTATTAAACTTGACCATTTGTAAATATCAGCGAACTGATTTCCTAATACATCCCATACTTGATCAATGGGTTTATTTATGGTTAATTTTTTTAGTATTTTCATCCTGTAATTTTTAGTTTAGTACAATTACTTTATCCAATTCTAATTCCGTGTTTTCATCAACACGAATTCCCGTTTCGATGTATTTTTTATGTCCTGCTAATACTGCGTTCCAATTTTTAGTATTCATTTTTTTCATCATCAGCCAATTCATCATATCGAAAAATATATTTTTCATCTGGTAAGCTAAATCTGCTCGTAAAACAGTTTTGTTGTTTTCTGAACGAACACTAAAAGTAGCGATCATACTTTCTATACCGGGAAGTTTTTTTAACTCATATACTTCTATAGTTAACGATTCTCCTTCTTTCCATTCTGTAATTCGCTCCTCTGCAGTAGCGCCCATCATGGTAAAATCACAGTGACGAGTTGCACCAATTCCACCCTGCTGTGTAGAAGTAATATGTGAAGAACTAACTCCTGGGCTTCCGTGACATATATCCCCAAATTTTGCTACTGCCTCCCAAACATTCTCTTTTGTTTGGTCTATAATAATTTCTCTTGCTATTGTAGTCATATCTACTTATTTAAGTGAGTTAAGTAATGTAGTAATTGTATGAATTGCCTTCGTTGAATCCTTGGTCGTTTTTGCTCTTGTTAAGATTCCAAAAAATGAAGTATGTATGAGTTCGGTTATAGATTCTGAATCTACCTTACATGTAATTCCCCCTTCTTCTTGTGCCTCTTTTACCACAGGTTCTATCACCTGTAACAAATTGTTAAATGATTGTTCTGTGGTTTGAGCGACTTTCTCATTTAGGGAGCCTACCTCAGACATCATATTGTTCATCATACATCCTGCATAGTTTTGATTGGGTTGATCCTTGAGCATGTATATATACATGTCTTTAAGTCTGTTTATAGCCGAGTTTTCCGTTTTATTGAGTAATTCCTCTAGAAATTTAATATTGGTTTGGTTATAGCTTTCTAAACACTGAAGTAAAAAGTTTTCTTTTGATTTGTAGGCGTTGTAAAAGGCACCTTTGGTCATACCGGTAGTTTTACAAATCTTATCTACTCCTAGGTTGCTATACCCTTGATCCCAAAAGAGTTTAATTCCCTTTTTAAGTACTTTTTCTCTATCGTGTTTTATATTCATGAGGTAAATATACACAAACAGACCGTTCGGTACAAGAAGAGTGTTGTAAAGTTTAATGATGAGCTAGAATTTGATTTGGCTATAAAGTGGTTTGTATTAGTTTGAAGTTTTCTTTTTTTAATTCTTCTCCATTTAAGACAATACCTAAGCTCTGTATACCTTCATAATATTTTCGAGTAGAAATTATCTTAAACGAGTGCCTTTTTATTACTGTGGAAGTTGAGTTTTTGCTATAGGTTTTCTCACTAATTTTAAAAACTTTTTTTGACCGAGTATTGTTTGCGAGTAGGAAATATAGAGCGTATTCTAATCGGATTTTTCGATCTTGGGAACTACTGTTTTCTATGCTAAATGAAAATTCTAAATATTCTCCAATTTTCACTGCTGTATTAATAATTTCGAAATCCTTTAAGTAGATATCATTGAGTTTTCCAAAACCAAAAAGTTTCATTGCTGTACTATCTCCCTTTTTTAATAAGGTTCGGCATCCATGTTTTATTAGTGCATCTGTTTCTTTGGTTTTTCCAATCCATTTACGACCAAGTTTAAGTACTCGTTCGGGGTGGTCTTTTGAAATGTCATTTAAATTATTGGCTACACTTCTCCTTACATATTCAGAAGAATCATTTTTAAGGTTTTCTAGTAGGGGGATTATAGGTTCTGGGTTTTCTTTAAAAGAACTCAGTGCCATTCCCCAAGGGAGTCTAGGTCTACATCCTTCAGTTGCGAGTCTCCTTACGCTTGGGTGTTTGTGATTAGACCACACTAAGAGTTGTTTAAGCATTTCCTCTCTGTGATTCTGTATGAAAGGTCTAACAGCAAATTCACAGCTCACAAATTGAGTAATTATTTCTATTGCTTTTATGGAGCAATCGTAGTTTTCTAAACCATAAATTTCTACGAAATCTGGTAGGAAGATAAATTCTAAACCATCAGGCTTAAAACCATGTTTCTCTAATTCAGGAATCAAGCGCAATATAAAATTTAGGTTCGAAGGATACTCATTAGTTAGTTGCCTGTTTAAGCAGATACTTATATGGCGCATCCTCTGTTTAAGAGTTTTTTCTTCCCAGTTGCCATCGTATATAGAATTTAAGAAAGCTTCATTGTTAAAGTCAGGCACAATAATAGCTATTACGTTTAGAAATTTTCTAAAGAAGGTTTCGCTGTAAACATTTTTGAGTAATTCTGCCATTCTTATATAGTTGTTATTTTGACCTTTTCTTACTTGCCTCAGCAAAGGGGGTAAATACAATAGTGAGTCCAAGCCAGTAGTCTAGATTCTCATCGGTATCAAATCCATCAGGAGTTACATAAATATAGCCTTTCATAGGTCTACCCGTAAAATCCATGGGTAAGCATTCTTCTTTATCTATTTGAATTTTATACTCTTCCTCACCTATGCGAAGCATCAATAAGCTATCGCCATATTTTTTATCTATATGAATACCGCAGATCATTTTCTCGTCTACTTTAAAACACAAGCCACCCATCATCTTCATTTCTGTAAAATGAATGTTTTTGTTATTTAAACTCTGTCTTATTCTATCTCCTAAGTATTCGTCGAATGCCATTATCTTCTAGATTTACTGTGGTATACTACTCATCGTTTATACGTATTCCAGTCTCTATAAATATATACATTGATTTTTTTAGTTTGAGCTAAATTTGAAATTAATACTAATTAAAATCATGTCTATTATTTTTGATTCTTAGTAGCTAATTGTGCTTTTGTAATTACATTTGTTCCTCATTAATATAAGCGGTACAGAATGTTGGATTATGTTATTATAGGTGGTGGCCAGGCTGGATTGGCTATGGCGTATCATTTAAAAAAGAGTAATAAAGATTTTTTAATTGTTGATGGCGATAAAGAAATTGGCGCTTCATGGTTAAACCGTTGGGACTCCTTAAAGTTATTTACTCCTACAGAATACAATCATTTACCTGGCTTAAAGTTTGACGCCCCTAGAGGGTATTACCCGAATAAATTTGAAGTTGCTAACTACTTCAAATCTTATGTCTCGCACTATGGGTTTGAGATGCAATTTAATACTTTGATCACTGGAGTAGAGAAAAAAGAAAATGGTTCATTTTTAGTAGAGCATAAGGACGGAACTATAGCGTGCGAGGCAGTTATAGTTGCTACTGGCCCGTTTCATATCCCTTATAACCCTCCATGTCACACAAAAATTTCTGAAGATACCCTTCAGATGCACAGTAATTATTATAAGTCTAGTAAGCAATTACAAGAAGGTGATGTTTTAGTTGTGGGAGCTGGAGATTCAGGCTACCAAATTTTAGATGAAATTTCTAAAGACGCTACTAAAACGGTTTATTTTTCAGGTAATACTAATGTGAAATCTATACCACAACAATTTTTAGGAAAAACTCTTTGGTGGTGGTTTAAGCTAATAGGATTTTTGAGTTTTACTAAGTATAGCTGGATTGGTAAAAAGATCAATTCTACTGTTCAACCAGTAATAGGTACAGATGTAAAAGAGATTTTAGCCAGAACTAATGTTGTTGCTGTAGGTAGAACTAAAGATGCTATAGGTACTGATATGTTCTTCGAAAAGATGAATGTATCAACTATAAAAAACATTGTTTGGGCTACAGGTTATCGCCCTAACTTTCAGTGGATTGAAGGTTTAGAACTTGATGAAAATAACTACCCTAAGAATTATAGAGGTGTATGTAATATTGATGGCTTATACTTTATTGGTCTACCATGGATGTATACCCGTGGCTCTGCTACTTTAGGTGGGGTTGCTAAAGATGCTTTGTACCTGGCAAATACTATTTTAAAGAAATAAGAGCACCTTATTTTAATTATAGTTTAAATTCCCAAAATTCATTTTTTGGCATTGCTGCTTCCCAAGTAATTAATTTTCCCGTGTCTAGCGATTTATAAGTCAGTTTCCAAGCGTGTAAACAAACCGATAAGTTTTGGTATTCTTTAGTAGATCCGTATTTCTCATCCCCAATAATAGGAAGTCCGATATGTGCTAGCTGAGCCCTGATTTGGTGAAACCTACCGGTTTTAGGTTTCACTTCTAGTAGGTATCCAAAATTATTTTTAGCTATTACTTTATAAGTAAGAATACTTTCTTTGGCCTCTTTAGAGGCGGACTGCTCCACATCGGCTCTTTTATCTAAATTATTTTTTACAAGATAATTTAGTAATTCACCACGGTCTTTAGGTGGTTCGTTTTGTACAATAGCCAAATAAGTTTTTTGAATTTCTCGTTTACTAAAGAGCTTATTAAAAGCTACAAGTATACCTTTCTTTTTAGCAAATATTAATACACCACTAGTAACTCTGTCGAGCCTGTGTATTACGCCAATAAAAGCTTTGCGTTTTTTTTCTAATAAGTGTTTATGGACTTTGCTCTCTACAGTAATAGCCTCAAAAGGGCTTTTCTCACTTATGAGACCAGCCTGTTTATTCACAACAATAAAATCGTTGTTTTCGTGTACTATTTCGAGCCCTTGCACTTTAGTTATTTACTAGTATGTTTAATTTTTCTCTTTCGTTTCCCAACGAGTTTCTCTCCACTCTTTTTGTTCCGCTTCCGATAAGAATGTCCAAGCAACTATACGGCTAGATTTATTTCCTGTTCCCATAGGGATTGTTCTTACCTGTCTGGCTTTAATCGTTTCTAAGCTTTTACAAACTCTTTTAACGTTCGATTGTTTAGAGACTAACGTAGAAAACCAAAAGCAGTTTTTCGCGTAGGATTTACTTTCTTGAATCATATTTTCGAGAAATTTAGCTTCACCACCTTCGCAGATAAGTTCCTGGCTAATACCTGCAAAATTAAGTTCTGGAGATTCTTCTGTTTTACCAGTTAGGTTTTTTATTTTTCTGCGTGTACCTTTTTGCGCTTCTTCTAATGAAGAATGAAAAGGAGGATTACAGATAGAAATATCAACTTTGTCTTCTTTTGTTATAACACCTCTAAAGATATTTTTAGGGTTTTGCTGTAACCTGCATTCAATCGATCCTTTCAAAGAATCGTTAGCTTCAATTATATTTTGGGAATTTGCTAAAGAGTCTTCATTGATGTCTGAAGCAATAAATTTCCATTTGTATTCTGTAACTCCAATAATAGGGTAGATGCAGCTCGCTCCTGTACCTATATCAAAACAGGTAACTTTATCTCCTTCAGGAATGCGCCCAAAGTTACTACCACTTAATAAATCTGCTATATGGTGTATATAGTCTGCTCTTCCTGGGATAGGTGGACATAGGTTCTCGTCTGGGAATTCCCAGTTCTCAATCCCATAATAGTGATTAAGTAAAGCGGTATTCAAAAGTTTTACTGCTTCAGGATTTGAAAAGTCTACAGAGTCATCGCCTCTTTTATTTGGCTTTACAAATGCTTTTAAATTAGAGTTTACATTTACCAGTGCTGCTAGGTCGTATCGATCTCTGTTTTTATTTCTAGCGTGTAACCTTGATTTTTCTATTGTTTTTTTATCTGCTGACATTCTTGTTCTTTTTTGTTATGTGCGTAGTACGTAAGCTATCTATAAAATAGATAAGTACTATTTAGCCCTTTGCTATTATAGGCACTAGTTTACAGTAAATAGAATTGCTGTTGTACTATTTGAATACTAATAAAGTGTATTCCTTTAATTATTCGCAAAGATAGATAAATAGCAAGCTAAGAAATTTTTACAGTCAAGTATTTTAAAAAGCATTTAAATAAAATAAGCCTTGCCACCCGAAGGTAAGCAAGGCTTAGTAATTCAATCTAATTATTTGGTTGTTTGTAGATTCACAAAACCAACTTTACTTTTGTACCTATAATTTAAATAGGACTCTCAGCATGAAGTTTCTTCCTGATTGTGGGTAGTAGAAATTCTCTACGGTTCTTTCTCCTCCAGCTATATAGCCCCAAGTATACCCATTGTTTTCGTATACCTCATTGAACATATTGTTTACTAATAAACCAAAGGTCATTTCTTTAAACAATACATCTTTAAGGGTATAGTTAACTTGTAAGTTACAGGTAGTATATGCATTTAGCTTACGCGTTTCTGTAGAGGTATTATCAAGAAATTGATCTCCTACGTGCTTTCCTAATAGGTTAATGCTTAATCCTTCTAAAGGCTCATATTGTAAACCAGCAGATGCTATAATATTTGGAGAGAAAGCTAGGTCTGAGTTGGTGTGTGCTTTTGTGTCTTGTCCTATTAGATCCCAGTTTTCATCATTTATAGATACATACTCGTTAAACTCTTTAATCTTATTATTACTGAAAGTAGCGTTACCAGTAAGGCTTAACTTATTTGTTAAACGGTAACCAGCTTCCAATTCTAAACCGGCACGGTGGCTAATATCTACATTAGTTCTAGTGTATCCACCAACATCGTTAATTTGTCCTGTTAACACCAATTGGTCGGTGTAGTGCATATAGTATGCATTTGCATTTACCATTAAGTTATGTCCTTTATAACGGTAACCAGCTTCCAGGTTTATTAAGTTTTCTGTTTTAGGTTGGTTGTCTGGAGTACTCTCTCTAAAGTCAGCTCTTACAGGTTCTCTATTGGCAACTGCTAAAGAAATATAGGTGTTGTTACGCTCATTATAGTCGTACATTAAACCAATTTTAGGATTCACAAAGTTGAATGTCTTTGTTTGGTCTACGGCTTCTATAGCACCATTAACCTCATCTATACCTAAAAATGAATAGTTTATATGTCTGTATTGTAAGTCACCATAAACGGTAAATCCATCTAATTTATAAGTACCCTTTAAGTACGAATGTGCTTCAAATTTTTCACCATCATTATCGTAATAACGATCTCTAATATTACTGTCTGATGAATATTCTGCCCATATTACCTCACCAAAGTGAGCTCCTGTATATTTATTTGCACCACCACCAAAAGTTAGGTTAAGTGCCTCTTTATCGTAGCTTAGAGAAAAGATTCCACCATAAAAGTGGTTGTCTAACCATTTTCTACGAATTAAATCTGTAGAAGTAATAGTACTATCTGAAATTGTAATATTAGTGAATCCGTAGTCGCTAAAATCTTCTCCTGCTTTGTACTGCTCGTAATATCCTTTACCTCTAGTATAGTGTGCTGCACTACTCAGTTTTAGGCTGCTGTTAAAAGTGTGATTAAAGTGTAACTGATAGTGGTCTTGTTTATAATTATCAACCTCATTATCATAGGTGTAGTAGTTGTATTTTCTACCAGCTGTTAATAAGTTATTTCTATCGCTATCACTTACCCAATTGCGCTCTGCATACGCTGTAATTTCATCTTGATCTCCATTTATCACAGATTCAGGAGTACCATACCATGCTTGAGCAGTTTTTTCTTTCCCACTAAATAGTGTAGCTCTAAGAATAGAGTTTTCTCCTAACCACGCACCAGACATATAGTAAGACTGTAATTTAGAAGCTGATCTGTTTATATAACCATCAGACTTAATAGTAGATAAACGGGTATCGATAGTAAATTTATCATTGATTAATCCTGTACCAGCTTTAACCGTATTTCTAGAAGTGTTAAATGATCCAATAGAGTTATCTAGTATACCATAAGCTTCAGTGTTTAGTGTATTTGTTTCCATATTAATACTCGCACCAAAAGCAGAAGCTCCATTAGATGAGGTACCTACACCACGTTGAACTTGTATATTGTTTACCGAAGATGCAAAGTCTGGCATGTTTACCCAGTATACACCATGCGATTCAGAATCGTTTACTGGAATACCATTTATGGTAACGTTTGTTCTTGTTGGGTCAATACCACGAATTCTAATTCCTGTATATCCTACACCAGCTCCAGCATCAGAAGTAACCACTGTAGAAGGTAGAGTGTTAAGGATGTACGGTAAGTCTTGCCCAAAGTTATTCTCTTCAATTTCTTCTAGACTTACTTCAGAATAGGTGGTAGGTGTTTTTTCATTTGCTCTAATAGCAGAAACGGTTACCTCGCTAATTAGTTGTGCATGTTTTGTTAGCACGATGGTAAACTCTTGGTCTGTTCCAGCTAAGTTTACTGTTTTACTACGTGAAGCAAAACCGGCATTAGAAAAGTTTAATTGGTATTCTCCAGTTTTTAATTTACCAAATTCAAAAGCCCCTTGGGTATTTGTATAGGTCTTAAAAAAAGTTTCTTGGATTTCTACTTTAACATCTGGAAGCAATGTTCCATCGTTTCCTTTTACTATACCGGTAATGGTATTTTGAGAAAAGGCCAATAAGGGCATGAATAGGATCAAACCACAGATTTTTGAAAAAATTCTTGTTTTCATATTTTAAAATATAAACCAAGAACAAGGGGCTAATTCTATAGTATTAGTTTTAGCTCTTTATATCACTTCCCTTCGCAGGCATTATCCTGAACAGGTTAAATGGGTATAATCTCAGCCGCAAAAAAAAAGCAGCACCCCTTAGAGACGATGCAAAACTACATCAAAGTTTTATAAGAGCATCTATTGCTTCTAAACTTTTTTCTAAACGATTTTTAGGACTACCATTTACTACGATGAAATGCTTGTTGTTTTGTAGTAAAGATTTTTTGTAGAGCTCAAATAAATGTTCTCTAGAATTTTGATTTTCTCTTAGTGGGTCTGCTTCCCAAGGTATGTCTGGACTGCAAAGAATATGAAGATCAAACAGTTTTTTACCGACTAATGAACAGATCAATTCCGATATTTTTTTGTATTTATATTGAGACCATATTTCGAGAACAGAGAAGTCGGAATCGCAAATAATTATTTTATCTAGTGAAGATTCTAAACTTTTTAGCTGCCCTTTAGCGATGGTATCTAAATCTGATTGCTCATAATTCCCATTCCTTTTTTCTAAATACTCTCGCGCATATTCAGGTATAAAAGAAACTTTAAAATACTCGGATAAGGCAAGAGCTAAAGTAGTTTTACCTGTAGATTCTGGCCCTGTTATAGCTATTTTTAGCATTGCTTTTGAAGCTTATATTCTTTTCTCCAAACCATATAACCATACACTGCTAATAGTGTAAACAATGCGTATTGTACAGCTGTAAGATAGTAATCTCTTTGTGCATACAGGTAAATTGAGACAAGGTCAATAACAATCCAGTAGATCCAGTTGCCTAGAATCTTTCGTGTAACCATAAAAGTCGCATATAAACTATAGCAGGTAGTAAAAGCATCTATATATGGATTAGCTTGTGATGTATAAGTATCGAAGCCATATCCTATTAGTACAGCGATAAAACCACTTATAAGTATATTGATAAGGTGCTTTTTTATTGCCCACTTTTTTATCAATAATTCATCTGAATTTGAATTCTTCCAAGTTAGCCAACCTACAATAGCCATTACCACATAAAATAACTGTAAAATAGATTCGATGTATAATTGACCAATATAACATAGATAAACAAAGAGTATAGAACCAATAAACGCAAATAGCCAACAAAGAATACTTCTTTTTGCTGCTAGAATAACATAAATGATACTGGATAGAACTGCTAGCCATTCAATTGTGGATGTAGCTTTTATTCCTTCCCATAAAAGTGTGAAAAATGACATGATCTTTTTTTAGCGGTTATATAATAAATTGTGTGCTAATTAATACGATAGTTAATGAGTGAGTACTGACTATTATTCTAGTATATTATTCCGTTAATCTACTTTTCAAATCCATTGTCACGTGTAATATTCTCGTTATCTCAACATAATCATCGCTTAACGTTCTGTAGAATATTATATGTCTATTCACTTTTGTTCCGTATAATTTTTTTGATATTCCAATATACTGTTTTCCTATATCTGGATTCTTTGCAAGTATTTGACATTTTGAAATTAGTGCAGAGTAATATTTGTCTGCTTGTTTTTCAGACCAAGTCTCTAGAGTATAGATCCAAATTTTAGATAAATCCTCAACAGCTTTATTTGTTAATTTATAGTTAGCCATTAGAGCGCTTCATCGCTTTTAAAGACTCCAAGTGGTCTTTAGGATTAAAGTCTGTAGCTATCCCACTGTCAATACCAATTTGAATTGATTGTTTTAAAGCAATCACCTTATTTTCCTCTTCTTCTAAAAGTCTCAAGCCTGCACGGATAACTTCACTTACGTTTTTAAATCGACCTTCATTTATACTGTTTTGTACAAATTGGTCAAAGTAATTCCCGAGCGATATAGATGTGTTCTTATTCATTTGAATACTGATTTGCATCAAATATACCAATAATTGGTATAGTAGTCAAGTTGGATAATTTAGATTAGAATAAAATATTTGGGGTTTTTCAGTCAAAATTATTTCTAAATTTATCCTTCGTTTAATGCTAAGCCAAATCCAGATCCAATAACTTCTTTAGATACATTAGCTTAGGATGTTTATCTGCCATGTGTTTAAGCTTGTCTTGTGGGGTATACAGCATTTTGGTATGCTCAACCTCTATAATAGGGAAGTCGATATTGATCCCATAATTATTAAGTTTCTGTCTTAAAAAGGAAAGCAACTCTGGCTTTTCTACTTGTAAGTCGTCTGCTAGTGCTTGACTCTCTACCGGGAAATGGAGTAAGAAGTTAGCATCAATTTTAGGTAGCTGATCGGAGAAGAGCCTAAATAAAGATACTTTACCCTTGGCTTCTATAGCTTTAGCATACTCTAGCCATAATGGGTTTAATTGATCTTGATGAAATTCTGATCTAGCCTCTCCAGTGGCTACCATATATTCTTCTTCGCCATCGCCTTCTTCCTTTTTATTTAGAAATTGGTTGATTGACAAGCCAGACATCCCCCCTTTTTTTATCTTATTGATAAATGCAGGATTCGACTTTTTAAGAATTACTTTTTGGGTATTTATAGCTACACTAGGACTAGGGACTTGAGTCTGTGTTTTATTAATTTGCTCTTTTACAGTCGTTTTTGTTGGAGCTATAGCCGCCTTTTCTGTAGGTTTTACAAATAAGGTATGTGTTAAGATGAATGACTTACGGCGTTTTTTTTTTAGCCCTCCTTCGGAAGATAGTGAACATACTTGCATTAAGCCTAGCTCTATAAGTAGTCGTTGGTTACGACTGGCTTTATAATGTACATCACATTCGTTACAAATCTCTAAAGCTCCGAGTATAAAGTCTTGGTTACAGACTTGTGCCTGTTCCACATATTTCGATTTTATAGTAGAGCCTACTTCAAGTAATTCTACAGTTTGTGGATTTTTACAAACCAATACATTACGTAGGTGTTCTGCTAAGCCGTTTATGAAATTATGTCCGTCGAATCCTTTTTGAAGTACCTCGTTAAAGGTTAGTAGGGAAGAAGGTATGTCTTGTTTTAATGCCTGGTCTACTACTTTAAAGTAATAGTCGTAATCAAGAATGTTTAAGTTCTCTATGGTGTCGGCATAAGTGATTTTAGCCTGGTTAAAACTTACCATTCTATCGAATATAGAAAGACCATCTCTCAGTGCTCCGTCGGCTTTTTGTCCAATTATATGCAATGCATCTGGTTCAAATTCTATTTCTTCTTTTTTACAAATAGATGCTAAGTGTGTAGCTACATCTTCTACTTGTATTCTTTTGAAGTCGAAAATTTGACAACGTGAAAGTATAGTAGGGATTATTTTGTGCTTTTCTGTAGTCGCTAAAATAAAAATAGCGTGTGCAGGTGGCTCTTCTAAAGTTTTTAAGAAAGCATTAAATGCTGCCTGAGACAACATATGAACCTCATCGATAATATAGATTTTACGATCTCCTACCTGAGGTGGTATCCTTACTTGTTCTACTAAATTACGGATGTCTTCTACAGAATTGTTCGACGCCGCATCGAGCTCGTGAATATTAAAGGAATGTTGCTCGTTAAATGAGGTACACGATTCGCAGGTATTACAAGCTTCCGTTTGCTCACTTATATTAAAACAATTAATGGTTTTTGCGAGTATACGTGCACAGGTAGTTTTACCCACTCCACGAGGTCCACAAAACAAAAAGGCCTGCGCCAAGTGATTGTTTACAATGGCGTTTTTCAATGTATTGGTAATAGACTGTTGTCCTACGACAGTGTCGAAGGTTTGCGGTCTGTATTTACGTGCCGATACAATGAAATTTCCCATAGCTTTTCTAGTCCTTTAGAAGTGTTTCAAATATAAAAGATGTTTTTAAATCTCCTATTTTTTGTGACTTGAAGATATTAACAATTTGGTTGGGTAAATGGTGAGTCGTAAATTGGAAAACGTAAGACGTAAGACGGATGTTGGAAAGGGTGAATAGTGAATGGTTATTGGTGAAACGTAAAATGTAAGACGGAAAGGGTGAGTCGTAAATCGTAATGGGTGAATGGTTATTAGAAAACTGCCCTTCGATAATCCCGATAGCTATCGGGACAGGATGACAAATACTAACGACCTGCTACTAGTTACTTAATACTTCCCAAAAAGTCAACTAACTTCCTAATTGCTCTTCCTCTATGACTTATGGCTCCTTTTTCGTCAATTGTCATTTGGGCAAAGCTACGTTGGTAATTTTCGGGTAAAAAGATAGGGTCGTAGCCAAATCCTTCCTCCCCTTGTTTGGCTTCGCTGATATGTCCTTCAACCATTCCTTCGAAGAGTCGTTCTTCACCATTCAGGATTAGTGCGATGGCAGTTCTGAATTGTGCCTTTCTGTTTTCTTTCCCAGTGAGTTCTTCTAGAATCTTAGCCATATTTGCCTCAGCAGATCTCTCTGGGCCAGCATAGCGAGCTGAATATACTCCAGGAGCCCCATTTATAGCTTCTACTTCTAATCCAGTATCATCGGCAAAACAGTCGTAACCATAATTTTCTTTGAGGTATCGTGCTTTTTGAAAAGCATTCGCCTCTAAGGTTTCTCCAGTTTCTGGAATGTCTTCTGTACAACCTATCTCTTTTAAGCTTATAATTTCTATTCCTGCAGGCATTAAAGCTTGTATTTCTTTAAGCTTGTTTGGGTTGTTAGTAGCGAATACTATTTTCATATATGTTGTTGTTGGTCGGTGGTTCTTGGTTGTTGGAGGAATGTCATTTTCAAATCTTCAAATTGTCACATCTTCAAATTAATCATTACTACTATAAACACTCATTTTCTCAAAGCCTTCAGTCTGGTATTGCAACCATTCTCCTTTTGGTCCTGAGTAAATGAAGAGCGCATCTATTTCTGTATGGTTTTCTAAATAATTTATACTTTTTTCTAAGCCCATAACCATACAAGCAGTCGCAATAGCATCAGCTTTCATACAAGACTCTGTTACGATAGTTACACCCAATAAATTCGTTTGTACAGGTCTTCCGGTTTTGGGGTTTATGGTATGTGCATATTTCATCCCTGTTTCTTCGTTTACTTTAAACTTCCGATAGTTACCAGAACTTGCAACCGATTTATTAGCTACTTCAATTATAGCTTGAAAACGATCTTCTTGAATGTTTTCTGAAGGCTTATCAATTCCTATTCGCCAAAGTTCTCCACCTGCATTAAATCCAGCACATTTTAGTTCACCACCAATTTCAATCATATAATTTGCAATGCCTTTTTTATTTAGATGTTCTGCAACTAAATCAACTGTAAATCCTTGGGCTATTGCATTAAAGTCTAGTTGTGTATTCGGCTTGGTTTTGAAAATTGTACTGTCGTTAAAACTTATTTTAGTATAACCCACAGATTCCATTAAGTTGGCTAAAACTTGTTCATCTTTATGTATAATTTCCTCAAATCCAAAGCCCCAATAATTTACAATAGGTGCAAGGGTAGGGTCGAAAGCCCCATTTGTTTCTTTAGCTATTTGTAACGCTTTTGTAAGAACTCTATAAAATAAGGAATCAATTTTACCCGACTCATTTTTGTTAACCTTACTAATTAATGATGTAGGTAAATAAGTAGACATAGATCTATCTACCGCATTTAATACACTATCGATGTCAATTTGATAGTCTACCGCATCTGTACTCATATAGCGTATGCTATAAGTTGTTCCTTGTGTATATCCGTAATTACTTACGAGTACCTCTTTTGTAGGTTTTGTATTACAGGAATAGAGTAGGATTGATACGAGTATGAGGATGTTTTTCATTTGATGGACTGTAGTTGTTGGTTGTTGATTCAAAAGTACTCAAAATTAGTTCTGAGTGATAAGTTATAAGTTTTGAGTTCAGTAACGATGAAATTACAAAATCTGAAAACTAACTTAAAACTTAGAATTCAAAACTTAGAACTATCAAACAAAAAAAGACCCGCAAAGCGAGTCTTTTTTTGTTTGATATAGAATTAACCACCGAAATCATCAAAGGCAACATTCTCTTCGGGTACACCCCAATCGTCGCACATTTTAATAACAGCTTGGTTCATCATTGGAGGTCCACAGAAGTAGAACTCTATATCTTCAGGAGCTTCATGAGGCGTTAAGTGATGTTCGATTACCGCATTGTGTACGAAACCTAAGAAACCATCACCTTCGTCATCTAAACTCTTTTTCTCGTTCCAGTTATCTTCTGGCGCAGGGTCAGAAAGAACAACATGGAATTTAAAGTTAGGGAATTCACGTTCTATCTGACGGAAATCCTCTTCGTAGAATAACTCACGCTTAGAACGACCACCGTAGTAGTACGTTACCTTACGATTAGATTTTAATGTATGGAATAAGTGGAATAAGTGTGAACGCATTGGCGCCATACCAGCACCACCACCAATATAAACCATCTCAGCTTCTGTATCTTTAATAAAGAACTCACCGTAAGGACCAGAGATAGTTACTTTATCTCCTACTTTACGAGAGAATACATACGAAGAACAAATACCAGGATTCACATCAGCCCATCCGTTAATAGCTCTATCAAATGGAGGAGTAGCAATACGAATAGTAAGCATTACTATATTTCCTTCGGCAGGGTGATTGGCCATTGAATAGGCACGGAAACACTCTTCCTCATTCTTCATTTTTAAAGGCCATAAACCAAACTTATCCCATTCACCTTTAAATTTATCTGCTCCAGCAGGATCTTCAGGAGAAGGACTAATGTCCATATCTTTAAAGTTTACTTCAATCTCAGGTACATCAATTTGGATATAACCACCCGCCTCGAAGTCTAAAATTTCGCCTTCTGGTAATCTAACGATAAATGCTTTAATGAATGAAGCTACGTTGTAGTTAGAGATTACTTCACATTCCCATTTCTTAATTCCGAAGATCTCTTCAGGAATTTCAATGTTCATGTCGTTTTTAATCTTTACCTGACAACCTAAACGCCAGTCGTTTGCTATTTCCTTACGTGAGAAGTAAGGTTTCTCAGTAGGAAGAATTTCTCCACCCCCTTCGGTAACCTGACATTTACACATGGCACAAGTACCACCACCACCACAAGCCGATGGTAAGAAAATTTTATTTTCACCTAATGTAGAAAGTATAGTGCTACCTGCTTCTACTTCGATTTCTTTTTTTCCGTTTACGATAACTTTCACATTTCCACCAGGAGAAAGTTTAGCCTTTGCAAACAAAAGGATTCCTACTAACGATAATACAACCGCTAAGAATACCAATATTGTTGTTATAAGTGTAATACCCATTTTTCTGTCTTTTCAGTATTATAATTGAATACCCATGAAGCTCATAAAGGCCATACCCATCAAACCAGTAATGATGAAAGTAATTCCTAAACCACGTAGTGGAGCTGGTACATTTGAATAACGAATTTTCTCGCGAATAGCGGCAATAGCTACAATAGCTAATAACCAACCAAACCCAGAACCTAAACCAAATGCGGTAGCTTCAGCAATTGTTGAGTATTGTCTTTCTTGCATAAATAATGCTCCCCCTAAAATTGAACAGTTAACTGCAATTAATGGAAGGAAAATCCCTAGTGCTCCGTAAAGGGCTGGAGATACTTTTTCTACAATCATCTCAACCAATTGTACCATAGAGGCAATTACAGCGATGAACATAATAAAGCTTAAGAAAGATAAATCTACGTTTGCTAAATCGTCTGAAAGCCATGCTAAAGCACCAGCTTTTAATACGTAGTTTTCTAATAAGTAGTTAATTGGTACTGTAATACCCAAAACGAATATTACGGCAGCACCTAAACCAACGGCAGTTTTTACTGTCTTCGAAACTGCTAGGTAAGAACACATCCCCAAGAAATATGCAAAAATCATATTGTCTATGAAGACGGACTTAACGAATATATTTACTAAATCTTGCATAATCTTAGTTTTCTTCGATTAGGTCAGTATTTTTACTTCTTTGTACCCAAATAATTAAGGCTACAGTGATTAATGCCATAGGAGGCAAAATCATCATATTGTTGTTCATGTATCCTGCTTCGTAAAAGGCATCAGGAATAATCTGTAGTCCAAATATTTTCCCAGAACCTAAAAGCTCACGGAAAAACGCTACAACTACTAAGATCCATCCATACCCAATACCGTTACCCACAGCATCTAATAAAGAAGGCCATACTTTGTTACCCAAAGCAAAGGCTTCTAAACGACCCATGATAATACAGTTGGTGATAATTAGTCCAACGAAAACAGATAATTTTTCAGATACATCTGGCATAAATGCTTTTAATAATTCGTTTACAAGAATTACTAAAGCTGCTACAATTACCAATTGAACGATAATACGGATTCTTGAAGGAATCAAGTTACGCATTGCCGAAACGATCATATTACCAAATAATAATACAGCCATTACTGCAGCCGACATTACAAATGCTTGTTCTACTTGTACTGTAATCGCTAATGCCGAACAGATACCCAATACCTGTACGGAAATTGGATTAGACCCATCTAAAGGGTCAGTCATCAGCTTGCGATTGTTCTTAGAGAATAATGCTTCTTTCTTTTCTGACATAACTAGTTGTTTAAAGAGTTGAAGTAGTTTACATATACCTCAAGTGTACGAGAAGTCATTTCCTCAACACCTACAGAAGTAATTGTACCACCTGTAATACCATCAACTTTTGCATTTATACCTTTTCCAGATCCGTCTTTAACCATTTTAATTGGTTGGAAAACACCAGAAGTATCAGCGATAAATTCTCCTGTATAGTTGTCAGAGAAAAAGGCTTGTTTAATTTCTGCACCTAATCCAGGAGTTTCTCCTTTGTGATCGAAGGTAGCTCCGTAAATTGTTCTGTAGTCAGACTCTAGGGCAACAAATCCCCAGATAGGACCCCAAAGTCCAGTTCCTACAACAGGAATTACATAATATCGAGTACTATCCTTTTCACAAACGTAAAGAGGGTAGTTACGATCTTTAGCAGTTAAAGTTTTATCACGGTATTCCTTTTTGATGTCAATATCAAATGATCTTTCACCAATATTCTTACCTGAAACTACTTTAGAAAGTGAATCTACTACGTATTCGTTAAACATTTCTTGTGCGTTTTCACGAGTTGCCTCAATATTAACTGCACTTAAAATACTAATCATCTTCTTGTCAGAAGCGTTTTTATCTTGACGGTCTTTTAACCCTAGAGACGCAGACGCCAATAAAGTACCTACCACAACTACCATAATGATAGCAAATGCAAAGGTATAGCCGTTACTGTTTTTATCTATTGCCATATCTGTGAATTAAGCAGTTTTTACTCTTTTCATTCTTCTCTTGATGTTGGCAGCAACCACGTAGTGGTCAACCAATGGCGCCATAATATTCATGAAAAGAATCGCCATCATTACCCCTTCAGGGTATGCTGGGTTTACTACACGAATTAATATAGCTAACAAACCAGTTAAGATCCCGTAGATCCATTTTCCTGTGTTTGTTTGTGCCGCAGATACTGGGTCGGTTGCCATAAAGACCATACCGAATAAGAATCCACCCATCACTATTTGTTGTATTGCAGGAACTTCCATAAATGGATTTACAGCAAATACATTAAATATTAATCCCATTGCATAACCACCTAAGAACATACCCGTCATTACTCTCCAAGAAGCGATTCCAGAGATTAATAATAAGGCAGCACCAATTAATATAGCAAGTCCAGAAGTTTCAGCTACCGAACCAGGGATCATACCAATAAAGCTTTCCATAATAGAAGGGATTGCATTTACACCACCTTCAATAGCGTTAGCTAAAGGTGTAGCACCAGAAAAGCCATCTACTGCTTTTTCTCCACCTAAAGAGATCCATACTTTATCTCCCGACATCATTGTAGGGTAGGCAAAGAATAAGAAAGCACGAGCTGTTAAAGCAGGGTTCATAATGTTCATTCCTGTACCACCAAATACTTCTTTACCGATAACAACGGCAAATACTACGGCGATAGCTAACATCCATAAAGGAAGATCAGCAGGCATAATCATAGGGATTAATAAACCTGTTACTAGGTACCCTTCGTTTACAGAGTGTCCTCGAGAAATAGCGAAAGCAAATTCAATTCCCAATCCAACACCGTAAGAAACAGCGATCATAGGAAGAACTTTTACAGCACCATAAACTAGAGACTCCATTAGGTCTGGAGTACTTACTCCAAGCGCTAAAAAGTGTTGGTAACCTACGTTCCACATACCAAAAGCTAATGCTGGAAGTAAAGCCAATACTACTGTAAACATAGTACGTTTTAAATCTATTGCATCACGCATATGTGCACCAGTGTGTGCAGTGTGATCAGGAACAAATAAGAAAGTTTCAAAAGCGTCGTAAGCTGGGTATAGCTTTTCAAGTTTCCCACCTTTCTCGAAGTGAGGCTTTACGCTGTTTAGTATATTCTTGAATAATTTCATGGTCTTGTCTTTAGCTACATTCTTTTCTTACTAAGTCCAAACCTTCGCGAAGAATTTCTTGAACAGGCATCTTTGAAGTACACGAAAATTCACATAAAGCGAAATCTTCTTCTGCTACCTCATAAATACCTAAATTCTCCATCAACTCAATATCACCTATCATAATAGCTTTTATTAAGTGCTGAGGGTAAACATCCATAGGCAATACATTTTCATATTGTCCCGTAACTACATAAGCGCGTTCTTCACCGTTCATATTGGCAGAGATAGCGTATTCTTTCTTAGGGTTTATCCAAGAGAAGAATGTTCTAGATAAAGAGAATTTACTGAAACCAGGAAGTAACCAACCTAAGAAGTCTTGTTCTTTACCTTCTGGGATTACAGAAATTTCATTGTGGTAAAAACCTAAGTTTCCATCTTCAGCAATATGTGTTCCTGTAAGGACATTACCAGAAATAAAACGGTTGTCTCCAGCTTTGATGTTTCCTTTAGTCATAGTAGAAATAGAAGCTCCTTGCATACTTCTGTAGTAGCGAGGTTTTTCTACTTGAGATCCAGCTAAAGCAACTAAACGCGTAGCGTCGTATTTACCTTGGCTAAATAAACGACCTATAGCAATTACATCTTGCGGGTACATATACCATACAACTTCACCTTTATTAATAGGGTCTATATGGTGAATTTGTACACCTACATTACCTGCTGGGTGAGGGCCAGATACATTGTTTATCTGTACACCTTTAGCACTAGTAAATACCGAAGAAGAATTTGAATTTCCGTCGATGTTTAAGTGTGTTGTACCTTCAGTAAGTTTCGAAACGATGTTTAAACCATCTTGGAATTCTTTTTCCATTCCGTGTAAAACAAAATCGCTATCGCATGCTAATGGAGCAGAGTCGAAGGCAGATATAAACACTGCCTTAGGCATATCTGCCGGGTTTGCAATTACAGCGAAAGGACGCTGACGTACAAATGGCCATACACCGGCAGCTAACATCTGTTCGATGATTTGCTCGCGCGATAATTCTTTTGCTTCTGCTTTAGCAAATTCTTTATAAGTGATTTCAGCATCAGCTTTTACCACTACAGCAAGAATTTTTCTTTTAGCACCACGGCGAATTTCAGAGATTTCACCACTTACAGGAGATGTAATAATTACAGATGGATTCTCTTTATCGTGAAATAAAGATGATCCTGCCTGTACCTTATCACCAACTTTTACCGTTAGCTTTGGTGTTAATCCAGTGAAATCACTCGGCTTTACAAGGTAATATTCCGAAGCTGGAATATTGGCGTATACGCGGTCTGCTGAACCTGTCAGCTTAATGCTTACGCCTTTTTTGATACGAATGTCTTTAGACATGCCTATTATGAGAGATTGATTAATCCTAATTTTTGAGTTGCAAAAGTATGAATTTTAAGACTCTAAATGAATAGTCTTATTTTATTTAGAATGATTTAAAATAGCATATAAAAAATTATGAGCTCAAAGTTAAAATAAAATGTATTTTTAAGCTTTAAATAAAAATAAAATGAAAGGAGTTTTTAAGGTGTTTTTTGTACTTATTTTTCTGTTAGTGAGTAGGGGTAATGCTCAGCCAGAGTGGGAGCCCGGAACCTATATGAACGATTCCATTTTTTCAGCTTCTGTATACACTACCATCCTTAGCCCTATAGAGTCCTTGTTAGAATTCCCTGTTTTAGCTTTAGGATCTACACAATTACTACGTTTGCAATTTGACGATTTAGACTTTAATGCCCAAGATTATATGTATTCTATAAGTCATTGTAATGCAGATTGGACTATTTCAGACCTCCACGGTAGTGAGTATATTGATGGCTTTTATGAGAATTACATTTCAGATTTTGAATTTTCATTTAATACCAAGCAGGCTTACGTACACTACGAATTGAATTTTCCAAACCCTGATTTTAACTTTACTAAATCGGGTAACTATATAATTACCGTTTATGCTCCCGACGAGAACGACAAAATTTTAATGACCAAACGCTTTATGCTTTGCGATGAGCAATTATTAGTAGCTGCGACTCTTAAGCAAGCTACTTTTGCGAGTGGCCGATTTAGTGAGCACGAAATAGATTTTGAGCTTCGTTTTACAAATGTTGATTATGTTAATCCTATACAGGATATAAATATTACTATTTACCAAGGTCATAGATGGGATAATGCTATAACAGATTTACAACCTAGTTTTGTGGAGAAAAAGAAACTAGTTTACGATTTTGAAAATGAATCTAGTTTTAAAGCGGGTAATGAATACCGCTTTTTTGATACTAAAAGTGTGCGTTTTTTTACCGAGAGAGTACAGGAGATCATCAAAGATTCTACCGACATTGTTTTATTGTACCCCGACTATCCTTGGGCTAATCAGGCGTTTAGTTTTTACCCCGATATAGAGGGGTATTTTGTTCCCAATATAATGGAACGCAGTGAAACGAATACCCAAGCCGATTATACCTGGGTTAATTTCTGCTTAAAACAAAAGCCTTTTGTAGATAGTGGAGACGTTTATATTTACGGTGGTCTTACAAATTGGGATATTGAAGAGTCAGCTAAACTAGATTATAATACCGAACTTGGTTGTTATGAAAATTCTTTATTGCTAAAGCAAGGTTATTATAATTACACCTATTTATTCGTTCCTGAGGAATCTCAAATTGCTTCTCAATTAGAAGTAGATGGGAACTTCTTTCAAACCAGCCAAGACTATTATGTATTTGTATATCTATACGATTACGATTATGGCTACGATAGACTTTTAGGAATGCGTAAAGTTTCTAGTAAAGGGATGTTTTAACCATTAAGTTGTTTCAGTAACTTTTTTAGTGAATACTGAATCTGAGATTTTTAGAATGTTGGCGTAAATCCTTGCAGGTATTTTTTTTGTTAATTTTCTACTTATTAATCACCCCAATTATGGGAAATGTTAATTCTACTTGCCTTTTATTAGTTAGTCTATCAGAAGTGTCAATGCCTGATTATTTAGCGGCATATTCATTTTTTGTTTATTGCTTTAATAATTCTATCTTCTTTTATTAAAACATCTTTCATTAGTAATTGGAAAGGAAATTGTTTGTGTTTAGAGTTCTTAAATGATTCTAATATATTTAACAAAGAAGAAGCTGTTATTAACGAAAGATTTAATTCAAAATCTAGGTCACAATCATTAACAAAGTCATCACTAAAGTCAGGTGCTACAAGCAATGATTTCACAACTTTATGTCCATTACTAGTAGCTAAATCGATATATGATTTCATTTGTCTAGTTACAGAACTAAACTTATTATAACCACTTTCTTTTACCGTTTTACATTCGATAATAATTAAACCATCATCGCCTAAATTGAGAACAAGGTCTATCTTGTTTTTTTTGGTGTTTAAGCTCTTTTTTAGACTTTCATCAACATTAAACCCAAGTTTTTCAAATATTGATTGAGTTATATCTTCGAATTTCACACCCAAGTCAGCCTCCTTTAAGCTTATGCCATTTTCCTTTAAAGCATGTAAATCTCTAAAGCCTATATGTTCATAATTCTCTATGAACAAGTTATCAGCATCTTTATATCCATCAAGAATATTAAATACTGCATTCCCTCTACGTTTTAATTCAAATGTCTCGCAGAATTGGTTCAACTCTTTTTTGTCAAGTATATCAAGAATGTCATTTGGTTTTATATTGAAATCTAGTAAATACTCGCTTTTTAATACAAATTCTTCTTGCATTTCAAATTCTGACCGAATTAATGTATTGAGATTAGGGAATGTATCGTTTAGGTCTGAAAGTAATTGACTATATCCATCAATAGAAATCCCTACTTTCTCATCTTTTTCAATATCATCAAAGTAGTTGATTAAATTTCTAATTTTATCCTCTAGAGTAGTGCCTTTTAGATTTTTAGGCATCTCAAAACCCTTATCCCAAATGTCATTTACAAATTTCTTTTTTTCTGTTAGAGTAGTTCCTTCTTTATGTAGTTCAGTAGATAGTAGCTTCGAAAATGAAATGCCTTGATTAATAATTGTCTTTATTTTAGATCCAATTGGTGCTTTTATATCAATATTATGGTTTCTACAAACAATATTTACTTGTGGCTCTCTGAGTAACTTTAGAAATCTTCTATAGAATTTATCCGCAACTTCTTTTTTACGAAGTTTCCTTAATACTCTAACAATTTCATCGGCAACATAAACTTGACGATTTTTCTTAGAGTAAAAAATTAATCCAGTTACTTTTAACTCATTAATGATTTGATCAATCTGAAGTTTTAGAGGTGGAATTACGATGTAATTTATCAACTTTATTTCTTCTTGAGTTAATTCAAGTTCATCTGATAAAGTTAGTAGTATCGATAATTCATCATTGGTTATTTTTGTGTCTCTATTATTTTTATTATCGTTAAAGTAAGCAGTGTTTACACAGGCCTTATAAATTAAATAGTCTCGTTTTCTTGTGTCACAAATTTCAGACTTTTCATTTTCTAACTCTTTAATTAATCCCTCTGTTTTCTTCTTTAAACTTATAATTTCTTTTTCGTAAAGA
This sequence comes from Flavobacteriales bacterium, assembly GCA_965183875.1. Classification (GTDB taxonomy): domain Bacteria; phylum Bacteroidota; class Bacteroidia; order Flavobacteriales; family UBA7430; genus UBA6772. Next base: position 57,022 of record CBCYMK010000018.1, on the reverse strand, counting down.
TCTTTAAACCAGTCTTCTTTTATTAGGTTATGACCATCTCGAATAATAATGTCAATTAAAATATCAAGTTGTGAAGTTGTGTTTACAAATTCCTTTTTTACTAAATCTGTAAATTCATCCGTAAGTAGATTAAATACTTTTGTAATATTATTATTATCTACAGACTTTAAATTTGTATTGTTACCTGAAAGTATTACCTCAATATCCTTAATGTTCTTAGGGTTGTTAGAAATTAAATTGTCTATAATTTTTAAAAATGAGTTCTTTTCTAATGAATTTACTCGATCTAATATTTTTTCTAATTTCATAATTCTTACTTTTTAGTTATTAAGATATCTAATTTCTTGTCAATCATTTCAATTTTTTTCTCTAGCTCGTCGTTATTATCGCTTACCATAGCATCAACAAAAATTGAATTTACAATGGATAAACCAAATATGCCGCCTGAAAATACTACGAAAATAAAATAAAAATAGGTGAAAAATACAGATAGTCCAGTCAAGTCTACTGCGAGCTTTTCAGGTATTTCAAACCAGCCTTCAACGGTGAAAATTTTGAATGTAGAATATAATGAGGTTAAAGGATTGCCAAAATATTCAGGCGATAATTCTTTGAACATATAGAAAGAAAATATTCCTATAATAAAAATGTATATAACAAAACCAATCAAAACAAATACTGATGCCCTGAGGGCTCTGTCTAATCCTTTTATCAATTGTTCTATGCCTGGAATGAATTTTAAAAACCTAAGTGATTTAAAAACCCTTAATACTCTTAATACGAGTAAGAAGCTTATACTCTCAGATTCAATTCCACCAATAAAAGCTATTAATGTTGGAATAGATAAACTAATTAAAATAAAATCTAATTTGTTCCAATTAGATCTAAAATAATTACGAACGCCAAATTCTTTGAACTTTATATATACTTCAGTTAAAAAAAGTCCAGTAATTATATTGTCAATTAGTAGAAGTGAAAAGTTAATCTTGTGAGTTGTTTTCAAACCCATTAATGAAGATAATTAGTGCATTAATTAAAATTAATAATAGAATGAATTTCTCGTTGAGAAATAATTTTGAAAGTATTTTAGATTTTAACATTTAATAAACATATTTATCGCTGTAATGAAAGACTAAGTTTATTTTTAATCAATTTCTTGTAAATATACTCAAAAATACGAATCAATATTCGTGCTACATAATACATAAACCTTTATAACACCAGTTGCAACCATTTAGCTGTTTTTAAACCATAAAGTTGTTTCAGTAACTTTTTTTGCTTTTACACGTATCATATAGGTTTTTCCGGTTGGAATAACCTCTTCAATAAACGCTGTAAATTCATTTTTTAGATCTGGTATATCCTTTGCAATTTTCACGAGTAGCTCTATACTGTAGAATTTCACATAATCGGGAATCTTTTCTTCGCGTAGTAAATTTAGACAGCAGTCTATTACGTTGCCGGAGTTTTCAGAATTAAAATCTATGGACTTAAGAATGCGTATAAAACTTCCTATTTGTCCGTGATGGGTGAAACTTGGAAATGCCTTAAAGATTCTATCTACCTGAGAAATTAATTCAGACTTATATTGTGGTAGTACTTTATGTAGGCACCAAGAAGCTCTCCATGCTTCTGGGTAGTCATTGCTTAAAGCGATAGTGAAAGTTTCGTGAAATGATTTTTCACAATCTAGTATTTGTGCAACTATACGATCGTTATTTGCTTTGCTGGCAGTAGAAAAATCATTCTTTAAGATCGGCATATAGAAGGTTTATAGTATTGCTTTTCTTACACGTACTAATTTAGTTAGTAAATCTTCTTAGCTGGTCTAAAGGTAGCATATTAGCTCCATCAGATTTAGCTTCTGAAGGCTTAGGGTGAGTTTCTAAAAATATACCGTCTGCACCAGATGCAATACCCGCCTTGGCAATAGTTTCTATTAATTGTGGTTTACCACCAGTTACCCCAGAGGTTTGATTTGGTGTTTGGAGTGAATGGGTAATGTCTAATACTACAGGAAATCCTAAGTTTTGTACTGCTGGAATAGCTCGCATATCTACAATGAGATCTTGATAACCAAACATAGTCCCTCTATCTGTTATTGCCACGTTAGGGTTTCCAGAGTCTATTACTTTCTGTGCTGCAAACTGCATCGATTCAGCAGATAGGAATTGTCCCTTTTTTATATTTACTGCTTTACCTGTTTTTGCTGCAGCTACCAAAAGGTCTGTTTTGTCTACATAAAAATGCAGGTATTTGTAGTACGTCTACATATTTTGCAGCCATTGCTGCTTCTTCTGCAGAGTGTATGTCTGTAACGGTAGGTATGTTAAAATGCTCGCCTACTTTTTTTAATATTTCTAAAGCTTTAATATCGCCTATCCCTGTAAAAGAATCCAGTCTCGAACGGTTGGCCTTTCTGTAAGAGCCCTTAAAAATGAACGGAATTTTTAATTTATCGGTTACTTCTTTAATCTTTTGTGCAATTTCAAAGGCCATTTCTTCACTTTCTATAGCGCAGGGTCCTGCAAGTAAATAGAAGTTATTAGCGTCTGTATTTTTTAATGTAGGTAGTGCCTTAAGCATAATTATGATTTTAAAAAGTCAATTATTGTTTGTGCTACTTCTCTATTCTTAAGTATTCTTCTATGACCCAAATTTTGGGTACATAGTAGCTTACTGTTTTTCCAATTTTCATGTATCTGATATGCACAATCTACTGGTGCATCAATATCATCCTCACAGTGTATTACTAATCCAGGTGTGTTTATAGTTTTCACCATTGTACGCAGGCTAAGATCTTCAAATTTTTGAGCAAACTTATTTTCAAGTCGGTTTTTTATTCGCTCGGCAATTTTACTAGAGAGATTTATTTGTTTGCAATATGAGTTTAAAACCCAGTCTACACTTGCAGGCGAACCTATAGTAATACATTTTTTCGGATTAAAACCTTGGGTAATTGCATGCACACAAGCAGAACCACCCATAGAATGCCCAACGATAGATTCTATATCAGAAAACTGTTTGTTTAAAGCTATTATAATTTCCGAAAACTCCAAAAAATGAGTGTGTCTACCGTTTGAATGACCATGTCCTGGAGCGTCGAAGCTGTATACTTTATAACCCGCATTTATTAAAGGTTTTACAAGATGTGCTACTTGTGTAGCTCTTCCTGCCCATCCATGTACCAGAAGGATTGCTTTTTTAGCGTTTCCCCATTCGTATACTTTAACCTTATTGTTTTTATAACTAATGGTTTTAGTTCTTGCCTCTCCAAAATATTTTTGTTCTTGTATTGGCGCCTTAAACCTTATTGGGGTAAAGAATAAAAACGCTGCAATTCTAGCTGTTAGAGCGGGTGCTATTCGCTCCATAATTGCAAAACTTAGCCGTAGCCATTTAGGGGCGGTAAGTGCAGCTTTTTGTCCTTTAGTAGTAGTCAATTTTTGTTTGTTATTTCTGTAATTACATTGCTTAGTTACAAACCGAAAGTTGACCATTGTTCACAATCGCTATAGCTTTACCGGTAAGGTTAGTTCCTATAAAAGGAGTGTTTTTAGATTTTGAGCGAATGTTCTCACCTGAGAAAGTCCATTTTAATGTAGGGTCGAATAATGTTAAGTCGGCTAAGTTACCTTCCTCTATAATGGAGCTATCTAGTCCAAGAATAGCTCTTGGTTTAGTTGTTAGTTTATCTACTATAAAAGCAGTGTCTGCTGTGTTTTGTAAAGCGGTATTGGCTATGGCAAAAGAGCTTTCTAAATTCACCATTCCGAAGTCGGCAATATTGAATTCACATTTTTTGTTTTCAATATTTTGCGGATAATGATCTGAACATATAGCATCTATAGTCCCATCTTTTAAGCCTTGCTTTAAAGCATCTATATCTTTAGTAGTTCTAAGAGGTGGTTTTACTTTTAAATTACTATCAAAACTCTCTAGTTCACCATCATTTAAGTATAGGTGGTAGGAGCTGGTATCTGCGGTAATATTTAACCCTTTAGCTTTAGCTTCGCGTATTAAATTTACAGATTGTAAAGTAGAGACTGTAGAAAAGTGAATTTTAGCTTCTGTATATTCACATAACTGTAGGTCTCGAGCAATTTGTAATTCTTCCGCTAGGGCAGGTATTCCTTTGAGTCCCAGTTTAGTGCTTGTTACTCCTTCGTTCATTTGCCCCCTTTTCCGAAATCTTAGCTTCTGAAGAATAAGACATAATAAGACCGTTGAAGTTCTTAGCGTATAAAAGTGCAATTTTCATTAAGCTAGAATTGGCAATAGAGCGCTTGTCATCGCTAAAAGCAATGGCTCCATTTTGATGCATATCATACATCTCGGTAATCTGTTCTCCACTACGGTTTTCGGTAAGAGCTCCAATTGGGTGTATGTCTACTATATTATGAGCTGATTGATGGATGAGATAGCTAATATCGGCCTTGGTTTGTATACAAGGTTCTGTAGAAGGCATAAGTGCTATGTGAGTAAACCCCACCCTGTGCGGCAGCATTCATCCCGCTGTCTAAATCTTCTTTGTACTCGTGTCCAGGTTCTCCAAAACGAGCGTTTAAATCTACCCATCCCTGCGAAATATGTAAGTTTTTTGCTACTACAGTTTCCGCCTCAGCATCAATTATACTATCTTTTATAGAAAGGATAAGTCCATTCTCTATTAGTATATCTTTCTCTAATTGATGGTATTTAGAGTTTACATCTAAGATGGTTGCATTTTTAATGAGGATTTTCATAAGTAGCTTTTAGTTCTCAGTATTAATTTGAGCCTTTTTATTCCAATTTTTTAGCAGTAAGCTCTCAAGCATAATAAATAGTAGTGCTAAGAAGATGAAAATTCGCCACAGTGGAGTACCACTACGGTTTTCTTTCAGAGCTTCTTCAAGTAAAAGCCCTTCTTTATGCCAAATATTTATGTGTTTATACCTTGTGCTTATTTTCTTCTAATTCTTCTTTTTCCCAGCAATCTAAAATACTTTCATCTCTATTATAATTAAATGAGATTGTTTTTCTGTGCTCCCCTTTAGTAAACAAATAGAAGCCATCTTCTTTGAGTGTGCTTGGAATGGTAATCTGTATTCGCTGTTCTATAACTCTAGCTTCTGGAATAAAATCTACCAGATTTTCTTTTTGTATTCTCCATTGCTGTGTGTGTGTCGACTTCGTTTACTTGAATTACCTTGTCTTTACCTAAGGTATAATAGAGTTGAGTTTTACGAGAACTCAACAATGATATATTGTACAATAGGGGAACAAATAGGGCGTGCTTTTCTAGTTTATTTGCTTCTGTATTAAGTGGGGATGTCTGTAAATAAATAGAACCTAAGCCATTTTTGTAGGAATTTAAAAAGGCTTCTTTACTACTTAGGAGTAGGATGTTTTCCTCACTGCTATTAAAAGTGTTGTCTAAACTAAAATACTGGCTTACTTCAGGATATACCGATTCTTTAGCCTGTTTCTCAAAAACCTCATTAAATACGCTGTGGTTTTTGTTTAGAGTAGAAATCTCCAGCTTCTTGTTATTTAGTTTCGTAAACGCTGGAAGGTTTAAAGCTTTTAGATAATGCCTTATACGAATTGAAATTTAAGGTTTTAGAAGGGTAGATTAATAAGTTTCCTCCTTGAGAAGTAAATTCTTTTAAGTTGTTTATTAAGCCTGTGGTAGGATTGGTAAGCCCATTTAGGATGATTAAATTTTGATTTTTAAATTCTGAAAACCGTATTTCCCCAACAGGTATACTTGTATAGTCAAATATAGGGTCGTTAAATAAGCTTGTTAACGATAAGTTCTGTTTCCCCTGATGTATACAAAGTACTTTTGTAGATTGTTCTACAGCAAAATTAAAATATAATTTATTATCGAAGTCAATTGTAGCGTCACTCAATTCTAAATACGCTTCTTGCGTTCCCGTAGAGTGATTATTGAATATTAGTTTAGCGCTGTTTTGAGCGTTTGCTTCAATTTTTAGTGTGCTAAGAGCTCTTTGTTTTCCATTAATAAACAAGCGTACAGTTAAGTTTTCTATCAACTCATTAGAGCTGTTAGTTACCTCAAAATATAAGGTTTCCTGTTGCCCTAAGGTATGATTCGGGTTTTCTAGGTAACAGGTATCTATATGATAGGTTAGCCTGTGGGTAGGATCTAATAGGGAGTAAGTGAGTTTGTGTTTTTTTAGGCTTGCTAAAGAAGCTTTCTGGACTGCTAGATTTTTGAAAATCACTTATTAGATAAAGGTCTTTCTCTTTATGAGATTCACTTTTTGTAATAGAATTAAACCTATCTGCTACAGCACTTAAGCTTAATAAACTCGGTACTATTTCTGTATTGTCAATGGCTTCAATACAATCGTTATAGTCTATTATACGTTGGTGTTTTCCCTGTAGGTCGTTGCTTAAAAAGACAAATTTATCTTTTCCTTTATGTGCGTTAATAATTGAACGAGCATGATTTTTAGCCTGTTCAATAAGTACTCCCTTATCGTTATTGGCATTCATACTAAAGGAATTGTCAATATAAACTCCTATTAGCTGTTCAGAATTAATAAGATGTTCCTTTTTACTGAGGTAAGGTTGGCAAAAAGCAAGTATGATTGCCGATAGGAGAAGCAGTCTAACTAGTAGTAATAATAGCTTTTGAAGTTTTGTTATTTGACTCTTTTTCTGCTGTAACTCTCTAAGAAACGATACGTTACTGAAAAAAACAGTTTTGTGTTTCTGTAGCGAAAATAAGTGAATGAGTATAGGAATGGCTAATGCCAGAAAAGCGTAGAGGAAGTATGGTTCCAGTAATTTCATTAAAAGGCAAAGTTAAAGTTTTTATAGACCTGTGAAAGTTGAAAGCCTAAAACTTCTCATAAACACCTAAACCGAATAGTGCAAAGTCATATTTTGCTGGGTCTTCTGCACAAAAGCCTCGGAGGTGAACATCCAACTCTTTTACAGTTTTCCAGTCGTTTGCCTTCCGAGTAATTAAACCTAGTTTCCTTCCTACATTTGCAGTATGTACGTCTAAAGGGCAGGATAGTTGTTTTGGTTTAAGCGTTTTCCACAAGCCAAAGTCAACTCCTTCTTTATCGGAACGAACCATCCAACGCAAGAACATGATTAATCTTTTAGAGGCTGAACCCTTTAGTGGGTCTGAAATATGTTTTTGGGTTCTTACTTGATGGTTGATGCTAAAAAAAGTTTGTTTAAATTTTGATATACAAAACAACTCATATCTTCTTTGTCGGTATAAAAACAAGCCTCTAAACCCTGGTGATTTTGGTAGATATTACGAAGCGAATAAATAAAAGTTTGCAAGGTCGACACCTTGGAAAGTACGGTGACAAAAATCTAAACTCTTATTTACTTCTTGTTTACTCGCATTTAAGATAAAGTCGTACGGACTATTGGTCCATTATATCCATCATCATATTTGCGTTTTTCATGATCATAACTCTACGACCCCATGCAATGGTAGCAGTAAGAAAAGCTGCAATTTCTATATCTTCTTTTAGGTTAAATTGATGTGGTATACTTATAGGATCGTCGACCACAAAGTTTGGCTTTAGATATAAATCTACCTTATCGTCGAGAAAATCTTTTAGGTCTTTGTGGTTCATATCTATTGTGTTTTCAACGTTTAAATAGAGCATGCAATTTAGAAAAAACGAGAATAGCCAAGAACTTATTCACATCGTATATTTGTAGGCTTAAATTTTATATTTTCGAATCTTCTCTAAAAGAATAGTATGAAGCTTTGTATTGCAGAAAAACCGAGTGTTGCAAGAGAGATTGCTCTTGTGATAGGGTGCCAATGAAAAAAAGATAGGGTATTACGAAGGTAATGGCTATCAGGTAACTTGGACTTTTGGACATTTTTGCACGCTAAAAGAGCCTCATGAATACAACCCATCGTGGAAGCCATGGAATTTGAGTTATCTACCAATTCTTCCGCCAGCCTACGAAATTAAGCTGATAGATAATAAAGGGGTGAGTGATCAGTTTGCCGTGATTAAGTATTTGGTAAACTCTTGTACTACGGTTATAAACTGTGGGGATGCTGGGCAAGAAGGAGAGTTAATACAACGGTGGGTTTTAGAGCATGCTGGAAATACAAAACCTATAGAGCGATTATGGATTTCCTCCTTAACCAACGAAGCTATTAAAGAAGGTTTTTCTAAACTTAAAGCGGGCAGCGAGTTTGATAAATTATATAATGCGGGTAAGGCCAGAGCAATAGGAGATTGGGTTTTAGGATTTAATGCTACTCGCTTATATACCTTACGTTACGGAAATGGTAAGCAGGTTCTGTCAATCGGTAGGGTGCAAACGCCTACTTTGGCTATGATTGTGAATCGCCAAAAAGAGATTGAAGAATTTAAGCCTAGCCCATACTGGGTGCTTCAAACAAAATATAAAAACACCCTTTTTAGTGCCGTTTCAGGTAAGTTTACAGAATTAGAAAAAGCTAAACAACAGTTAAGCTTGATGTCTGAAGCCGATTTCGAAATTCTATCTAATGAGACCAAAGAAGGGAAGGAGAGCCCTTTGCGTTTATTCGATTTAACTTCTTTACAAGTTGCCTGTAACAGTAGATTTAATTTATCTGCCGAAGAGACTCTTAAAATTATCCAAGGATTATACGAGAAAAAATTATGTTCGTATCCTCGTGTAGATACTACGTTTTTACCAAATGACGTATATCCTAAAATTGAAGGAATACTCAAAGGTTTACAGGTTTACGGTTCTATAATTAACCCATTGTTGGGTAAGCCTATACGCAAGTCTAAAAAAGTTTTTAACGATAAAAAGGTTACCGATCACCATGCGATTATTCCAACTGGACAAAATCCTACAAGTGGCTTGTCGTATAACGAGAAAATGGTTTTCGATTTAATAAGTAAGCGTTTTATTGCCGCTTTTTATCCAGATTGTATCGTGTCTAACACGACTGTTAAAGGAACGGCAAATACTGTAGCATTTAAAGCTAATGGGAAACAAATTCTCGATTTAGGATGGCGTAATGTATATGGCAAAGAGTCTACTGGAGATGCAGATGAGGCTGTAATGCCAAACTTCACGGTAGGAGAGCGTGGTGCCCACGAACCTGTTCTCGAAGAGAAGTCTACTAAAGCTCCTTCTTGGCATACTGAGGGTTCTTTATTACGTGCTATGGAGACTGCAGGAAAACAGGTAGAAGATGAGGAGGCTAGAGATTTGATGAAAGAAAATGGAATTGGTCGTCCTTCTACCAGAGCTGCAGTTATAGAAACCCTGTTTAGACGTAAATATATCGTAAAACAAAGAAAGAAATTAGTGGCTACCCCTATGGGAGTACAGCTAATTGATACTATACAGAATGAATTGCTGAAATCCCCAAAACTTACTGGTCAGTGGGAGAAGAAGTTAAGAGATATAGAACAGGGTAACTACGACTATAAAGTTTTCTTAAAGGAGATGGAGTCTTTAGTTACTACTGTAGTAAAAGATGTTAAAAACAGACAATCTGTTAGTCGTTTTAGTGAAGCTTCTGCAAAAATTAAAAAAAGCGTAAGCCTGCCTAAATGTCCAAAATGTAAGGAGGGCGATATAGTAAAAGGTAAAACAGCTTTTGGTTGTAGTGCCTATAAAAAGGGCTGTCACTTGGTAATCCCATTTGAGCAATTTGGAAAGGTACTATCCGAAAAACAAATTACTCAGCTTCTAACTAAAGGAAAGTCTAGTTACGGAAAGGCTTATTTATTAGAAGGAAATAAAGTAGAGGCTAGGTTACTCTTTACCGACGATTATACTGTAGAATTGGAACTAAAAGAAGCGTTAGAGTTCAAGTGTCCTAACTGTAAGCTAGGTACTATAATTCAAGGTAAAACGGCTTTTGGATGTGAGCGTTTTAAAGAAGGTTGTAGGACTGTAGTGCCTTTTGAATTATACGGTAAAAAACTTACTGAGGCTCAGTGTAAGCAATTACTCACTAAAGGAGAAACTGCTATTATTAAAGGGTTTATAGTAAATGAAGAAAAGATTAATGCTAAGCTTAAATTTAATGATGCTTTTGAGATTGTTTTAAAGTGCTAGTTCCAGTTTTATGAAGTTAATTGTATTAAGTTGGAATGTTAGAAGAGCTAAAAAAGACAGTCAAGTTTGGGAGGTAATTAAAAAGATTAACCCTGATATTATTACCCTTCAGGAGGTTGGTGAAATCCCTAAGTCATTTAGTGATGAATACAAAGTGATTTCAAGAAAAGCTACCAACAAATTTGGTCTGGAGCAGAAGTTTTCAACAGCGATCCTGGCACGCGGAGAATTAAAAGAATCAGCTTTGGAATCTAATTTAGATTGGGTAAATAAAGAACTTTTATTTTTTAATGGTAATATTATTAGTGCCAAAATTACCATAAGCCCACAACATATAATTAATGTTATTTCTGTTTACTCGCCTGCTTGGTCTATACCTTCTGAACGACTAATTAATGTTGATGTTTCAACCGTTAAATTAACTCAAAGCACTAAATTATGGTGTACGGAAATTCTATGGGATATATTAAGGAATAATAAATGTTTATACCGAGATCCTTGGATTGTAGCTGGTGATTTTAATGCTTCTGTAACTTTTGATTACTTATGGAGTGGTGGTCCCAGTGGGAACAAAGAGATAATGGATAGGTTAAATGACTTGGGTTTAGAAGAATGCTTAAGTAGTTTTAATAACAAACTAGTTCCCACATTTAGAAATCCTAAGGGTGGAAAAATAATTCATCAAATTGATCATATGTTTGTGTCATTAGACTTATTTAACGGTTTAATGGAGTCTAATACTTTAAATTTATCTGGTATTTTTGAAAACTCTATCAGTGATCATTTACCAATTGTTTCAATATTTGAGTTATAAGTATATTTTAGGACGGGACATAGTACTTAAAAAAAAGAGCCCTGTCTTAGTTAAGACAGGGCTCTTTTTTGGACTAAAGTGAATTATACTTGAAACTGCATATCACTTAGTTTTTTGTAAAGGCCATTTTTTAATTTAGAAAGCTCTTCGTGATTCCCAGATTCTACTACTTGTCCTTTGTCTAAAACGAAAATTTTATCTGCATTTCTCACCGTTGCAAGTCGATGTGCTATAACTAATGAAGTTCTACCTTTCATTAATTTCTCTAATGCTTCTTGTACCAGACTTTCAGATTCAGAATCTAGGGCAGAGGTAGCCTCGTCGAGAATAAGAATTTTAGGGTCTTTTAAAATTGCTCTTGCAATAGCAATACGCTGTCTTTGTCCACCAGATAACTGAATACCTCTTTCACCTACAAGCGTGTTATAGGCTTCAGGAAACTCGTTTATAAACAAGTGTGCATTGGCTAGTTTGGCAGCGTGTTTTATCTCCTCTATGCTTGCTCCAGGTTTACCATAGGCAATATTTTCTTCTATACTCCCTCCAAATAGTAAGATGTCTTGAGGTACAATAGCAATTTGTTTTCTTAAGTCTGTTAAAGGCAACTCAGTAATTTCTGTGTTATCGATGGTTAAACTACCCGTATAGCCTTGGTAAAAACGCATTAATAGTTGGGTAATAGTAGATTTTCCTGCACCAGAAGAACCAACGAGTGCTACTTGTTGTCCTTGGTCTACTCTTAAATTAACTGTGTTCAGTACTTCTACATCTACCCTGTTAGGGTAACTAAAAGAGAGTTTATCGAAGTTGATAGCTCCTTTTATAGTATGGGTAATTTCCCCTTTTGTATGTTCTTCTGGAGTTTCTTCTAAGATCTCCATCAGTTTTTCTGTGGCACCTATTGCTTTTTGTATTTGTGCATATAAATCGGCAATACTTCCAATACTAGCTCCTATAAATATAGTAAGCATAAGGAAAGAGGTTAGGTCGCCCATACTCATTTCTCCCTGGTGTATAAGTCGTGCTCCGTACCATATAACTGCTGCAATAGCACCAAATATACCTAAGATAATAAAGGAAGCAAAAGCTGCTTTTAGCCTCCCGCCTTTTATAGCTACAGTTACAATATGTTCAGTTGTGTTTTTATAACGCATCGATTCAAAAACTTCATTAGCAAATGCTTTCACATTGGTAATGCCTTGTAGCGTTTCTTCAACGATGGTGTTAGAATGCGCTATATGGTCTTGTACTGTTTTTGAGTATGCGCGTAGTTTACGGCCTATAATTACGGCAACTATAATAATTACAGGAAATATAGAAAGCATAAAACCTGCAAGTCTAATAGAAGTAAACCCTAGAAGGATAATACCCCCAAAAACTATAATTATCTGTCTGATAAATTCTGCACTTGTAGTGGTAAATGTTTCTTGTAGTAAAGATATGTCTGATGCAATACGACTGTTTAATTCTCCCACTCTGCGTTTATTAAAGAAACTCATGGGCAAACGTATAAGGTGCTCATAAGTAGCTTGACGTAGTTTTGCTAAGAATTTTTCGGTTACATTAACGAATAAAACGATTCTGAAATAAGAAAATATCGCTTGTAGAGTAAATAAACCAAATAGTAATAGTGCCATTTGATTAATGCTATCCATGGATTCCTGACTCGCATCGACCATTTCACCAATAAACATTGGGAAGATTAACGAAGCAAAACTAGAGAGTAAAAGGAATAGCATACCTAGTATATAAGCCGATTTATAGGGTTTTAGGTATTTAAATATCTGCAATGACTTTTTAAAACTACCTTTCTTTAGTTTTATCTTTTCTCTTTTCTTATTTTTGCCTCCGAACATAAGTATCTTATTTGTTGATGCAAAAGTAAGTTTTTCATTGGAGAAAAAAACCTTTTTGTTGTTGCGAAAAAGAAAAAATGATTTTATATTTGCAGCCCTGTTAGGGAACAAGAACATTAGATAAAAAGAGATGAAAAGAACATTCCAACCTTCGAATAGAAAGCGTAAAAATAAACATGGTTTTATGGATCGCATGGAGTCAGTAAATGGCCGTAAAGTATTAGCTAGAAGAAGAGCTAAAGGTCGCCACAAGATTTCTGTTTCAGATGAAGCTAGACATAAAAGATAATCATCCTTATGGGTGAAGATTTGAAGGTGTTATCTATTTTTAATAGTTAACACCTTTTTTGTGAATTACCCTATTGAAAATCTTGAATTTATTACCCTACGCTTAAAATCATAAAGATGCCAAAAAACAGTTCAATCAATCATATTTTAATCATTGGTAGTGGTCCTATCGTTATTGGTCAGGCCTGCGAATTTGATTATTCAGGTTCTCAAGCTTCTCGCTCATTAAGAGAAGAAGGTATTACTGTATCGCTGATTAACTCTAATCCAGCAACCATCATGACAGATCCTGTTATGGCGGACAATATTTATCTAAAGCCATTAACGGTAGAATCTCTTGAAGAGATTTTAGCCTTACATCCAGATATAGATGCTGTTTTACCTACTATGGGTGGACAAACGGCATTGAATTTATGTATTGAGGCTGAAGATAAAGGAATTTGGGCTGCTAATAATGTAGATATTGTTGGGGTAAATATTGATGCTATTAATATTACTGAGGATCGTGAACTTTTTAGAAAGCTCATGTTGTCTATTGATATTCCAATGGCACCACAAAGAATTGCTAAATCTTTCTTAGAAGGTAAAGAAGCTGCACAAGATTATGGTTTCCCATTATGTATTCGTGCCTCATTTACTTTAGGGGGTACAGGAGCAGCAATTGTATATGATAAAGCAGACTTTGAAAAGAATTTAACGCACGGTTTACACAGTTCTCCAATACACGAGGTTATTATAGATAAAGCCTTGTTGGGATGGAAAGAGTATGAGTTAGAGCTTTTAAGAGATAAGAACGATAATGTAATTATTATCTGTTCTATTGAAAATATGGACCCAATGGGAGTTCATACTGGAGATTCTATTACGGTTGCTCCAGCCATGACTTTATCCGATACTACGTACCAACGTATGCGTGATATGGCGATTAAGATGATGCGTAATATTGGTGATTTCGCAGGTGGATGTAACGTTCAGTTCGCTGTAAGTCCCGACGAAAATGAAGATATCGTAGCGATCGAGATTAACCCTCGTGTATCTCGTTCTTCAGCCTTAGCTTCTAAAGCTACTGGTTACCCTATTGCAAAAATAGCTTCTAAATTAGCTATAGGTTATACTTTAGACGAGTTGTCTAACCAGATTACTAAAACATCATCGGCTTATTTTGAGCCTACTTTAGATTATGTTATTGTAAAGTTCCCGCGTTGGAATTTCGATAAATTTGAAGGATGTGACAGTACTTTAGGTTTACAAATGAAGTCTGTTGGTGAGGTTATGGCGATTGGTCGTTCTTTCCAAGAAGCACTTCAAAAAGCCTGTCAGTCTCTAGAAATTAGCCGTAATGGTTTGGGAGCGGATTCAAAAAATTGGACAAATCAAGATCAAATCCTCGATCGTCTAAAAAGCCCTTCATGGGATAGAGTATTCCGTATTTACGATGCTATGCGCTTAGGTATTCCTAAGAAAACTATTCACGACATGACTGGAATCGATAACTGGTTCTTGAGTCAAATGGAGGAAATGGTAGCTATGGAGCGCGAAATGGAGACCTTTAATATCAAAGATTTACCACGCGAATTATTATTAGATGCTAAGATGAAAGGTTATGCTGATCGTCAAATTGCACACCTTACGCGTTGTTGGGAATCGGAAGTACATACCAAAAGAGTAGACCAAGGGATAAACAGAGTTTATAAAATGGTTGATACTTGTGCGGCTGAATTTGAAGCACAAACACCGTATTATTACTCTACTTTCGAAAACGAAATTGAAGTTAACGGTAAGCGTTTTACCGATAATGAAGTGGTTGTTTCTGACAAGAAAAAAATTATTGTTTTAGGTTCGGGACCTAACCGTATTGGTCAGGGGATTGAATTTGATTACTGTTGTGTACACGGTGTTTTAGCAGCCAAAGAAATGGGCTACGAAACCATTATGATTAACTGTAATCCTGAAACCGTTTCTACAGATTTTGATACTGCCGATAAATTATTCTTCGAACCTGTTTTCTGGGAGCATATTTACGATATCATCAAAATGGAAAAGCCTGAAGGTGTTATAGTTCAGTTAGGTGGACAAACAGCCCTTAAGCTTGCTGAGAAATTAGAGAAATACGGAATTAAAGTTTTAGGAACGAGTTTCGAATCTTTGGATCTAGCCGAAGATAGAGGTCGTTTCTCTGAGCTATTAGCCGCACAAAATATCCCTTATCCTGAATTTGGTGTTGTAGAATCTGCTGAAGAAGCATTGGTTTTAGCTAAGCAATTAAACTTCCCAATTTTAGTTCGTCCTTCTTATGTATTAGGTGGGCAAGGAATGAAGATTGTTATAAATGAGCAAGAACTGGAGCACCACGTAGTAAACTTATTAAAAGGTTTACCTGGTAATAGAATCTTACTCGATCACTATTTAGAGCAAGCAATTGAAGCCGAAGTAGATGCTATTTGCGACGGAGATGAAGTTTATATTATTGGTATGATGGAACATATCGAACCTTGTGGTATTCACTCAGGAGATTCGAATTCTGTATTGCCACCATTTGATTTATCAGAAAATGTTAAAAATCAGATGATCGATATAACGAACAAAATAGCAATGGCTACTAAAACACTAGGGTTGATTAATATTCAATTTGCTGTGAAAAATGAAATTGCTTACGTTATTGAAGCTAATCCTAGAGCATCTCGTACGGTTCCATTTATCGCAAAAGCGTACCAAGAACCTTATGTGAACTATGCTACCAAGGTGATGTTAGGAGCTAAGTTGAAAGACTTTAATTTTAACCCTGTTAAAAAAGGATATGCGATTAAAGTTCCAGTATTCTCATTTAATAAATTCCCGAATGTAAACAAGGAGTTAGGACCTGAGATGAAATCTACTGGTGAGAGTATTTACTTTATAGACGACCTAAAAGATCCATTCTTCAAGAAAGTTTATAGCGAACGCAATTTATACCTTTCTAAATAGTCTTAAAAAAGGTTAATATATACTTAAAAGAGCTCGCATTTGCGAGCTCTTTTTGTTTATGATTCGTAAATTTGAGTTTTAAATTTATTTCTATGGGTTTTATCAAAACAATATTAATTATACTTTTCATCTACCAAGGATTTAAGGTCTTAGCCAGATTTTTCGCTCCTTTCTTAATGCGTTACGCAGCCAAGAAAGTACAGGAGAAATTTAAAGACCAAATGGGTCAGCAGGGGGGTGGTTTTAACTCTAATAATGCATCTCCTAAAAAAGAAGGTTCGGTACATATAAAATCAAAACCTACTACAAAGGGTAATATAAATACTGAGTCTGTTGGCGATTATGTTGACTTTGAAGAAGTAGAAGAAAAGAAACCCTAGTCCTGTAAAGGAAGCTTTATCCTTCGATATTCCCATGAAGACCATGAATTAGTGAATGGTAAAACTGAAAATGAGAATGTATGGTCTGTTTGTCTATTTTTGTCAAAAGTAAACTATTCTTGAACAACCCTTTGATGAAATCCTTATTTTGACTTAAATACTAATACATCATAAACCAGGTTCACTGAGGAAAACAAGTCATAACTTACAACTCACAACTCAAAACTTTTTTATATTAGAGCCATGCAAAAAATCAACATCAAAAGCGCCATTCCGCATATTCTTGCGATGGCAGTATTTCTTTTAATTACCGTTATTTATTTCCAACCACTTTTCCAAGGAAAGAAAGTATATCAGGGAGATATAGTGAATTATACTGGAATGTCTCAAGAAATAAAAGAGCATAGAGTAGAAACAGGTGAAGAAGCTCTTTGGACCAATAGAATGTTTGGTGGTATGCCTGCATATCAGATATCACATCAAACTCCTTCTAATTTAACTCTTTTTGCAGATAAGGTATTAAGCTTAGGTTTACCTAGACAAGCAGGTTTTGTTCTGTTGGCCTTTGTAGGTTTTTATATACTACTAATTACTATGGGGGTATCTCCTGCTTTAGCTCTTGTGGGAGCTTTAGGTTATGGCTTAACAACCTATTTATTTATCATTATTGAGGCAGGACACAATACTAAAGCACATGCAATGGCATATGTAGCTCCAGTAATAGCAGGAGTATCTACTCGCTTATAGAGGACAAACTTCTCAAAGGTGCAGCGCTTAACTTCTTTGTTTTTGGCTTTACAGTTTAGAGCAAACCACGTTCAAATATCGTATTATTTATTAATGATGCTTATCGTTTTTGCCTTATTTGAATTTTCTTCAGCGTATAAAGAAAATAGACTAAAACCATTTTTTAAAGCTACATTAATTCTTGTTTTTGCTGCTTTATTAGGAGTTGGGGCTAATATAGAAAAACTATGGTCTACTTATGATTATGGTAAATACAGTACGCGTAGCCAATCTGAATTAACCATCGATGGTAATCAGGATAATAAAACATCGGGTTTAAATAAAGATTATGCTACTTCTTGGTCCTATGGGATTATGGAAACCTTTAACCTAATGGTTCCCAATTTTATGGGGGGTGCTTCGGGCTCTGAATTATCGAAAGACTCAGAAACTTTTAAAGTTTTAAAAAAGAGAAGAGTTCCAGATGCTAGAAATATAATTAAGAGAATGCCTACCTATTGGGGAGCACAACCGTTTACTTCGGGACCAGTTTATATAGGTGCTATAATGTGTTTCTTGTTTGTGTTTGGTGCCTTTTTAGTAAAAGGACGTTTAAAATGGTGGCTTTTAACCTGTACCTTACTGTCGTTTGCTCTGGCATGGGGGCATAATATGATGTGGCTTACAGATTTCTTTTTAGACTATGTTCCAGGCTATAATAAATTCCGTACCGTTTCAATGATTCTTGTAATTGCAGAATTTACCATCCCATTTTTAGGATTCTTAGCGATTAATGAATTGGTGTCTGAAAAGTTAGATAAACATAATTTTAGTAGGTCTTTAAAATACGCTGTTGGAATAACTGCTGGTCTTTGTTTAGTATTTGCTACTGTTGGGCCTTCATTGTTTAGTTTTAGCTCTTTAGGCGATGGTCAATACCCTGATTTTTTAGTTACCGCACTAGAAATCGATCGTGCTTCATTATTAAGAGCAGACTCCTTACGGTCTTTATTGTTTATCTTATTAGCAGCAACAAGTATTTATTTATACCATTCTAAAAAATTGAAAGAAGTTGCTTTTGCTGCTGTTTTAGCATTTTTGGTTTTAGCCGATATGTTACCTGTAAATAAGCGGTTTTTAAATTCCGACGATTTCGTGAAGGCGAAAAAGATGGATATTCCTTTTCAAAAAACTGTTGTAGATGCTCAAATTTTGGCCGATACTGAATTAAACTTTAGAGTTTATAACACTACAGAACGTTTAGATGCTGGAGCAAGAACTTCTTACTTCCACAATAATATTGGAGGGTATCACGGAGCAAAACTTAAGCGCTATCAAGAGCTTATGGATCTGCAGATTTCTAGAGGAAACACTTCTGTTTTAAATATGTTAAATACAAAGTATATTATAAGCAAAGGAAGAGATGGGAGTCTTCAAGCCTCACAAAACCCCTCTCGTTTAGGTGCTGCATGGTTTGTTAATTCTATCAAGTCTGTAGAGAATGCAGATGCCGAAATGACTCAGCTGAGTTCTTTTAATCCTGCTATTGATGCATTAATAGACCAACGATTTGGTATTGACACTAAGGGTTATTCTGCACAAGGGAGTATAGATTTAGTGTCTTATAAGCCAAATCATCTAAGCTATAATGTAAATACTAATGAGGAAGCCTTTGCTGTGTTTTCTGAAATATATTATGGGACTGGATGGAACGCTTATGTAAATGGCGAGCTATTAGATCACTACAGAGTAAATTATGTTCTTAGAGGAATGCCTTTACCAAAAGGAGAATATATAGTAGAGTTTAAGTTTGAACCCAAATCGGTTTCTATTGGCTCTAGTATAGCTCTAGTGTGTTCTATTTTTATTTATTTATTGCTAGGAGTAGGGTTTTTAGGGAGTTTTAATAGGAAGGCTGCTTAATGACTTAAATAGTTCTAAGGTAAATTCTTCAGCTCCAGTTGTATTTAAATGATCAGTATTGTAAAAATAATTATCTGGATAGGCTAATAAGCTTTTATCTAATACGATACATCCTTTGTCTGTGTAGATTGCCTTTTTTTTCTCAAATAATGTACTGTAGTTGTCGGGTATATTAGTTTGGTAATTTGAGTGTACAGGACTCGTTACTAATACAAGCTCGGTGTTTGTTTCTTTACAATGTAAATAAATAGAATCTAAATAGTTTGCTTGAAGCTGGGAGAACTGTGCTGGATTCCCTTCTATAAAAAAATGCCTAGCTATTGCTTTTTTAGCCTGTGTTATATTCGATTTATTTTTGTTCTTATAAGCGCCAATAAATTGGAAGTGGTTTTGTCTAGGCAGTATACACATTTGTTTAAAGAATGTTTTATAGTATTCCGACTCATTGAAATAACGGCTATTTAAGGTGCTGAATTTCTGGGTAAGGTAAGTGCGTTTATACATCTCATTACTCCAGGTTTTATGGATGAATTTTAGGTCGTTAAAAGAGGAGAAGTTATGAGGTGCAAAACTCAAAACCAAGGTGTCGTAATCAATAGTACTTTCTAAGTATTTTAGTTTCCAATAGGTTGCAATATATGGTTCAGCAGTTTGTGCAATACTCATTGCGTTTGTTAGCCCCATAGGATTTACAGACTTTTGCATATGCGAGTCACCTGCCAAAAGAACATTTACACTTCTTTTTAATTGCTTTTTTTGTATTTCAATTATAAGTGTGTTTACAATAAATAGAACTGCTAAGTAGCCAATTATTAGCCCTGTAAATAGGGATAGTCTTACTAAAAATCGAGTCATCATAATGCTTAAAATTGAAAGTATATAAATTCCTGTTCACCCTCAGAAAAAAGTACGACTAGGAAGAGTATACTTATATAAAATAACCATCTATATTTTACGGTGATTTGTTTTTGTAAGTCTTGTAATACGTGTTCTTTATCTTTGTTTATCCATTCGACAAAAATAAATAGTACCATAAGAATAAATAATTCTGCAGGTAGTATTTCTGGTTTACTGAAGGTGCTAGTAGTTAGGATTCCTTCTATATAGTTAAAGGCATGTTGGATGTTTTCTGCCCTGAAAAAGATCCATGCAAATGTGGTTAAGCTAAAGGTCAGTAGTATCTTATACACATTAATAAATTGTTCTTTTAAGGATTTAGCAGCACTAAATGTTAAGTGGGTTCTGTTTTTCTGTTGTATAAATAATGGAAGAAAATAGATCGCATTCAGAAGTCCCCAGATCACATAAGTCCAATTCGCTCCATGCCAGAGCCCACTTACTAAAAAGATAACAAATACATTTCTAATTTTATTCGCAAACCCGCCCTTACTTCCTCCTAAGGGTATGTATAGGTAGTCTCTAAACCAGGTTGAAAGTGATATATGCCATCTTCTCCAAAACTCTGCTATGTCGCGGGAAAAGTAGGGGAAAGCAAAGTTTTGTTTCAGTTTAAAACCAAACAACCTGGAGGTCCCTATAGCAATATCTGAGTAACCTGAGAAATCACCATAGATTTGAAATGCAAAGAAAACCGCTCCAAGGATAAGTGTACTCCCCTGAAAGTCTTGGTAATTGTTAAATATTTCATTGGCGTGCATGGCACAGTTATCAGCAATTACTATTTTCTTAAAAAAGCCCCATAGTATTTGCCTTAAACCATCTACTGCATTAGGGTAATTAAATGTTCTTTTTTTGTAAAATTGTGGGAGTAGGTTACTTGCCCTTTCTATTGGTCCTGCAACTAGTTGAGGGAAAAAGCTTACATAAGCTAAAAATGCTACTATATTTTTTGTCGGTTGTAGTTTCCGCTTATAAACATCAATAGAATAACTTAAGGTTTGAAAAGTATAGAAACTAATCCCTACTGGTAAAATTATATTTAACCTCTCTGGAGAAATGCTTTCTCCAAAAAAGGTGAAAGCCGTGGAGAAGCTATCGACAAAGAAATTGAAATATTTAAAATAAAAGAGTAATCCTAAGTTCACTCCAATACTTATTAATAATAAAAATTTTCGTTTTATACTCTCTTCATAAGCTCCTAAGCTTATGCCAACTGTATAGTCTACCAATGAGCTTAAAAAAATAAGACTTAAAAATGACCAGTCCCACCCAGCCGTAAAAGATATAACTAGCTACAACTAATAATAGGTTTTGAATTTTTAAATTCCGTGCACATCCAAACCAGTAAAGTATAAATATTAGCGGTAAAAAGAGAGCGAATTCTATGGAGTTAAAAAGCATAACGGGTTAATTAGCAGTTATTTTACAGTCTTCGATTTAAGGAATCTTTCCATAATTTTTGAATACCTATAGCTTCTAATAAACGTTCCCAATTGTGGGTTAATAATTCGTTCTTCTCTAGTAAATAATGCATAGAAATATCCAGCAAATATTGCTAGTCCTTGAATTATATAGGGTTTCCAGAAAAGCCTTTTTAATACATTGGTCATTAGTAAGGGGAAATCAAATCGTATAGTATAAAGCATAATACCATTTTTAAAACTTGCTTTTGCATGTCCTGTTTTGATATTGGTTTCTTTAAGGTGTGCAACCATTAAGTTGGGAAGAACTTTTACTTCCCAGTTCGCAAATCTGGTTTTGTATTCATCCACAGAGTCCCATCCCATTTTATTTACCAGTCCACCAATTTCTTTAAAACAGTCTAGTCGATATGCTTTAAGGGCACCACGTACATGGTCTAGGTTTGTTTTTTGTTCAAGTTTTATTTCACCATCAACCACTAAGCCACAAACTCCACCACAAAGTCCTAATCGTGGGTTTTCTTCAAACTCTTTTGTAATTTCTTGGACATAGTTACTAGGTAAAACTAAGTCAGCATCAATTTTCATTATGATGTTATAGTCAGCGGGATTTTCGGTTGCTAATCCACTATTAAATGCATTTATAATCTTAGCACCTATGCTACGTTTTTGATTATGGTTTAATTGTACTAAACGAATCCAATCGTATTTCTCCAAGTATTCTTTTATAATTTCTACAGATTTGTCTGTAGAGCCATCATCTACCAATACCCATCTTGTTATTGGATTGCTTTGAGCTATAAATGATTCTATGAGCTCTCTAAGTACAGCGTCCTCGTTTAAAAATGGTGTAATAATCAGTGTTTTCATTGGGTAGCTTGATTAAATAGTTCTACGTACTCTTTAGCTTGTTCCTCTTTTGAGAATTTATTGACTTCTATTTTAGCTGTACTTATTGTGTCTGTACTAGGGTTTAGTTGCTTGTTTAAAATTTCTATTAATTTATCTTCTTCTCCATAATTAATATAATATCCACAATCGAGTTCTGTAATCAATTTTGATAAATCGGTATTCTTTTTTCCTGTTGCAATAATTTTAGTTCCTGTAGCTAGATATTCATAAAACTTTAGAGGTATTCTTCCTTCAGATAAAGAGGTGTCACTTAGACTCAAGTACAAGAAAGTATATTCCAACATTTTAAGGGTTGCTTCTTTGTGTGGGATCGATTTTATAATCGAAGCACAATCACTCACAGCAAATCTGTTTAGCTCATGTTCGAAATCGTCATATACATACCCATAAAAGTCGAAGCTTAATAGGTTCATTTTTTCAGGAGTATTCGCCCATTTGTCTAATGCATCCCATAATTTTGAATGGTTTCTGGTTTGCGGGAAAGTTCCAAAATGTGCAATTGAAATTCCTTTCTTCGAGTTCGCTTTTCCTTTAAAGTCTTCTGTGTCGAAGCCGTTATAGATCACCTTAGTTTTTTTTGCTCCTAGCTCAGTCAGGTGTTTTGCCCAAGAATTACTAACGGTAATCGTATAATCACTAGAGTTTAAAACCTTTTTTTCCAGGCTTCTATGAATCCATTTCGAGAAGGGGAGTAGGGGTAGGTTTGCAAAATACTCTATCCCAGTCCAAGGGTCTCTAAAATCGCTTATCCATGGGATTTTAAATTCATTTTTCAGAGCATTAGCAATTAAATGCATACTGTGAGGCGGACCCGTAGAAACAATAAGATCGATGTCATTTTGTAACAATCTTTTTCGTAGGATTCTTTTAGATGATTGTATCGTTAATAATCTGGAGTCAGGGATGAAAAAATTGGCTCTTATAAATACCAGTAATTTTGTGAGAAAAGTTGTCTTTTTACTGCTGAGAATATCAGAAGGTACATTTTTTTGGAAAAAGGATTTATAAATGGAGTTTGGTTCAACAGTCTTATTATTAATGATTTCTATATCATTTAAAGAAGTACTTGGTTGGTTAAATGTAAATACTACAGGTTCCCAACCTAAGTTTTGA
The DNA here is from genome assembly GCA_965183875.1 of Flavobacteriales bacterium. Classification (GTDB taxonomy): domain Bacteria; phylum Bacteroidota; class Bacteroidia; order Flavobacteriales; family UBA7430; genus UBA6772. The sequence continues at coordinate 33,657 of CBCYMK010000018.1, read as the reverse complement.
ATGTATTTAATATTTTTATTCCATCTTTGTGCTCCTACATCAGTAGTGTCACCAAAATAATATGTAATAAGTAGAAATTTCATAGCCCCTTTTAAGTGGGTCTAAAATAGTTTTTTTTACTGAGAAATCGATTAACAGCAAGAGGTATGAATGTATTTATTTTATGTACTGGTAGATGTGGTTCCATGTCAATAAGCAGGGCTTGTAGTGAGTTGTCAGGTTATACTTCTGGTCATGAAACTAAAATTTCCTCTCTTGGGAAAGAACGTGTTAACTTTCCAAATAATCACATTGAAGCTGACAATAGATTGGCTTGGTTTTTAGGTCGCTTAGATGAAAAGTACGGAGATGATGCATTTTATGTACATATGACTCGAGATGTTCACGAGACGGCAAATAGTTACAATCGTCGATGGTTCCACGTTGGAAGTATTGTAAGGACTTTTACTGAGGGTATACTCACTAAACCTTTTCAAACTATTTCGTCTGATGAGCGCTATGCTTTTTCTGAAGATTATTGTACAACTGTAAATGAAAATATTATACATTTTTTAAAAGATAAAAATAAAAAATGTGTTGTTCGATTAGAGCATTTAGAAGCTGACTTCATCGCCTTTTTAGATCAATTAGGTTATACTGAGAATAGACAGAATGCATTAATTGCCTTAAAACAAAAACACAATCTATCTAGGTCTAGCAACAGTGACTTTTCCTATAAAGTAAAGTTGTTCATTTTAGGGATTAAGAATAATTTATTTAAAGTAAATAGGTAGTATGGGAGTAGTACAAAAACAAGGTATTAAAATAGCTAGTATCACTTATATAGGGATACTTATAGGGGCTATAAATACGATGTTTGTTTACCCAAGAGTTTTTGGTCCTGGAAAACATGGCTTAATTTTACTGCTGCTGTCTATAGCTACTTTAGTAAGTCAGTTTGCTCATTTTGGGATCCCTAATGTGATCATTCAGTTTTTTCCAAGCTTTAAAAATCAAAAAGTTTTTATTTATAGGATAATTACTCAAATCCCACTTCTTTCATTATTCCTTTTATACTTATTTTATTTCTTTTGGGGCGACTTAGCGTTTAACTCTTATGGTATACAAAATGATTTATTTAGTAGCTACCAACATTATGTAATTCCTTTAATTACATTATTTGTTGTTTTTGAGATCATGCATGGACTCTCGCGTGCTGAGCTTCAAACAGTTATTCCATCCTTTTTAAAGGAATTACTTATAAGGGCGTTTACATTACTATTACTTATCTGCTACTATGTTGAGATTTTAAATTTTGACAATTTTATGCTCTTTTGGATTTCTGCATATAGCATAAATGTGTTTATACTTATTAGCTACTTAGTTTATAATAAGTTGTTTAAATTCTCTTTTGGCTTTAAGTTAGTGCCTGAAAATAAGCTGGCAAAAAAAATGCTTAACTACGGTTTTGTAACGCTATTTACTGTTTCAGCTACAATTTTAGTGAACCGTGTAGATTTGTTGATGTTGGCCTATTTTCAAGACTTAAACAATGTAGCTTATTATTCGGTTGCTTTATATATGGCTGTGCTTATACAAATTCCAGCTCGATCTATTATGCAAATAGGTAAACCCTTATTAGCTAAAGCTTGGAATTCAAATAAGCTAGATGAAGTTCAGAGTCTCTACTCTAAGAGTGCGCTTAATCAGATGATTTTTGGTTCTGCTGTATTTATTGGTATATGGCTAAATATTGATGATATACTATTATTAGTTCCACTTAAGTATCAAGGAATAAAATATGTTTTTTTATTCCTTGGATTGTCTAAGCTTATTGATACTTCATGTGGCTTAAATGGTGGGCTTATTGTGACCTCTAAAAAATACAAATACGATTTATATATTAATATGATTCTCATTGTATTAACCATTTCTACTAATTTAATATTTATCCCTAAGTATGGCATCGAAGGTGCTGCTTTTGCTACCTCTGTGTCTATAATATGTTATAATTTTATTAAGTGTTTTTTATTAAAAAAGTGGTTTGGCTTTTCTCCATTTAATTTAAATTACCTTAAAGGTGTTGCTATAAGTGTTTTTGTATATTCTATACTAGTATATATTCCTTTCAGTTTTAACGAGCCACTATTAAACATATTCCTAAGGAGTTTTCTAATAGTTATAGTTTTCTGTGTATTGCATTACCGATTTAAAATTTCTATAGACTTATACAATTTGATGTATGAACTTAAGAATAAGTTTGTTGGTTAAATTAAGCTTAAAGAAATAACTTTCCATTCTACTAGGCTCAATCTGTATGTTTTACCGATATTTGCGAGCTGAAAAATAACCCATATTAAATCTTACTTATGCGTAGAGTAATCACTTTCGGAACATTCGACTTATTTCATATCGGACATTTAAATATTATCGAACGTGCAAAAGCCCAAGGGGATTATCTTATCATAGGTATCTCTTCGGATAAGTTAAATTACAGTAAAAAACAAAAGTATCCAGTTTGCCCACAAGAGAGTAGGTTGCGTATTGTCTCTGCATTAAAAGCCGCTGATGAAGTCTTTTTTGAGGAGTCTTTAGAGCTGAAGGCAGAATACATAAAAAAGTACAAAGCGGATGTGTTGGTTATGGGAGATGACTGGAAAGGTCGTTTTGATGAGTTTAAATCTATCTGTGATGTTGTGTATCTAGATAGAACTCCTTCTATCTCAACCACAGAGCTTATAGAGATAATAAAGAGATAATCTTCTGTTATGCTTACTATTATAATGTTTTTGTAACTGTATAGAACCCTTAGCTTTTACTATAGATCTGTATTTATCCAGGTCTTTTTTGTTTTTAATTAGTTCAAGCTATTGTTTTATTTCTACCATAGAATTTTGTCTGGTAAATTTGAGTGAACTTACCTATTTCATTTTTAGTTGTTTAGCTTTATATTTGATTAATCAATAATCCTGGGGGGGATTTAGAGTTTATTAAGGGCCTGCATTTATGTAGGTCTTTTTTAGTTTTAAAATTTACTCATCGATTTGATAATCTGATGTTTATGATGCTAGATCTAAATTTGAGTAATTCTACCTATTGCAATCACATCTAATTAGTTATATATTTGAGTAACAATAATCCTGGGGGGGATTTAGAGTTTTTAAGAGAGCTGCATTTATGTAGCTCTTTTTTCATATAAAAAAAGGGCTACAATTGTAGCCCTTTTAATTAATGGTGTTAGCATTTAAACTGCTTTTAATTCTTTAATTGTTTGTTTTGGGTCATCAGATTTAAACACAAAGCTTCCAGCTACTAATACATCAGCTCCTGCATCAATCAATTTCTTAGCATTATGAATCGTTACTCCACCGTCGATTTCAATTTTTGTAGAAGCCCCTTTCTTTATAATTAGATCTTTTAATTGAGCTACTTTGGTATAGGTATTTTCAATAAATGATTGTCCACCAAAGCCGGGGTTTACAGACATAATACATACTAAATCGATGTCTGCAATAATATCTTCTAGTAAATGTACTGGTGTATGTGGGTTTAATGCTACACCAGCTTGCATCCCTTCTGCTTTAATAGCTTGAAGTGTTCTATGTAGGTGGGTACAAGCTTCGTAATGTACTGTAAGTATATCAGCACCGATTTCTTTAAATGTTTTTATGTACTGATCTGGATTAACGATCATTAAGTGTACATCCATTGTTTTTTTAGCATGCTTTTTCATTGCAGCTATTACAGGCATACCAAAGGAGATATTCGGAACAAATACACCGTCCATTACATCTATATGAAACCAATCTGCTTCAGATTCGTTTATCATTTCGAAGTCTCTTTGGATATTGGCAAAGTCTGCAGCTAATACAGAAGGGGCAATTAAATGTGACATATGCTTTTGTTTTAAATAAAAAAAAAGAAGGCCTAAGCCTTCTTTCAAATTAACCTAAATAGGTTTTTAATATTTTACTTCTCGAAACGTGTTTTAATCTACGAATCGCTTTTTCTTTAATTTGACGTACTCTCTCTCTAGTAAGATCAAAACGTTCACCAATTTCTTCTAGAGTTAAAGACTGCTTGCTCTCTAAACCAAAATAAAGTCTAATTACATCGGCTTCACGAGGAGTAAGAGTTTCTAGTGCTCTTTCGATTTCTATACTTAAGGAAGCGTTTAAAAGCTCACGATCTGGGTTTGGACTCTCTCCAGAACGCAATACATCGTAAAGGTTAGAATCTTCACCTTCAACAAGGGGAGCATCCATCGATACGTGACGACCCGAGTTTCTTTGTGACTCTTTAACATCAGATTCGCTCATATCTAAGAAAGTAGCGATTTCATTTGCTGAAGGTGCGCGTTCTTCTTCTTGTTCTATAGAAGCGTAAGCTTTGTTAATTTTGTTGATCGACCCAATTTTATTTAAAGGAAGACGAACAATACGTGACTGTTCCGCTAGTGCCTGGAGTATAGATTGACGAATCCACCAAACAGCATAAGAGATAAACTTAAATCCACGAGTTTCATCAAAACGTTGTGCAGCTTTAATTAAACCTAAATTACCCTCATTAATTAAATCGGGTAATGAAAGACCTTGATTTTGGTATTGTTTAGCAACAGAAACCACAAAACGCAAATTTGCTTTTGTTAATTTCTCCAGTGCAATTTGATCACCTTCGCGAATACGTTGAGCTAACTCAACTTCCTCTTCAGCAGTAATTAAATCTACTTTACCAATTTCTTGTAAGTATTTATCTAGGGAGGCAGTTTCACGGTTAGTTACCTGTTTGGTAATCTTCAGTTGACGCATATTGCGAAGTTTTAAATTAGTTTGATCTTTACTTTTATACGAACCATATGTTTAAAAGGTTACAATTAGTATAAATTTTATGTTCTATTTTTTAATTCAGCTACTATTTGTAGGTAAGTTTTCTCTAATTCCAAGGAGTTATTGATGCCCTGATATACATTTTTTGCATGTAAGGAACTCGGTTTTATAAATTTCTCATACATGGGTGCTACAGTAGTACGGTATTGTAATAATACTTCTTCTTTGGTTCTACCTCTTTCAGCTATATCTCTTTTAATACGCCTTTCTAAACATATTTCTTGGTCCAGTTCAATATAAACTGAAGTATTAAATTCTTTTAAAAGTTCTTTTTGACTCAATAGAAGTGTTCCTTCAACAATAATTAATTGTTTGGGAATTACAGTTATAGTGTTTGATAATCTTGCATGGATATTGAAATCGTAAATAGGCTGTTGGATATTTATCCCTGCTTTTAGCTGTATTAAGTGTTCTTTAAGTAGTTTAAAGTCTAAAGAGTCTGGGTGATCAAAGTTCTGCTTGGCTCTTTCAGGAATGGTTAATTCGCTTAAATCTTTATAGTAGGAGTCTTGAGTAAGAAGTAAGACTTGCTCTAGTGAGAATTTTTTAGCAAGATTAGCTGCAAAGGTTGTTTTACCAGATCCACTAGCGCCAGCAATTCCAATGATATAGGTTTTAGATTTCATTTTTTAAAAATAAAAAAATCCCCTCGTTTGCACGAGAGGATTTGTATGAAATAAGCAAAAATTATTCTGCTGTATTAGCTTCAGGTTTAGGTAATAAAACTTTTCTAGAAAACTTCATTTTACCTGTTTTTTGATCTACATCAATAATACGAACTTTTACAGCATCGTCCACTTTTAATACGTCTTCAACATTGTTGATACGTTTGTGGTCGATTTCTGAGATATGTAATAATCCATCTTTACCTGGTGCAATCTCAACGAATGCTCCATAAGCTTGAATGTTTTTTACACGTCCATCGTATTCTTCACCTACAGTAGGAGTAAAGGCGATTTCTTTAATCTTAGCGATTGCAGCATCCATCCCTTCTTTATTTGTTCCTAAGATCTCAACTTTACCCATACCATCGATTTCTTCGATTGTAATAGTTGTGTCGGTATCTAATTGTAGCTTCTGAATGATTTTCCCACCAGGTCCAATAATTCCACCGATACAGTCTTTAGCAACCATAAGGATTTCAATTCTTGGAGCGTAAGGCTTCAACTCAGTTCTTGGAGTATCGATAGTTTTAAGAAGTTCCGCTAATATGTGAAGTCTACCAGCTTTCGATTGCTCTAATGCTTTTGTTAAGATGTCGTAAGACAAACCTTTCACTTTAATATCCATCTGACAAGCAGTGATTCCTTTCTCGGTACCAGTAACTTTAAAGTCCATATCACCTAAGTGATCTTCATCTCCTAAGATATCAGAAAGTACAGCAAACTCACCTGTAGCTTCGTCAGAAATTAATCCCATAGCAATACCAGAAACTGGTCTTGTCATTTTTATACCTGCATCCATCATTGCTAATGTACCTGCACAAACGGTAGCCATAGAAGAAGAACCATTAGATTCTAAAATCTCAGATACTATACGGATAGTGTAAGGGTTTTCTGCTGGGATCATTCCTTTAAGCGCTCTTTGAGCTAAGTTACCGTGTCCAATTTCTCTACGGCTAACCCCACGAATAGGACGAGCTTCTCCAGTAGAGAAAGGAGGGAAGTTGTAGTGTAAGTAGAATTTCTCCGAACCTTGGAAAGTTACGTTGTCAATTCTGTTTACATCTAAGGCAGTACCTAAAGTAACGGTAGATAAAGATTGTGTTTCACCACGTGTAAACACGGCAGAACCATGTACTGTGGGTAAATAGTCAACTTCACTCCAGATAGGGCGAATGTCTGTAGTTGAACGACCATCTAAACGAATACCTTCTTTTAGTACTACGTCTCTAACAGCGTCTTTTTCTACTTGGTGAATATATTTTCCTAAAAGGAAAGATTTAGCAGCGCGATCTTCATCACTTAAAGTTGCTAAGAAATCATCTTTAATTGCACCAAATGCTTCTTTACGAGCGTACTTGTCTGGGTTACCACTTTTGGCAACGGCATAAGATTTGTCGTAACAAGCTTCTCTCACTTGAGCTAAAAGATCTAAATCATCTGCTTCTTCGTGACAGTATTCTCTTTTAGCACCAACTTTCATAGCTTCAGCTAAAGCTAGTTGTGCTTTACATTGAATTTTAATTGCTTCGTGAGCTACTTTGATCCCTTCGATCATATCTGCTTCACTAGCTTCATCCATTTCACCTTCTACCATAGCTACACTGTCTAAAGATGCACCTACCATAAGGTCCATATCTGCAGCTTCTAATTGCTCTGGGTTAGGGTTAACTATAAATTTACCATCTAAACGTGCAACACGTACTTCAGAAATAGGTCCTTCGAAAGGAATGTCTGAAAGTGTTAAACAAGCTGAAGCAGCAAGTCCAGCAAGTGCATCTGGCATACAATCTTTGTCATAAGACATCAATTGAATCATCAATTGTGTTTCTGAGTGGTAGTCTGATGGGAAAAGTGGACGTAATACACGGTCTACTAAACGCATAACTAAAATTTCTTGATCAGAAGGACGTGCTTCTCTTTTTAAGAAACCTCCTGGGTAGCGACCATCAGCAGCAAATTTCTCGCGATAATCTACTGTTAAAGGTAAGAAGTTAACACCTTCTTTTGCTCCTTTGTTAGAAACTACGGTAGCTAAAAGCATGGTGTTACCCATACGTACTACTACAGAACCATGGGCTTGTTTAGCTAATTTACCTGTTTCAATTTCAATTGTTCTTCCATCTCCTAAGTCGATGGTTTGTTTAAGTCCTTGTGGGATCATAATACAACTATTTATTTATGCTCTTAACAATCAGATTGGGTTTACTTTTAGCGTTAATGCTAAGGTTTCTATAAGCTATGGTTAATTATTTTGAATAATTCTGATTGCCAAAAGCAAGCTTATAAAAACCAAAAAAAGGCAATTTAAAATTGCCTTTTCTGGAGTTGAAAATATTATTTTCTCAATCCTAATTCTTTTACGATACTTCTGTAACGCATAATATCTACTTTAGTTAAGTAGTTAAGAAGTTTTCTTCTTTTTGCTACTAAAGCAATAAGAGAACGTTGAGTTCCGTAATCTTTTCTGTTGTTTTTTAAGTGCTCAGTTAAGTGAGCGATACGGAATGTGAAAAGAGCAATTTGTCCTTCTGGAGAACCAGTGTCTTTAGCGTCTTTTCCGTGAGCTTTAAAAAACTCTTGTTTTTTTTCTGATGTAAGGTACATGCCTAAATTGTTTTTAATGTTAGTTATGTAAAAAATTCGACTGCAAAGATACTCTTTTATTCGAGATTTACTTCGCTTTGCTATAATATGTCATTCTTAAAAACTGACCTACTTTATCTTTTAAGTTTTTACGCTCTACTATAAAGTCTAAAAAGCCATGTTCTTTAACAAATTCAGAAGTTTGGAAACCTTCAGGTAAGTCCTTACCAATGGTTTCTTTTACTACTCTAGGCCCAGCAAATCCTATTAAGGCTCCAGGTTCAGCAATGTTAATGTCTCCCAACATAGCAAAAGAAGCTGTTATTCCCCCTGTTGTAGGATCAGTTAACATCGATACATAAGGAATACCTTTTTTAGAGAGTTGTGAAAGCCTAGCCGAAGTCTTTGCCATTTGCATTAACGAAAATGCTGCTTCCATCATACGTGCTCCTCCCGACTTAGAAATCATCATAAATGGAATTTCATTGTCTATAGAGTATTTAATCGCTCTCGCAATTTTTTCTCCTACTACAGAACCCATTGAACCTCCAATAAAATTGAAGTTCATACAGGCTATAGAAATGTCCATTCCATTTAGTTTTCCATAACCAGTAGTAACAGCATCTTTAATACCTGTCTTTTTCTTGGTTGCTTCTAAGCGGTCTTTGTATTTCTTGGTGTCTTCAAATTTTAGAGGATCACCAGAGGTCATATTCGCATCTAGTTCTGTGAACTTTCCTTCGTCGAATAGAAGGTTGAAGTATTCCACAGAATTTACGCGTTCGTGGTGGTTACAATTTTTACAAACCCATAAATTTTCTTGGTGCTCATCTGATGAGACTACCACCTTACATTTAGGACATTTATACCATAAACCTTCAGGGATTTCCTTCTTGTCTTTGGTCTCTGTAACAACCTTTTTATCTTTTCTTTTAAACCAAACCATAGTAAAAATTTACAGTGTGTTCACATTGTTTAAATCTTCGAAAGAACGTTTTAAACGCGCTTTAAAAGTTAATTCACCTTCACGTAAATATTTACGTGGGTCGTAGTGTTTTTTATTTGGCTGATCAGCTCCATCAGGATTCCCAATTTGAGCCATTAGATATTCTTTCTTTTCTAAGATATAATCTCTAATACCTTCGGTGAAAGCGTACTGTAAATCAGTATCAATATTCATTTTTATAACACCGTAAGAAATTGCTTCTCTAATTTCTTCTAGGCTAGATCCAGATCCACCGTGGAAAACAAAATCTACAGGCTTATCTTGAGCAGTGTTGTATTTTTCTTTAATAAACTCCTGAGAGTTTTTTAAGATAACTGGAGTCAATACTACATTTCCTGGCTTATAAACACCATGTACATTCCCAAAAGATGCTGCTATAGTAAATCGATCTGATACAGATTTTAATTCTTCGTATGCAAAAGCTACTTCTTCTGGTTGAGTATATAAGTCTGCGTTGTCAACATCGCTATTGTCAATACCGTCTTCTTCACCACCGGTAACCCCTAATTCAATTTCTAGAGTCATTCCAATTTTACTCATTCGCTCTAAATAACCTTTACAGATTTCTATATTTTCATTTATAGGTTCTGCAGAAAGGTCTATCATATGAGAAGAAAACAACGGAATTCCATGAAGAGCAAAATGCTTTTCACTAGCATCAATTAATCCATCGATCCATGTTAACCACGATTTTTGACAGTGGTCGGTATGTAAGATTACTGTAGCTCCATATAATTCTGCCATTTGGTGTACGTGCATAGCACCAGAGATACATCCATTAATAGCTGATCTTTCATCTTCGTTGCTCAACGATTTACCAGCAAAAAACTGTCCACCACCACGAGAAAATTGAATAATTACTGGAGCATTTAAATCTGCAGCACATTCTATTACTGCATTTACAGTAGAGCTTGAAGTTACATTTACTGCTGGAAGGGCAAACTTATTATCTTTTGCGTATTGAAAAATTTCTTGTACTTGGTCGCCAGTAGCAACACCTGCCTTGAATTTAGTGCTCATTTTGTTTAGTTTATGAGAATTAAGAATGCAAATCTAATCAATTATTTAAGAGGGTAGGAGTATTTAATTAAAAAGGATAACCTAATCCGATATTCAGCTGTGAGTCGTTTAGATTTACCTTATCCCATTGGAGTTTTGAACTTTCATTAGGCTCTCTGATAGGGAAACCTATGTCTGTGCGTAAAATAAAATACTGAAAGTCATATCTCAAACCCAAACCTACATCAATAGCCACTTCTTCGTGGAAGTTGGCCCAACTAAAGTTGGCGTCCTTATATTTTGTATTGTTTGCCTTGAGCTCCCATATATTCCCTGCATCTATAAATACAGCTCCTTTGAGTTTCTTAAGTATATTAAATCTGTATTCTACACTCGACAATAGTTTAAACCCTCCAGTATAAAGAGTGTCTGAATTTGACAACATTCCTGTAGGACGGTTAAAAGCTTTCCATCCTCTTAAATCGTTTGTTCCACCTGCAATAAATTTCTTGTGGAAAGGAGCTTGGTTTGTATTTCCATAAGCATAGATTATACCAGTCATTGCTCTAAAGGCAATATTGTTTTTTTTGTCTATTTCCCAATAGTACCTATAATCGAGGCTGGCTTTTACATACTGCGTAAAAATATTCTCCTTATTCCATAAACTTAAGGTGTAGCTAGGTTTTCCATTCTCCTGAAGTATAGAGACACCCTCCTCATCTTTTAGTTCTTTAAAATTTAATGGCCTAGCTATAGCGCTTAAAAAGTTACCAGAAGATTCTAAATGTAACTTAAAGTAACTGTGGTTTTTTAGTTTGTTAATATTTTGACTGTTATAGGTAAACGTATACGAACTAGTTGGTATAAGGTGGTTAGAATAATCTTTGGCTATTAAAAATTCTGAAATTTGACTCAAATCTGTGGAGTCCCCTTCGAAGTTAACATAGCTGAAATTAAAAAGCGATAATTTATGTTGGTACTTTTTACGTGTATTCCATTGATACCCATAACGAGCTGTGATAGAATTCCTGGTAAATTGCGGTCTAATTTGTTTAGAGACTGAGCTGCTAAAGATGGTTTTTGTTCTAGTGTTTTTGTTTAATACCCTATTGAGTTTTATTGGACTTAAAAGACTAGGTATAGTGAGGTTTAAAGAAAGTCCATTTTCGCTAATATTGTTGAAGTTGCTTGACCCCTTATAGGTGAGTTGTATATGCTCAGCACCTTTAAATACATTATAATGACTCAAAGAGGCAGAGCCGGAGATACCTTCATTTAAAATCGGATTACTGGTGGCTTCAGCTTCAAGGGAATAGGCAATTTTTTTTCCCGGTAGTAGCTGTATATTAGCACTTAATTGTGTTGTTAATTCTGACTTTTCCAGCGCAGAAAATTCTATCGCTATTTTCTTGAAGTTTTTTAATTCTGATAAGGATTGATAAGTGCGATCAACAAAAGATTTATTGTATACCATACCCTTTCGAATTAATATTTTCTCGCTTAAACGACTTAAGTTAAAGGGGGTTTTTCCTTTAGGGTAGATGAAATTTAAACCATTTAATTGAGTTGTGTCGTTAAGAATTGTTTGTACTTCACCTATATATATATTCACCTCACTAATAAGGCCAATTTTATGAGATTGCTTCTGAAGGGTTCCATTCGTATTGGTTTCTACAGTTTTAATAATCAAATTTAAATCTACAGATTTTGTTGCGTTATTTGTATCAGCTAAATAGTGAATGTATTCTTTGTTGAATTGATAATAACCCCTGTTTTGTACTTCTAGAGCTATGCGTTTCCTCTCTTCTTCTAACTTTTGGAAACTATAGGTCTGTCTAGGTTTAATAGTAGACTTTTCGAGTATTTTAGTGAGTAGCTCTTTAAAGTTAGGCTCATCAATATTTGCAATATTCACAGCATTTATAGTGTATTTCTTTCCACTAGTTATGGTGTACAGTGCCTTTGCTTTGTGTTTTTTTAGGTCTGTAGAGAATGCGACTGATGCATCTAGGTACCCCTTGTTTTTATAGTAAATTTCAATTTGTTTTGCCGACTTCCTCGCTAATCTATAATTTAAAATAACAGGAGCTTCTCCCACTTTTTTTAATCTACTATTTTCTTTTTTTGTTGAGGATAAGTTGTAGAGGGCTAAATAAAGTGGTGCAATTCCTAGAAAACGTTTGTTTGATTGTTGTTTTAATAAGGAATAGAGTGCCTTGTTTTTTACATGAATACCATTTTCTTCTATAGTCGTTTTGGTAAGTAAAAACTGCCCTTCTCCTATGTATTTACTACTAGTGCATCTTTGTAGACTTATACTTAGTATAAGAATTAAGAGTAGGTAGTATGTTTTTAGGCTTGCCTTCAAATTATTTTTTTTACAAATGTATTATAATGTTACATTTTGATGTGAATTTAATACTATTTATTATAGTACTTGTATCTCTGTTAAATTGCTGTACTTTTGATTTATTATTCGAGTATGTATTTACTTTTAATTCATCTATTTTATTTGAATCAAACTTAATAGTTTCCTTTTATAATGAGAACTACCGAACAAGAGAGTTTATACCATAACCTGGAAAACCAAAAGCTCAGTACTGTATTAGAGCAAATAAATACAGAGGATCAAAAAGTTGCCCACGCAGTTAGTTTGGCGCTTCCCCAAATAGAGTCTCTTGTAGAACAAATTATCCCACGGATTAAAGATGGGGGCCGTTTATTTTATATGGGAGCGGGAACAAGTGGCCGATTAGGTATTGTTGATGCATCTGAATGTCCACCAACATTTGGGGTTTCTCACGGTATAGTTGTTGGTATTATCGCAGGGGGTGAAGGGGCTATTAGGAAAGCAGTTGAATTTGCTGAAGATGATACTGTTTTAGGCTGGAAAGAATTACAGAGTCATTCTATTACAAATAAGGATACCGTAATAGGTATTGCTGCTTCGGGTACAACACCCTATGTAATAGGTGCTTTAAAAAGGTGTAATGAAAATGGTATATTAACTGGAAGCATAACCTGTAACCTTAACTCTCCGCTAAGTATTGTATCAAATTATCCTATAGAAGTTGTTGTAGGTCCTGAATACATTACTGGTAGTACCCGAATGAAATCGGGTACTGCACAGAAATTAGTCCTCAATATGATCTCCACTTCATTGATGATTAAATTAGGGAAGGTGAAAGGAAATAGAATGGTAGACATGCAGTTGAGTAACGACAAACTTGTTGATAGAGGTACTAAAATGTTAGCCGAGGAAACCGGTCTAAATTTGGAAATTTCAAAAATGTATTTATTAAAATATGGCTCTGTTAGGGAAGCTGTAAAAGCGTATGAAAATGGTAAATAAAGATTTATTGGTGAAGGGAGTTAGTACAATGCTTTATTCTTTTCCTTTCTTTTTTGGAGGACCTATGTTATTGTTTTATTCAGTACAAGTAGATCATTTTTTATTAAAAATAATAGCTGGTGTATTAATGCTATTAGCAATGTTTCTAGCTGCAAAAGGATTAATGATTATGGTAGAAGCCTTTTTTGGAACAAGAAAAAAATAATTATCTGCTAGACTACTAAGCTTTTTTCTGCGTCGTTTTTTGGATGTACTCGTAGTTAAAGATAATTGGTTCTTCTGAAGTATTAGTTGTGTTTAATTCTTCGTAAATCACCTCTATACCGTCTAAGTCGGTAAGTACTTCTTCTTCTATTTCCCAGGAATATTTTTTCCTTTGAGGTCCTTCTTCTCTATAGTAAAGTGCCCAGAAAATACCGTTAAATGCTCCGTATAAGTGTGCTTCCCACGAGATGTGTTCTTCCCTGGGGAAAATCCCCCATATCATCCCTCCGTAAACAAATACTACCGCCATAGAAATTGCCATAAGTGGTCTATGTTTGCGTATAAATCCACTACTAAATAAAAAAAATGCTAAGGCATAAACCAAGCCACTGGCTCCTATATGAAACGATGGCCTTCCTCCAAGCCAGACTAAAATACCGGTGTATATAATAGAATATACCCATACCCTAGGAGCTAGGCGTTTGTAGAAATGAAATAATGCAGACCCCAAAACTATTAAAGGAACAGAGTTGTTAAATAGGTGTTTCCAGTCTCCGTGGATAAATGGAGAGCTGATAATGCCTAGTAAGCCTTTTAGCTCTCTTGGGTAAATTCCATAGTTGCTAATTCTAATACCGTAATAAGTACTATAGCTATGAATAGCAGTAATAATTATTACAAATAATAGCGGTATTCTAATTGCTCTGAAAAGATCTTTAATCATATTAAAAACCAATTTTTTTCTGAATATCTTTATCTGTGGTCATAATATTAATACCTAGCTCTTTTGCTATCATATCGTGCATGTTTTTTTCATCCTGACTAAAACGCCCGTCTGCAACAGCTATATCGCGAATGTCTGATAAAAATGTTTTCTTGTTTTCAATAGTAAAGCCTTCAATCTTATTTATCGACTTAGCTATATTTAATACATTACTTAGCTTTTCCTCAGATTTTAAATTGTTGTACCAGTTGTAAGTTTCCTGTAATACTCGGTTAAACTCCACTATGTTTGAAGGATTAACATTCATCCAAGAGGCAATTTTCCGCTCTATTTCCTCAATAATTTCCTCCGTCATTGTGTCGTTGCTTAAATGAGCAAAACCAATATATACGAAGCAAAATAAATGATGTGGTGTAACTTTATTTTTATCCATCTTTTAAAAGAAGTATTAATTATTGAAAATTCATGACTTTCAAATGTAGGAAAAGAAATTTTTATATATTTAGTGAAAACTAAATAATATAGAAGAATGAACCAACATGTTGTTATGCTGCCATTTAGTAGTGAATGGTTTCTATGGAATGCTATTACCACCTTTTTTATTATTCTAATCACTGTAGTTGCTAGGGGAGCAAAGCCCGAATTTAAAAACAAACTAGCGGTAATAATGGGGGCTTTTATCGCTGTCGAATTTATTTTAATCCAGCTTTATTATCTAAAACTTGGTATTTGGACTGCCCAAGACTCACTGCCTTTTCATCTTTGTAGGCTTATGTGGTTTAATTCCATGATTGTTTTACTCACTCGAAATCAAATTGCTTTCGAATTACTGCTTTTTGTTGGTATGATAGGAGGGATGCACTCTATGTTAACACCTGAATTTACCCACGGTACAGACCCTGTTTTAATGTTTGACTATTTTTTAGTGCACGGTGGTTTAATTGCTATTCCTATGTATTGTGTTTTTGTTCTTGGAATGAAGCCACGAAAAAAGGCATGGTTTAAGTCTTTTTTATACCTCCAGTTCTTTGTGGTTACTGTGGGTTTAATAGATTATTTTTTGGGTGCTAACTATATGTATTTAGCAGTTAAACCAACAGTAGAAAATCCATTCTTAATTGGAGATTGGCCTTATTATATCATCGGCTTAGAATTGGCTACTCTTTTACATGCATTCTTAGTACATATTCCATTTTATTTTAAAAACCACTTTTTAGATAAATAGTATGATTTTAATTGTAGAAAGTGGTTCTACAAAAGCCGATTGGATCCTAGTAGACTCCAATGGATTCAAAAGTTCTTTTAAAACGAAAGGCTGGAATTTGATGCTTCTAAGTAAAGAGGAAATGTCCGTTCGTTTAAGTCTATTATCAAAGCTAGAGCCCTACAGAGACTTAGTAAAGTCTATATTCTTTTACACTCCAGGTGTAGCTTTAGAAAATTCTGTTTCAGACTTAAACCTAACGCTATCGGCTTCATTTGGAAATGCGAAAATACATATAGAATCTGATTTGTTGTCGGCTGCACATGCTGCCTATAAAGGTGCACCTTTGTTCGTTTCTATACTCGGTACAGGGGCAAATACGGCTTTTTACGACGGGGAAGAGTTACAGCAAACATCTCCGTCTTTGGGGTATGTGTTAGGTGATGAAGGCTCAGGTGCGGCACTAGGTAAATTAGTATTAAAAGCTTATTTATACCAATCATTACCCAAAGACTTATACCTCCATTTCTCTAAATCTCATTCTATCTCTAAAGAGAATGTACTCAAAGCAGTTTATACCCAAGAGGCACCTAATAGGTTTTTAGCTTCTTACGTTCCATTTTTAGTTACACATAAAAGCCATCAGTTTATACGCTCATTAGTTAAAGAGGAGTTTAGAAATTATTTTGAAACCCACCTTAACAGCAACATTCTTATTAAAAACTACCCCATTACATTTGTGGGTAGTGTTGCCTTTTTATTTCAAGAATTTATTATTGAATTGTGCACTGAATATTTGTTGATGTCACCGAGTTTTATAAGAAATCCTTCTGACAATTTAGTAGCTTTCCATTCGGGTAATCGTATATAGATTAATACCGATATCTGATTATGTTCTTTGTTAAAACAGTCTTTTCAGATAGGTACAATTATTGTATATTGAGGGTTCTATTTATATAAAATAGGCTATTACTAAAACCATACTCATGAAAAAACATCTATTTTTTATTTTTGCAATGATGCTTTCCAATATTTCGATAGCTCAAATTAGTGGAGACTGTAATGCACCCTTTAATACTCCAGAAGGTTTAGTTGAAATACTTGTTGGAGACGGGGTAGAGTTTTCGAACGTTTCATTTTCAGGTTTTGAATGTTCTGCAGGTTATTTTTCTGGTTCTTCAAATATTGGCTTTCCTCAAGGATTAGTTATGGCTACTGGTGGTGTAGAGTCTATTGCTCCTGGAGGATTTGGAGGCGGATTTGGAGGAAGTGCAGTTGATAATGATCTTTCCGATCAGCTTGATATGGTAAATGCATCTGCTTCAAATTTGAATAACTTAATTATTTTAGAATTTGACTTTATTCCCAATTCCGATACGGTTACTTTCGAATATGTATTTGCTTCTTTAGAGTACCCTAGTTATACCTGTTCTCAGTTTAACGATATATTTGGTTTCTTTCTTTCTGGCCCTGGTATTTCAGGTCCATTTACAAATAATGCAGAAAACATTGCTTTAATTCCAGACCCTAATAACCCAACCGAATATACTACGACTCCTGTAATTATTAATACCGTAAACTCTGGTGAAGCAACTTCTTTTGATGGTAGTGGACCCTGTGATGATATTGATCCTAATTGGCAAGATTATTCCGTTTTTTTTACCGACAATACAGGTTCTGAAAGTGTTAATTTCCCCGGGTTTACAGTTCCTTTAACCGCAAGAGCTGTTGTAACAGCTTGTGAAACATACCATATTAAATTGGCTATTGCAGATGTATTTGATAGTGCGCTAAATTCAGCTGTTTTCTTTCAAGAAAATTCCTTTAGTGCTATACCAGATGTAGAATATGTTTTAGACTCTGAATTGTCTAATATATTTAATCCCAACTCCCCTTATATAGACGACCTTTTTGAAGGTTGTGAGTCTGTATCTATTACTTTCGAGAGACCAGTAGGTATAGCCGGAGATATATTAATAGATTATTCTTTAGAAGGTGAGGCTGTATTTAATAGCGATTATTCAATTCCCGGCTTAGACCCTACTCAAATTATAATTCCAGAAGGAGAATCTGAATTTGTTTTAGATTTATTTCCCTTAAGCGATACTGATGATACAGAGATAAGTGAAGATATCGTTTTAATATTTCAAGTTTTAAATTTTGGTTGTTATGATGTTTTGGCCGATACTGTGCAATTAACCATTAGAGATCAACCTGATCTTGTAGCAGAATTAGATGACTTAGCAGGTTTGTGCCCCGACGATGAGGTGCAATTGTCTGTAGTACCTTCTGGTGGGGTAGGTGGTTTAATGACTATGCCTTATAGTGTGCCTCCTTATACTTTTCAATGGGTTGGCTTGGGTACAAATGCTACCCAAATAGTAAATCCTTTGGAAACAACTGAGTACTGTGTTGATGTAGTTGATGTATGTGGGCAAGAAGTGCAAAAATGTACAACTGTAATTATAGAAGATGCTCCTGAGTTAAGTATTATCTTAACCGAAAATATTTTATTAGAGTGCCCAGGAGATAATGCCGTTTTAGGTGTAGAGGCACAAGGAGGAATAGGCTCACTAATGACTCCACCATTCCCATTGCCACCTTATACTTATCAGTGGGCTGGCTTAGGTACAAACGCTTCTCAATTTATTTCTGCAAATGTTGATACCGAATTCTGTGTTTTAGTTACTGATGTATGTGGCCAAGAAGTAGAGGGTTGTATTGAGGTAAATATCCAAGAATTCCCTCCAGTGCAAGTAAGTTCAGAAATTGTTTATGTATGCGATTCTATAGAATTCGATTTATGTTCTACTGTAGAAGGTGGTAATGGTACTTACAGTTTTTTATGGTCCAATGGAGAGGATACCCCATGCTTATTTGATTTCCCAGAAGACTATACTATTACTGTTGTTGATGAGTGTGGCGTGCAAGGTGCAGCTTTAGGCTCTATACTAGTAGATGAAGCACCGAACCCATTCTTTGAGAGCTTCCAAATGCCAGACGAAAATTTTGGAGTCTTTCTAAACAACTATACGCCTACTATGAATGGGCTCACTTACCAGTGGAGTTTTGGTGATGGTTTAAGTTCTGGATTGAAAGAGCCTGAAGAGCATTTTTATGAAGAATGGGGTGTTTATACGGTAAATTTAGGTGTTACCACAGCGATTAATAATTGTTATAAAGAATATTCTACAGATGTAGAAATCAGTCCATTATATTATTTCTACGCACCCAATAGTTTTACACCTAATGAAGATGGTGTAAACGATTTCTTTACCCCTTCTTTAGTTGGCGCAAAGACCTATGAGATTTATATTTTCGACCGTTGGGGTAAGCAAGTATTCTATTCGGATACAACCGAAAAGTCTTGGGACGGATCGTACAATTCTGAAAAGGCTATTGCTGGTATTTATGCTTTTAAAGTAGTTACTACCAAACAGTTTGATGAGAATACATACGAAGAAAAAGGTTTTGTTAACCTAATTAGATAAAGGTATTTAGATTCTTACTTTAGAGGAGAATCACATGCTTTACAAGATGTGCACTTATTAGGTGCACATTTTTTTTTGTGCTGTTTATATAGGTATATACATGCACCAATAAATAATATTAGAATTAATAGTAAGTCCATTAGCTAAATAGTGAATAAGATAAAAAGGCCCCTATATAGGCTATGGCTGTCATTCCTAAGGTCTGTATAATCGGCCATTTCCATGAGTTTGTTTCTCTTTTAACAATGGCTATTGTACTTACACATTGCATCGCAAAGGCGTAAAATATAAGTAGCGATAAGCTTACTGCAAAAGTATAGGTAGGTTTGCCTGTATTGGAGTTTTGAGCATCTCTTAGTTTTTGGAGTATTGTACTGCCTTCTTCTTGTTTACTACCCACACTGTATATGGTAGCCATGGTTCCTACAAAAACTTCTCGCGCAGCGAAAGAAGCTAATATTCCAATACCAATTTTCCAGTCGTATCCTAATGGTTTTATTAAAGGCTCAATACCTTTTCCAAAATGGCCCAAATACGAATGCTCTAATTTATAAGCCGATAATGCATCCTCATAGCTGTTAGATTCATTAATATTATGAGAGCTTTCAACAATTAATTCAGCATTTTTAAATGCATTCCCAGGACCAAAACTTGCGAGTACCCATAATATAATAGAAACTGCAACAATAATTTTACCAGCGTCAAATACAAAGCTTTTTGTTTTACTAAGCAAGGTGTGGAGTAAGTTTTTAAACTGTGGTATCTGATAACTAGGGAGTTCAATAATAAAACTAGAACTTGAGTCCTCTTTAATTAGCTTATGCATCACTATAGAGGCAGTTATAGAACTCACAAACCCAAGTAGGTACATACCCATTAAAACCAAACCTTGAAGGTTTAAGCCATAGGCTGTATTTGAAGGGATCATTAATGCTATAAGTATTGTGTATACAGGGAGTCGTGCTGCACAGGTCATAAATGGAACTACTAAAATAGTTAGTAAACGTTCCTTCGTATTATCTATATTTCTTGTAGCCATTATTGCTGGTATCGCACAGGCAATTCCCGAAATTAAAGGAACTATACTCTTGCCATTTAAGCCGAACCTACGCATAAACCTATCGGTTATAAATACAACTCTCGACATGTAACCCGACTGTTCTAAAAGGGAGATAAATCCAAACAAAATGGCTATCTGTGGTACAAAAATTACCACACCTCCAATTCCAGGAATCAAAGCTTCACTAATGAGCTTGTTTATTCTATTGTCTGGTAATTGAGAACTTAACCAAGCTGATAACTCCCCAAAAGAGGCGTCTATAATTTCCATAGGTATAGAAGCCCAAGAATAGATTGCTTGAAATATGACAAATAAAATCGAAAAGAATATTAGGTAACCATAATACCGATGGGTGAGGACCTCGTCTATTTTATTAGAAATTGTTTTATCATTTGTAGTTTGTGTAATTGCAGATTCTATTAATTGATCTATTTGAATATATCTATCTGCGGCTTCTTCTATTAGTAATTCTTCAGAGTTGTATAGAATAGAATTTAAAATAGATTTTATCTGGTCCTGCTCTTCTGTAGGAAATAATTTATGTGTAGTTTTTTGATGTGCTACTATCCAAGCCCAATAATTATTTTTTATTGACTTTACTTGGTTTAATAATTCAAAATCGGTGTTTCTAATTTCAAATGTACCGGAGTTATTACTGGTTTTAGGTATTTCAGTAAGTACAGATTTTAGTTTATCTAATCCTTTGTTTTTTGTAACACTCGTAAATATAATGGGGCATTTATAGCGTGTTTCTAATTCATTAGCATCAATTTCAATTCCTGCCTTTTCTAGTTTGTCTATTCTGTTGATTACTAAAATACAGGGAATTTCTAAGTCTCTAATTTGACTAAATAGAAATAGGTTTCTTCTTAAGTTTGTAGCATCAGAAATATATACAATTGCGTCTATTGGTTCCTTTAAATTGAGTATTTCTTGAAGAACCACTTCCTCGTCTAAAGAGTGTGGTTCCAGGCTATAGGTGCCAGGAAGGTCAATGAGTTCACATTTTTCAGTCCCTAAGTTAATTACACCTTTTTTCTTGTCAACTGTAATTCCTGGGTAGTTTCCTGTACTTTGATTTAATCCTGTAAGGGCGTTAAATAGACTGGTTTTTCCTGTGTTAGGATTCCCTATTAAGACTAACTTTTTCATACCTATTTAAGAGCTATTTTTTTTGCGTCTTCTAGTCGCAGTGCCACATCGTTACCTCCAAATTGTATGCATAAGGGGTCTCCTGAAGGAGCCTTCATTCTCAGCATAATTTTAGAGCCCGCTGTACAACCCATTTGGACTAATTTTAGTGGGATATTTCCTTGCTGATTGTCTGCAATGATAGCAGATTCGTTAAGGCGTAATTGGGCTAGGCTTCTTTGGTTTTGCATACCGCAAATAAGCTTATTTAGATTGAATAAAAAAATGATTATTATCGTTTTTGCACAAAAAAAAATCTCCTCATTTTCATGAGGAGATTTTGATTTTTAAGGACTTACATATGAATTACTTCGTCGTAAGCATCTGCTACAGCTTCCATTACAGCCTCACTCATAGTAGGGTGAGGGTGAATAGCTTTTAAGATCTCATGACCTGTAGTTTCTAGTTTTCTAGCAACTACGGCTTCGGCTATCATTTCTGTAACGTTAGCACCTATCATATGGCAACCTAACCATTCACCGTATTTTGCGTCAAAAATTACTTTTACAAAACCGTCTTTATGACCAGCGGCACTCGCTTTTCCAGAGGCAGAGAATGGGAATTTACCAACTTTAATTTCGAATCCTGCATCTTTAGCAGCTTGTTCTGTATATCCAACAGAAGAGATTTCTGGTGAAGCGAACGTACAACCAGGAATATTATTCATGTCCATTGGCTCTACATCCATTCCAGCAATTTTCTCTACACAGTTAATTCCTTCTGCAGAAGCAACGTGTGCTAATGCAGGACCTGGAATAACATCTCCAATAGCATAATAACCTGGAATGTTAGTTTGGTAGAAGTCGTTAACTAAAATTCTTCCTTTATCTGTAGCAATACCAACATCTTCTAAACCGATGTTTTCTATATTTGCTGTAATACCAACTGCCGAAAGAACAATATCTGCTTCAAGGATTTCT
This sequence comes from Flavobacteriales bacterium, assembly GCA_965183875.1. GTDB lineage: Bacteria > Bacteroidota > Bacteroidia > Flavobacteriales > UBA7430 > UBA6772. The sequence continues at coordinate 11,393 of CBCYMK010000018.1, read as the reverse complement.
TCTCCTTTTTTAGTCTTTACAGTTGCCTTACAAGCAGCGCCCGAAGTGTCTACTTTCTCTACAGAAGCATTGGTCATTACTTTAATGCCCGACTTTTTGAAAGAACGCTCTAACTGCTTAGAGATATCCACATCTTCTACAGGAACAATATTAGGCATAAACTCTACAATAGTCACATCTGTACCCATTGCTTTATAGAAGTATGCGAATTCTACTCCAATAGCACCAGAACCTACAACAATCATTTTCTTAGGAGCTTCTTTTAGAGTTAAAGCCTCTCTATATCCAATAATCTTTTTTCCATCTTGTGGAAGGTTAGGTAGAACTCTAGAGCGAGCACCAGTTGCCAAAATAATATTTTTAGCAGTGTACTCTGTTGCTTTTCCTTTGTCGTCGGTAACTACAACCTTTTTACCAGGTGCTACTTTACCTATTCCTTTAAGAACCTCAATTTTATTCTTTTTCATCAAGAATTCAATACCCTTGCTCATTCCGCCCGCTACATCACGGCTACGTTTTACAATGGCAGCAAAATCTGCATCTGCTCCGGCAACTTTAATTCCGTAGTCTTCTGCGTGATTTATATATTCGAATACTTGTGCACTTTTAAGAAGTGCTTTTGTAGGAATACATCCAAAGTTAAGGCAAATACCCCCTAAGTTTTCTTTCTCTACAATGGCTGTTTTAAGGCCTAATTGAGAAGCGCGTATAGCAGTTACATATCCACCAGGTCCACTTCCTACAACAATTAAATCGAAGTTCATATCGTATAATTTTCTTTAGTTCTAATCAGTTTGCGAAGTTATGAATTCGTAGGTTATAAATACAAGTTTTTTTGGAGAACCCTTTAAGCTAGGTTTAACATGCTGTGTTCACATTTTTTGCAGCTAACTAAAATGGTGATTTGTCTTGTGAAATAGCTGAAATCGTATGTGAAAAGTGACTTAATTCAAACAGTTAGTGTTTCATTCTAAAGAGACATATTCTGTATTTCACTAAACAGAGCTTGAAACTTAAAATAATATGTTTTGTATATTTGTTTGAATTCAAAATTCTCTAGTACTATGCAGAAAAAATATTCCACCCTTAAAGAATTTTATCCATTTTATCTGAGTGAGCATTCTAATTCCACCTCAAGGATTTTACATTTTATTGGAACTGGATTAGTAATTACGCTTGTATTTTATTTACTAGTTAGTCAAAATTGGAATTTAATTTATCTTCTCCCTCTCGTAGGATATGGTTTTGCATTTCTTTTTTGAGAAGAATAAACCTGCTACTTTCCAGTACCCACTGTATAGTTTCTGCAGCGATTTTATTCTGTTTAAGGATTTGTTATTTGGTAGGCAGAAATTTTTCGTAGAAAAAAGAAGGAACTAGAGCCTAAGAACTTAGCCCTTTTTCAATATAATTACATTATCAAGCCAATGTGTGATTTTTATTTTCACTTACGGTTTTGAAATAGTTTTTAATTTTTCAGCTTGGAAACTTCAATAGAAATAAATTTTGGTAAATAATTTGGTGTACAATTTTTTGTTACTATTTCATCTTTATAAAGACCCGAATTTTCACCAATAAAAATACATCTTGTACGATACTCTTCTTGCCATTTTCCAATTTGTCCAGCTGTGTAATTCATAGCCCATTGAACTTCAGGTTCTTCTTTTAATAGGTTTTCCTCTATTGAAGCTAATAGCTCTTCTGTATTAGAGTGGCTAACATTTCCCATCCATCTTAACCTTGCCTGGTAATACCAAAACACCCTTCTTTGTAGTTTTGAAAGGCTGTTTTTCCAAGATGCCATTAGAAGAATCGTCTTTTTGTCTTTTGAAAGTTTATTAGCCATAAGCCAATCTATTAATTGATTTCGCTCTTCAATTTCATGAGTGTGTATATCCTTATCTAGCTTATCAATAAGTTCTTGGTTAAGAAGCTTTACGTCCATAATCAAATTTGCCAATTGACGTGGAAGATAATCTCCAGTAGACCATAGCTCCATTGCCAAGACATGATCCTTTTTAATCTCCTTGGCAATTTTTCGAAGATCTCCAAGTTTAGTAGTCCCTTGTTGGATTTGAGAATAAATATTTTGGGCTTTTGTTGATAGTTTCATTTAAATGCCAAATTAAAGTTTTACCTATGGTATTAATCGCAGAATACATTTGTTAAAATGTACTGAATTTTGTTTTACCTAAGAGTAGTATTAGTTCATTGGTACTGTTGTGTATTAGTACATCGCACTATTTTATTATAGGCTTTATTCTCCTTACTCAATTGTGAGACTCTGTTTTTATATTTTGTTTTTAACTAATCAATCTTAAAAGCCAAATTTAAAAATTTGGCGGAACTTTACAAATAGGAGAGAACCTCTCGGAAAGCTTTTATTAGCTATGTTTTATACACGTTGTTATGCAGTCGGCTTTATTTTTCAAACATTTCCGATGCTTCGATTACTTTACTCTCAAATTCATTAATTATGTTCTCATTTTCACGCAATAATTTTTGAATTAATGTTTTTACTTCTCCGCTATCTTCATATTTTTCATTCGTAAAATTTACTTTTCTCGCATCACTATAAAGAGTCCACCATTTTTTTCCAGCAGGCTTTTTATTTTTGGGCAGGCTCTTCATAATATCAGCAAGCACTTGTCTGTTTTTTTCATTTCCAGGTGAAATCACAAATTTTAATGAAAGTCCTTTTTCCCAATATGCCATTTCAAATAGAAAACTTTCATTCTCTTTCCAACCTAAAATACCTGTTTTCGGCATAATTGGAGATAGTTTTTTAGTTAAGAATCGAGCGTAGTATTTATTGCAAGTTTCAAGAATATAACCTTCCTCAATAATTGTTTCTTCTATTACTTCACGGACTTCCGCTATTTTATCTGGTATATTTTCGATGATAAAATCAATCGCTTCTTTATGATTTTTATATAATTGCTGTGCTAATTCTACTGATTCGTGTTCTTTCATTATATATCTATTTAAAATAAGAAGGTAATCTTCTATGTAATACTGTATTCTTTGTGATAATGAGTTTTTATAAACAGATAACACGATTTCTATAAGTGATTTTATCATCCCGTAATCAATAGAAATATATTGATTGGCATCTTCTTCATCTTTCGGATTTAGTCCATCAATTGTTAAAAAAACAAATGCTTTTTTCAAATCGGGAAATGATTCATTTATTAAATCAGAGTATCTTTTTAGTTGTCTTGAATGTTCGGATGAATCGACTTTGTTTTCGATTGCAATAACAAAATCTTCGTGCACAATTAGTATGTCAATATTCTGCCATTCTCGAAAAACTTTAATGTTATGTAAGTTCAAGGAGTCAATAGAAAATTCATTTGCCCAGTCAATTTTTTCAGACGAAAAGATGTCTTTTAAAAACCATTTTAAAAATATTGTATTCAAATTGTGGCTTTCATTTGGTGTCATCAACCAAGCAAGAAAATTTGAATGCCTAATTTCCGTTTTTGTTACATTCAATATGCTGAAAAAATTAGGTGTATGAAGACTTAATGACAATTCCTCCAATTTTGGGTCTTTAACCAAATTACTCAATTCATTTTTTTTATTGTCATTCATTTACGTGTGTTTTTTCGGCTGCTGCACAACATTTGTATAACAGAAACAGTTCCTCTTATATTTCTATCTCATTACGTTAAAATTCTTCTTCATAGAGCCAAATTCACGTAAATCAATAAACCAAAAGGTTAGAGCCAATTTAGTCTTTTTAAACAAGTTTTAGGTTCTCCTAAGGTTGGATTGTAATTGCCAATATTTGTAAAGTCATCATGAATTACTTTCCATACATCACTTGCCGGAGCATTAATTTTTATTTTTACACTTGCTTTTTTTATCCTAGTCATAATTTTTAGTTTTAATGAATAGCAAATTTATTTAAAGCTTAAGTGAAGCGCTTTTTCAATTAAGCCAAGTACTTTCGTTTTTAGCTCAGTTTTTCAAATGAATATTCTATGAGTCGTAATGAAACCTACATTTAAGTATCCTGATTTCATTTTCTCTTACTTGGTAAATTAATCTGTGCTCCCCATCAATCCGTCTCGACCAAAACCCTCTGTAATTGTGTTTTAATGGTTCAGGCTTGCCAATTCCTTCATATGGGTTTCTTGCAATATCTTTTAAGAGTAAGTTTATCCGTTTGAGCATTTTTTTATCTATCCTCTGCCAATACAAATAGTCTTCCCAAGATTCGTCTACAAATACATATTTCATTATTCAATAAGTTTCTTATTAAAAGAATCCCCCTCTTTAAATTTATCAATAGCAGAATCTAAACGTGCTTTGTTTTTATTGGAGGATATTTCGTGTTGTGTGCTTAGAAGAGAATTGTATTCTTCTAATGAAATGACTACAACACCAGAGTTTTTACCTCTGTGGATAATTAGGGTTTCGAAATTTTCTGTAACCTTACTGAAGTATTCCTTTATGTCTTTTCTAAAATCTGATATACTTGCTGTAATCATAATGTCTTTATTTTGTACAAATATATGTACAAAACTTGTGTTTTCAAAATGTATTAGATTCGTATAATTATTTTATATTAATTAGTAATTGTTCTGCATTTTTTTAGGAGGGAGGAGGATGTCAAATTCTATTTTTGGAGTAAGTAAAACGGAATGTGGATTATTCATCTCTTCCTTTGTCAGTAATCCTAATTTCTCAAACAATTCAAAATACAAAGTATTTGCTTTCCCTTCCTTTAAATCTATTTCAGGATGCCATATTTCATAAGTCCCTAATTCCTTATTAGACCTGTGGTAGTAGCCAATTATAGGATGTGTTAAAATATGTACTTGTTGCTGTATGTCTTTAAAACCCTCTAGTAATTTCACTTCTTTTCCGGTGCTTTCAATATCTATAATTCCGTTTCCGAGTTTAGACTTGAACTCCATTTTATATTCAGAATAATGCTCCTTGTCTTTCTTAAAACTGAATTTGTATTTAGCATACTCCCAAGGCATTTTCCAAAGTACTTTTGGTATAATAGCAGTTATAGATCCTAGAGTAGTACAGAAAAACCAAGCTGAATAAGTCTGGTCGCGTTGGTCAATTATGTAAGCTCTGAAATTTGTTTGATAGAAATTAAATTTTGGGAATTTTGATATTCTATGAAAGGCAAAATCCTTGTCTTTAAATGGCACAGCACTCACTAAGGCATACTCAATACCTTCTTCGGTATAAGTCCACAGTTTGAATGGTTCTGGTATTAAATGTTCAATCCTTTCAAGCTGTACTCTATAAGAGATTATGGCAAAATGCTCAAGCTCTGTGTTAACATCAAGTAAACTTCTAGAAGCTCTTTTTTGTATCCGATTGTTTGTGCTATTTTGGTATTTCATAGTTCTAGTATAATTCCTTTCAATGAATAGTTTTTATTTCTTTTCTACTCTCAAAATCTTTTCCATTTTACGACCTTTTGCCAATTCATCTATCAGCTTCTCCAATTGCCTACAGTGTTTATACAATTCAAATTCAGCATCTATTTCTTCAATTCTATAACCACAAACAACTCCTTTAATTAGGTGTGCATTAGGATGAATATTTGCTTTTTCATAAAAGGCTCTAAAGTTTACTTTCTCTGTAATAAGTGTCTGTAGTTTCTCCTCATCAAATCCTGTAAACCACTCTATTACTTTGTGGAACTCTTCTTTTGTTCTACCATGCTTTTCCAATCTATTCCAGTAGAGCGGATAGATAGAAGCGAAAATCATATTCGCAATCTTTTCGTTTTTCTCTGCTGTAACTTTCATTTTATACGGTTTTAGTTTGGCACCAATTCTCTTTATTTTTATTCAGCCACAACCTTATTTCTTCTAAATTTTCAAGACCTTTATTTATTACAGAATTTTGTATATCAAAGTCTTTTGTTCTGTCAATTTTCCCTGAAAATATACGAATAGAAAAACTTTTACTGTGCTTAACTAATTCATATTTATCTGGAAGTAAGTCTCTTATTTTATACTCTGTTTCTGTTGGGTATTTTTTAAAAGTAACATCAGTGTTTCCTTGTCCTAGTTTATGGTAAAAAACAATTCCTTTTAAATCGTCATCATAAAGCATAGGCCAATCGCTATTTTGTGGGACAATATCAGGCTTTTTCATTCGCAGATTTGGATATTTATCTTCTTTAAGTTTCCAGTAGGAGTACCAAAATTTTTGAACTGATTTAGAATTAACTGGTTGATAACCTCGTCTGAGTTTTTCTGATGCTATTTTCAGTAAATTACTTTTAAATATATTTCTTTTTGTTCCCGTAAACTCAAGCCTTTTAGAAATTTGTTCATAGGAGACGAAATTTTCAAATTGACTCTGATTGTCGCAGTACTGTTTAGGAGCTACTAAAATTGCAAAGGCAGTATCACAAGAGTTGTCATTTACATAATTCTCTGCACGTTGAATATATCTTTCAAATTGTTTGTCTTGAAATGACGCATCTAGTTTATTTTCTATTAAAATATAAATTCGTTTGCTTTCAGAATTGTATGAAAATAGAATGTCTGTTTCTCCTAGTCCATACCCTGTAATGCTTCTCCAAACACCTGCGTTTTCAGAAATCTTTGGTAAGCCTAATTCATTAATAAACCACTCACAGAAAGCGTTGTCCGTTGCTAATTCTTCCAGTAGAATTAAATCTACATCTCTTTCTTGAATTGCTTCGACTGGTAATATATTTTTTTCCATTTTATGTTTTATTTAATATTCTTTGTAAAAGAATAGTAGCTGATTTTAGGTTTATCTATATGAAATTCCAAGCAAAGTTGCTTTGGGTTTAACAGATTTGAATTTAGTGATTTTTAAGTTCTCCTCAAAGACAGGATATATCCATATAAATGGGTGGATTTATTTTCTAGAAATCCCCATAAATTACAATCTGATATCCTCTAATACCAAGCCTAATTTACTCCCATATATTTCCTCTAAATAAGCCAATTCCAATGGGATTCTATTACCTTTGCAAACTATAAGATTTCTACAATGAAAAGACTCTCAATAAGTGTGAAAGATGAGACTGCTGCTTTAGAAGCTGTAGTGCTTGGTATAGCTCAAGATTTTGGTGGAACCCCTTCACTTAGCGAAGCCTACGACCCAAAGTCTAAGGAGCATATAAAGGCCGGTACTTTTCCGATTGAAAGTGACCTCTTGAAAGAGATGGCTGCTTTTGATGCTGTTTTTGCTAAATATGGGGTAGAAGTTTATAGACCAGAAAACTTAGAGAACTATAATCAGATTTTCTCAAGAGATATTGCTTTTGTGATTGATGAGAAATTTATAGTACCCAATATATTAAAAGATAGAGCTAGAGAATTTGAAGCTATTTCTTCTGTAGTAGCTGAAATAGATGAATGTTCAATAGTGAGAATGCCTGAAGGAACTCGTGTAGAAGGTGGTGATGTAATGCCTTGGGAAGATTGTATTTTTGTTGGAGTTTCTAATAAAGCAGATTTTGAGAAGTACACTTGTGCGCGTACCAACTACGCTGGAGTAGCTTTTTTACAAAAGACTTTCCCTTCGCGTACTGTTTTTTCTTTCGAACTGAATAAGTCTGATACCGAGCCTAGAGACAATGCCTTGCATTTAGATTGTTGTTTTCAGCCTATCGGAAAAAATCAAGCTGTTATATACCCTGGTGGATTTAAAAGTGAAGACGATGTACAGTTTTTATTGAATTATTTTGGAGCCGAAAATATCATCGAAATCACTAGAGACGAGATGTATGCCATGAATTCGAATTTGTTTTCTATCAGTCCTGAAGTAATTGTTTCTGAAAAAGGATTTACGCGCTTAAACACAGAGTTGCGTAGACGTGGCTTTACTGTTGAGGAAATTCCATACGCTGAGATTGCTAAAATGGAAGGTTTATTAAGATGTTCTACATTGCCATTAAGAAGAAAATAGAATGAAAAGACAGATTACTTCAAGTATAATGATGATTCGCCCAGTTGCATTTCGTTTTAACGAGCAAACGGCTGTGAATAATTATTACCAACAAGTTTTGGAAGGCGTTACTGCCGACCAAGTGCAAGCACAAGCTCAAAACGAATTCGATACTTTTGTTGAGAAACTGAGAGCTAAAGGTGTTGAGGTCGTTGTGATAGAAGATACTTTGGAGCCTAATACTCCAGATTCTATTTTTCCAAATAACTGGATTTCATTTCACCAAGATGGTCGAGTAGGGTTGTATCCTATGTGCGCTGAGAATCGCAGATTAGAAAGAAGAGAAGATGTACTAACGATTCTTAAAGAAAAGCACGATTTTGTAATAAACGAAGTCATAGACTTTTCGCATTACGAAAGTGAGGAGCTCTTTTTAGAAGGTACGGGATCAATGTTACTCGATAGGGTAAATAAAATTGTGTACGCTGCTTTGTCCTTAAGAACAGACGCTACAATTTTAAATGATTTTTGTGAGAAGTTCGGATATACAACTGTTGCATTTACATCTAACCAAACGGTAGGTACAGAGCGTTTAGCTATTTACCATACCAACGTAATGATGTGCTTAGGTGAAGGTTTCGCTGTTTTATGTGCCGATACGGTAGATGATGAAACAGAAAGAAAAGCTTTAGTTGAGAGTCTTGAGGCTACAGGTAAAGAAGTGATTTATATTACCGAAGCTCAAAAGCATCGCTTTGCAGGGAATATGCTGCAAGTACAAAGTGAAGGTGGTGATAAGTATTTGGTGATGTCGGCTTCGGCACACCAATCTTTAAACGCAAATCAAATAGCACAAATAGAAAAGCACTGTCAGATATTATCCAGCTCTTTAGATACTATAGAAGCTTGTGGTGGTGGAAGTGCTCGTTGTATGATGGCTGAAATATTTTTGCCTAAAAACGCATAATACAGAATGAAAGACTTAGAATTACTTTTAGTAAACCCTATACTTAAGGCTGCAAAAGAGCTTTTTGGCGCTGATTTACCAGAAAATCAAGTTAGTTTCCAAACCACTCGTAAGGAGTTTGAAGGAGATATTACTTTAGTGGTTTTTCCATTGGTACGTTTTGCAAAAAAAGGACCCGAACAAACTGCTGAACTTGTAGGGGATTACCTGGTAGAAAATGTTGAATTCGTTGAGAAATTTAATGTTGTCAAAGGTTTCTTAAATATGGTGATTTCAGAGTCATATTGGTTAGAGGCTTATGCAAAAGCATTTAATACAGATGATTTTGGAGTTCTTACAGCTACAGAAAAAGACCCTCAAGTAGTAGTGGAGTATTCTTCACCGAATACTAACAAACCATTACACCTAGGCCACGTTCGCAATAATTTACTAGGGTATTCAGTAGCCGAAATTATTAAAGCAAGTGGTAAAAGAGTTAAGAAAGTACAAATTATAAACGATAGAGGTATACATATTTGCAAGTCTATGTTGGCTTGGAAACTATTTGGTGCTGGCGAAACCCCTGAATCTTCAGGTATGAAAGGCGATCACCTAGTAGGGAAGTACTATGTGCGTTTCGACCAGGAATATAAAAAGGAAATTGCTGCTTTAGTAGCTGAAGGTAAAACCGAAGATGAAGCTAAAAAAGAGGCTCCTCTATTGGTTGAAGCACAAAAGATGCTTCGTCTTTGGGAAGCTAAAGACAAAGATGTAGTTGCTCTTTGGGAAATGATGAACCAATGGGTGTATTCAGGGTTCGATTCTACCTATACGCGAATGGGAGTAGATTTCGATAAGCATTATTACGAAAGTAATACCTACCTATTAGGGAAACAGTATATAGACACTGGATTAGAGAAAGGGATTTTTTATAAAAAAGATGACAATTCTGTATGGGTAGATTTAACCGATGAAAAATTAGATCATAAGCTGCTGCTTCGTGGTGATGGAACGGCTGTGTATATGACTCAAGATATTGGGACAGCTATACAACGTGCTATAGATTTCGATTTTGAAAGAATGGTTTATACCGTTGGAAACGAGCAAGACTACCATTTTAATGTGCTTTTTAAGATTCTTAATCGCTTAGATTATTCATGGGCTAAAAATTGCCACCACCTTTCTTACGGGATGGTAGATTTGCCAAGTGGTAAAATGAAGTCTCGTGAAGGTACAGTTGTAGACGCTGATGATTTAATGCAAGAAATGGTTTCTACTGCAAAGACTATTTCAGAAGATTTAGGTAAATTAGAAGGCTTTACAGAAGAAGAGTTGGCGTCGATTTACGAAATGATAGGTATGGGAGCTTTAAAGTATTTTATACTCAAAGTAGATCCTAAAAAACGCATGCTTTTCGATCCCAAAGAATCCATTGATTTTAATGGTCATACAGGTCCTTTTATTCAGTATACCCACGCACGTATTTGTTCCCTTAAGCGCAGAGCAAATGATTTAGCCTCGGTAGTAAACCCAGCAACAGCTTTACAACCTAAAGAAAAGGAACTACTAAAGGTATTGTTGCGCTATCCAGAAATTATTCAGGAAGCAGCTAAAGAGTACAGTCCTGCTATAATTGCAAATTTCACCTATGATTTAGTAAAAGAGTATAATCAGTTTTATCAACAAGTCCCTATTTTCGGTGCAACCAGCGAACAAGACAAAGCTTTTCGTATTGGTCTTTCGGGATTAGTGGGAAGCACAATTGCTTCGGCAATGAAACTCCTTGGTATTACGGTACCAGAGAGAATGTAAAAAATAGTTTAGAAGCTTAATATCTTAAGAAATGTTTGAAAATTTATCCGAGAAACTAGACAAAGCCTTTTCAGTTTTAAAAGGCCACGGAAAGATTACAGAAATTAACGTAGCAGAAACCTTAAAAGAAGTTCGCAAAGCGCTTTTAGATGCTGATGTTAGTTATAAAATAGCTAAAGACTTTACTAAAAAAGTTAAAAATCAAGCCCTTGGACAAGATGTACTTACTGCACTTCAACCTGGGCAATTGATGATAAAACTTGTAAAGGACGAGTTAACAGAATTAATGGGGGCTCAAGCTTCGGGAATAAATCTTGAAGCAAGTCCTTCTACCATTCTTATTGCTGGTTTACAAGGGTCTGGTAAGACTACTTTTACCGGGAAACTGGCTATGTTCTTAAAAACGAAAAAATCTAAAAATCCACTTTTAGTTGCCTGTTGATGTTTACCGTCCTGCAGCTATTAATCAGTTAGAGATTTTAGCAGAGCAAGTAGGAGTAGAGGTATTTACAAATAAAGAAAGTAAAGATCCTGTAGCAATAGCGAAAGCAGCAATTGCACATGCTAAGCAAAATGGAAACAACGTAATAATTATCGATACTGCTGGGCGTTTAGCAATAGACGAGCAGATGATGAATGAGATTACTGCTGTAAAAGAGGCTGGTAAATCCGCAAGAAACTTTGTTTGTTGTAGATGCTATGACTGGTCAAGATGCAGTAAATACTG
>CBCYMK010000017.1:0-9182 GCA_965183875.1 Flavobacteriales bacterium | reverse complement strand
ATGGCAATTTCCGATGCAGACGAAAAAGTAGTGGTTGGGAAGTTTAAAGAATCTATGACAATTGGAGGACAAACCATTTACAGCTCTAAGCCTCTCGGAGTATTTTTAGCTAAATACACCGAAAATGATTCTTTACTATGGGTAAGATTAATAGCAGAAAGTGAAGAGCTAAATTTAGTTGAGTTTATTGATGCACTTGGTCATCCAAAAGTAATATGTGATGAATTGGGATATATATATGTTAACATCCCTTACAATGACACCTTGTATACTAGCTCTAATGAATATATTTCTAATGATCTAAATTATAATTTCCCGAATTTCATTATATTAAAATATTCTATTGATGGTGATGAGATTTTTACTTTAGATGTAAAGGGTGATTGTGAAAAAAGAAATGGTGTAAAAGGATTTGTTGTTGCTGATGATATGTCCATTTACTTATCAGTAATGTATGGAAATAACATATTTAATAATACTCAATTATGTGATTGTATTATTGGAAATGACACTCTAAGAACTTATGATTATAAGAGTGTATTAGTGAAGTATTCATCTAGTGGTCTCGTTTTATGGTCTAAAGAAAACACTGGGGATGCTGATGTAATATTGTTAAATCAAGAATCGCTATATGCATCTGGCTATTCATATAATGCAAATAATATTGACTTCGATAATTACACAATACACTATCCATCTTCTTATGAACAAGGTGCTTATATTTCCAATTTTGATACCACAGGCGTATTTAAATGGGCGAAATACTTTGGAGTAAAAGGTTGGGCTTCTCATGTTCAAATATTAGATTTACATGCAGCTTCCGATAACGATATAATTTTGGTAGGTAGAACCTTTGCCCAAGATTTAGCTAATAACTTGTATTTCGAAAACGCCTCTACTTTGTATGGCAGTACCTACGGTTCAGACGATGCTTTTATAGTCTGCTACGATAGCTTAGGAAATGTAAAATGGCACGAAATGACTAATTCTGATTCAGATGAATGGTATGTAGAATCCACCTCAGATTCATTGGGTAATGTATTTGTATCTGGTACTTTTACAGGAGAATTAGTTCTAGGTACAGATACCTTAGTTTCAACAGGAGGTTATGAGGTGTTTATAAGAGCCTTCAATAGTGAAGGAAACCACCTTTGGGCAAAAAAAGCTGGAGGAACGAGTGCAGACTTTTGCTATGGTTTAAAAATGGATAGCCATGAAAATTTATACATGGTAGGAAGTACTGCGAGTAATCCCATACATTTTGGAGAAAACTCCTATACCTTGAGTCCACCTAGCTTTCAAATGTTATTAGCAAAGCTAAGTAAAAATACCATAGGCGTGGAGGAGCTAAACAGTACTGAGAGTTTCGTTTACCCTAATCCCAATACAGGTTCATTTAGTGTAAAAACGGAGCAGGCAATAAACCACGTGGAAATTTACAGTGTTTTAGGTAAAAGAGTTTTTAATAAAACTTATTTCAAACAAAGTAAAGAAATACAGTTTAGAGAAGAGCTCCCACCAGGCGTTTATTTTGTGGTTCTAAGCTTAGAAAACAAACCATTATCGGTACAGAAAATGATTGTTAAATAAAATTAAGCAGATGGAAAAATATATATGTATAGCGTTTTACCTATTTAATAGTTTAGCTTATTCCCAAGATTATTCTTGGGAATATGCAAATTTTGCAGAGCCCAATAATAGTTGGTCTAAACTTTACCGCATGGCAATTTCCGATACTGATGAAAAAGTGGTGGTGGGTAAGTTTAGAGAGTCGATGACCATAGGAAACCAAACCATTTACAGTTCTAAACCCATCGGCTTATTTTTGGCTAAATATGCTGCAAATGATTCCTTACTTTGGTTAAAGACAATTGTGGAGGCTGAAGAGATATCTGTTATTGCTTTTGCTCCTGTTATAGCTAACTCTTCAATTGTAAAAATTGACCCATTTGATAATATTTATATAGGACTCACTTATATGGATTCTCTACTTATTGAAGATGATGTATTTGTTGCAAATGACAGTGTACCTAGATATTATACTGCTGATTTATTAAAGTATACACCTGAAGGAGAACTGATAAATCAACTTAGGGTTCGTGGTAGTTGTTCTAATTTATTGAATGGAAACAGATTGAGTGTTGGTGAGGAAGGGGAAGTGTATACTTTAGTAGGTTTTGCTAATGATGAATGGGGGACAACTAATATATGTAATTGTATTGTAAATTCGGATACTTTGGTTTCAGATTATATGCATACTTTTTTAGCAAAATTCACTAATGATGGAACTCTCGTTCGGGCAAGTAAATTGCCCTTAACCTCCGCAGATAATATTGATAATATTAATAGTTCTCTTTATATAGGTGGTCTTTCAAATTATGCAGTCAATCTAAACTTCGATAATTATACTCTTAACTACCCATCCTCATATGATCATGGGGCTTATATTGCTCAATATGACACCGCAGGTGTATTTAAATGGGCAAAATACTTAGGTGTAAAGGGTTGGGCTTCTCGTATTCAAATACTCGATTTACATACTGCTTCTGATAACGATATTCTTATGGTAGGTAGAACCTTTTCGCAAGACTTAGCTAATGCTCTATATTTCGAAAACTCCCCTACTTTGTATGGCAGTACAGATGGTTCACAAGATGCTTTCATAGTATGTTACGATAGTTTAGGAAATGTAAAATGGCACGAAATGACTAATTCAGAAGACTTTGAATGGTATTTTAAGGCTACTTCAGATTCCCTCGGAAATATATTTGTATCCGGTACTTTCGATAGTGATTTAGTCTTTGGAACAGATACCTTAGTTTCTAGTGGAAGTGATGATGTATTTATTAGAGCTTTAGATAATGAAGGGAATCATTTATGGGCTAAAAATTTTGGCGGCACAGGCTCAGACCAAGCAAAAGGCTTAGAAATAGACAGTCAAGAGAATTTATACCTTCTTGGTGGAACTTCAAGTAATCCCATACATTTTGGAGACTTAACCTACACTTCAAATACGTCTGATGCACGAATGTTCTTAGCCAAACTAAGTAAAAACAACATAGGTTTGGAAGAGCTGAATAATAAAGAGGCTTTGGTATACCCTAATCCTACTACAGGTACGTTTACAATTGAGAGTGAGCTGCCGGTATCTAAACTAGAAATTTACAGTGTCATGGGGGAAGTTGGTACACACTAAAACCTACCCTTTAAACACCAAAAAAGTACAACTCAACCAAATCCTAAGCTCTGGAGCTTATTTTGTAGTCCTAAGCTTAGAAAATGGAACACAATCTGTTGAAAAAATAATTGTTAACTAAATAGGGTACAACTGAAAATTTTGTGTTCCTGTTCGATTCACTTAGATTAATTCTCCTTAGGGTCGAATTGATCCTGATTTGGGGAGTGACTAGTTCAAAGCCACCCAAAAATGGGTTTGGCTTTTTTTTATTTCTATTCTTCCTCGGATTAATTCTCCTTGTAGTCGAATTGATCCTGTTTTGGGGAGTGATTAGTCCAAGGCCACCCATAAATGGGTTTGGCTTTTTTTTATTTCATCCCCTTACAAGATTAAAATCTTGACGGTTTTGAAATAAAAAAAAGCCAGTTCTAAATGAACTGGCTTTGTACTGTCGGGGTGGCAGGATTCGAACCTGCGACCTCCTCGTCCCAAACGAGGCGCGATGACCGGGCTACGCTACACCCCGTAGCAATAGTGGTGCAAATATAGATATTAGACCTAATAAAACAAGTTTCTTTTGTTTAAAATTCTAATACTTTTATTGAGGTGGTTAAGCTGTTGGTTTTTAGGGTTTTGATGTGTCAATCGAAGAGTGATCCAAAATTTTGAGTACAGTTTATTGTAACGAAATCTCCAGTATCTTCTAATGCACAGCCACAACCTAGTAGGGTGAAGTCTATACTGAGGATATTTGCTTTGTGGGGTGCTGAGTCCATCCATTGTTTTGTAAGTCGTTTTCCTAATTTTAAGTAGCTGGTATAGGCTAATTCCTTATTGTTTATATCATAATAATGGGCTTCACCATTAATCACTTTTATCTGGTATTCTAATGTGCTTCCATCAAAATCCATAAGATTGTTTGTGACTATATTTTCTCCTAGAGTTTTGTAGCTGTCATTAAAATGCAATATTCTGTTGGCTGGTGTTCTGTATTTTTTAACTGATTTGTTAGTATGGCTAAAAAAGTGCTTGTCGCTCATTTCTTTTGAATGTAATATGGCAGCTTCTTCCAAATTCCAATAGTTACTTAATGGAGGTATGCCCTGTTTAATTCTTTCCTGATTACTAAGGTGCACAAGTAGGGCGTGAAATAAATCAAAGTCAAAATTAGTTGGATTAATCGCTTTGTTTAATTGCTCTTTAGCCATAAAAACTTCTGTTGAAGCATTGGTATAGTCCTTGCTAAGTCTTTGCTGTGCTTGACTAACAGCGCAACTTACAGTAAGTAGCATAATAGTTAAGCATAAAGTTTTAAAATTAGTGTTCATTGCTTATTTTTAGCATCCTAAAATACAATAAAATGTCGGAAGAATTAGAGAGAATACAATGCCTGATAATTGGTTCAGGACCTGCTGGTTATACTGCAGCAATTTACGCATCTAGAGCAGATTTAAAACCTGTAGTTTACACAGGAATGAAGCCTGGAGGACAGTTAACCGACACTACGGAGGTAGATAACTTCCCTGGTTACCCAGAAGGTACTAATGGGCCTGACATGATGGTAGATTTGCAAAAGCAAGCTGAGCGTTTTGGAACAGATGTACGTTTTGGTTACGCTACAAAATGTGAGTTTTCTACTAATGGAGAACCTCATAGAGTAGAGATAGATGGGGCAAAGACTGTTTTAGCTGATACTGTAATCATTTCTACTGGTGCTACTGCTAAATGGCTTGGATTGGAATCTGAAGAGCGCTTAAATGGTTTTGGTGTATCTGCTTGTGCTGTATGTGATGGTTTTTTCTATAAAGGTCAGGAAGTTGTTGTTGTAGGTGCTGGAGATACAGCTGCTGAAGAGGCTACTTACCTAGCTAAGCTTTGTACTAAGGTTACTATGTTAGTTAGAAAAGACAGTATGCGTGCTTCAAAAGCAATGCAACATCGTGTAATGAATACTGAAAATATTACTGTTCTTTTTAATTCTGAAACTGAGGAAGTACTCGGTGAAAAAGGGGTTGAAGGAGTAAGAGTGAAAAATAATCAAACAGGTTCTACTACAGATGTTTCTTGTACTGGATTCTTTGTGGCTATTGGACATAAACCTAATTCAGATTTATTTGTTGGGCAATTAGATATGGATGATGTGGGTTATTTACTAACCAAAGCAGATTCTACACAGACTAATATTAAAGGAGTATTTGCTGCAGGTGATATTCAGGATAAAATGTATCGTCAGGCTGTTACAGCCGCTGGTAGTGGTTGTATGGCTGCTCTAGAAGCTGAACGTTATTTAGCAGAAAAGGAAGCTTAATACAGCCTTAATATAGTATCATAAAAAAAGGGACTCGTTTGAGTCCCTTTTTTTATGATACTATATTATTACTCTTATTTAAAAAGTAGTCTTTTAGTTACTTCAGCTCCTTTAATAGTAGCTTGTATGAAGTATATTCCACTCGGTAAATCATTACGTTCAACTTTAAACAGCCTAGCATTTACTAAATGTGTTTGTAGTAATTGGCCAGTAATAGAGTATAGTTTTAAGGTCTCTATTTGTGTATGTGTTGAACTAATTTCTACAAAGCGTTCCGCTGGGTTAGGGTATAGGCTAAGTTGGTTTACTATTACTTCTTCTATTCCTATATTCACTAGGTTATAAGTCGCAGTAACTGTACATCCATTTTCATCGGTTACTTCTACACTGTACAATCCATTTACATAAGGGGTAAATTCGTTGCTCGTTTCTCCTTGTTCAACAGAATTTAAGAACCATGCAAATGTAGGGTTAGCTGCATCGGTAACAACAGTTAGTGCTTGTCCTGATTGGAATTCAGGAATTGTTGCTGTAATTATATAACAGGTACCATCTTCTGTATTGGCCTCCTCGTCGTAATTACATGCGTCCGCATCTGTACAACCTTCTATAAACTCTTCACAAGCACCATCAGCTATGAGTGCATTACTGTTGTAGTTATAAGCATCTGTATCCATACAGCCAATAACTGTATTTGTGTTTAAACTTATTTGTGAGACAAATACTACTCCAGGAGCGTTTATTAATGTCAAGTCTACTAGGTAATTGAACATAGTAGCTTCTTGTTGTACTATCCAGTAGACAGTTGTGTTTTCTGTTACTCCGTCAACTTCTATCGTTGCTGGGTCGTCCATCCAAAGGTTAATACTAAAGTCATTCCCTGTCCATGTAGTAAATCCAGCACAACTCAGTTGTCCCTCTACTAGGTAGAATCCTCCAATAAGATCTCCATTATTTAGTTCAGACTCACCCAATATTATATCTATAGTATCTATGGTAACACTATAATTTGAAGTGGTGTTTGTTCCAGTAGTCGTGAAGTCAACTAAGACATCAAACAAGCAGTTATTGTCGTTTGTATTTGCTTCTTGATCATAATTAAAAGCAGTAGAGTCTGTACATCCAGACACTATAAGTGTGCTACAACTGTTGTCTTCTTCTGTAGCTTCTGCGTTATATTCTGTATACAAAGGGTTTGTACAACCAAATATTTCAAGGTCGTCACATACACCATCTAAATCTGTGTCGTTAAGCACAACGATTCCGGTACCATCTGTCTCTCCAGAACAAACCTGACAATCGATTGTAGAATCAATATAGATACATATTCCTTGGTCTGTTGCATTTTCATTATAGTTACAAGCGGTAGCATCAGAGCATCCTTCAACTTCATCTTCATCACAAATAAAGTCTCCGTCGATATCATTAAGGAGGATTATTCCAGTACCGTCTTGTTCCCCTGAACATGTATTACAGTTATTGAGCTCAGAAAGATAAGCACAGTCAACACTGTTGTCGGTAGCATTTTCATTATAGTTACATGCAGTAACATCAGTACAACCTACAATTTCATTTTGGTCACATACTCCGTCATTGTCAATATCGTTTAAGACGATTATTCCGGTACCATCTAGTTCTCCAGAACAGGTTTCGCAACCCGTTGGGATTTCGCAACTGTTGTCTTCGTCTGTTGCACTTGCATTATAGTTACAAGCTTGGCTGTTTGTACACCCTTCAATTTCATCAGCATCGCAAACCCCATCATTATCTAAGTCATTGTCTACTATATACCCAGTACCATCTTCATCTCCAGAGCAAGCGTCGCATGAACCTGTAGTGAATATACAAAGAGAGTTATCATCTTCGTATGTAGGGTTTGAATTATAGTTACATGCCGTTGGGTCTACACAGGCACCTTCTTCATCATCGTTACATACACCATCGTTGTCTGCGTCATTGTCTATTATAAATCCTGTTCCATTTGTTTCTCCAGAACAGCTGTCGCATTCACCAGTAGCATAAATACAGCTATTATTCTCATCGGTAGCGTTAGACATATAGTTACAGGCATCTGCGTCTGTACAACCTACTATCTCGTCTTCATCGCAAATAGAATCATTGTCAATATCGTTGTCTATAATTAAGAAGTTCTCACAGCTTTCACAGCCTGAAGTATAGGTGCAGCTTCCGTCGTTTTCTGTAGCTAATAAATCGTAGTTACAAGCAGTTTCGTCTGAACAACCAGAAACCTCATTTTCGTCACAAACCCCATCCTCATCAACATCGTTTAAGCAGTCACCTTCACAGTTAAGGTTTATTTCTGGGTAGGTACAAGAGTCATCCGATTCTGTAGCTAATTCATTGAAATTACAAGCTTCGGTATCGGTACATCCATTAATCTCATCTGTATCGCAAACTAAATCTCCATCTGTATCAATACATGAACCATCACAGTTTAAATTTTCTTCTGCATAGGTACAGGTATTATCGTTTTCTGTAGCATTTGCATTGTAGTTACAAGCAATCAAGTCTACGCAACCCAATACAGCCGAGCTTATATTAAAGCTTGTAACAATATTAAGTCCGTTGGTGCTAAATGTATTGGACCCATATGGAGGAGTGGGTAAAAAGTCTACAGTAGCGGTATATGTCTGTTCAGCAAAGGTTCCATAAGCCAACCATGTAATTTCCTCGCCATCGTAAAAGCCATCTTTTTCGTCTGTCGTAGTATCGTCGCCCATTACGGCTAATTGAACCTGATTACTTGAGCAATTAGTGAAGCCACCACATTGTAAATTTCCTTCGTCGTTTACGAAAAATGCTCCTAAAACGTATCCGTATATTACAGAAGATCCGTCAATATTTGCGCTTTGAATTAAATAGGTAGAATTTGATCCAGTATTTAGGACCTCATCTGGCCAAGATACCTCTTGAGCGTTTATAGATAAAAATGAAAATAGTGTAATCAACGAAAGTAAAAATCCTTTATTCATCAGTAGTTTTTTTGGATGAGCTTCAAAAGTAAAAAAAAAAGGACACTCTTAGAGTGTCCTTTTAATTTAATAATGGTGCTAACTATTTAATCACGTTAAATTTACGTGAGTTAGTACCTTCATTTGTGGTAATAGTACATAGATAAGCTCCCTCTTTTAAAGAAGAGATATTTAACTCCATACTATTGAATCCTTTTTCTAAGGTGTACGTATTTGTTTCTATAAGTACTCCTAATAGATTGTAGATTCCAACCGTAATATTTTGATCTTGATTAACTGTTAATTCAAGGTTCAATTCTTTATTAGCTGGAATAGGGTATAGACCCAATTTACTACTATTAGCCGTGTTTGAAACAAAGTTTAATTCACCAATTTGGTTAATTGCATCAGTTTGGTAAGCATTAGAACCCTCAATCCAGTTTGTAACAACTAACTCATCAGTTGTATTGTAACGATTGTTCCATACTTTAAACGTCATATGTTCAGCATTCGTTAGGCCGTCGATGTTTTTTGTAGTAGCATCATCACCCCAAACAGTAATTACTGTAACAGGGCCTAGTATATTTTGCAGCTCCTACAAGTTCACCATTCGAATTGAAAACTGAGACCTCATCACCAATAGACGGGGTCGTTTCCCAAGCTTCATCAAAAATACCAATGGTCCATGTTTGATCCTGTGTTTTTAACAGTTTCAAAGTGAGTC
>CBCYMK010000016.1:0-36564 GCA_965183875.1 Flavobacteriales bacterium | reverse complement strand
TCATGTCGTGCCCCCAATCTTCGTCTGCCATAATATAAGTTTGCATATCTGCTGTAGGCCATCCAGAGTGGTTGTAGCCCTTGTCTGGATATTCGGTTAATGAACCTAGTAGTTGAGGAGTTTGAATATTAGAAAAATCTACAACATATAAACCATTTCCTCCATTGTTTAAAAATGCAGTGTCGTTCCTCACCCACATATCGTGAACTCCATATCCCGTACCTGGGACTGCGTAGTCCAATAAGTGTACAGGGTTAAAAGGATCGTTAATATCATAAAGAGCTAGTGAGGTAGAACCCCAACCAGAGTTTGCAGTCCTTACATTACAGGCATATAGAGTATTCAGTTTTTCGTCTATAAAAATATTGTGTGCACTCTTAATTAATTCGTTCGAATCGTAAACTACAATAGCGGTGTCTGGTAGCTGTTGTATGTCTATAATTTGTAGTGAACTATTTCCTTCATCACTTACAGCATACAGGTAGCCATTTCTATCGTGGTAATCTCTGTGTATTATAGCTGGTCCGAAATCTTCCCCAGCAATAAATTGTACCTGCTCACTGTTGCTAGGGTTTGTTACATCAAAAATATGTGTTCCTGCAGTAGAACCTATAACGGCGAACTCTCTACTATTTACTGTAAATCCCCAAACCTCATTATAGGTGTTGTTGTACATTGCCGAACCTACAAGGTTGTCGTCGCTCCAATGGAAAAGAAGCTCTAGGTTAGAATCGCTTTGTGCAAAAACAGAAAAGCTAAGTAGGCTAATGAATAAGTGTAAGAATGTCTTCATAATTATTTTTTTGAGAGTAGTTGATTCAATTCTGTGTTAAAGAGTTTGGCTTCTTCCGACCCAATAAATTGTATTCCTATATTCAGTCTAAAGATTTCTTTAGATAATAGCTGCGGTAAATTGGTTTCTTTGAGCCTCATCCAATCTTTTTCGGTTGTTAATAAGGCTTCGCAATTTTCCATTTTCTTAATAATTTCACTGATGTCTTTTTTTGAAAACTTATGGTGATCTTTAAAGTTTTTCGCAGCAAAATGAACTTTTTCGTTGGCTAGGAACTCATATATTGGCATTGGGTTGGCTATGCCAGTTACTAGTAAGTATTTTAAATCTTTATTTATTCCCTCTAGTGTATTTTTAATATTTAATACTCCACGGTTTAGTGTCTCGGTAAAAAATATTTTAGCAGTTGAATATTTACCTGCTTCAAGAATATAGCTCTCTTTTTCTTTCCCTGAGAGTGTAGAGGGGCATTTGGTGAATATAATAATATCGGCTCTCTTTGCTTCTTTCTTGTTTTCTCTTAGTTTTCCTAAAGGGAAAATATTGTCCTCAAAAAAAGGATCGTTAAATTCACTCAGCAATATATTAGCCGCACGATCTACATATCTGTGTTGGTATCCGTCGTCTAAAATGGCAATGTCGGTAGGAGAATCATGCGATTCTAGGTAGCGCAAGGCGTTTCTTCGATTGGCATCTACAATCATTTTGAAGCTAGACTCTGGTGAGCTATTTAGAAGTTCTAAAGGTTCGTCTCCTAGTTTAGTAGCCGAATCGTTTTTATGTCCTTCTATTAATCCCTTTGAAGACCTTTTATAACCACGACTAATAACAGCCGTTTTTTTATAGCTTAGTAAGTCAAGTAAATAGGCTACATGAGGAGTCTTTCCTGTCCCCCCCATTTTTAAATTCCCTACACTTATTACTGCAATAGATGATTTTGTTTGTTGTAATAATTTGCTGTTGAAAAAAAAGTTTCTCAAACTTGTAACGAGCTTGTATGGAGTCGATATAAGTAGCTAGTAAAAGTTGTCTTAGATTCATTTTTCGAAAATACATAATCTATTGATGATTGCTATTGGAAAAAATCCATTATTTTGCTTAAAATTTAATTTCATGAAATTAAAAGAACTTTGTGACAGTTTAGAAAGTTGGGCTCCTCTAGCCTACCAAGAGTCCTATGATAATAGTGGTTTAATAGTTGGCGATAAAGCAGCTGAGTTAACCGGTGTTTTAGTGAGTTTAGATTGTGTAGAGTCTGTAGTGGACGAGGCAATTGCTAAGGGGTGCAATGTGGTTGTTTCTCATCACCCTATAGTGTTTAAAGGTTTAAAAACATTCACAGGTAAAAATTATGTTGAGCGCACGGTATTAAAAGCGATTAAAAATGATATTGCTCTGTATGCTATTCATACCAACTTAGATAATGTTCATACTGGTGTAAATAAAATGTTGGCCGACAAGATAGGTCTGATTAACACACGTGTGTTGGTTCCTAAAAAGGAAGTGATTAAGCAATTGGTGACTTATGCCTTACCGAATGAAGCTGAGGATATACGAAATGCGCTTTTTAAAATTGGTGCTGGTGCCTTAGGGGAATATTCAGATTGTAGTTTTTCTGTTTCTGGATCGGCTAGTTTTAAGGGTTCTGAAAATTCAAATCCTGTGGTAGGAGAGAAAGGGGAACGAACTTGTCAAATAGAAGAACGAATTGAGGTTTTATTCCCTGCCTATATGGAATCCAAGGTTATTTCTACCTTAAAAAGCAAGCATTCCTACGAAGAGGTTGCTTATAGTGTAGTAAGTCTAAATAATGAAAATCAAAATGTGGGTTCTGGGATGTTGGGAGAGCTTTCAGTTGCCAAAAATGCACTTGATTTTTTAGGTACCTTAAAAAATAACCTTCACGCAGACGGGATTCGGTATACTTCTTTGGTGAATAATGAAATTAAAAAAGTTGCTATTTGTGGTGGTGCAGGTAGCTTTTTGTTGCCGGCTGCAATACGCTCTGGTGCTGACATTTTCATTACAGGGGACTTTAAATACCACGAATTTTTTGATGCTGAAAACAAGATTATTATTGCCGATGTAGGGCATTACGAAAGTGAACAATATACTAAGGACTTAATTGCTGATTTTCTTAGCGAAAAATTTCCTAAATTTGCAGTTCATTTATCAGAGGTAAGTACCAATCCTATCAATTATCTATAAAAAATGGCTAAAGCAAAACAATCTACTGTTGAAGAAAAGCTAGTTGCTCTATACAAACTTCAATCTATAGACACTGAAATCGATAAGATTAAAATTTTACGTGGTGAATTACCACTAGAGGTTCAAGATTTAGAAGACGAAATTGCAGGTTTGCAAACTCGTGTAGCTAATGTTAGTGAAGAGATAGCTACGTTCGATGATTCTATAAAAGAAAAAGAATCTTTAATGAAAGATTCTAAAGCGCTAATCGCGAAATACGATGAGCAGTTAAAGAATATTCGTAACAACCGTGAATTTGACTCTTTAAACAAGGAAATTGAATTTCAAAATCTTGAAATTGAATTAGCTGAAAAAAGAATTAAAGAAGCGAAAGCTACTATCTCTTCTAAAAAAGAAGTTAAATCGGGTACAGAAATGCGCTTGATTGATCGTACCGGAGACTTAACAGCTAAGAATGCTGAGTTGGACGGTATTATTGCTGAAACTCAAAAAGACGAAGAAAAATTGGGTAAAGAGTCTGTTGTTGCTGAGAAAGTAATTGACGACCGATTGCTTAATGCTTATAAGCGTTTAAGAGGTTCTGTGAGAAATGGTCTTGCCGTTGTTCCCGTATTAAGAAATGCTTGTGGAGGTTGTTTTAATACTGTACCACCACAAAGACAAATGGATATTGCAGCTCGTAAAAAGGTTATCGTATGCGAACACTGTGGTCGTGTATTGGTAGATAAAGTTATGGCTGGAGTAGAAGACGTAGAATAAGTTTTTATACCATATATAAAAAAAGGGATTCCAATTGGAATCCCTTTTTTTGTGCTTATTGTTTTTTAAAACTTAAACCCACCGGAGACTAAAAACTGTCCGTTAGAATTGTTTAAAATTGCCGATTCAGAATTAGGATAAATTTCTAAATAATTTAAGTTGCTCGAATTTATCATTGCAAAATCGAAGAAGTATTGGTTAACTTTCACTCCAAAGCCAAGTGTTAAATACTCTTTGCTTGTGTCTTTGGATTTGTTTGCCAAAGCACTGCCGTAGTAAGCGTATCCCGCACGTAAACTAAGTTGTGGGTGTACCCTAAGTTCTGTCCCTAGTTTTACATTGCTGGCACTAGCGTAATAATTGTTAATGTCGTTGTTTTCGTTTTCAAACGTATAGAATTCAGAACTGAGATTCGCAAAAGAATAATCCAAATATTCATGTTCGAGGCTAATAATAGCTCTTTTACCTAAAACAAAAGACAAGCTGTTTATTATTTTTAAGGGACTACTTAACTCATAGTCAAAAAGTCCTAAATACGATTCTGCAGAGTGTGTAGAGTCATTAAATGCGGTACTCATAGAGGAAGAATATTCTTCGTGTATCTCGTAGTAGGTAGGTGTATGTAGTGCAAAGCCATAACGAATGGCATCATCTATTTTGTAGATTAAACCTAGTTTTAAATTTATACCAGACCCTTCCACGTATAAATTACTCGTGTAGTCGAAGGATACTAAAGGACTTTCAGAGCTTTTAAATACATTGAAGTTATTTTCACTAATAGTCGTTTTTTCACGGTATTCTATACTAGGCAAGCCAATAGTTGCCCCTAGAAATAGTTTGTTTTGGTAGGCAGTACCAAAGCTTAAATAAAATTCATTTTTACTTCCAGATGTAGTGCTTTTGTAGGATTGGGTCCTGCTTATAAGTCCCTCTAGAGGACTCTCGTAAGTTAGCTCATTTCCTACAGTGTCAATTAGGTAGGTCGCGTATGCTAGTTGTCCTATAACGTCTAAATCGTCGTAGTATGTATTTTGAGCGTTGTTAAGGATGTAGGTGCTTAAAGAATTTGAGCTGTTAGCTCCTTCTATATAAGTGTGGTTATTGTAATCATCTAGTTTATTATAGCCTATTCCAAAATTAAGTCTGTCCCAATCGCCTGCAATGTCTGGCTCGAGAATATTAGCACTTATATAATTTAGGTTAGGAATAGAGGCGGTATTTTTTTTTGCGAAAGAATTTTCAGAATTAAAGGAAGATTCGGAATTGTATCCATTCGAATTAAATTCACTTAAGTTTAAACTTCCCGAAAATTGCCCGTTTGTAAATGTAGCAATCCCGGCTGGGTTCTGACTTGAAGTACTTCCGTCTGCTCCTAGTGCGCCAAATGCACCACCCATGGAGACGTATCTTGCCGAGCCCCAAAGAGACTCTTGAGAGTATCTAAGCGCGTCTATATGATTTTGAGCCTGTGCTGTAAATCCTAAAATTAAAGCGGTAACAATACTTAGTTTATATAACATAGTAAATTATCTAGGTCTTCTACTTGGGGTAGACGACGATCGGTTAATATTGGAGCTTCTACTATTTGAGTTTACCCCTCTATTTGTATTTCTATTGGGAGTATAGTTTGATTTTGTATTCGTAGAAGTTCGCTTGTAAGTAGACTTCGTTTTTGATGATCGTGTTGATGTAGTGGATTTTCTTTTCGTATTCGGCTTTCTGGACGAATTGTATTCGTAAGTTCTTTTTGTTCGTGTAGGAGTGTAGTTTGTCTTTTTTGTATCCGTACTGTAATTACTTTTGTTTATAGTGCGGGTTGTTTTTCTTACTAATCCAGGGTTTCTATTATTGTCGGTGCTATGTCCTGTGGTACTTGAGTTTGTAATTCCATTATTACCTAAACTCCCACGGTGCCCGTATGTGGTGTTTGAGGAATTCACAAATGGGGTGTCAAAATAGTAGGGCGAATAGCCGTAGCCATATCCTCCGTATCCATAAGCAAAGTTGTATCCATAGGGGTTATTCCAAGCGTATTGGTTGTAGAACCAAGGTGAATTCCATGAGTTAAAATTGTTGTATCCGTAATAACCACCGTACCAATTATTGGTGTAGTAAGGTTGGTAGATAGGCATACAGCCAAAGCCGTAATCAAATCCGTAAGGGTCGTGAAAATAACCGTAATTAAAGGAGACTGCACTTCCGAAATAATCTCTGTGAAAGCGACTAATACGCATAGAGTAAGACATATTGTCTTCGTAGTATTGTTCTGTGCTATCAAGGTGTTCGTAGTATTCTTCTTCCTCTTCAAAAAGTACTTCGAGGTAGTTTATATCCTTTTCTTCGGGGCTGTAGTAAATATCGTCGGCGTACCATTTCTGGTTGTCTTGAGCATTTGTGCTAAGTGAGCAAATGGTGAAGCTCAATACAATTATTGTAAGAAAATTTTTCATAATTCAGTCCTCCAGTATTTAATGATAAATGGATGTTTGGATTTATGTATAAAGAAATTCATTGTAAGCCATTATTTCATAGCTTTGCAATGCTTTATAATGAAGCTAAGGTAGCAAATATTATTCCAATTTCTATAGAGACAAATGGCAAAGAAACTCACCTCCAGAACGGAAGATTACTCGAAATGGTATAACGAATTAGTTGTAATGGCTGATTTAGCAGAAAACTCAGGTGTACGTGGTTGTATGGTTATAAAGCCCTACGGATACGCAATCTGGGAGAAGATGCAGGCCGAACTCGATAAAAAATTCAAAGAAACAGGGCATGTAAATGCCTATTTTCCAATGTTTATTCCGAAGTCGTATTTTAGTAAGGAAGCTTCTCATGTAGATGGTTTTGCTAAGGAGTGTGCAGTTGTTACGCATTACCGTTTAAAAAACGACCCAGATGGTAAGGGTGTTGTTGTAGATGAAGATGCTAAGTTAGAAGAGGAGCTTATTGTTCGTCCAACATCAGAAACGATTATTTGGGATACTTATAGAAAATGGATCCAATCTTATAGAGATTTACCAATACTAGTTAACCAATGGGCAAATGTTGTTCGTTGGGAAATGAGAACACGATTGTTTTTAAGAACAGCAGAGTTTTTGTGGCAAGAAGGGCATACTGCACATGCAACTAAAGATGAGGCTCTAGAAGAGTCGAAACTCATGTGTGATGTTTATGCCGACTTCGCTCAAAACTTTATGGCTATGCCTGTAGTGAAAGGGGTGAAGTCTGAGTCTGAACGTTTTGCTGGTGCACTAGAAACCTATTGTATTGAAGCTTTGATGCAAGATGGTAAAGCTTTACAGGCTGGAACATCACATTTCTTAGGTCAGAATTTTGCGAAAGCATTCGATGTGAAATTTCAACCTAAAGAAGGAAAGCAAGAATATGTATGGGCAACTTCATGGGGAGTGTCTACACGTTTAATGGGTGCTTTAGTAATGACGCACTCTGACGATAAAGGTTTGGTTTTACCTCCGAACTTAGCACCTTGGCAAGTTGTTATTGTGCCTATTCACCGAAATGATGAGCAATTAGAGCAGATAAACGAAAAGGCAAACGAGTTGATGAGTGCCTTAAGAGCAAAAGGGGTGTCTGTAAAATACGACAACCGTACAAGCTTTAAGCCAGGCTGGAAATTTAACGAATACGAAATGAAAGGGGTGCCTGTGCGTATTGCTATAGGGCCTAAAGATTTAGAAAACGGAACTGTAGAGGTTGCTCGAAGAGATTTACTCGAAAAGCAAATTATGGCAATGGGTGATGTAGAGTCAGCGGTTCCTGCTTTGCTCGAGGAGATTCAAGAAAATCTATTTAGTACTGCGCTTAACTATAGAGATGAGCACATTACAGAGGTGGACGATTTTGAGCGCTTTAAAGAACTCTTAGATACTAAGACAGGCTTCTTATCTTGTCACTGGGACGGTACAATAGAAACAGAAGAAAAAATAAAGAATTTAACCAAGGCAACTATTAGGTGTATTCCTTTGGATGCTAAGGAGGAGCAGGGTAAGTGTATTCTTACTGGCGCACCTTCGAGTAAGCGTGTATTATTTGCAAAAGCTTACTAAAGAATAGAAGACGAGTGTTTTACATCGCTCGTCTTTAGCAGAATTTAAATTGTGCTAAAAAAGAGTGTTTTTTTATGTGATTAGATTTTTAAACGCATAAAATTTTATTACATTTGCACTCGCTAAAGCAAAAGCTTTGCTACGGTCCGTTCGTCTAGGGGTTAGGACTCATGGTTTTCATCCATGCAACAGGGGTTCGATTCCCCTACGGACTACAAAAGAAACGTTCTTTTATTATAAATTCTTTGCGGGTTAAAAATTTCTTGTTAAATTTGCAGCCCTTAAAAGGATCACGGTCCGTTCGTCTAGGGGTTAGGACTCATGGTTTTCATCCATGCAACAGGGGTTCGATTCCCCTACGGACTACTATAAAAAAAATTATAACAGCTAAGTAGAAGATTATGGCTAATCATAAATCAACATTAAGAAGAATTCGCTCAGATAAGCCGAAGGCTCTTAACAACAAGTATTATCACAAGACAATGCGTAACTCTTTAAAAGACTTACGTCTTGAAGAAGATAAAGCAACTGCAGAAGCTGCTATGCCAAGTTTAGTCGCTAAAATCGACAAGCTTGCAAAACGTGGTACAATTCACAAAAATAAAGCAGCCAACTTAAAGTCTAAGTTAGCTAAGAAGATTGCTGCACTTTAAGTAGTAAGATTTTATAAAATTTAAAAGCCTTCCTTTTCAGGAGGGCTTTTTTCGTATATTTAGTTTTATAATAAAATAATAAAACTATGTATACAAATTCTATTAAAACATGGTCGGTAAATGACCGACCTAGAGAAAAATTCATTCACAAAGGGAAAGATACTTTAAGCGATACAGAACTTATCGCAATATTAATTCGTTCCGGAACCCCAGACAGATCTGCTTTGGTGGTAGCCAGTGAAATTCTATCTCTTGCCAACGATAACCTATCGGTTTTGGCTAAAATGCAACTTAAAGATTTTGTATCTGTAAAAGGAATTGGGGAAACTAAGGCTATAACGCTTATGGCAGCATTAGAGCTTGGCCGTAGGCGTAGGTTGAGCCAGGCTGAACAATATGACGAAATTTCTTCTAGTAGTGATGCGTTTGATATAATGAAACCCTTATTAGAAGATTTAGAAGTAGAGCAATTTTGGGTTCTATATTTAAACAATGCCAATAAGTTAGTTTCTAAATGGAATATAAGTCAAGGAGGAATAACAGCTACTTTGGTGGATATAAGGAGGTTGTTGAAAAAAGCCTTAGAATTAAATTCAACCGGACTTATATTGTGTCACAATCACCCTTCTGGTACTCTACGTGCAAGTGAAGCAGATTGTAAATTAACAGCTAAAGTAGCTGCGGCTGCTAAGCTTATGGATATTCAATTACTCGATCATATAATTGTTACTGATCAATCCTATTTTAGTTTTGCCGACCAAGGAATGATATAAAGCTTTTCGTTACATTTGTGAAAAAGGCATCAATGTTAAAAATACTCACGCTCATAGGAGCGCGTCCACAATTTATTAAAGCGGCTGCAATAAGCAGGGCAATACAATCGTCTTTTTCTACTCAAATAGAAGAAGTGATTGTTCACAGTGGTCAGCATTATGATGCAAATATGTCGGCCATTTTTTTTGAAGACTTAGCGATTCCAAAACCCAAGTATTCATTTAGTTTAAATGCGTTAGGTCATGCTGCTCAAACGGCAGAAATACTTACTAATTTAGAAGAAGTACTCGTTGCTGAAAAACCAAATGCAGTTTTAGTATATGGCGATACCAATACAACTCTTGCCGGGGCATTAGCAGCTTCAAAAAAACACATTCCAGTAATTCATATAGAGGCAGGTTTACGTTCTTTTAATAAAGCAATGCCTGAAGAAATTAATAGAATCTTAACTGATCATTGTTCAAGCTTATTGTTTTGTCCAACCCAAACAGCGTTAACTAATCTACAAAAAGAATCTATTGTTCATACTGAAGAAAACTGTTCTTTAGACAAACCTAAAGTTTACGCTTGTGGAGATATTATGTACGATAACTCTTTGCATTTTTCAAAACAGGTGAACGATTCTATACTTACAAAGCATGGTCTTGTAAAGAATGAATTTTTATTATTTACAATGCACCGTCCCTCAAACACAGACTATTCAGCGCAATTAATACATATTTGTGATGCCATTTTAGCCTTAATTGATAAATACCAATTAACTGTAGTGTTTCCGATACATCCTCGTACGAAAAAAGCCTTACAATTACATTTGAGTTCTGAACAACTAAAATCCTTTACAACTAACCCTCTATTGAAAATTATTGAACCTGCTTCTTTTATGGATATGATAAGTTTAGAGAAAAATTGTGAAATGGTAGTTACCGACTCTGGTGGGGTGCAAAAGGAAGCTTATTTCTTTGAAAAACCATGTATGATACTCCGTTCTGAAACTGAATGGGTAGAGATAGTGGAGCAAGGGTCTGCGGTACTTATTGAGAATACAAATGAGTCTTTGATAGAATCATTCGAATTACTTAGGTCTAAAAACCTTAAGTATCCTAAATTGTTTGGAGATGGTAACAGTGCCCACTTTATTTGCAAAACAATACTAGAACAACTTTAATGATACTCGTTTATACACATAAAACTACTCATCGACTTTTGTATACACTTAAAATGGTGTTTACTCAATTTTTGGGTTCTGAAGTTCGGGTAACGAATCAGGTAGAAGAGTTTATTGCTTTTGATGGAGTAAAAATGTCTTATACTAAAAACCCCTTAGCCAGTGAGTTGTTTTTTAGCTCTCATGCTATATTATTCGAAAAAGGAATACAAGATTATACCATAAATATAAAGTCTTATAATGGGACGAAAGTGTTTTTTGAACAGGGAGAGAACGCAGCTTTACCTTACGATATTTTTGCTTGTAGCTTTTACTTATTGTGTAGGTACGAAGAATATTTACCACATATAAAAGACCGTTTTCAAAGATTTCCAGCCAAGCAGAGTCTCGCTTATAAAAATGGGTTTCTCAAAACACCAATCATAGAATATTGGTTATTGGATTTGGTGGCAACTATACAGTCAAAGTTCCCCGAATTTCAAGCCACTAAAAGGGAGTTCAAATTTGTAAATACAATAGATGTAGACAACGCTTATTGTTATTTAGAGAAGGGCTTGGTAAGGAATGTTGCTGCTTCATTACGTTCGGTGATTAATTTAGATTTCAATGGCTTAACCCAGAGAATTAAGGTGCTGTTAGGTAAAGAAAAAGACCCCTACGATACCTTCGAGTATTTATTAGATTTACAGCGCAAGTACGGTTTTCAATCAATTTACTTTTTCTTATTAGCCGATTATGGGCACAACGACAAAAATATTCCGGTAACAAGTACTAAATTTCAAACCTTACTTAAGTCCTTGGCAGATTATGTTCAGGTAGGGATTCATCCTTCTTGGGCTTCAAATAAGAATTCCGATAAGCTTCCAAAAGAAATAAAAAGACTGGAAACGATTACAAAACGTGAGGTTATACGCAGTAGGCAACATTTTTTAAAGCTCGACCTTCCTACCAGCTATCGTCGATTAATAGATTTGGGTATTAGAGAAGACTATACAATGGGTTATGCTTCTCAGGTTGGATTTAGAGCGGGTACTTCCCTGCCATTTTATTTCTATGATTTAGATATGGAAACCCAAACACAGCTCTTATTACATCCTTTTGCAGTAATGGACGGTACACTAAATGAGTATATGGAGCTCCCTGTAGATGACGCCCAATATTTAGTAAAAGAATTGATGGACTCCGTAAAAAAGGTAAACGGTACTTTTATAAGTCTATGGCATAATGAAACAGTGAGTGATAACAGACACTGGAAAGACTGGAGGCAGGTTTATGAATTTACAATTTCTCAAGCCTGTAAATGATTCGTTTTATAAAACATAATGAACTCGACACTGATAAGTGGAATGCCTGTATTCGGAGATCCATTAATTGTATGCCCTATGCATTTACTTGGTATTTGGACATAGTCGTTGCTGAATGGGATGCACTTGTACTCAACGATTATGAGGCTGTTTTTCCACTTCCCAAAAAAAATAAATTTTCTATTACCTATTCATCAACTCCATTCTGGGTACAGCAACTAGGTTTGTTTTCCAAAACAAATAGTGGGCTTCAAAGGATAGAGGACTTTATACGAGCAATTCCTAAAGAATATAGGTTTCTGGAGCTGAATTTAAATTATAATTCAATTCTTCCTGACTTAGAAGATGTAGTATTAAGTTTGAATAATAATTATGTTCTAGAACTCGATAAGCCCTATATAGAACAGTCTAGTTTATATTCTAAAAATTTAAAACGCAATTTAAAAAAAGCAAATTCTAATTCTTTACAGCTGTTTAAAAACGATTCTCCAGAAGCCTTAATACGATTGTTTAAAGCAGATAAAGGAAAAGAGATTTCTCATTTCAGTACTACAGATTACAAGAGGTTGGAAACGCTTATGCATGTAGCAGTACTTAAACATTGTGGTCAAGTGTGGATGGCTTACGATGAGGGAAATCGAGCTGTAGCTGGATTGTTTTTATTGTTTAGTCCAACCCGAATAGTTTTGTTATTTACTGGAAACAGTAAAGAAGGTAAGCAATTGTCTGCCATGCCATTTTTAATAGATCATTTTATTAAAGAATCTGCTAATAGTGGCTTAGTATTTGACTTTGAAGGGTCGAACGATATTAACTTAGCTCGTTTTTATAAAAGTTTTGGTGCTGTAAATCAACCTTACCAACATATGAAAATAAATCGTTTACCGTTTTTATTGAGCTTATTTAAATAATTAAATTCTATAGTATATGGGTGCCTGGTACGAAATAGTAAGTGTTGTGTTTATAAGTGCTTTAAAGTTTTTTACGGGACCTATTTTAGCAAAATCGTTTGGGTTCTCCTATCTAAAAACTATTCTAATAAGCAGTATTGGAGGCGTTTTGGGCGTTTTGTTGTTTTTTAAGTTGGGAGCTAAAATAGTTGCCTTTTTTCCCAATTATTTTAAACCAGTAAACAAGAAACGAAAAATATTTACGAAGAAAAATAAATTCTATGTTACCCTGATACGCGATTATGGGCTTTTTGGTATTGCTTTATTTTCGCCTATTCTAATCTCTATCCCTGTAGGGTCGTTCTTGGCTGCTCGGTTTTTCGGGAAAAATAGTAAAACAACATTGGCCATCATGAGTATGTCTGTGTTATTTTGGTCCATCACTATATCCACTTTTGTGTTTTTATTATAATGAAAATTAAACACCTTTTTTTCGATTTAGACCATACATTATGGGATTTCAATAAAAACTCTCAGGAGACACTTTTGGAGTTGTACCACGAATTTGACTTAGGTTCTATTTTGCCCTCTTTTAAGGAGTTTTATACTAAGTATATAGAAGTAAATGACCATTTATGGGATTTATATAGAAATAGGAAAATTACCAAAGAGTCTTTGCGAACGATACGTTTTTTAAAAACCTTTCTATTTTTTGAAGTAGATAATAATGCTCTAGCAGAGCGTTTGGGAAATGCTTATGTGCATAGAGGTCCTTATAAATCTAATCTTTTTCCGCAGTGCCATGAGGTGTTAGTGTATTTAAAATCTAAGTATAGTTTACATATTATTACCAATGGCTTCGAAGAAGTACAAGCGGTAAAAATGCAGTCATCAAACTTAAATCAATACTTTACACATATTATCACTTCTGAAAAAGCAGGTGTAACTAAACCCAATCCCCAAATATTTGAATATGCACTGTCGGCTGCTAAGGCAAATGCAGCAGAGTGTATAATGATTGGTGATCATATAGAGGTTGATTGTATTGCTGCGGAAAAACTTGGAATAAAAGCAGTTCATTTTAATCCAAACAAACTTTTCACAAACAAAAAAGTGAGCTACGAAATAGCTCACTTAAAAGAATTAATTGACTTGTTTTAACAAGTGGCAATAATGGTTTCACCACCTTTCACCACATCGTCTATATTTGCATTTATCTTAGCGTCTAGGGGTAGGTAAAGGTCTATTCTTGACCCAAACTTAATAAAGCCCATATCCTTTCCTTGTACCGCTTTATCTTCAGCTTTAGAATACATAACAATCCTTCTCGCTACTGCTCCTGCAACCTGTCTAAATAATATAGGACCGGTAGTTTCATTTTCTACAACAACGGTCGTTCTTTCATTCTCTATCGAAGATTTTGGATGCCAAGCAACTAAAAATTTACCAGGGTGGTATTTTGCGTATTTTACAGCTCCAGAAATAGGATATCTATTTACGTGCACATTTAGTGGAGACATAAAAATAGAAACTTGTATTCTTTTGTCTTTAAAATATTCGTGTTCTACAACTTCCTCAATTACCACTACCTTACCATCTGCAGGTGCAATAATATGATTTGCATTTAAGACAGTATTTCTTTTTGGATTTCTAAAAAATTGAAGAACCAAAACTGCAAAAACGACAGATATAAGTACTAGTAAGTTAACCATCCAGTTAAAACCTCCTGCAAAATACCATGCTGTGGCATCTATCGCTATAAGCGCCGTTAAGGTATTTCTAATGATGGCAAATCCTTCTTTATGGAACATATAATTTTGTTTAAGAATTTATGATTGGACTAATGTGATAAAAATAAATATAATAGGCTGGTAAACAGAATAAGATTGAGTCAAATCGGTCTAGTATACCTCCGTGTCCAGGAAGGATATTCCCAGAATCTTTAATGTTAGAAGCACGTTTTAGCATAGACTGGAATAAATCGCCTGCCGTGGCTACAAATACAGTAATCGCTCCAAGGAAAGTCCATTCTAGATTATTTAAGCCAAATCCAGTAATAGACAATACATAGCCGGTTGTTGCTGTAAGTACCACAGAACCCCAAAATCCTTCCCAGGTTTTGTTAGGCGATAGACGTTTAAAAAGCTTGCGTTTTCCTATTAACCTCCCCACTATATAGGCCCAGCTATCTGATGCCCAAATAAGGATTAGTAGTCCAAATAGCGTTTTGTATTCGTAGTTACCACTTTGTACTCCAATAGGTATTATTAATGCCAGAGGAAGGTATAGATATACCATACTAATTAAAGTACCCCCCAATAGTTGTAGAGCGTTTTTATTAGGTCTATATAATTGACTTATGAAATAAACAAACACAGCTATCGAAAGGAATACCTTCATTTCAGGATGTAGAACACTTGCATAGGTAAGTGTTCCCAATAGTAGAGTAGGGTATAGATCGAAATTTAAATTCTGAGTTTCGGCAATTTTCTTAAATTCAAAAGTTCCAATTACAGCAACAAGTAAAAGTAAAAGTCCAATATATATTGGTTTGGTACTTGCGAGTAGCATCAGCGATACATATACCGATCCTGTAAGTATTCTTTGAGTTAAATTGTTCATCGCGTTTCTTTATAATCTTCTATTAGGAAAATGTATAAGTCTTTAGCTCTGTCACTATCGCTCATTGTAGTAATGGACTGTTTGGTGCGTATTGTGGTTACCAAAGACGGTCTTTTTCTACCGTATTTTGTTTGAATACCTCTTAAACCTTGATTAATATCTTTCACAATTTGTGAGGTATAAGCTACAATTACAAGAGCTTCGGGAAGTTGTTCAATTTTTAAGCCTTTAGTTTGAGCACCAGAAACCATAATAGAACCATTAAAGGCTATTAAAAACTCACAATTGCTTATACAAGAGTCTGCTTTTTTATTGTCAGGTTCAAATTCTATTTTCGTTGGACTCAAAGAAGCTTTTAGCTCATCGTTACTACAGTAAGAATGTTTCCAGTTGTTTTCTTGTAGAAGCTGTTTAAACATAGCATAGAAATCCTCTTGGTCGTCGCAGTAAAAGAACTTTCCTCCTTTACTAGTGAATACCTTGGCAAAGGTTACATCGTCTGGATCGTTAGCATCGGGCATACAAATTTCTTGTTGCTCCAATTCTTTCGAACTCAGATCTTTAGTTTCTTCTGCCAATGAAGGGATTACCTTCGCTAAGAATTTGTTAAACAGACTCTTCTTCATCCTTTTTTTCTTCTTCAACCTCAGTACTTGTTTCCTCTTTAGGACTTGCGGTGGTACTAGGATTTAAAGTTATTTTTTCTTCTTTATCCCAAGGTCTTTTTCCGAATATTTCCTCCAAGTCTTCTCTAAAGATTACTTCTTTGGTGAGTAATTCTTCGGCTAATTTAGTAAGTGATTCTTTATTCTCTTCAAGTACTTTTAGAGCTTTAGCATAAGCTTCTTCTGAGAGCGCTTTTACTTCTTCATCTATAGTACGAGCTGTTTGTTCACTATAAGGTTTGTTAAAGTTTGAGTTTTGCCCTGAAGAGTCGTAATAAGAAATGTTTCCAATTTTCTCACTCAATCCGTAAACAGTAACCATTGAGCTAGCTTGGCGTGTAACTTTCTCTAAATCGCTAAGTGCACCAGTAGAAACTTTCCCGAAAATAATTTTCTCTGCAGCTCTACCTCCTAAGGCGGCGCACATTTCGTCCATCATTTGTTCGCGCGTAGTAATCTGACGTTCGTCTGGTAGGTACCAGGCAGCACCCAAAGATTTCCCTCTAGGAACTATGGTTACCTTTACTAGTGGAGCCGCATGTTCTAGCATCCAACTAACAGTTGCATGTCCAGCTTCGTGATAAGCGATCACTTCGCGTTCTTGCTTAGAAATAATTTTATTTTTCTTTTCTAATCCACCAATAATACGATCTACAGCATCTAAAAAGTCTTGTTTTTCAACAAACTCTTTATCTTGTCTGGCAGCAATAAGAGCAGCTTCGTTACACATATTTGCGATGTCTGCACCAGAAAAACCAGGTGTTTGTTTCGCTAAGAAGTCCACATCTAAAGAGTCTTTAGTTTTTAGCGGAGCTAGGTGAACTTCAAAAATTTCTTTGCGTTCTGTAAGTTCTGGCAGGTCTACATATATCTGTCGGTCAAAACGACCTGCGCGAACTAAGGCTCTGTCTAATACGTCAGCCCGGTTGGTCGCTGCAATCACAATTACGTGATCGTTGGTTCCAAAACCATCCATTTCTGTAAGTAGTTGGTTTAAGGTGTTTTCACGCTCGTCGTTAGAACCGGTCATTTGGTTTTTACCACGTGCCCTACCAATAGCATCTATCTCATCTATAAAAATAATAGCAGGCGATTTATCCTTTGCTTTTTTAAATAAGTCACGTACCCTAGAGGCACCTACTCCAACAAACATCTCTACGAAGTCTGAGCCTGAAAGGGAGAAGAAAGGAACCTGTGCTTCACCGGCTACAGCCTTAGCTAATAACGTTTTTCCTGTTCCTGGAGGGCCTACTAGAAGTGCTCCTTTAGGAATTTTACCCCCTAGTTTGGTGTATTTATCAGGGTTTTTAAGGAAGTTAACAATTTCTTGTACTTCTTCTTTAGCACCTTCTAAACCAGCAACATCGGAAAAAGTAGTTTTTACTTCTGTGTCTTTATCGTATAACTGAGCTTGAGATTTACCGATATTGAAAATTTGTGAACCAGGACCTCCTGAAGCACCACCGCCACCACTCATACGGCGCATAAAAAACAACCAAATACCGATTAAGAAAATAAAAGGCATCCAAGACCAAACACTGTCCCAAAGGCTTTGTTCGTTATTGTAAAAAATCTGAACTCTTTCATTTTCTGTAAAACGAAATTGTTCTTGTGCTTCTTCAACTTTAGTTTCGAAAACTTCTGAAGTACCAATTTTAATAAAATAATGAGGTCCTTTATTTAAGCCTTCTCCAAAAAGAGGTTCACTCACTGCTTCATGACGGTGTTCCGAAAGAGCAGATTCTTTTATAAAAACTTTAGCTATGTTTTTATTTTGGATAATCTCAATCTTCTCTACATCTTTATTCTTGATGTATTCGTGTATTAAAGTCTGTCTGTTAGTCTCCTTACTTAAGGCACCCATTTCATTGGTGAAAAGCATAGAAACCATAAAGAAAGCTACAATCCCATAAATCCAATACAAATTGAATTTAGGAAGTTGGTTTTTGCTTTTCTTCTGTGCAGGCTTTTTGCCCTTTGCTTTCGCTTTAGGCTTAGTGGTAGTTTTCTTTTTTGCCATCTAGTATTTCGATTCTATAGTAGTGATTTTAGCATCTCCCCATAATTCTTCTAATGCATAGAAATCTCTTACAGGAGTTTGGAATATATGAGCAACTACATTTACGTAATCCATAAGTACCCACTCCGAAGTTTCGGTACCTTCTTTACGCCAAGCTTTATCGTTTAATGTTTCTAGCGTTTCCTTTTGGACAGAATCTGCTATTGCATTTACTTGAGTGTTGGAATTAGCATTACTTATCACAAAGAAATCGCATACAGACGCATCTATTTCTCTCAGGTCTATTACCGTAATGTTTTCGGCTTTCTTTTCCTGCATCCCTTTAACGATTACATCTACAAGGGCTTTGATTTCCAAACTTCTATCTTCTTTCATTCTAGTCTTACTTATTAGCTAGCAAAAATAAAGCTTTTAAGCGGATTATAATTCTTATAATGGCAGTAAATTGAGTTAAGTAGCGTTAAGAGAATTTGTATCTTTATTCCCAGATTATGGAAACACTATTTATAGGGAAGAATTATTTGAAATTTGATGAAATTCCATCAACCAATTCTTGGCTGATGGAGCGTTTGTCTACACAACTTTTTCCTGAGGGAACGCTCCTATTTGCTAAACACCAAACTAATGGTAAAGGGCAGCGTGGCGCTTCTTGGACTGCAGAATATTCCAATTCGCTTACTTTTTCTGTTTTACTAAAACCCACTTTTCTACCTCTTTCTAAAAGCTTCGATTTAAGTGTGTGTGTTGCACTGGCTTTACACGATTGTTTAAATGAACTTAGGCCAGGTTTTACCATTAAATGGCCGAACGATATTTATTTTGAAAATAGAAAAGTAGCCGGGGTGCTTATAGAAAATCAAATCAGCAAGTCGTCTTATCAGAATGCAGTAGTGGGTATAGGCTTAAATATTAACCAAACTACTTTCAAGGATTTACCCAAAGCCATATCTCTCAAACAAATTATAGGTGTAAATTTCCCTGTTGAAAATGCATTGGAAAGGATATGTGAAACAATGGAAGCCCGCTACTTACAATTACGCGCAGGGAAGTATCAGAAATTAAAACAAGATTACTTATCTGTACTTTATCGTTATAAAGAAGTGCATGTATTTAAAGTGCAGCATAAAGAGTTTGAAGCAAAAATTGTTGATGTACTCAGAAATGGACGTTTGCAAATAGAACTTCTAGATGAAACAAAATGCGATTTCGATATTAAAGAAATTGCTTTTTTATAGCCTTTTATTTAGCTAGTCTATAACCTAGGTAGCCCATAGGTAAATACGCGAGTCCTAAATCTGCCATATCAAACCAAAGAGGTGCTGGTAGTAAGTAAGCCATTTGGATACCACCAATAAGGAACAGTAGTCCAATACTTAATCCAAAATATAGTTTATGGCTAGCGGCAATTTTTGCGGCTATAAATGCCCCTACAAGTGTACCCAATGCATGGGCTAAAAAAGGCATTAAGAAATTTATAGGCTCAAACAAATGAAAGTTCGCTACCAAACTCTCCATATCAGCAGGGTTTATTCCTTCTGGTAAGGGTACTACAGAGTCACTTATCATTACGATTCCCATATTTACCGATCCACCAACAAGGGCTCCAGCAAATAAGGCTGCTATATTTTTGAGTATGTTTTTCATGGTGCTTGATTTTGTAGGTAGCAATGTAAGAAAATTCGATGTTTTATTTTTGAGTAGGTTTTATAGTTTTTTAGTACCTACAATTGAATAGACCATTGGGATTTTATTTCCCAGTGTTTTAATTCGGTATCTTTTATGTTCATACTCTTCTGTCCCATTAAAGCAATTGTAGGGTGAGTAGTCGTATTCTTTTAACGATTTAAGCTCTATATTGTTTATCAATAGGCTGTTTATTACTTCGGCCATTCCATGGTTCCACGTAATGCATTCTTGGTGTATTTCTGCTTGTCGGTCTGCATAAGTACCCGTTTCAGTTTCTATGATAGCTTCAGAATGACTGTACTTATGTTTTATTTTTTTGAAGTCATCATCAAACATCCAAACCACCGGATGGAATTCTACAAATACAAAGCTTCCTTGTGGTTTTAAGAATTTAGATACTATTTGGGCCCATTTATGAATGTCTGGTAACCATCCTATAGTTCCATAACTCGTATATACTATATCAAATTCCTGGTCTAAGTATTTAGGGAGCTCGTAGAGGTTGCAACAAATGAACTTAGTAGCGATAGAGGACTCATGAGCTAGTTTTTGTGCGTTTTCAATAGCTGTTTCAGAAAAGTCTACCCCTGTAATATGTGCGCCCATTCTAGCAAGAGAGATACTGTCTTGCCCAAAATGGCATTGTAGGTGTAAAATGCTCTTCCCTTGTATGTTTCCAAGTAGGTTCAATTCAATTTCGTTAAGGGAAGTTTTTCCCTTTAAAAAGCCTTCTACATCATAGAATTCTGACTCTAAATGTGCCTCTGTTCTTTTATTCCAGGATTTTTTATTTATTTCAATATAATCCTTCACTACTTACTTAGCTTTTCAACTCTCAATATTTTCTCCATCTTTCTACCCTTAGCCAATTCGTCTATTAGTTTTTCCATTTGCCTACATTGTTTATAAAGCTCAAATTTGGCTTCTATTTCTTCTATTCTATAGCCACATACAAGACCTTTTATCATATACGCATTAGGATGTATTTTAGCATTTAGAAAGAAGGTCTTAAAAGTTGCTTTCTCCTTGATGATGTTTTGTAATTGGGATTCGTTGTATCCCGTAAACCATTCAAGAACTTGGTGGAATTCTTCCTTTGTCCTACCATTCTTTTCTAATCTATTTAAGTAAAGTGGATAAATAGAAGCAAATATCATATTGGCAACTTTATCATTTTTTTCAGTGGTAACTTTCATAGTCTAGGTTGGCTTATTTATTTTTTTCTACAAAACCCATGGCTTCTTTACTTAATTCCATCCAGTCGTTTTTATGTTTGGCAGGAATTTGAAACCAATCTTTCATCCTTTTTTCTTTTCCTGAAGGATCCCAGTTTACAGAGTCTGGGTATTTTTTTTTTGATGTATATACTTTTTTCACGTCCCAGTTTAAATACCATCTCTTCCATGAAGAACGACGCAAATGCTTTATTACTCGTTTTTAGGCAAGGTTTTCCGAACATTTGACCTATGCTTATTCCATGTTTGTCGCGCAGTTCTTCTCCAATATTATTGTACAATTCTGTAGGCATAATTTGTCTTATTATAGTGCTCGCCTAAAGATACTATGAATATTGAAAATTGATTTATGTTTAGTGCAAATATTTACCTGTACAAAAAAGTTGAAGGCAAAAAAAAAACGGCTCTTTCGAACCGTTTTTTAGAATTTTATAAACCTTGCCACTCATCTGGAGCAGTGCGCCATTTTCTAAGAGCGTTTATCTCTTCATCCGAAATATAACCGGTATCTGTAGCTTGATCAACTAAGCTGTCGTAGTCACTAAGTGTTATTAAATCGCATTTAGCTTCTTTAAAGTTGTCGTCTGCTAATTGGAATCCGTAAGTGAATATTGCAGCCATACCTTTTACGGTGCATCCTGCTTCTTCTAATGCTTTTACAGCTTTAAGAGAAGACCCACCTGTACTAATAAGGTCTTCTATAACCACTACGTTTTGTCCAGACTCTACAAAGCCTTCAATTTGGTTTTTACGACCGTGTTTTTTAGGCTCAGGACGAACATATACAAAAGGAAGTCCCAGTTCTTGAGCCACCAATATACCGTGTGCTATTGCTCCCGTAGCAACACCAGCGATAACATCTGGTTTCCCAAAATGTTCTACTACTGCGTTTGCTAACTGCTCGCGAATATAAGTTCGTGTAGCATGGTGAGAGAGTGTAATACGGTTATCACAATATATTGGAGATTTCCATCCCGAAGCCCAAGTAAAAGGTTTGCTTGGTTGAAGTTTTATTGCTTTTATTTGCAATAGAAATTCGGCGGTCTTTTTCGCTGTGTCCTTGTCTAAAATCATGCTGCAAATGTATAGAATTTTTATAAACGATAATACTTTAATCCTAAGTGGTTCTAAAGAAATTTTTAATTGGCCTAGAAAACGCTGAAACAGAGCAGTATTCCTGTTCTTCTTGTATGAATCGCGCCATAGCAAAGCTAGAAAATGGTCTGTGTAAGCTTCTTGTTCTTCAGGGTTCGTCCTTGGAACTGATGTGGGAGGACTTTTGTTCTCGTTACGAACTTATTAGTGCTGCTGGTGGGATAGTAGTAAATTCTAAGCAGGAAGTATTGTGGATTAGAAGAAATGATAAATGGGATTTACCAAAAGGTAAAGTAGAAATAGGAGAAAAGGTTGAAGATACTGCTGTAAGAGAGGTAGAGGAGGAGTGTGGTATAAGTTCTATTACTAGAGGAGATCTATTAGGTATTAGTTACCATACCTATTCTTATAGAGGTGAAAATGTATTAAAAAAATCATATTGGTATGCCATGACTTGCTATGAGGAGCAGGATTTATTCCCTCAAGAAGAAGAAGGTATTACAGAGGTTGTTTGGGCAACAGAAAAGCAACATCAAAAATACAGTACCGATACTTACACCTCTATAAGCGAACTCCTGAAGCTAGAAAAGGTTGTGGATTACCTTGGTTTTTAATAATATCTCTTACGATAGTTGACGAAATGGCAGCCCATTCGGGTTTGGTGTTTAAGTAAATTGTTTCTACTTCCTCTGCCATAGACTGGTTCATCATGGCTATACTTTTTTCGTATTCGTAATCGTTTGAATTACGGAGTCCTCTTAAGATAAATTTTGCTTCGTATTTTTTACAAGCTTCAATCGTTAAGCCTTCGTACTGAACAACCTTTATTGTAGGACAGTCTGCAAAAGTGCTTTCTATCCACTGCAATCGTTGCTCTAAACTATACATATAGTTTTTTGAAGAGTTTATCCCTAGTGCAACAACAATTTCATCGAATAGTGGAATTGCACGTCTAACGATTTCTTCGTGTCCTTTGGTGATAGGGTCGAATGAACCAGGGAAAATTGCTATTCTAGACATAGGTTGTAGGTTAAAGTTGACAATTAAATTTTAATATGCTTATTCGTTTCTTAGTAATAAGTATCAAAAGGAGCTTTATCGAATAATAATGTTTAAAATTAAAGGTTGAAGATTAAAAATTGGTCCTAATCAATCATTAAGCACTCATCATCAACAGTTATTCCTCTTCTTCTTCCCATTCAAAAAAGCTAAAGTTTACATTTCCGTACCGTCTTTTACTTATAAAGTAAGGTAGTTCAGAAAAGTCTTGTTCTTTAGGGTGTTCTAATACAAGTACGCCGTATTGAGCAAGTAGTTTTTTTGCAAAAACCACCTCAACAATTTTATCCAATCCTTCGAGGTCATAGGGAGCATCAGCAAAAATAATATCGTGTTGTTGATTGTGTTTCTCTAGGAAATCGAATACATCTGCTTTAATAGTCGAAATAGCATCAAAACCTAAGTCTTTTGCTGTTTGTTGAATAAAGCGAATGCAGTTTGTGTTCTGGTCTACACTAATAATACGTTCTGTACCTCTAGAAGCAAACTCATAGGATATATTCCCGGTTCCGCTAAAAAGGTCGAGTACACGTACTTCATCAAAGTAGTAATTATTGTTAAGTATATTAAATAAACTCTCCTTAGCCATGTCTGTGGTAGGACGAACGGGTAAGTTTTTAGGAGCGGTTATTCTCTTACTTTTATGAGTTCCACTTACGATGCGCATAGGTGTAAAT
Source organism: Flavobacteriales bacterium (assembly GCA_965183875.1). Taxonomy (GTDB): domain Bacteria; phylum Bacteroidota; class Bacteroidia; order Flavobacteriales; family UBA7430; genus UBA6772. The sequence goes on along the minus strand of CBCYMK010000016.1, from coordinate 12,889 downwards.
TGAGTAGTTTGTAGTAGTAATGTTCTTTAAGCTCATCTAAGATAAAGCTGTATTGGTAATTGGGGTTTCTTTTTATAAAGTCGATGTTTCGAATGTATTTATAAAGTATTTTATAAACTTCCGATTCTTCTTCTAGTTCCCCAGAAATTAACAAGGGTATTTGGTCTGGATTTAGTTCTAGTTGTTCGCAAGCAAAAAGTAGGTAGTAGATTAAGTCTTCTGCAGTACGGTACGAATAACCGTTGTGGAATTTTAGTTTGCTACCTTCTAATACAAGAATTTCAAAGTCTCTGTTTTGTACGTCAATATAGATCGTTGTTCCTTCTTGTAATTTAAATTGCTGAAGTAAACTTTCAATAAATACACTGCTGTGGTGTTTCCATGTATGGTTAGGGAAGTGTTTATTGAAACACCTTTTTAACTCTTGAGGAATAAGGTAAGAGTTGTAGGCTTTTATAGAAGAAATCCAGTCGCTGCTCTCTTTTTCATTTTGCAGTAGAGATTGGTTGAAACCTAAAAGGTCTGTTCCGCTATCTTCCTGGTAAAGGGCCTTTGGAGTAAGCGTATTAAATGTGTTTTGTATGCTAATGCTTACGGAAGCAAAGTTTTGTTGTAGCAAGTGTTGCTGGGCAATAAGAGTATCTATCTGTTCTGCTACCTCCAGAAAAGTACTGCAATTTTGAAGGTCGTAATATTCTAGGGCTATGTATTTTTGCTCTCGAATATTGAGAATAGCAAAAGAAAATCCATCCAAGCTAACTTGGATGGATAAATGACATGAAGCCGATTTATTCAGCTCTAAATGTGGGTCTATATGACTTAGAGTAGCTTTTATCTTACTCCCAGTTACCGTTAATCTTAGCAGAAACCATCGATCCTACTTGTAGGTCTTTCGATGTATTCTTAATCAAGTCTTTGTCTAAACCTATTAGGTAGGCTTCTTTTGGCGCTTTCGCCTCAAATACCTGTACCGTTAAGCTACCCGATTTTATTTTATTTGCTCTTAATTCTAGTTCTGCCCCTTCTGCATGAGGGATAAAACGCAACTTCTCTAAGTTGTAGTCAGCCCCAAAGATAGAATCCTTAATGCTAGCGTAACCTAATGTATCTATATAAGTAGTATCCTTTAACTGGTACTCTCTATATACTTTGTTGTAGAATTTTAATTCTTCATCACGACGTTGTACAATTGTAAATACACCTGTATCTACTAAAGGAATTAACTCGTCGAAGCTCGTAGCATAATAGCTGTTAACTTCTTTGAAAGCAATTTGTGCCTTGCGAACATCTTTTAATCTTTCGATTACATCTTTAGAACGTTTCTTCTTTTCTTTGGTGAATTGTATAGGATTCATAATAACAGAATATAGGGCATAACCCAAACCAATTACTAAAACCCAAAGACCAATGCGTATACCTTTTTCCATAGTTGCTTTAACTCTTTTATGAGAAGAGCAAATCTACAATTTTTTTACATTAATCACATTTTTTTTCGCAGTCGCTAATCCCTATCTTTGAAGTCTTGGAAACGACACTAAAAAATAAAGAACTGCAAGGGCAGTTAATACAGCATTTCCCTCACGACCCTACCATAGATCAATTGCTGTTGATTAAGGCTTTATCGGTATTTTGCTTAGATAGAGACCCTAATCAAATTTTTGTTATGCGCGGTTATGCAGGTACTGGAAAGACTTCTATGATACGTACCATCATAAAAGCGTTACCTACCTTTAATAAAAAGACGGTTCTTTTAGCACCCACAGGGCGAGCTGCTAAAGTAATAAGTGCTTATACTAAGCGCAAGGCATATACTATACATAAGCATATATATTACCCGAAGTTAAAGTCGGGTTCTCTAAGTTTTGAACTTCAAAAAAACAAGGCTAGTAATACCATTTATATCGTAGATGAGGCTTCTATGATAGGCAACCAAACCGATAATGCTTTCGGAGGTAATGCTCTTTTAGATGATTTAATGCGTTTTGTAGACCAGGGAGTAAACTGTAAGGTGATGCTTATTGGAGATGTAGCTCAGTTGCCTCCTGTAGGTTTAACTATGAGTCCGGCTTTAATTCCTGAAGAATTACAGATGCGCTATTTTAAAGAAGTACATCATGTGGAGTTAAAAGAGGTGGTTAGGCAGGCTGCCGAGTCGGGTATACTTAGTAATGCTACTACCCTAAGAGAGCTTTTGGATACCGATAAAAATAAATACAAACCTATTTTCGATTTGTATCCTGATGTGGTTCGTCTCTCAGAAAAACACGATTTAGAAGAAGCTCTAAATGATGCTTATTCAAGTAAGTCTTTAGAAGATTCGGTGGTTGTATTGCGGTCTAATAAGCGAGCTAATATTTACAACCAACAAATACGTAACCGTATTCTTTGGTATGAAGATGAAATTACGGGAGGAGACCATTTGATGGTGGTAAAGAATAACTACTTCTGCTTACCTAAAGAGTCTAAGGCTGGTTTTATTGCCAATGGAGATCAGATCGTAGTGAAAAGAATTACTACTATAGAAGAGAAACATGGATTCCGTTTTGCTAAAGCAGAGGTGAATTTGGTAGATTACCCCGATGAGCCAGAGTTTGAATCGTATTTACTCTTAGATTGTATTTATGTAGATAAGCCCTCGATGAGTTATGAGGATAGTAATAGCTTGTATAAATCCGTAGAACGTGAATATGCTCATATAAATACCAAGTATAAACGATTCCAGGCAATTAAAGCTGATCCTTATTTTAACGCATTACAAGTTAAGTTTGCCTACGCCATTACTTGTCATAAAGCGCAAGGTGGGCAGTGGAAAAACGTATTTATAGAACAAGGCTATTTGCCAGAACCAACCGTAGATAAAGAGTATTTAAGGTGGTTGTATACCGCTTTTACCAGAGCTGTAGATACTGTATATTTAATAGGTTTTAAACCCGATTTTTTTTCAGATGAAGAAGTTTATTAGTAAGATTTTTTTAAAAATAATGGGCTGGAAGCTCGTTGGGAGAGATGCCTTCGGGAGTAACGAAAGCTGTGTTGGTTTGTGCACCACATACTTCAAACTGGGATTTCCCTTTAGCCTTATCGGCTTTTACTTTGAGTGGCTTAAACCTAAAATATTTCATTAAGAAAAGTTGGTTTTTCTTTCCGATGAATATTTTCTTTAAGGCTACTGGAGGAGTGCCGGTAGATCGTTCGAAAAGTAAAGGACTCGTAGAGGCTATGACTCAAACTCTAAAAGAGAGTAGTGAGATGATTGTAGCTGTTCCTGCTGAGGGAACCCGTTCTTGGGTGCCTAAATGGAAAACAGGTTTTTATCATATTGCCAGTGGTGCAAATGTACCTTTGGTAATGGGTTTTGTAGATTTCAAGAAAAAAGAAGTTGGTTTTGGACCTTTATTTCATTTAAGTGGAGATTTCGAAAAAGACATGAGTAAGATACAAGACTTTTTTAGTGAAAAAACGCCTCGTTTTGTAGAGAAATATAATCCTAAGATTTACTAAATTCAAATCAAATAAAAAAGCCTCCAGTTGGAGGCTTTTTTTATAACAAATAGAGGTAGTTTAAGATTCTTGCATATTGTGATATACGTTTTGTACATCATCGTCTTCTTCAATTTTTTCAAGTAGCTTATTAACATCTGCTTCTTGTTCTTCAGAAAGTTTTTTTACCGTAGTAGGGATGCGGTCAAATCCAGAGCTTAAGATTTCGAAATTATTTTCTTCCAAAGATTTTTGAATACTCCCAAAATTAGGAAAGTCTCCGTAGACCATTATTCCGTCTTCATCTTCAAAAACTTCCTCTGCACCGGCATCGATTAATTCAAATTCTAATTCTTCTACGTCCTGCCCTGTGTTGGCGATCATGAAATTACATTTGTGTTCAAACATAAATTCTACAGAGCCAGAAGTTCCTAGTGAACCTTTCACATTTATTAAAGTAACTACGTACATTGGCAACCGTACGATTGTTGTTGTCTGTAGCAGTTTCAATTAATACAGCAATTCCGTGAGGAGCATAACCTTCGAATATTGCTTCCTTATAGTTAGAAACATCCTTGTCGGATGCTTTTTTTATAGCACGCTCAATATTTTCTTTGGGCATGTTGGCAGTTTTCGCATTCTGAATAACCGCTCTAAGTTTAGAGTTTGTTTCTGGATCGGGACCACCATCTTTAATCGCCATTACAATATCTTTCCCTATACGCGTAAATACTTTAGACATGGCTGCCCATCGCTTCATCTTACGCCCTTTCCTTAATTCAAATGCTCTTCCCATTTCCTTGGATTTTTTTCTTTTGTCAAATATATAAAATGATGTGAAATAAACTTCTTTGTAAAAGGAATTTACTCTTCACCTACTTGGTTGTGCTCTACGATATAGTCGATTACTTTACGCATTAAATGTACCCTATCTTTTCCGCGTACATTATGTGCATGCCCTGGGTAGGGGAAATAGTCTAACTGTACTCCAGCGCTAACACATTCTTGTACAAAAGCCAACGAATGTTGCCATACAACCACATCATCTTGCGTTCCATGAATCATTAGTAAATTATCTTTTAGATCTTTTGCTTTGTTTAATAGACTTGTGCTTTCATACCCCTCTGGATTTGTTTGTGGGCTGTCCATGAAACGCTCAGTATACATAATCTCATAAAACTTCCAGTCTATAACCGGCCCTCCGGCAACTCCGCAGGTAAATACATTTGGATAAGTACAGAGTAGGTTGGTAGTCATAAACCCACCATAACTCCAGCCGTGAACAGCAATTCGATTTTCATCTACAAAATCGAGCGTTTTTAAATGCTCAACTCCTGTAATTTGATCTTTCATTTCTACCTCACCTAAGTTTCTAAACATAGCTTGTTCAAATTCTCTTCCTCGGTTTTCGGAGCCTCTACCATCAACAGTAAAAAACAATGTAATTATACTCATTGGCTAAATAATGCATCCATAAAGAAGCAGCAGCTAAGCTTGTATTGTTTATGAGTTGTACTCCTGGCCCATTGTATACATACACTAGCGAGGGGTAGCTTTTTGTAGCATCAAAATTAGCTGGCTTTATCATTCTGCAGTTTAGTGCAGTTCCTTCCTCAGCTTTTATAGTATACAGTTCTGTAGTACCCATAATTGTGTTTTCATACGGGTTTTTAGATTGTAATAGTGTTTGTTCTACTTTCCCAGAATAATCTATAATCTCTATTGTTCCTGGGTTGTTTAAACTAGTAAACGAGTCTATTATATAAGTACCTGCCGTGTTTATTTTTACGCTGTGTACCCCCTGCATCGTTTGTAATTATTCTAGAACGATTATTTTTTAATGCCGATTTATATACTTGTGTTTCCAGTCCATTATTTCCTGTACCCGTAAGTAGTACCGATTGGTCTTTAAATCCTACAATGTCTTTAACCACCCATTTACCTTTGGTAACCTGGTTTAATAATTTCCCGGTTACAGAGTATCTATATATATGGTCGTAACCATCGCGTTCTGATCTCCATAAAAAACTCCTTGTCGTTCCCTTCAATAAAGAGCATTGGATGCATAGGTTGAACGTAGTTTTTATGCTTTTCTTCGAATAATGTTTTTACAAACTCACCTGTTTCAGCATTGTATTTATTTAGCTTTACATGATTTTGATCTCTGTTTAAAACGGCAATATAAAGGTGTTTATCATCTGGACTCCAGGAAATGTTTGTGAGGTATTGCTCTTTATCACCTTTGGTTTTAACAAAAACTGTTCGATCTGTATTTAAATTGTATACACCTAAGGTAACCTGGTGACTTGGCATTCCTGCCATTGGGTATTTAATAATATTTACTTCTGCAGTTCTAGCATCTGTATTTACTAAAGGGTAGTCTGTTACCATACTTTCGTCCTTCCTGTAAAATGCTAAATGGGAACCTGAATTAGACCAAAAATGTACCTTTATAAACGCCAAACTCATAGCGATGTACGGCTTGACCGTTTATAATATTTTCATCTATATCGTTTGTTATTTGGTGTGTTTTTCCTTCAGCATCATCTATAAAAAGATTGTTTTTTATGGTGTAAGCTAATGCGTTCGCATTTTCAGAAAATTCAGAATTTGAAGCATTATCACTATAGGAAAGCTGTTTTGTTAAAGTTCCAGTAGCCTTGTTAAATTGGTATATATTGTGCTGGTGTGAAAACCGGAAGCTGTACTCGTTGATCCAGGTAATTCTAGGGAATCGAATTAAACTGTCTTCTTCTAAAAGGTTGTTTAATGATTCCAATTTAATTTTTTCTTTAGCCCCTTCTAGGTTCTCTATGATTAAGTCACTGCCTTCGAGGTAGCAAAAGTCATCACTGTTTTTTACCCATTGCAGACCACTTATTCTATCGGGAGCAAATTTACTCCAACGAGCCATAATGGCGTCATCTAAGCTTAAACTATCTTTTTGTGCATATACTGTAGCGCATAAACAAAGGGCTACACTTATAAATACTTTCTTCATTTCACTCATTTTTTTTAATACCTAACAAAGCTAAAAAGCTTTTTGCAAAATACTAATAAGTTCAAGACTTCGTTATCGATTAGATTAGTATTTTAGCCTTTATGAAGTTTACACCTGTACTCTTGTTTTTATGTTTCTATACGAACACTTTGTTCGCACAAATTGGGGGCGATAATACCTACGAGTTTTTAAATCTTACTACCTCTGCTAGGGTGCTAGCTTTGGGTAATGTATTGGTAAATACAGTAGATAATGATATTAATTTAGCCCATCAGCTCCCTTCGCTTAACCATAGCGGAATGAACAATCAGTTGTCTGCTAACTTTACAAATTACTATGCAGGAGTAAAGTTTGGTAGTTTACTTTATGGACTACCACATAAAAAGTTAGGTAATATTACCTTGGGCTTACAGTATTTAAACTACGGTGAGTTTACACGAACAGATGAATACGGAAATACAATTGGGTCTTTTTCTGCTGGAGAGTATGCTGCCTACGCATCTACTGCTGTACATTTCGATTCTGTATTGCATGTTGGTGGGGCACTAAAAGCAGTGTATTCTAACTTCGACTCTTATAATTCATTTGGCTTACTTACAGATCTATCGGCTACATATACTTTAAAAGAGGGTAGGATGATGGCTTCAGTTTTGATGAAAAATTTGGGCTACCAGGTGAAAAGCTATGCAGGAACACGTGAGCCTATGCCTTTTGAATTGTTGGTAGGTGTTTCTACAAAGCTAGAACATGCTCCTTTGCGTTGGTCTATTACATGGGCTCATCTAGAAAAATGGGACCTATCTTACCAAGAAGCTACAGTAGATATCGACCCTTTTACTAATGAGGCTATCTCTAGTTCCTATTCATTTAGAGATAAATTCGTGTCTCATTTACACTTAGGTGCTGAGCTTTTGTTTAGTAAAAATTTTAATGTTAGACTGGGTTATAATTTCAGAAGAAGGCAGGAGCTGGCTTTGGAATTATACAAACATAACGTAGGTATGTCTTGGGGTTTTACCATGAGGATTTCAAAATTCCACTTTAATTATTCTAGGGCTGCACTTCATGCTACTGGTCCAATGCACACTTTTTCTATCACCTCTAACTTGAGTAATTTTAAACGTAAATGAAGCAAATTATTATAGCTATAGATGGTTATTCATCTACTGGAAAAAGTACATTAGCGAAAACCTTAGCCAAGGTATTGTCTTATAAATATATCGATACAGGAGCGATGTATAGAGTGGTAGCTTTATATGCACTACGCAATGGGTTTATTCAAAATGATGAAATTGATAAGGTCGGTTTAGTTGGATGTCTAGCTGAAATTAAAATTGGATTTCAGTTAAATAGTATGGGGAAATCTGAAGCAAGTTTAAATGGTGTTTCTGTAGAGTCTGATATTAGAGGGATGGAAGTTTCTAGCTATGTAAGTAAAGTTAGTGTAATACCAGAAGTGCGCAGTTTACTGGTTGCTCAGCAGCAAGAAATGGGGCAGTCTAAAGGTGTTGTCATGGACGGTAGAGATATAGCTTCTGTCGTTTTTCCAACTGCAGAATTAAAGTTGTTTATGACAGCTTCTGAATCTGTGCGTGTTCAACGAAGGTTAGACGAAATGATTTCTAATGGGGTAGAAGTGACTTTTGATGAGGTGAAAGAGAATTTAGCTGAACGCGATTACTTAGACACTCATAGAGATATTGCGCCATTAATACAGACAGAAGATGCACTTGTACTCGATAACAGTACGCTCACTAGAGAGGAGCAATTGTCTTGGGTGTTGGATAAAGTTAAAGCTTTGTGTTCGTAAGAATCATTTTTGTAGATTCAGAACTACCATCTTCAAATAAGGTTTGTTGTATATAGATTCCTGTTTGGCTAGGGTAGATAATCTCTTGGCCTACTAGATTAAAGTAGCTTCTATTTACTATTCGCTTAGTGCTTTTGTTGTTTTCTGTGATTCCAATTTCATTACCTACATAAAATGACTGGATATAGTACTCTCCAAAATTACCTCCACTGGCCAAGGTATCACCATTACTAGTAAGGTTAAACGATCCTTCTCCAAATGCGCAACACAATCCATCGCCATACGAATCTGTTATAGTAAAGGTGTAGCAATCGTTGCTGTCTAGTTGAGTAGTAATTTCAATTTCTTCATACGGGTTGTAGTCGGCTCCTGTACCTGCAAGTAATAAGTCGTTGGTAGAGTTTGTTAAAAACCAATTTATATCGTTTGGGTAATTGTCCATTACTATTTCTATAGACAGGTCTGTAGAACTAGTGCTTTGAGTATCGTTAAGATTATGTAAGTCTCTGTTGTTTGTAGGGTTAACGTCTTGCGCTGTGTTTATAATAAATTCTATATAGTCTCCATTAAGTTCATTACTTAAAAAGTTTATCGGAAATGGGGTGCTATTGGTATTGGTGTTGGGCGGTAGGATATGATTCCAGTTTATGCTATTGTGATAGGTAGAGTCTATAAAAACGTCAATGGAAAGCCCCGTTATTAGCGTGGTTCCAGTATTCCCAATATCTAGGTTGGCTTGTATGTTTTCTTTGCAATGGACAATTTCGTTGGCAAAGAGTGTAGCATCAGTAAAGTTTGATCCAAATTGGCAGCTGTTAATATTCTGTTCCCATGCAAGAATCGTTTCAGGGTAATTAAAGTCTAGTATCGAAGACATTGATTTGTCTGGGCATACAATAAGGTAGGTAGGGTATCCAGAGATAAACGAATTATAGGCCGAAGGGGTTTCACTTAAATTTACAATTGGGTTTTCCTATTCCCCATTCATTAGCTATTTGTGCTACTTGTTGGTCCGATGAATTACTCACTTCTAAAGAAATTACACGGACTTGGTCTGTTCCATTTACGCCATAGTCATTCCAGAAAGCATCTAAATGTGGAGCTCCTTCTTGGCAAGAAGCACAGTTAATAATAAAAAAATCTAGTATAACCGTTTTTCCCTGCTCCAAGTAATTGTACAGGTTGTGGGTAGTACCATTAAGATCGGTAACTACTAAGTTGGGCGCTGTTTGTGCGAAAATTACACTTTGCAGGCACACAAAAAACAAAAGTAAAATCTTATTCATTTTTATCTATTTCGGAAAAGCTAGTTCAAAAATCATACCTATAAAAGGGTAGAAATTTTTTCCAAAGATACTAGAATCATTCGTTCAACAGTCTCCATAGGAGTTTTACTAAATTCTCCGTTTACTCTATTAGCTAATACACTATTAATACTAATCACCTGGTGCCCGAAAATTTTCCCAAAAGCATAAAGCCCCGCCGTCTCCATCTCTAAATTAGTGATGTTTAAATTTTTATAATTTATATGTTTATAAGCTTCCTTTAGTTGTGGATGTCTCAGAGGTATTCTTAGTGTCCTTCCTTGAGGGGCGTAAAAGCCATTCATGGTAAGTGTAATTCCTTTCGTGAATTTCTCCTCGTAGAGTAAATCCCAAAGACTATTTGATGCTTCTACAGCGTATGGGAATGCAAGTTCTTTAGGCCAATTACTAGCCTTTGCAAGTTTAGACGAAAGTTCATTTTCTAATAAGTTTTTATTAAAGTCGTAATGATGAGGAATTCCATCGATTCCGATGCCAAATTTAGAATATAATATGCTGTCTATAGGTACGTCTTCCCTAAGAGAACCCGTAGTTCCTAGTCTAATAATTTTAAAAACACGTCTCTTTTCTTTAAGGGTTCTCGTTTTTAAGTCTATCGAACTAAGTTGATCAATTTCATTAAAGACGATGTCTATATTGGCTACACCTATACCTGTAGAAAGTACAGAAAGACGTTTGTTCCCTATATATCCAGTGTGTGTTACAAACTCTCGGTTTGATTTTTTAAGTTCTATCCTGTCAAAGTGTTTAGAGACTTCAGAAACTCGATTAGGGTCTCCCACAACAATAATTATATCGGCTAGATCTTGTTCGTTTAAATTTAGATGGTAGACCGATGAATCCTCATTTAAAATTAATTCTGATGGTAGAAAATTATTCATATTCTTTTAGTATTTTAGACCGAATATTTATTTCTCAAATATACAAATATGAATTCTACTACCTACAGTATTTTAGTGCCTATTGGCTTTTCAGAACAATCGATGATTGCATTAGAGCAAGCCGAAAGATTAGCCGTTTTAACCAATGGAGAAATTACCTTATTGAGTGTAATTGAAACCTCAGGAATGTTGAGCCGTTTATTTGGTGAGGACGATGAAAAATATACAGACTTAAAAATTATTCTTCAAGAGCGTTTAGATAAGCTGGCATTAGAAGTTAGTGGTAGAATTGGTTTGAAGGTGAATGCGATGGCTTCTAAAGGGAAGGTTTCTCAAAAAATAATTGAGGTTTCTGAGCTAATCAATGCAAAGCTTATTGTGATGGGTACCAATGGAGCTCCTTCAGAGTTTTCAAAAAAGGTAATTGGGTCAAATGCTTTTAGGGTGGTTACCCATTCTACATGTCCCGTAATTACCATTAAAGGGAAAGATCACTTTAAAGGGTGTAGAAATATTATATTACCACTCGATCTGGAGAAAGAAACGAAGGAGAAGGTGTCGCATGCTTTAACATTAGCTAGGTTGTGGGGGGCTACGGTAAAAGTAGTGGCCGTTTCTAAAAATAAAGATGATGAGCAACGTGCTAAGTTATCTGCAAATTTAAATCAGGTGCAAAAATTCTTAACTGATGGTGGTGTTACTGCTACCTCAGAGTTAGTAAGAGCGAAAAACCGGTCATTAGCAACTTCTATACTAGAATATTCTAGTGAAAACGAAGGTGATTTAATTATGATAATGACCCAGCAAGAGAGTGATTTTACGAATCACTTTATCGGTTCTTCTGCCCAGTCGATTATTTACAATACAGACACGCCAGTTATGAGTGTACGACCCGTAGTAACTATCGGTAGTGTTTACGATTTACCTTAACTTTATACGCCTCCCAAAATGGGAGGCTTTTTTTATATGAAAGTTTCTATTATTACCATAGGAGATGAAATTCTAATTGGTCAAATTATTGACACCAATTCGGCATGGATTGCTCAGCGTTTAAATGAAATCGGCTTAGAATTGAGTAAAATCTATTCTATCGCAGATACAGAACAGGCAATACTTAGAACTTTAAATAGGGCTGAGCAGCTTTCTGATGTTGTACTTATTACAGGAGGTTTAGGTCCCACAAACGACGATATAACAAAATCTACTCTCGCTAAGTATTTCGATGATGAGTTGGTGAGAAACGAAGAGGTATTAGCGCATATAAAAGAGCTTTTTAAGAAGTTTGGGGTTGCCAAAATAAACAGTCTTAATGAGCAACAAGCCGACCTTCCTTCTTCTTGTAAGGTGTTATTTAATAAGCTAGGAACTGCCTCGGGTATGTGGTTTAATAGGGGAGGTAAGCATTTTGTGTCTATGCCAGGAGTGCCACACGAAATGAAAAACTTAATGAGTACCTACGTTCTTCCAGACTTACAAGCACAGTTTTCGGAGGGCGTAATTGTACATAGAACCATTTTAACTCAAGGTGTGCCTGAGTCTATTTTAGCCGAACGAATTTCGGAATGGGAGTCTGATCTTCCGAACTCAATTAAGTTGGCATATTTGCCTTCAGAAAATAGGGTGCGTTTGAGGTTGAGTTCTAGAGGAGTAGAGGAAGATACATTGACTATCTTAATAGATGTACAAATTAAAAAGTTGCAAATACTTATTCCCGAACTCATTTTCGGAGAAGAGCAAGATCGTTTAGAACAGCGTATAGGTCAAGAATTATTGAGAAGAAACGCTAGTATTGCTACAGCCGAAAGTTGTACTGGAGGTTATTTAGCACATTTAATTTCTCGTGTTGCTGGAGCCTCCTCGTATTATAAAGGCAGTATATTGGCTTACGATAACACAATAAAAGAATCTGTTTTAGGTGTTAAAGCGGAAACCCTACAAGCTTTTGGAGCTGTAAGTGAAGAAGTTGTTGTAGAAATGGCTTTAGGAGTGAAGGAAATTATGGGGGTAGATTACGCACTTGCCACTTCTGGTATTGCAGGTCCTACCGGTGGCTCTAAAGAGAAGCCCGTTGGGACTGTTTGGGCCGCTATAGCAGGGCCAAATGGAGTGCAATCAGTTAAGTATCAAATGGGGACTGAGCGCTTGTGGAATATTAAGCGTAGTGCTAGCGCAGTATTACTAGATTTATTACATGTTTTAGACTTGAGTGATAAAAAGACAGAATAGTTTTTGTGAATTCAATAAAAGGCTTATTTTTGCAATCCAATTTGGAAATAGAGAAAGAACATAATCAGTATAGAGATGTCTAGAGTTTGTAGTATAACAGGAAAAAAAGCGATGGTAGGAAACAATGTTTCTCACTCTCAAAGAAAGACTAAAAGAAAATTTAGCG
>CBCYMK010000015.1:0-31673 GCA_965183875.1 Flavobacteriales bacterium | reverse complement strand
GGTAAGTAATAAGAATAATTGTTTTAGGTTTTCTATGCGTTTACTTGTGCTAGGGCTACTGAAATTTAGTAGTGAAGAAGCAGCTTTTAAAGGCGCTTTTTTCATAGCTGGTAAAACGGCAATTTCTTTTGTTTGGAAGGCTCTTTTCATCAACTCTCCTACAATTAACAAACGATTTACTTCGTTTGTACCTTCATAAATTTTGGTAATTCGAGCATCTCTATAACCGCGCTCTACTCCTGTCTCCATAGCGTAACCCATTCCTCCGTGAATCTGAATAGCCTCATCTGTTACATAACAAAGTACATCTGACCCGTATACTTTAGCAATTGAACACTCGATGGCATATTCGCGAATAGCGTTTACTTTAGCTTCATTTTGACTTGCACCAGAAGCCTTTAATTCTTGGTATTTAGCATCAATTAAATTCCCAATTCTGTAGGTAGCAGATTCTGTAGCAAAAGCTTTAACAGCCATATCAGCTAACTTATGTTGAATAGCACCAAAATCAGAAATAGGTTTTCCAAACTGCTTGCGCTCGTTGGCATATTTTACAGAAGTTCCAATAGCGACTTTTGATCCTCCTACAGCACTAGCACCAATTTTAATACGTCCAGAGTTAAGAATATTTAAGGCAATTTTAAAACCTCCTTGACGCGCTCCTAAGAGATTTTCTTTAGGAACTTTACAATCGTTAAAGAAAACTTGTAAGGTTGAAGAACCCTTAATTCCCATTTTACGCTCTTCTTCACCTAAAGTAATACCACCAAAATCTTTCTCTACGATGAATGCAGAAAGATTCTTATCGTCTTCAATTTTAGCAAAAACAATAAAGATATCTGCAAAACCACCGTTAGTAATCCACATCTTTTGGCCGTTTATAATATAATGTGTTCCGGCTTCGTTTAATAGCGCTTTTGTTTTACCAGAATTGGCATCAGAACCTGCATCGGGCTCTGTTAAACAGTAGGAAGCCATTAGCTCACCACTAGCTAAACCAGGAAGATACTGAGCCTTTTGAGCGTCTGTACCATAATATACAATTGGTAAAGAACCTATAGAAGTATGTGCTCCAATAGCCGTAGCAAATGCATGTCCATGAGCTGTAGTTTCCCCAAAAATTAAGGTGGTAACCATATCTAAATCCATACCGCCCAACTCTTCGGAGATGTTTACTCCTAACATCCCTAGTTCGCCCGACTTCTTTAATACCGACGGCATTAAAGTTTTATCAGTCATAGAATCTAGTTTATCTAAATTGGGATATACCTCTTGTTGTACGAAGTCAATGATCATCTCTTTGATCATTATTTGCTCTTCGTTAAATTCTTCGGGTACAAAAACATCTTTTGCTGATGTCTTTTGGTAAATAAAAGCACCTCCTTTCATATTCATTGCATACATTTTGTTAAGCTGCACAAGTATACAAAAATATATTCAATGCACGCATTGTTTAATTAAGAAAGTTGGAAATAATATTAAAATGGTCTAGGTTCAAAATCGTCTTGATTCGAAGGATAGGTTAGAGACGCGGAAAGATTTGATAATTTGAAGATGGCAGTAGTACAAAAAATAGTTTTTAGTAGAATACAGAATTTTATTTATTTTTTGCCGACATCTTTTCTTTTAGTGGAACAATCGTATAAAATGAGCTCAAACAAAATTGTGTTTGAGCTAACCGACCGAAGGAAGGTAAGCGAATTAATTTTGTGAGCCATTTTAAAGATTGTGAAACGTCAAGAAAGAAAATAAGTCATGATTTTTTCGTTCTTTTTGATCAAGCAAAAAGAACTACCACATCAGTTTTGTATTAAAATGTAAAATATTATTAATCCTAGCCATGGTATTTTCAATAGTTAATTGCTGTGTGTGTGTGTTTGTGTGTGTGTGTGCTTAGAGTGCCTCAGCCTGACTAACAAACAATTTTCCTCCTGAGTTACCTTATCGGTCGGCAGGCTCTGTCGAAGGACAAGCACAACCTACCAAGCTATACAGGTAAAACAAAAAAGCCTCTCCAGATATCTGGAGAGGCTTTAATTTTATGAATTTAAAATATAAATTACTTTACGTCTACTAACTCTACATCAAATTCTAAAGTTGCTTTAGCAGGAATTACAGGCGGATAACCTCTTTCTCCGTAAGCTAAATGGAAAGGTATGATAAGAGTCGCTTTACCACCCACTTTCATTTGAGCAATACCTTCGTCCCAACCTTTAATAACCATTCCACCACCAAGAGGGAAGTCGATAGGGTCACCACGTTCAACAGAAGAGTCGAATACTGTGCCGTCCATTAAACGCCCTGTATAGTGTACAGAAACAGTTTTACCAACGATAGCATCCATTCCAGAACCAGCCACCTCATTAGCGATTAATAAACCAGACTCTGTTTTACGAGCATTTGGATATTTATCAGCAATTTGTTTTTGGATTGCTAAAGCAGCTGTTTTTTCAGCTTCTTTCTTAGTAGCTCCAATATTATTAACTGCATTTGCAAAAACTGTAGGTGCATCAAAAGCTTCGGCAGCCTCTCCTACTCTGTTTATGGTAATATTTTCTAAAGTATCATCTTGAGCAATGGTATTTACCACATCCATTCCTTCGATCACATTTCCAAAAACAGTGTGTTTATTATCTAACCAATCTGTAGCGATATGGGTAATAAAAAACTGAGAGCCATTAGTTCCAGGTCCTGCATTAGCCATAGACAAAACTCCAGGTCCTGCATGCTTCAACTCAGGGTGAAACTCATCTGGGAAATCGTAACCAGGTCCACCAACACCAGAACCTTTAGGGCAACCACCTTGCACCATAAAATTATCTATAACACGGTGAAATTTCAAACCGTCGTAGTAGGCAACACCAGCTTCTTTTTCCTTGTTTGGTATTTTCCCTTCTGCTAAACCAACAAAGTTAGCTACAGTCATTGGGCATTTTTCGAATTCTAAAGCAAGAGTGATTGCACCCTTGTTTGTTTTAATTTCGGCGTATAATCCGTCCTTCATCTTGTGCTTATTTAGCAATTTCAATTAATTCTACTTCAAATATTAAGGTAGCGTTTGGAGGTATAACACCACCTGCACCTTTAGCACCATACGCTAAGTGCGATGGAATTATAAGGGTCGCTTTTCCACCTGTAGAAAGTAAGGCAATACCTTCATCCCATCCTGGAATTACTCTACCTACACCAATAGGGAACTCAATAGGCTCTCCTCTAGTTACAGATGAATCGAAAACAGTACCGTCTGTTAAACTCCCTGTATAGTGAACCTTTACAGTTTGAGAAGCTAAAGGATTAACTCCATCCCCTTCTACACTCATTTTGTAAAATAAACCACTAGGAGTTTCAGTATATCCTTCGGTTAATTTCGCTAGCTCAGCCTTCGCTTCCGCAGCAGCTAAAAGTGCTTTTTCTGCAGCAGCAGCTTCAGCCTCGGCAAAAACCTCTTCAGCATCAAAACGCTTCGCCAAACGACCATTTCTGATGATAGACACAGAAATTATAGTATCGCCTTTTTCAATCATATTTACGATATCCTGAGAAACAGAATCTACTACATGACCAAAAATTGAATGTTTATTATTTAACCAAGGAGTTTCTTTATGTGTGATAAAAAACTGTGATCCGTTAGTTGCAGCTCCAGAATTAGCCATTGATAAAATACCAGGACCATTATGAGTTAAATCTGCATGAAACTCATCAGCAAAAGAATAACCAGGATCTCCAGAACCATTACCTTGTGGACAACCACCTTGGATCATGAAATCTTGAATTACACGGTGAAAAACCAAACCATCATAATAAGGAACACCTAATTCTGTTTCGTCGTTTACCTTAGTTCCTTCAGCCAAACCAACAAAGTTAGCTACTGTTAAAGGAGTTCTTTGGAATTCTAAGACTAAGTCTATGGTCCCTTTGTTGGTTAAGATTTGAGCAAACATCCCCTTATCTTCTAGCGAAGTAGGATTTAGAATTTCTACTACTTTATCTACCTCAGCTTTAGAATCGCAAGACTGCGCTCCTAAACCGAATAATAATGCACAAGCAAGAATTACTTTTTTCATTTTAATTTATTTTGGTTTATGATTTTCTTTTTAAACTTGGCAAATATACTTATTTCTAAAAGCAAAAAATACCGATTAACAAAGTTTAGCAATTAGCCAATAACTCCTCTTTAAAATCAGGTAAAAACTTTTTAAACTTAGCAATAGCATCTTCCATACTCCCCTCAAACATTCCACCTGCAGCATTAATATGTCCACCGCCACTGAAGTGTTCTTTAGAAAATAAATTAGCTCTAAACTGATTGATGCTTCTAAAGGATATCTTCACTTTATCGTCGTACTTTACAAAGAAGGCGGTAAACACAACCCCTTCTACAGAAAGCGCATAATTTACAAATCCTTCTGTATCGCCTTTCACAAAATCGAAACGTTCTAGCTCCTCTCTAGTAAGACTCATTATGGCGGTATGGTACTCCGGTAAAACTTCTAATTTCTCACTCAAACAGTAGCCTAATAATTTTAAACGACTTTCTTTATTCGTATCGAAAAGTGTTTGGTGAACCTCAGCTTGTTGCAAACCTAAATCTATAAGTCTAGCTGCAATTTCATGTGTTCTTTTATCAACCGATGAAAAACGGAAAGAACCCGTATCGGTAACCATTCCAGTATAAATACACTTGGCAATGTCTACATTTAGAAATTCTGTCCAAGACATCATTTCTATAAATTCAAAAATAAGCTGACAGGTAGAACATACAGTAGGTACCGAATAGGTGAAGTCTGCAAAATCTTTTGGCTCTTGATGATGGTCTATCATCACCTTTTTTGCTGTAGAATCCTCTAAGGAATCACACATCATATCGGTTCTTCGAAGATCGTTAAAGTCTAAACAGAAGATTAAATCAGCTGCAGAAATCAACTTATCTGCTAAGTCTTCGTTTCCTTCGTACTCTAAAACATCTTCATTTTTTGGTAACCAATGCAAAAAGGCTGGGTAACTGTTAGGCACTACAACCTTAACATCAAAACCCTGAGCCAACAATACTTGATACAGAGCCAAGCTAGAGCCCATAGCATCTCCATCAGGCCCTCTATGGCATGTAATAATAATGGTAGGTCTTTTTGCTAATTCAGCTTGTAAATCGGTAAAATCAAAATTTCTCATAGAATGCAAAACTAAGGAATGATGACTAATTATTGATAAACAATGAAGAATTAATCAATCCTAATCTCGCTTGCTCCCAAACCATAGAGTTTCACATCAGCTGGTCCAACTTTAATATTCGGGAATTGCTCTAAATATTTATAAATCTCATTTCTAAGCACTCCTTGTCCAACACCGTGAATAACAACTAGGCTAGGTTCATTTTCTTGAAGTGCCTCGTGTAATCGTCTTCTAAAATGATTTAACTGCACAGTTACGATTTCGAAATTAGACATCCCTTTACAGGAATCCATTAGAGACTCCATATGCAAGTCTACTTCGTTATGTTGGAAATATTTTAGACTTGGTTTATGTGGTATAGAACTGGTGTTAGAATCCTTTTTTAGATCCTTCTTAATTTTACCTTTAATTGCTTTCTCATCTACCGAAAAGTCCTGCACCCATATTTTCTCTATTTCAATACGATTTACAGGAATGGAAAAACCATCTTCTAACTCTACCTCGTATTCCTCATTAGGGAGAATAGCAATAATTTTCCCAGTAGAATTGTCGCTCATAAAATTCACCTCATCCCCAAGCATTAGACCTTTATAAGCCGAGGCAACTCTCTTTAAATCGGGGATAACATCAATTTTCTTGTCTTCCTTTTTTATTGGAAATACGTACTTACCTTCAACTTTAGGTATAAAACTTATTTTGAGTAATTCTTTCGCAGACACATCCATCTCTATACCTTGGCAATCTACCAAAACATGAGAATCGTTAATATAATCTACAACCACACCGTTTAGAGGCTCGTTCAAAAACGAGACTTTATCACCTTTTTGAAAAACCATTAGCGTAGTACTCCTTTATTAGACAAGGCTTTTTGAAACCGCTTTGCATTGCGTTTATGTACCGACCAAGAACTGGTAAAATTGTGGTAACCCGAAAAATCTTCTTTTGCACACATATAAATATGATTGTGTTTTTTTGCATTTAACACGGCTAAAAGAGCAGACATTTCTGGAATACAAATTGGGTTTGGTGGCAAGCCCCTATAATAGTACGTATTGTATTTTGAATCTATTTTCAAATCCTTCCTCAGTACTCTTTTTATCACCCTATCAAAACCATCTCTTTCGTGCAAGGCATAAATAACCGTAGGGTCAGACTGCAACTTCATGCCCTGATTTAGTCTATTCAAATATAAACCAGCTACAATAGGCTGCTCATCAGATTTGGCTGTCTCCTTTTGTACTACAGATGCCAATACAGAAACCTGGTGAGCCGTTAAGCCTTTTTTACGAGCTTGCGCTAACCTTTCGGGAGACCAAAATTGAGCATACTCCTTTTGCATCCTTTCTAAAAATTCTACAGGACTAATAGTCCAATACACCTCATAAGTGTTAGGAATAAATAATTTCCTAGCGGATGCCTCATTTAAGCTATAAGTTTCGAAAAATAAGTCACTTTTAAATGCCGAAAGTAAACTCAATGAATCCGTTTCTATTTGACTAGCTAGTTTACCAGCTAAATCTTCTAGGGTAGAAGCATTATTGAAAATTATATTTAAGGGTTCTTGCGAACCTAAACGAAACATATTTACTAATGAATTTAAATCTGTTCCAGCGCCAACAAAATACCTCCCTGGGTGGATTTTACTGTATCTCTTCTTTTCACAAAATACATCAAAAACAGCATCGTTTGTAAGTAAATCATGTACAAACAAACTATCTTTTAAGTCCTCAAAGCTAGCCCCTCTAGGGATCAGCACAATTTCATCGGAGTCAGATAGCGGAGCAAACACCTGTTGGTAGGTAAAGTAAGAGACTATGCTTGTAAAGAGCACAATAATAAACAGACTTATAAGGAGTATCTTTTTCATTTTAACTGTTTCAATAATAGATTAGCTCGTTTGTGATTCGGATCTATTCGGATTACCTGTTTTAAAGCAGACTTAGCCTCAAAGATATCTTCTACCTGTAAATAATAAGCCGCCAAATTCAACCACAACTGAGCCCTATCTGGATTTAATGCAATTCCCTTTTCATAGAGCACCCTGGCTTTCGCAAAGTCGCCATTTAAGCTCATTAAATAACCATAGTTGGCATAGAGCATTTCAAAGTTAGGATTTTCATTTAGAATAAATTCGAATACTTTTTCTGCTTGACTCCTTCGATCTATTTTCAACAAAGCCATTGCATATTTATTTTGAATATCTAAATGGTAGGGAGCCAACAATGTTGCTTGCTTAAAACAATCCACTGCCAGTTTATATTGCTGTAACTTATAGTAAGCCTCCCCAATTCTATACCATGCCCAGGCATCGTCGTTAGCATACGATTGTGTTGAGAGTTGCTCCAAACGGGTGGCGAAGTTTTCTTTCTCAAACCAACTTATTTGAGAACTGTAATTAGCTGAGAAAAAGTAATATTTAATCCACTCTTTTACCGTGAGAGATTCATCAATTTTTTTCAAGTATACCAAGGCAGAATCTAAATAATACGATTCTTGCTCAAACTTTTCATATTGCTGCAAGTATGCTTTAAGTATTATTAAGTCTGATGGGTGAGGATTATTAACACAATAAAGCCCGATAAACTCTTTTACAGCTATAGTTTCTTGGGTGGACACCTGCTGAGGAATAGAAATTTTATGATCGGTAACACTTACGTGAGGGATATCACTAGACCCAGATTTTGGCATATGACAGACAACACAATCATCACCTTTCTCGATGCTATGCTTTTTTACTGCAGTATGGCAGGAAACACAAGCCTTATTAAAAACAGACTTAGATGTTTTTTTAACGCTTATATGAGGGTTATGGCAACTTACACAGGTGAGTTGATCCTCAGAATGTAAAAAACACTCACTCATTTTGAGCCTATCCACATGCGATGCCATTATAAAACTATCGTTGTCTTTGTAGCTTGGTAAAAAAATATTCATTACTTCATGAAGGTGCATCCCTGGCTTAAAGTCAAAAAATGATTTACCATCTTCAAGAACGGTATTACCTTGTAAATGACAGCGTGAGCATAGATCAAACTGTAATTCGGAACTTAGATTACCTGGATTTACAATGGTATAATCTATAGCAGTAGCGGTATCTACAAAAACCCCTTTCATTTTTTCGGCTACGTGAATTTCACCTGGACCATGACAACGTTCGCAAGAAATCCCCTGAGGCACCTCTTCAAATTTATTTTCTGAACCGAGAACAAATTCTGGAAAGGAGTTATGACATGACATACACTCCAAGCCAATTTTACGATTAAAACGGGTATTAAACCCATCTTCAAACCCTGGAGGTAAATCTAACTTCCCGTTTTGTGTATAATAGGTAAACGGCAACTGATGTAGATAGCCCTTGGTATTTGAAATATGAGAGTTTGTATGTTGTCCAGAACCAATAATATAAGAAGCTGCTTGAACTCTTTTGTGTACTGTATCGGCATTTAAAAGCCGGTATTCGTGGAGTAATAAACTATCGGAAGACCAGAAAGGATGGTAATACAAATCGCTATGCGTATCGTACAATATGGAATCGCGGTTAAAATCAGCAGCACTTTTCTGGGGATTTGCCATACCAAAAGACTGTCCCATTCCGGTATGCTCATAGGTTTTATGTTTATCGTAATGACAAGACCTACACGTCTCCCCACCTACATAAGCAACAGAGTCCGATAGGTTTAAATAAACTTCTTTGGGTACTTCTGGTATGCATGAATTCAATCCAGCTACTATGAATAACACCAAAGGGAGCACAAAGAAATATAGGGCGTTCTTAGACAAATTAATTGTTTATAAATTGAAACTCTATAAGGTCGTGAAATTCGCCATTTCTGTAAGTCCAATCTTTGCGGACTCCAATTTCAGTAAATCCAGCTGAACGGAATAACTTTAAACTACTGGTATTAGAAACACCTACAGAACAATACAATTGTCGCATACCAATTCTATTAAATGCATAGTCTTTCATTAAAGAAATAGCTTCTGCGGCATAACCATTTAATCGGTACTTTTTTTCTATAATTATACCTATTGCGGCACGTCTGTCTATAGCATCGTAATCGAATAAATCTACACAACCTACAGAATTACCTTCGAGATCTTCTAAAACAAACCTATACTGTCCGGCTTGCTGAATATCTAAATGAGCTTGAGCAATATACTGTTCCAAGATATACTTAGAAAAAGGAACCTTAGAGAGGCTCACCTCATTAATTTCCAAATCGTTTTCCCACTTAAAAAGCATGCTAACGTCTTCGGGTTCTAGGGCTCTATATTTTAACTTAAAATCAGACATCAATTTCTCCTTTAAAAACGAATTCTGCCGCTCCAATTAATTGGATATGTATATATATATTCTCTACTTTAGAGAAACGAACTTCCAAATCGCCACCTAAGGCTACTAACTTTATTGTTTTCTCATTTGTTAAACCAGCTTCAAAAGCAGCTATAGCAGAAGCTGTAGCCCCAGTACCACAAGCCAAGGTTTCGTCTTCTACGCCTCTTTCGTACGTTCTTATTACCAAACCATTATCAGTAAATTGAACAAAATTTACGTTTACTCCATTTGTGCTATAGGGTTCGGAATAACGAATTTTAGCCCCTTCAGCCTTAATATCAATTGAGTTTAAATCAGACACAAAACGCACTAAGTGTGGAGAACCGGTATCTAATAACCAGTCGTTTTCAATTTTAGAAATAGCACTTACCTTAGACATCTCAAGTGAAATAGTATCATCAACTAATAAGCTTGCTTTGTGTGATCCATCGAAAGCTTCAAAAGTACAAGACTCAGTAAACACACTCAAACGATTCGCAAAAGCCACTACACACCTACCACCGTTACCACACATTGAACCCAATAAACCATCTGCGTTGAAATAAGTCATTTTAAAATCTGAAACACTAGAAGTTTCTAGTAGTATAAGACCATCGGCACCTACACCAAACCTGCGATCACAAAGCCTTGCTACTTGGGATTTAGTCAGTGAAATAGAATTAGTGCGATTGTCGATCATCACAAAATCATTTCCTGCCCCTTGGTATTTATAAAAAGTGAGTTTCATTGCATGTCTTTAATTCAACGAAAATAATATTATTATTTTATTGGTAATTACTAATTATCAATTAATAGTTGCTTGCAGCAGCACAGCCAAATTAAAAGACTCAATAATTGAATAATAATCTTGCTTATAAAAAAATTATACAATTGGAACAGAGCGACTGAATTGAGCACCAAAAGAAATAAATGTATCTGTTCCCGAAACACCTTCTATTTGATGTATTTTCTCATACAAGACTTCCCTCATATGCTCATTATCGGCTGCAAAAACCTTCACAAAAACAGCGTACTTTCCAGATACAAAATCACATTCTACCACCTCGGGTATTTTCTGCAACTCAGTTACAACCTGTTTTGCGTAATGCGCTTCTTTTAATACAATCCCTGTAAAGGAACAAGCCTTATACCCCAAGCGTTTTTCATCGAGCGTAACAGTGGTGTTTATTATCAATCCACTGACCTTCATTTTCGCTATACGCTGATGAATCAGAGAGTTAGAAACCTTTAACACTTTTGCAATTTCTACATACGATTGGCGGGAATCGGACTTCAAAAGCCTTAATATCTCCTTATCTACAAAGTCAAGTTGGTTATTTAACTGCATGCAAGCATTGTTTTAAGTTATAATTCCATAAATCAAAGCAAATATAATCATATACATATAATATTAACAAATTAGATATAATTAATCTTAATTTACCACTAAACAAGAGTCAATCTAACTATTTTTGCCACAGATAAATAAAAAACATCTAAGATGAACAAAGAAGAAATTTTAGCACGTTTATGGGAAGGGTATATTGCTATTACCCCATCAGCAAAAAAAGTGTACGATTTATTCAACGACAGAGTTGAAGGAGAAGTTGAGAACGATCATATTGCGATTAGAACATTTAACGATCCTAGAGTAAACATCGATGTTTTGGCAAAGCCATTTTTAGCTGCTGGATACGAGCCTTGCGGAGAGTACGAATTTAAGGCAAAGAAATTATTTGCTCGTCATTTCCAACATGCTACAGACACTAAAGCACCAAAAATTTTCATTAGCGAATTAAAGCTAGAAGAAATCTCTATTGAGGCACAACGTATAATAAAAACAACTTTAGACGCTGTAGACAATACAGTATTTGAAGATAAAGACCTATTGTTTAAAGGGAGAGTATGGGGACAACCTTCGTACACAATCTATGAGACTCTAAGAGCAGAATCTGAATATGCAGCTTGGATGTATATCTGTGGATTCTGTGCCAATCACTTTACAGTATTTGTAAATCAATTTGAACAGTTCAAAGGTTTAGAAGAAGTAAATGAATTCGTAAAAGAACAAGGGTTCAAAATGAACACTTCTGGAGGTGAAATTAAAGGTACTCCTGCACAGCTACTTGAGCAGTCGAGTATTTTAGCTGACACTACTGAAATAGAATTTATAGAAGGTAAAAATACAGTTACTACTTGTTACTATGAATTTGCTAGAAGATATACTGCAGAAAATGGTGAAATCTATAATGGCTTCATAGCAGCATCAGCTGATAAAATTTTCGAAAGCACAGATTTAGTACAGCAATAGTATAGTTTAAAACTCAAAGGTTAAAGGTTGAAAGTTTACTTTCTTCCTTTAACCTTTTTTTTTGCCGTAAATTATTAAAGCTTGAGACTTAAAATTTCTAACTTTCAGCTTTAAAACATTTAAATATTTTTTTTTGATACAGAGCAAACTCACAGCTTTAGCAAAGCAGCTTCAAGGGAAGTTTTATTTTGACAAAACAATGCGTAAACTCTATGCTACAGATGCTTCGGCGTATAGAGAAATGCCCCTAGCTGTAGCTATACCAAAAACAAAAGAGGACTTACTAGAACTAATACGATTTGCAAACACAGAGCAGGTTTCTATAATCCCTAGAGCAGCAGGGACCTCTTTAGCTGGTCAGGTAGTGGGTAGTGGAATAATAGTGGATATTTCTGAAGAATTTCGACAAATTATTGAAGTCAATAAAGAAGATAATTATGCTATTGTTCAACCTGGAGTAATACGCGACGAGCTCAATTTACACTTAAAAGAATACGGTCTTTTTTACGGACCTGAAACCTCTACATCGAATAGGTGTATGATAGGCGGGATGGTAGGAAACAACTCTTGTGGGTCGAGATCTGTTATTTACGGCTCTGCTAGAGAACATTTAGTTTCAATAAAAGTAATCCTTGCAGACGGAAATGAAACAGAATTCAAAGCGATAAGCGACCAAGAGTTCGAAGCCAAAGCCAATGGCATAGGTACAGTTTCGGAATTAGAAACAAATATTTACAAGCAAGCTAAAGAGCTGTTTTCTAATGAAGAAAACAGAATTGAAATAGAAAAGGAATTTCCCAAGAAGAGTATACCTCGTAGAAATACGGGCTATGCTCTAGACTTATTAGCACAATCCAGCCCTTTTACACAATCTACAGAACAGTTTAATTTCTGTAAGCTACTAGCTGGTTCAGAAGGGACACTCGCCTTCACTACAGAATTAAAGCTAAATCTTGTTCAGGCCCCTACAGAATTTCAATCGGTAGTTTGCATACACTTTAACTCTGTTAACGAAGCATTGCTAGGGAACTTAGAAGCATTAAAATTTAATCCTACAGCTTGTGAGTTAATGGATCATTTTATCTTAGACTGCACTAAGGCCAATAAAGAACAAGAACAAAACAGATTTTTCGTAAAAGGTGACCCTAAAGCTATTTTAGTGGTTGAATTTGTAGAAGCTAGTCAAGAGAAACTCGACCGTATAATTCTAGAATGTCTTGCTCAGTTTGAAAAGACCCAACTGGGTTACCACTTCCCTGTAGTTACTGGAGCAGACATAAAAAAAGTATGGACACTTAGAAAAGCTGGATTAGGGCTTTTATCAAATATTCCTGGCGATGCAAAGGCAGTAGCTGTAATTGAAGACACCGCAGTAGATGTAAACGACCTTCCTGCGTTTATAGAAGATTTTAATGAAATCTTAAAAAAGAGAGATCTCTTTTGTGTTCACTACGCGCACGCAGCAACAGGAGAACTTCACCTAAGACCTATAATCGACCTAAAAACGGAAGAAGGGAATAAGCTTTTTAAAACAATAGCCACCGACATAGCTCATTTAGTAAAAGCATACAAGGGATCTTTAAGTGGCGAACATGGGGACGGGAGATTAAGAGGAGAATACATTCCTTTTATGATAGGTGAAAAAAATTACCAACACTGTAAAGACCTAAAAAACACTTGGGATCCCAAAGGGATATTTAATCCAGGAAAAATTGTGGACACTCCCTCAATGAATACTTTCCTAAGGTATATGCCCGGCTACAGCACCCCAGAATTTAACACTGCATTTAGCTTCGGAAGCGACAAAGGAATGCTGCGTGCTGCAGAAAAATGCAATGGATCGGGAGACTGTAGAAAAACAGAACTATCGGGGGGAACCATGTGTCCTAGTTATATGGCTACAAGAGAGGAAAAACATACCACCCGAGCTCGAGCAAATATTTTACGTGAAGTACTGAGTGACGTGTCGCTAGAGAAGCCTTTTAAAAACGAAGAGGTTAAAGATGTAATGGACCTATGCATTTCATGCAAGGGCTGTAAAACAGAATGCCCTTCTAATGTAGATATGGCTAAGCTAAAAGCCGAATACACCTACCAGTATTACAAAGAAGAGGGAGCACCTTTAAGAGCTAAACTTTTCGCAAACGTTACACGTTCAAATAAAATTGCAGCCTTAGCCCCTACAGTTTACAACTTCCTAATGAAGAATAAACTTAGTTCGGCAATTGCAAAAAAACTCATGGGGGTAGCCAGCGAAAGGAATATGCCTTTACTACAAGCAAGCACCTTATCGAAATGGTATAAGAACAACCCACAAAAAGGCAATTTAGCGAAGGGTAAGGTCTATTTATTTAACGATGAATTTACCAATTACAACGATACACATATTGGGATAACTACCATAAAACTTCTGAATAGACTAGGCTACCAAGTCGTTATCCCTAAGCACGAAGAAAGTGGAAGAACTTTTATTTCCAAAGGCTTCCTTTCTGAAGCAAAAGCTTTAGCTAATAAAAATGTAAAACTTCTGTCTACATTAGTTTCAGAAGAACAGCCCCTAATAGGTCTAGAACCGTCTGCAATTTTAACCTTACGCGACGAATATTTAGACTTAGCAGAAGACCAAAAAAGCGCCAAATATCTAGCCAAATACACTTTCACCATAGAAGAGTTTTTAGCTAGAGAAATTGAAGCTAAAAATATCAACAGCGAAAGTTTCACCGAAAAAGAAGTATATATACGACTTCATGGTCATTGTCATCAAAAGGCGAACTCCTCATTAGTTCCTTCAAAAATTACTATAGGGCTACCTAAAAACTACAAGGTTCAATTAATACCTTCGGGATGTTGTGGAATGGCAGGTTCATTTGGCTACGAAAAAGAACACTATGAGGTGTCTATGAAAATTGGAGAGCTTGTACTCTTCCCAACCGTACGAAAAGAACCTGAAAGCACTATTATTTGCGCTCCTGGAACCAGTTGTAGACATCAAATTAAAGATGGGACAAAGAGAGATGCCTTACACCCCGTAGAGATCCTTTACAAGGCCTTGACCTAAAACCAAGCAGCAATCTATCAACAGGAGTATAAGTCACTAATTTTCAATCATTAATTTGTAACTTCCGCAAATGCTAAAACGAATTTACAACGAAAACCCTAATGAAAAGGAAATTGAAGCAGTGGCAAACTGCTTAAAGAATGGCGGGGTAATTATTTATCCTACCGATACTGTTTATGCATTGGGTTGTGATATTAACAATAAAAAAGCGCTCGAAAGAATTGCCCGTATAAAAGGGGTAAAACTAAAGGATGCACATTTCTCTTTTATCTGTTACGACTTGAGTCACCTCTCTGTTTATGCCAAACAAGTAAGCACCCAAACCTATAAATTATTAAAAAGAGTTTTTCCTGGCCCTTACACGGTAATCTTAAACGCAACAGGTAAAATTCCAAAAATATTTAGCAACAAAAAGAAAACTGTTGGGATTAGAATACCAGAAAATAGCATTGCAAGAGAAATTGTGAAAGCACTAGGCAGTCCCATCGTTACAACTTCTATTAAAGATGAGGATGATATAATTGAATACTCTACCGACCCTGAACTAATTTATGAAAAATACAGCAGCCTGGTAGACATCGTTATTAATGGTGGTTATGGCGAAAACATAGCCTCTACTGTAGTCGATTGTACAGACGACTCAGAATACAGTATTATTAGAGAAGGAAAAGGTACTATAGATTCTATTTATTAGACAATCTCATTAATTGCTCATGTAGCGCTAAAACTTGTTTTAGAACCGATTGTTTTTCGTCGTTTACGATTTCAAAATCCGACAAGTCTCTTTTTTGCGTATCTGACCATTGCTTATCCATCCTCGAAAGCACCTCTTCTTTAGTGGATAAATCTCTTTTCAATACCCTAGAAATTCTCAACTCTTTTGGTGCTGTAACTAAAACAACTTTATCTAAACCTAAATAGGCATTACTTTCGAACAAAATAGCTGCCTCTTTTAAAATATAAGTACTCTTCTGTTTCTTGCACCATAGATCAAAATCTCGTTTTAATGCAGGATGAACAATAGCATTTAATTTAGCTAATTCCGATTGGCTAGAAAAAACTTTTGCCGCTATATACGCTCTATTAAGCTTTCCTTCAATATAAGACTCAATACCAAAAACACTGATTATTTCGCCCCTTAATCGCTTATCGCTCACCATAATAGACTTAGCCCTATCATCGGAAGAATATACAGAAATACCAAGTTGCTCAAAAACCTGAGCAACAGTAGTCTTACCGCTTCCTATACCACCTGTTAATCCTATCTTAACCATCAGTAATCAACAAATTCTATTGTCGTTGGACTATACTTAACTCTTTTCACTATTGAAGGATACTTATACTCATCTATAAACACATTAAGTAGTGTACTTTCAGATTTTAACACCTCATTATAATCACAATAAATATAAAAATCAGCATCCGAAACCTTATTTACATCTTGCATAGCAACCCAAAAAGAAAGCTCAACTTCAGAGGGCTTTAAAGATAAGGTCGCTCCTTTAGGGGAGTTTTTCATTCGTATAGGAATCACCTTATTTATCTGGGTGAATCTTTCTACGTCGAGATGTACAGAAACTTGTGTTTCTCTAGAGGATAATAACTTATTAGGAAAGACCAACTGCAAGTTTTCATCAACATCGTCAATAATATCTTTTGCAATTAAAGGCTCACTATATAAAACACTAAGGGTATCTACTAAATGCGCAGGGCCATAAACCTCAATTTGATTTGGGTTTACCTTTAAAGAACTGTATTGAATATAGTTTTCTCTAAATTCTAATTCCAAAGGCACCTTTACATCGACTGTTTTCTTTGTATTGTTACTATACGACAAAAACAAGGTGTCGGGTTCTATTTCTAGTATTGAAAAACCTCCTAAATCAATAGCCATCTCTGCCAAGTTAGATTCGGTTAACCAATAATAAGATTCTTTAGCCGATAAATACGGAAGATTAGATACATCAACCTCCATATTTCTATTCGTAAAATATTCTTTAACGAAATTAAACCCAAAGCCATTTACTTTAACCTTCAAGATCTTTAATGGTTCTTTTTTAAGGTATTTCTCTATAGGTTGATTTACGATTTCTATAGGATAGTCGATATAGTAGGTATATTCTTTGGAGAATTTTATAAGTACCCAAAAGAGTGTAGAGAGTAAAAAACAAATTACCAACACGCTACGTTCAGTTCCAGAAGTAAAAAAACTTAGCCCCTTTTTTAATATATCCTTCAAATGCATCATAAGCTGTAAAGATACTTTAATTGTGCAGTTTCGTAAATTTAGAACTTGTTTATTAGTCCTTAACAATCGTATTTAAGATCGCTTAGCTCTTAATTATTTTCTATTTTAGCTAAAATATTTTTTCATGACAGCCCTACTAGATCAACTAGGATTTATACTACCCGCAGTATTAGTGATGATGCTTGCCGTATATATGTTAAACAAAGTACTACACCACGACCATACACGCAGGGTATTTGAGTATAAAAAAGCGACTACTAAACAGATGGTCCCTCTTAGAGCTCAAGCCTACGAGAGGTTAACTTTGTTTTTGGAGCGCATGCAACCATCCAACTTACTCATAAGGGTGCAGGCACCTTCTATGAAATCCATGAGTTTACACAGAGCATTAATACAGACTATTCGAAGCGAATACGACCATAATATGTCGCAACAAGTATATGTTTCTGACGAAGCATGGGAGTTAATCAACAAAGCAAAAGACCAACTTCTTACCGTTATAAATGAGCAAGTACGCTCCGTAGCCCCCAACTCTGACGCTACCGAATTTGGCAAATTAATTATTGAAGCTTCAATAGAAGAACACAAATGGATGATCGATGAAGCCCTAACACTTTTAAAGAAAGAATTTAGAGAGAATTATTAATTCTATTTTAAATAGCTAGCTAGAGTTAAGACTTAAACCCTTACAAAAAAATCTGACCCAAAAAGAAAGGCTGCCCTAAGGCAGCCTTTCTTTTGTTTAGATATAATTCTGAAACTATTAAATATCTTCAAATTCTATACTTGTAAAATTCGAGTCGGGTGTAATACTTTGTTCATCCTCAGCTGGAGAAATATCTGTAGAAGTTTCTTTAGGCTCAAAGTCTGAGATCACATCAGTTCCCTTTTCACTAATTATAAACTGAGTAACCTCATCGAGTATCTCTTTAAATTCTATAAAATCTTCTTTGTATAAAAAGATTTTATGTTTTTTAAAATATGCAGAACCATCCTCATTGGTATGTTTCTTACTCTCTGTAACGGTTAAATAGTAATCGTCAGCTCTGGTAGATTTAACATCAAAGAAATAGGTTCTACGTCCAGCTCTCAATTTTTTTGAGAATATTTCTTGTGAATTTGTATCCTGTGTATCCATAGTCATCATTCATTCGTAATTCAATAGTCAAATCTTGTAAAAATAATCCTTAAATAAAAGAAAAACCACTAAAAGCTATTTAAGCTCTAGATTCGGACAGTTGCTTTTTATAGATATCGAAGTACTGGCCTTTTAAATCTAGTAAATCTTCGTGAGTTCCTTTTTCAATTATTGAACCTTCATCCAGAACAATTATTTCATCAGCATGCTTAAGAGATGAGGCTCTATGCGAAATTATAAGCGTTGTTTTATTGGAACTTTTAGCTTTTATATTTTGGAGTATCAACTCTTCTGTTTCCGTATCTACAGCAGATAAACAATCGTCGAACAACATAAATTTTGGATTTCTTATTAAAGCCCTCGCAATAGAAACTCGTTGTTTTTGCCCTCCAGACAAAGTCACTCCTCTCTCCCCTATTAATGTGTCAAACTGATCTTTAAATTGCATTATATCAGCATAAACACCAGCAGCTTTAGCTGCATTAACAACATCTTGCTCTGTAGCATCTGTAGCACCGAAAGCAATATTATTATAGAGGGTGTCAGAAAACAAAAACGACTCCTGCGGGACATACCCTATAGAAGAACGAAGCTCTTTTAAATTAACCTTATTAATTTGATGAGACCCTAAAATTATTTCTCCAGATGATGGATCATTAATACGGCAGAGCAATTCTGCTAGGGTGCTTTTCCCAGAGCCAACCTTTCCAATTACACCTAGTGTACACCCTTCTTTTAAGGTAAAAGAAAGCTTATTTAGTGCTTTAATCCCGGTGTCGGCATAAACAAAACTAACATCTTTAAAATGTATATCTCCAGCAATATCAAAGCTAGTTTCAGATGGATTGAGAATTTCAGGTTCTTCTAACAAGAACTCATTAATTCGCCCTTGTGAAGCAGCGGCACGTTGTACTATTGAAGTTACCCAACCTAAAGAAGCCACAGGCCAGGTGAGCATATTTACATAAATAACAAAAGTAGCGATATCACCAATTTGTATATTCCCAGCTATCGCCTCCATACCTCCAACATAAATTGTGAACAAAGTACTCAAGCCAATCAACAAAATCATTAGTGGAAAAAACAAGGCATTAACCTTTACTAGGTCCAAATTCTTAGACTTATACTCCTCTGCTGCATTTACAAATTGAGTATTGGCAAAACCTTCCTGAGTATAGGATTTTATTACCCGTATTCCCGAAAAAGTCTCTTGAGAGATACTCGATAATTTAGACAATTGCTTTTGCACAATTTCACTCTTTGTATTCATTACAGAACTCACCTTGTAAATTGCAATTACTAAAATGGGTAAGGGGCTTAGCGCAAACAATGTCAATTTCGGACTTACGCTAATCATTTTGGGAACTATGAGCGCTATACTAATTACCAAATTTGTGCTGTATAATATAGCAGGACCTAAATACATACGAACCTTACTCACATCATCACTTATGCGGTTCATTAAATCGCCAGTTTTATTTCTTTTATAAAAAGAAATACTCAATTTTTGATAATGATTATAAATCTCATTCTTAAGGTCGTATTCTATCATTCTAGACATTACGATTAAGGTCTGACGCATAAAAAACATAAATAAACCCCTACCTATCGCAAACAGTAAAACCAAAAAAGCATAATAAGCCAATTGTCCTTTTAGTATGCTTTGAATATTATTTTCTAAAGAATTTTCCTGCCCTAAAGAATCACTAATTAAATTGAGTACTTCTCCAATATAAATTGGCGGGTAAAGCCCGAAGATATTGGAGGTAAAGATAAACAGCAATCCCAAAACAAACCGATAACGGTATTTCCAAAAATATTTATTGAGATGTTTTAATGTCTTCATGCGATAACTATCAGTTTTTTATCTGCAAAAAAAAGAGTACTTTTGCAGCAAATTTAAGAGTATTAATTCTGAATCAAAAATACAGCTCTAAGATGAGTAATCTTAGTTCTTGTGAAATAAAATTCAGTCAACATAAAATTAAACATTATGATTAAAGTAACCGACGTACAGGATACACAATCTTCAACAAACCCAGTAATTCGTGAAATGAGCGAAATGGGACACGAACAGATTGTTTTTTGTCAGGATGAAGAAACAGGATTAAAAGCAATTATAGCAATACACAGTACTGCACTAGGACCAGCTTTAGGGGGAACTAGAATGTGGAATTATAAGAATGAATTAGAAGCACTTAACGATGTATTACGTCTATCTCGTGGTATGACATTTAAGGCGTCTATTTCTGGATTAAACTTAGGAGGTGGTAAAGCCGTAATCTTTGGAGATGCAAAAACGCAAAAAACAGATGCTCTTATGCGTCGTTTTGGAAAGTTTGTAGAAACTTTAGGTGGAAACTATATCACTGCAGAAGATGTAGGTATGACTACACACGATATGGAGATGGTTCGTGAAGAAACTAAACACGTTACAGGGATCCCTGAATCTATGGGTGGCTCTGGAGATCCTTCTCCAGTAACTGCATACGGTGTATATATGGGGATGAAAGCATCTGCTATGTACAAATGGGGGTCTGACTCTTTAACTGGCAAGAAAGTAGTTGTACAAGGTATTGGGAATGTAGGAATGAACTTGGTTAAACACTTAACCGAAGAAGGTGCAATTGTTACAATTAACGATATTAGCAAAGAACGTTTAGAGATGGTTGCTGCAAAATATGGAGCTACCATAGTAGAAGGAGATGCTATTTATGATGTAGACATGGACATTTACGCTCCTTGTGCATTAGGAGCTTCTGTGAACGACGATACACTAAGTCGCTTAAACTGTGAAATTATTGCTGGTGCAGCAAACAATCAGTTAGCTGATGAAGTAAAACACGGTCAGATGGTTATGAACAAAGGTATGATTTACGCGCCTGATTTCTTAATTAATGCCGGTGGTTTAATAAATGTTTATTCTGAATTACAAGGATACAACAGAGAAGAAGCACTAGCTAAAACAAAAGAGATTTACAATACTACTTTAGAGATTTTAAAGAAATCTGAGTTGGAAGGAATCACTTCTCATGAAGCAGCCAAACAAATTGCTCAAAATCGAGTAAGTGCTGCTTTAGCTAAATAATAATTTTATATTTGATGGAAAGTTCCAATAGGGACTTTCCATTTTTTTACGCTCATTGAAACCCAAATCTATGCTCAACAGAAGACATATTAGAATTAAAGTACTTCAGATTCTTTACGCATTTTTTCACTCAGAAAGTGATGACCTTACTAAAAGTGAACGCGATTTAAATAACAGTTTCGATAAAGCACATTCTTTATACATACATCTTCTACTCCTACTTGTTGCCATAAAAAAACAAGCAGAAGATAAAATAGAAAAGGGTAAAGTAAAATTGCTCCCTACACAGGAAGACCTGAATCCAAACACTAAGTTTATTGACAATAAAACACTCAGCCTTTTAGCTGAGAACCTCTTGCTTACAGATCACTTTGAAAACGAAGAAATCTATTGGGACGAGAACCCAGAGTTGGTAGGTAAAATTTTCAGACAAATTCAAGAGTCTGAGATGTACAATAGCTATATAAACGACAAAAACACTTCTTTCATAGAAGATCGTAAATTTACCTCAGCACTTTTCATGGAGTTTATTGCAGCAAATGAAGATGTACACTCCTTCCTAGAAGAAAAAAGCATCTACTGGCTAGACGACTTTGAGGTAGCGAACTTATCAGTAGTAAAAACGATTAAGTCGCTTAAATCTGAAAGTGATGAATACGCTAGGCTACTCCCTTTATTTAAAGATGAGGACGATAAAGAATTTGCATCGAACTTACTTAAAAGAACTATACTTAATTCTGCAGACTACAAAAAGTATATTGTAGAAACAGCTAGTAACTGGGACGAAGAACGCATTTCAGACATGGATCAATTGCTCATGCAAATGGCCATTTGTGAATTGTTGAATTTCGAAACTATACCGGTAAAAGTTACTCTTAACGAATACATCGAACTCTCTAAAGATTATTCTAGTCAGAAAAGTAAAATCTTTATTAATGGTGTAATTGATAAATTAGCCATCCGTTTTAAAGAAGAAGGAACCTTAAAAAAACTAGGTAGAGGCTTAGTCTAAAACACTACAAAAAAATCACAATGAAAAAAAATATACTAATAGTTATCTTGAGCCTTGGGCTTATTGCATGCAACGAAAACGCAAGTTCAAAGATTGACTCAAGCAAACAAAAAAAACGCATCCCAGTAACACTAGATCAAATAGATACTACTTCGGATGCGAAAATGGAATTTGAAACTACTGAGTGGAACTTTGGTGAAATCACCCAAGGTGAATCAGTAGAATACGCTTTTGAATTTACAAATACGGGCTCCGAACCATTGATTATTTCTAATGCCAAAGGATCCTGTGGATGTACCGTACCTGTATGGCCTAGACAACCTGTAGCTCCAGGAGAATCGGGTATAGTGGATGTGAAATTCAACAGTAAAGGAAAAAAAGGAAAACAAAATAAAAAAGTAACACTTACTACCAATATGGTTCCTAACCAAATGGTATTAAAAGTTACTGGATTAGTAAACTTAAAAGAAGAATAATATGTTATCTATTTTATTAGCTGATACAGCATCGGGAATTATGAGTTTTTTACCTATGATTGCCATCGTAATCGTTATGTACTTTTTTATGATTCGCCCACAAGTGAAAAAACAAAAAGACGAGGCTAAATTTCGTGCAGAAATTCAAAAAGGGGACAAAGTAATTACCCTAGGTGGTATACACGCTAAAGTACTTGAGGTTAACGATGAAACGCTTTTGATCCAAGCAGAAGGTGGTACTGCTAAATTAGTAGTTAACAAATCATCTATCGCTAAGGTATAAGCTGAAGAATTAAGCGGGGAAGGTAACTAGTGTGAACCTACAGTTTCATCTACCTTTTACGAACTATAAAAAACGAACTTCGGTTCGTTTTTTTGTTTCAAGATTTAAAGGCCCGATTTTCGTTTTACAAATTCACTTGTTTATATTTGCAGCTCGTAAAAAGCTAATAAGCCATATACCCAAAGAAAATGAACATTTTATCAGACCGTATTCTAAGTTTAGAAGAATCTCAAACCATCGCAATGGCACGTCAAAGTCGTGAATTAATTGACAGTGGTGTAGATGTAATCTCATTAAGTTTGGGAGAACCTGATTTCGATACACCTGATTTCATTAAAGAAGCGGCAAAAAAAGCAATCGACGATAATTTCTCTCACTACACCCCAGTACCGGGCTTAGGAGAGTTGAGGTCTGCCATTTCTACAAAGTTCCAAAGAGACAACAACCTTAGCTATGCTCCAGATGAGATTGTAGCTTCTACTGGAGCCAAACAAACTTTAGCGCAGCTGATGTTAGCTATCGTTAATCCGGGTGATGAAGTAATTGTACCTGCTCCTTACTGGGTAAGTTATTTTCAGATGGTGAAAATGGCCGAAGGAACTCCAGTAGTTATTGAAGCAAGCGTTGAAGCAGATTTTAAAGTTACCGCAAAACAAGTTGAAGATGCGATAACACCAAAAACAAAAGCCTTTTTATTTAGTACACCTTGTAATCCTACAGGATCGGTTTATAGCCGTGCTGAATTAGCTGAACTAGTAAAAGTTTTTGAAAAACACCCAGAATTAATTATCATCTCTGATGAGATATACGAGCACATAAATTTCCTTGGCGAACACGTGAGTATAGGTCAATTCGAGTCTATTAAAGAAAGAGTTGTTACCGTAAATGGTGTATCTAAAGGATTCGCCATGACGGGATGGAGAGTTGGGTATTTAGGAGCTCCTAAATGGCTGGCTGCTGCATGTACTAAGATGCAAGGTCAAACAACCTCCGCTACTTGTTCTATAGCTCAAAAAGCTACCGAAGCTGCAGTTCTTGCAGACCCTATTTGTACTAAAGATATGCGTGAAGCTTTCTTAAGAAGAAGAGATTTAATGATTTCTAAACTTCAAGAAATTGATGGTTTAAAATTGAGTATTCCACAAGGAGCCTTTTATATTTTCCCTGATGTATCGCACTATTTTGGAAAATCATTTAACGGAACTACTGTAGCAGATGCAAACGATTTCTGCATGTATTTACTTAACGAAGCTAATGTAGCTACTGTAACTGGTGAAGCTTTTGGCTCGCCAAACTGCATGCGTATTTCCTATGCCGCAGCAGACGAAATACTCGTTGAAGCAGTAAGAAGAATTAAAACAGCACTCGAGAAATTAGCATAATTTATTAGTCCCCTACCAAACGGTAGGGGATTTTTTTTGTTCTTTTGTATTCAGAGCAGCTAATTATATAGCACCTAAACAAATCTAAATGGACTCAATACCTTCTATATTAAATCAGTTTAAGGACAAGCAAGTACTCATAATTGGTGATGCTATGATTGATGCTTATATGTGGGGAAACATACACCGTATGTCTCCAGAAGCACCAGTACCTGTAGTTGATATAGAAAAACGAGAAAGCAGATTGGGTGGAGCGGCAAACGTTGCTCTAAACATACAATCTCTAGGAGCTACACCATTACTGTTTTCTGCAATCGGAAATGACCATTATGGCGATGTGTTTTGTATGCTCATGGAGAAGCAGAAACTAAGCTGTGAAGGACTACAAAAGCTAAGTGATAGAAACACCACTGTAAAGACACGTATTATTAGCGATAACAAACACGTGTTAAGAGTTGATGAAGAAAACACTAAACCGATTACAGAGAACTCTATTATCGTAGAGTTAGAAAAACTTATCAGAAGTAAAAAGTTCGATGTACTTGTTTTTGAGGATTACAATAAAGGTTTACTGACAGAGACACTCATACAGAAAGCAATTAAAATTGCGATAGAGTTAAATATCCCTACAATAGTAGATCCTAAAAAAGACAATTTTTTCGCTTACCAAGGAGTCGATATTTTCAAACCAAACCTCAAAGAAATAAAAGAGGGCTTGGGAGTAGAATTTGTCGTGACTTCTGAAAATGAACTCTCAGAAAATGTTAATATAGTACTCGAAAAATTAAATGCAAAAGGCATTCTATTAACGCTATCGGAACATGGAATTTATTTCCAAAACAAAACGAAATCCTTTAAACAAAGAGCATACAAAAGAAATATCGTAGATGTTTCGGGAGCTGGAGACACTGTGGTCTCTGTAGCAGCCTTGGCATTGGCTTGTAACTTAGACAATGAGCAATTAATGAGAATTGCTAACTTAGCTGGTGGATTAGTTTGCGAAAAAGTTGGAGTGGTTCCTATATTAACAGAGGATCTGCTAAACGCTACTAATAATTAAACCTCAGTAAGTATTAAAATAATAAAAGCAAGAACCAAAGGATGTCTATTCAATCCATAAGAGAGAAAATAAACTTAGCACTTTACGACAGTAAAGAGCGCGTTTTAAATCTATTTAAAATTGGTAGCTTTTTAATTGCCAGCCTTATTTTAGCGCTACTCATTTACCAATTTGGTTTTAATCCTAGCGAATGGATTAAAGAGTGGATCCTTATTGCTATAAAAGGGAGTTTCGTCTTTTATATTTTAAAGTACTTAGCTGACCTACTCTACAACTACGAACCCTTAAAGCTTATTAGAGAGACCTGGCTCGAAGGGTTATTACTATTTCTTATTTTGGCTAATGCTAGCTCTACCCTATTCTTTCAGCAATCACTTCTGAACTGGCTAGGGCAGCAGGTAGAGATTTTTCAACTTGAGAATTTCTACATATTATTTCTCCAATTCTACTTCTTCGTTTTGGTAGGTATTGAACTTGGAAAAGCGAGTACGCAGCTCACTTTCTCAAAAATGAGTCCACCTCGAATGCTTATCGCCTCCTTTTTGGCTCTAATCCTTATAGGAACAGGATTTCTTATGATGCCAGAAATGACAAAAGAGGTAGAATACATGCCTTTTTTTGAAGCATTATTCACCTCAATTAGCGCCAGTTGTGTTACCGGATTAATCGTAGTTGACACAGCCACCTATTTCACTCAAAAAGGTCATATTATAATTATGTTACTCATACAATTGGGTGGACTTAATATCATCTCTTTTGCTACACTATTTGCCTTATTTTCTAAAAAGGGTTTAGGCATAAAACATCAAACTATACTTCAAGAAAACTTCAGCTCAGAGTCTTTACTTAGTGGAAAAGGATTACTTAGGAAGATTTTCCTTTTTAGTTTTTTCATGGAATTTATTGGAATGGTTTTATTGTATTTCACTTGGAATCCAAAACTTCAATTTCCATTTGTAGAAGATCAATTTTTCTACTCCTTATTCCATTCGATTTCGGCTTTCAACAACGCAGGCTTTTCTTTGTTTTCTGATGGCTTACACGAACATCTAGTGCAAAACTCTCACAGTATGCATATGGTCCTTGCTGGACTTATCTTTTTTGGAGCTGTAGGATTCCCTGTTATAGAAGACCTATTTAATTTTGAACGTATAAAAAAATCTATTAAAGCCCCTTGGGTAGGACTTAAGCTAAGTACTCAAATCTCCTTATACACCTCTTTAATCTTAATCGCTTTTGGGATGTTGATGTTCTATTTTTTAGAACAAGAAAATACCTTAAATGGAATGAAGCTCGGAGGACAATTGATTACCTCATTTTTCCAATCTATTACAGCCAGAACAGCAGGTTTTAACACCGTTGACTTTTCTATTATTGGAACGCCAATGCTCTTAATATTTATTTTCTTAATGTTTATTGGAGCCTCACCCGGATCAACAGGTGGAGGGATAAAAACCTCAACATTCACCTTAATCATCTACTCGGCAATTAACACCATTAGAGGAAAAAAGAAAATTGAGATTGGAAAAAGAACCATATCTCCAGAGCTCTTACACAAAGCTTTTTCTATTTTCTTATTTTCAGCTTCCTCCATTTTTGCAGCCATTTTTGTATTGAGTATTTCTGATGGTGAAAAAGGTATTATGCCTATAGCCTTCGAAATTGTGTCTGCTTTTTCTACTGTTGGACTTTCTACAGGGATTACAGCCGACCTCACATTTCTCGGAAAAGTAGTAATTATGATCTGTATGTTTATAGGTAGAATTGGGACTCTTACACTTGCTTTCGCACTCAGTAGCAAACAGAAATCCCTTAACTACGAATACCCTAAAGCACATCTTACGGTTGGGTAAGTTCGTTATTTAATCTTGAAGTTCAAGTAATATACTTTTCATATTATCCTCGTAATATATTCTTAGTTCGTTGTCTTCGAGTTCGAAATTATATATTGTATTGTTTTCAAAAACATACAAAATAGTCTGATGCCATAAAAAGGAGGGTAAGTATACGCCAGTCATACAGTGTAGCATGGAAATAAGTCCTCTAAACTAACTGAACTGTCTGATTGGTACATGTAGTATCCGTGTTGAACACCCATTTTCGTAGAAATATAAAAATCATTGTTGTCATCAGCTTCATTAAAACTAACATAAATATCATCATAATCAGATTCACTTTGTATTATTACGTTGTTCGTTTCATGATTCTCATAAGTAACTAATTTCCAATATCCTGCTAAACTTACTTGTTCATTTTCGACTATTGGGTCATCTGTACAAGAAATCACCGAAATACTAATTAAGATAAATACTAATCTAAATAGATTTTTCATAAATTAAAGTTTTGAGTATCATATTTAATACATGTTGTTTTTGTAGGTAAGGTCTATAGTTATTCCATAACGATTATTTCTTGCACCTCTACCACAATGCCATCTACTACTAAAGAAAACAAATAAATACCTGGACTGTAGGAACTCAAATCTTGATATATTCTACCATTACTAGCCAAAATTGGGTGAGAATTCACCAACTGTCCGTTTAAATTTCGGATTTCTATTTGTGTGTTTTTCTGGTAGTTTTTTACATCTACATAAATATAGGTATGGTCTTTTGCTGGGTTAGGGCCTATTTTTAATTGGGGTTTTATTTCTACTTCTTCATCTAGTGTAATAAAGTCTGGAAAATAAATAGACTGATCCTCTACCCCTGTTGGGCAATAATAATCGTACTCAAAATTGTCTTCTGTTAAAAAAGTATCAAGTTCCATAGTAGCTATATTTAACTTTAAGGCGTATAAATTATAAGCCCCATTCTGGTAACGTGCTGCTGGCAATACACATACACTAGTACTATCTTTTGTAAGTCTAAAGTCTCTTGTAATTACTAAATTATTATCATCTATAAATTCGTCTAGCTTATTACCTTGTAAATCGAATTTATACACCTCTACATGTCTTTGAAAAGAATTACTCGGTAGCGAAGCAGCCGTACAAACCAAAATTGTAGAATCTTTTGTAATACAACTTCTAGTTAAATCGTAAACCGTATTGGGTTTTGATACGTATTTAGACCAGAGAAGTTCGCCGTTTGTACTTAGTTTATAAACCACAACTTGAAAAGATGAGTTTATTTTTTCAAGGGCAGAAACAAGTATAGTTCCATCTGCCAATTCATCCACATTCCCCCCTCCAGAACTAATAGTAATATTATCGGGTTCATCTTCTTCCCACCTATAAATATGGCGCCACTGTTCATTGCCTAAGCTGTCTGTTTTTACAATGCCCGATCGTAGCCAACCACTAGTCGTGCTTTGCTCGTAGTAGGGCGGTGCATATACCGAACCCATCATTAAAAACCCCTTATCTTTGGTTCTAATAAAGTCTCTTACGTTACTACCCCAAACATTAAGTTCCCCAGCTACAAACTGAGGTTTATTCCAGAGTACATCCCCCATAGAATCAGTCTTTGTG
The DNA here is from genome assembly GCA_965183875.1 of Flavobacteriales bacterium. Lineage (GTDB taxonomy): Bacteria > Bacteroidota > Bacteroidia > Flavobacteriales > UBA7430 > UBA6772. The sequence continues at coordinate 2,661 of CBCYMK010000015.1, read as the reverse complement.
AGGTTGAATCGCACATCCGACAAACCCGTAAAATGGTTAAAATACAAACTCCCATTATCTCCTAAAATTAAATATTGTAACCAATCTAATTCGGAGGGAATACCAACTCTTTTAAACCATTGCTGTTCACCACAGGCATTTAATTTTAGTAGAAAACCATCGCCCCCATATTCATCGTATTGAAAGGTTCCTCCACCTACGTACAGGTTTCCTAGCTTGTCTTCTACCATTGTAAGAGGATTAAGACCTTCTTCATTTTGCTCAATAGAATGCTCCCATAAAAGGTCGCCTGCCTTATTCAGTTTAATTATTTTACCATTAAAACTTTGCCAAATTTGGTTAGCTAAAATAATGGTTCCACCATCGTAGGATTCTAAGACTTGATGAGCTATATCCACACTATTTTCAAAAACCCAAGGCTCTTGCGCCTCTGTTTTTGACAATTGTATGAAAAAGAGTATGAATAGTATCTTTTTCATAGCCTTAGTTTTTTAGAACATTTAATTTACTTGTCTCTATTACAGAACCATCTACTACTAAAGAAACCAAATAGATGCCTGCTTTGTACGATTCCACATCTATTTTAAAAACGTGTCTGAAATTTTTCATATGGTTATTTTTGAATTTACTAGATTCAATTAGCATTTTGTAAGCTACTTAAAATAAGTGAAAACTAAAAAAAATAAATTCTGACTTAACTAATATATAGAGGCTCACCCTTCTAAAACTAATTATGAATTTCACACAAACAAACGAGTCGGTACTCTCCTCTGAATTCACTATATTCGGCTTTTGCAATAAATTACAACTATGTCGGATTCATTATTAAAACCTAAAGCTAACTTTGGTACAGCACCCGTTTTTATGACGGCCATCTCTACCATTCTGGGAGCTATATTATACCTGCGTTTTGGTTATGCAGTTGCACACACCGGATTTTTGGGTGCTATAGCAATAATCATTATAGGTCATTTAGTTACTATCCCTACAGCTATGGCCGTAGCAGAAATAGCTACAAACAGAAAAGTTGAAGGTGGAGGAGCTTACTATATAATTTCTAGGTCTTTTGGTTTAAATATTGGGGCTGCTATTGGAATCGCCTTATTTTTATCACAAGCTATTTCTGTAGCTTTTTATGTAATAGCTTTTTCTGAGGCATTTATGCCCTTTGCAGAATTCCTTATTGAATCGTCACCACTACTAGCAGAATACAGCCATTATATTCTCGACAAGCAATTGATTGGAATTATAATGATGATTTTCTTGAGTATTCTAATGCTTACCAAGGGAGCTAATATTGGGATGAACTTACTCTATTATGTAGTCGCAATTCTATTTGCTTCCTTAATCATGTTTTTTATGGGAAGTCCAATCGAAGGACATTCTATGACAGATGTAGATTTAATTTCTACAGTAGGAAACCCCGACTCCTTCTTTTATGTGTTTACCATTATTTTCCCAGCTTTTACTGGTATTGCGGCAGGACTAGGCTTGTCAGGAGATTTAAAAGACCCTAAAAAATCCATTCCTAAAGGAACACTATTAGCTACAGCGGTAGGGATTGTTATTTATGTAGCAGTAGCCATTAAGCTCGTAATTTCAGCTTCTTTAGCAGACTTGGCTGCAGACCAATTAATCATGAGTAAAATTGCTATTTGGGGTCCTATAATCCCAATTGGTTTAGGTGCAGCAGCAATATCCTCTGCCTTAGGTTCTGTTATGGTAGCGCCTAGAACATTACAAGCATTAGGTGTAGATGAAATATTCCCTACACTTACACTAAACACTTGGTTGTCGAGAAATAAAAAAGGGACCATTGAACCTATGAATGCTTCTTTAGTTTCCTGTATAATTGCATTCTTCTTTGTAGTTATAGGAGATATCAACTTAGTAGCCGAAGTAATAGCCATGTTCTTTATGGTTACCTACGGAGCCATTTGTTTGATTTCTCTGTTAGAGCATTTCTCTGCTGACCCTTCTTACAGACCTACTTTTAGATCCAGATGGTATATTTCTCTATTAGGGGCTTTTCTTTCCTTTTGGCTTATGTTTAAAATGAATGCCACCTACGCGGTTGTGTCGCTTAGCTTCATGGTACTAATTTACATTTACATCAGTAAATACAATACGTCTAAAGGAGGGATCATTAAATTATTTAAAGGGGTTTTATTTCAGTTAAGCAGACGTTTACAGATTTTTGTTCGCAAAAAAGAATACAATAGTGCAGACGATAACTGGAGACCTTTTGCCATTTGTGTTTCCGATGTGACCCTAAAAAACAGGGATGCATTTGACTTTATGAGATGGGTATCGCATAAATATGGTTTTGGTACACATATGCACTTTATGGAAGGATACCTCAATAAGGTGTCGCATCAGGAATCTATAAAAACACTTACCCAACTACACCGACTAGCGGAAGGCTCGAAATCAAAAGTTTATTTAGATACTATTATCAGTCCTTCCTACACTTCGGCTATTGCACAAGTAATCCAGTTGGCTAGTATATCAGGTAAAGGACATAACCTAATTGCCTTAGAATTCGAAAGAGGAAATACAGAGAAACTAGAGCAAATAATAAAAAACCATCACCTGCTCACTGCAACAGACCTAGATGTTTGTATACTCAACACTACCTATCGTTCGTTTGGTTACCGCAGA
>CBCYMK010000014.1:0-15136 GCA_965183875.1 Flavobacteriales bacterium | reverse complement strand
ATCTTTGCGGAGAGAAGTCCCAATAAAGCCTTCTTCTTTATTGATGTATAATTTTTGAATTTCTGATTGCTACTTTAGAAGCTACAATTGTTTCGAAGATCTTATCTCCGTTTTACGGGCTCTACCCTCTTTGTATTTCTTTTTAAGATTCTTGAAATAATCTACGGCATAATCAATCAGGTTTGCAAGCTTATTTTTAAGATCTGCAATAGCATCTTCAATACGTTTTAGATTTTCATTTGCTTTATCTAAATCAAATTTTGAAATACGCTTAATTTTTATCTCTGTAAGACGAACAATATCTTCGTCTGTAACCTCTTCTTTTAAATGTTTTATATGAGGATTTAAACCTTCACGGATAGCAATAATTACAGCTTCCCAAGTTTCACAATCTTCTATATCTCTATAGATTTTGTTCTCTATAAAGATACGTTCCAAAGAAGCAAAATGCCATAAGGCTTGTTGCTCAGCGAGCAATATCTCTAATTCTGCTTTTAAAAGCTCTAAAGAATGTGCTGTAGACTGCTTAAGAATATCAGAAACAGTTAAAAAATAGGGTTTATCATTTTTAATGATACATGCATTTGGCGAGATAGAAATCTCACAATCGGAGAATGCATATAAAGCATCAATTGTTTTATCAGGCGAAACACCAGTTGGAAGATGAATTAGAATTTCTACAAACTCCGCAGTATTATCTTCAATTTTCTTAATTTTTATCTTTCCTTTCTCATTTGCTTTAATCACCGAATCTATTAAAGTAGAAGTGGTGGTAGCAAAAGGAAGTTCCGTAATTTTTAAAAGTTTGGTATCTACCTGTTCTATACGTGCACGTACCTTTATCTTTCCTCCTCTATGGCCATCGTTATACTGAGAGAAATCTGCAATACCACCTGTAGGAAAGTCTGGATATACCTTCTGACCTCTTCCACGTAAAATAGAGATGGAAGCATCGATAAGTTCTACAAAATTGTGAGGCATAATTTTGGTTGACAAACCAACAGCAATACCTTCTACTCCTTGAGCTAATAATAAAGGGAATTTTACTGGAAGGGAACAGGTTCTTTGGTTCTACCATCGTAGGTAGGCACCCAATCAGTGATTTTCGGGTTAAATACAACCTCTAGAGCAAACTTTGATAAACGAGATTCTATATAACGGGGAGCTGCTGCTCTATCGCCCGTTAATATATTCCCCCAGTTACCTTGCATATCTATTAGCAAGTCCTTTGCCCCATATTCACTAGAGCGTCACCAATAGAAGCATCACCGTGTGGGTGGTACTTCATAGTATTACCAATTACATTGGCTACTTTATTATATCGCCCATCGTCCATTTCTTTTAAAGAATGGAGAATTCTACGTTGTACAGGCTTTAATCCATCGTGAATATCGGGAACCGCCCTTTCTAGAATTACATAAGATGCGTAATCTAAAAACCAGCTTTCGTACATCCCATCAACCTGAGTTATTGTACTTACTTCTTGCTCTTCGGCATAAGATTTATCTTCAGAATATTCTTTTTCTTCACTCATAACTACTCTACTCCTTTTTCTACACGAAGGTTCTCAATAATAAACTGCTGACGATCTGGGGTATTTTTACCCATATAAAACTTCAACATTTCGGGGATAGATTGTTCTTTTCCGATCATAACCGGTTCCAAACGAATATCATCTCCTATAAAGCCTTTAAATTCGTTGGGGGAAATCTCACCCAACCCTTTAAATCGAGTAATTTCTAACTTCCCTTTCAAGCTTTTCATAGCATCGATTTTCTCAAGCTCATCGTAACAATAGACAGTTTCCTTTTTGTTACGCACTCTAAATAGAGGCGTTTGAAGAATATACAAATGTCCTTCTCGAATTAATTCAGGGAAAAATTGTAAAAAGAAGGTAATCAATAATAAACGTATATGCATTCCATCAACATCGGCATCGGTAGCGATAACAACGTTATTATAACGCAAGTCAGCTAATCCATCTTCAATATTAAGTGCTGCTTGAACCAGGTTAAAACTCTTCGTTTTCGTAAACGATTTTCTTTGTTAAACCGTATGAATTTAAAGGTTTCCCTTTTAAGCTAAATACTGCTTGTGTATTTACATCGCGCGACTTTGTAATAGAACCACTAGCAGAATCACCCTCTGTAATAAATAGAGTCGATTCTAAATGGCGTTCTTTTTTTCACCTCATTATAATGAACTCTACAGTCACGTAATTTTTTATTGTGTAGGTTAGATTTCTTTGCTCTTTCTCTACTGAGTTTTTTTATCCCTGCTAAGTCCTTCCGTTCTCTCTCTGCTAATAATATTTTTTTCTGAAGCGCGTCGGCTACCTCAGGATTCTTATGTAGATAATTATCGAGTTGACTTTTTACGAAATCATTTATGAAAGTCCTAACTGTAGGTAAACCTGGCCCCATATCGGCAGATCCTAACTTGGTTTTTGTTTGAGACTCAAAAATAGGTTCAATCACCTTCACACTAATGGCTGCATTTATAGACTGTCTGATATCAGCAGCATCATAATTTTTACCGTAGTATTCGCGAATCGTTTTCACCACTGCTTCTCGAAAAGCAGCCTGATGCGTTCCACCCATTGTGGTATTTTGACCATTCACAAAAGAATGGTACGACTCTCCATATTGACTACGCATATGGGTCATCGCTATTTCAATATCTTCTCCTACTAAATGTATAACAGGATAATGCGTATTGGCTTCGGTGATTTCACTATTTAAAAGATCAAGTAAGCCATTTTCTGAATGAAACTTCTCTCCATTATAAACCATGGTAAGTCCCGTATTCAGATAGGCATAATGCCACATCATCTTCTCGATATACTCATTCACATAACGGAAGTTACTAAAAATGGTTTCGTCAGGAATAAATGAAACTCGGGTACCTTTACGGACAGAGGTTTCTTGAACCTCTTCTTCTAAGGCTACTTCACCTTGATGAAATTCTACAATTTTTGTTTTCCCGTCTCTTACAGATTGAACTTTAAAATAATCGGATAGGGCATTTACAGCTTTTGTACCAACTCCATTTAAGCCGATGGATTTTTTAAAAGCTTTAGAGTCGTATTTCCCTCCGGTATTGATTTTAGAAACACAATCGATTACCTTTCCTAGTGGAATACCTCTACCGTAATCTCTAACTGTAATTTTTTTCCCACGAACACTAACTTCAATATTTTTCCCATGCCCCATCACGTACTCATCAACACAATTGTCTACCACTTCCTTAAGAAGTATATAAACACCATCGTCTTGAGCAGTACCGTCTCCGAGTTTACCAATATACATCCCTGGGCGCAAGCGAATATGCTCTTTCCAGTCTAGCGACCTAATACTGTCTTCTGTGTATTGATTCTCTGCCATAAGAATTTATTGAATATGTTGTAAAAAAGAAAGTAGTATAGGCTAACCTATACTACTCTTTAAAAGTACTTATTTTAATAACTATTATGCCTTTACACCTGTAAAAGCTCTAACAATTTTATCAACAATTAAACATTGAAACGGAAGTGCATAATATCACCATCCTGAACTATGTAATCTTTACCTTCAACAGACAACTTACCCGCTTCTTTACAAGCCAATTCAGAACCCAAAGCAATATAGTCTTCGTATTTTATTACTTCTGCTCTAATAAATCCTTTTTCGAAATCGGTATGAATTACTCCTGCTGCTTGAGGAGCGGTAAAACCTTCTTTTATAGTCCAAGCTCTAACCTCTTTTACTCCAGCGGTAAAATAAGTTTGTAGTTTCAACAAAGAATAAGCTGTACGAATTACTTTTTTCACACCCGGTTCAGTTAAACCCATGTCGTTTAAGAACTCTTGACGTTCTTCAAAAGTCTCCAACTCCATAATATCCGCTTCCATCCCAGCAGCAATCACAAGCATTTCAGCATCTTCTTCTTTTATTGCCTCTTTAACAGCTTCTACATAAGCATTACCTGTATTTGCATCATCTTCATTTACATTACAAATGTATAAGATTGGCTTATCAGTTAATAGCATTAAGTCTTCTACAACTTCCTTTTCCTTATCGGTTAAATCGATTGACCTAGCAGACTCTCCAGCTTCAAAGTGAGCTTTATATTTCTCGAGTATCAAAAGATGCTTAGCAGCCTCTTTATCTCCGGTACGGGTTTTCTTTTTAGTCGTTTCGATCTTTTTCTCTACAGACTCTAAATCTTTTATCTGCAATTCAATATCGATGGTTTCTTTATCCCTAACAGGATTTATAGACTCATCAACATGCGTAATATTATCATCATCGAAACAACGCAATACATGTATTATAGCTTGGGTTTCTCTAATATTAGCAAGAAATTTATTCCCTAAACCTTCTCCTTTACTAGCACCACGCACCAATCCAGCGATATCAACAATTTCGACAATTGCTTGATGCATTTTCTCAGGCTTTACTAGTTCTTCCAATTTAGCCATCCTGTCATCTGGCACCGGAATAACACCTACATTAGGTTCTATTGTTGCAAAGGGATAATTTGCTGCCAAAGCCTTAGCATTAGACAAACAATTAAAAAGGGTTGATTTACCAACATTAGGCAATCCTACAATTCCACACTTCATAGCTAATTTTTAGAATTGCAAAGATAGCTTTTCACTCAAGAGTTGAAAGTTAAAAATTAAAAGTTTTATTCAGAACTAAGGCTAATAGGTGATAAGTAAGAAGATTACCTAAAAATTGTAACATCCCCAGTAATACTTAAATACTCCAGTTCCAATAAATAATAATAAACACCGTCTAAAACTTCGTTCGAATGGTTACGACCATTCCAAGGCTCTGTTAATGGTGCTAGGGTATGAAAAACCTCTACACCCCACCTATTAAACACCTTAAGACTAGCATTCTCACACTCATTAAGCCCACTTACTAATAGCACCTCATTTTGCATATCCCCATTTGGTGTGAATACATTAGGTACAACCACATGCTTATAAGCCTCCTCTGCGCTATAATCAATCTCTTGAATTAACTCATCAGAACAAAACTCATTACTCGCGATTAAACTAACCGTATAAGACCCTCCCACCTCTATAGGCATAACAGGATTAATCTCTACAGACTCTTCTCCATTTAAATCCCAGACGTAACTGTTAGACAATTCAGATTCGTTAATAAGTGTAAGCTCGCGTGTACATGAATCTATAGTATAACTAAACAAAGACAGAGGCTTTTGAAGGAAACCTATATTTACATCCTCGTCATAACTACCACTACAGCCTTGTTCAGTTTCCACAGACAAACTCACCGTATAAACACCTTCATCAACATACACATGTTCTTCGGAGTAAGATGAACTAAGCGTTCCATCGCCGAGATCCCAAGCCCAACTTAAGACATTATCTAAATTAGAAATAGTACTCAAATTTTGAAATTCTAACAAACCAGATTCACAATCGTTTGTTGGTACAGTAGCAAACTCAACCAAAGGTGGTTGAACAACAATTACTGTAGAACTAGCAGAACTCGTTAGATTGCAAGAACTCGAATTAGTAGCCACTAAACTTACAGTATATACCCCTTCGCCGGAATAGTTATAGGTGCCCTGTGAGCCAGACAAAGTATTTCCATCACCTAGATCCCATTCTAGATCAGTATACGAATCTGAATTATCTACAATACTAATTTCAAGATCATCGTTACATTCGTAGTCGAGCTGGAAACTGGCATCTACAACAGGCATTGCCAAAATCTCTACACTCATCTCATCGCTATGACTACAAAAGTAATCGTTCGAAACTTCAAGATTTACCGTATAAGTACCTTCATCAAAAACAAAATTAAAAGCCTCGTTAGCCCCTTGAGTAAGGCCATTTACAGTCCATTCATAATCATCTGCATCTTCACTAAGATTTGCAAAGCTAACCTCTAAAGGACTACAACCAGTAAGCACACTTGATTGAAATAAAGCAAGGGGTTGTGGGTAAACAGAAATCCACTGATCTTCAGAAATAAAACTCTCACAGCCCGTAACAGTGTTCAAAACAGTTAAGCTTACATCATACACCCCAGGTTCGTACTGAACAACAGGATTTTCTAGTACGGAGTTAGATCCATTTCCCAAATTCCAATCGTACACTAAGGGAGCAGAAGAATTGCTATTTGCTGTAAAAGTAACTGTTTGGGGTTCGCACAATTCATTTAGAGTAGAACTCATTGAATTCAGATCATTACCAGAAGTAAGTAGTACTTGCTCATAAGTTTCCTCACAATCTAAATAACTCACTGTAAAAGAAATCTCCTGAGCTCCATCATTAGAAAACTCTATATTTTGAGGAGATAAGTCGTTAGAAAATTGCGTAGTTGCATTGACACCAAAATCCCAAGCGAAATTCCCGTCTTCAGGAATAATACCAGAACCTATAAAATCGTAAACAGCATCTTCATCACAGTTTGTGGCAGGCAATGAAAAATAAGGATACACATCTGTATAAAGGGAAAAACTAATTAATGAAGTATCGGAACAGAAAGAACCAGGATTCGCGATAAGAGTAACCTCGTAAGTTCCACTATCGGGATACACATAAATAGGAGCTTCTAAGGTAGAATTATCGGTTGTACTTGTAAGGTCTCCGAAATCCCAATAATAGTCAAATGCATTTAAACTTTCATTGGTAAAGGTTACATCTAATCCATCACAGTAAATATCTGCTATGGGTGAGGCAGCAGTGGCAATTTCACAATCCACGACTAAGAATCTAAAATCTCTTAAAATCTCACCTAAATAAACGCCGTTTCTATATTCTTCAACTTTTATACCTATAACGTAATACCCTTCTTGCGTAGGTGTACCACTAATAATTCCATTGGTAGGATCTATCCCTAAAACAGGGTTCGAATCCATTGGATAAGCATCAGAATACCCTGTTTCCCAAGCCACTTGAGCATAAGGAGGCGCGTAGGTTTCTGTAGGATCTACGTCACTTGAACCGTGAAAGGGTGCTACCAAAGAATAAACCAAAGAATCACCATCTACATCGGTTGCAGACTGGCTAATTTCCACATCTGAGCCTAAACAAAGAGCCATTGGAGGATAACTATCAAAAGAAGGTGAGTTATTACAAGCATCTCCAGAAATTGGCGGAATATAAGCAACCAAGGAAGAGCCTAAATCTCCTGGATCAACAATATTTAAAACTTGGTCGTTTCTACAACAACGCTGATAAACGACCTGATAGCCTTCCCCGTTATTAGGTAGCGTAGTAATTACTGTATAAGTACCTTTTTCCACACACAACTCAGGCGGCAAAGACAAGCATTCGTTAGTGAACTCATCGACTACATATTCTGCAAAGACAGAACCGTGCTCTAACTCGCTTACAAAATTATTATTCATATCGTAAATAGTGATTACTCCACTACCATCGAAACCTGTTCCGTTGGTATTTGAAGGACCACAATCTCTATAAATAATCACTTTTATCTCGTATTGATTCCCTCCTAAACAGGTGTAAACAACCTCACCACCGATTAGGTGCGTAGCATTTACAACCATAGGAAATACAAGTAAAAGGGATAAAACAAGCTTTAAAAGTCGCATATAACTGAAGTTTGAATGATATCTGAACAAGAAGTAAAAGTACTAAAACTTTGCACTTGACAACAAAAACTATGCTAAACAAACAGCAACAAATTAAGTCTTGCAAAAAACAGTCTATTAATTTTGAACTACTGGATTTATAAAGCACAAAAAAAAGAGGCCCTAAACGACCTCTTTTAAATATATATATAGTGTGTATTAAGAAGCAAAGATTGGGAAATCACCCATCATATCGTTAACACGCTCTCCAATAGAAACTAAAAGATCTTCGTTTTCGTAATTCATAATCACCTCATCGACTAGATCTACAATTTGAGCCATATGCGTCTCATTTAATCCTCTAGAAGTTAAAGCTGGAGTACCTACACGAATCCCAGAAGTAACAAATGGAGACTCAGTATCAAAAGGAACCATATTTTTATTTACTGTGATATGTGCTTTTACAAGTGCATTTTCAGCATCCTTCCCGGTAATATTCTTAGAGCGCAAGTCTATTAACATACAGTGATTGTCTGTTCCTCCAGAAACTACATCGTAACCTTTAGCCACGAAAGCCTCAGCCATAGCAGAAGCGTTTTTCTTAGTCTGTAGGATATATTCGAAATACTCATCTGTTAAAGCTTCACCAAAAGCAATTGCTTTAGCCGCAATAATATGTTCTAAAGGACCTCCTTGCATACCTGGAAACACAGCAGAATTTAACATCGCAGACATCATCCTAACCTTTCCTTTTGGAGTCGTTATACCCCAAGGGTTTTCAAAATCTTTAGGAACCATAATCATCCCTCCACGAGGACCTCTTAAGGTTTTATGTGTAGTGGTAGTAAGTATGTGACAATACTCTACAGGGTCATTTAAAATACCTTTAGCAATTAAGCCTGCAGGGTGAGAAATATCGGCCAACAAAACCGCTCCTACTTTATCGGCTATGGCTCTAAAACGAGCATAATCCCAATCTCTTGAATAAGCAGAAGCTCCACAGATAATCAGCTTAGGCTTTTCAGCAAGTGCAATCTCCTCTACTTTATCCATATCTACTCTACCCGTTTCTCTTTCTACTCCATAAAAAGAAGTTTGGTATAACTTACCAGAGAAATTTACGGGAGAACCGTGTGTAAGGTGCCCTCCATGAGATAGGTCGAAGCCCAATATTTTATCACCTGGATTTAAACAAGCGTGGTAAACGGCAGCATTAGCCTGAGAACCTGAGTGCGGTTGAACATTCGCATATTCTACCCCAAATAAGGCTTTTGCTCTATCTATAGCTAACTGCTCTACTTGATCTACTACTTCACAACCACCGTAGTATCTTTTTTGAGGATAACCTTCAGCGTATTTATTGGTTAAGCAAGATCCCGCCGCTTCCATTACTTGGTCGCTAACGAAATTTTCTGATGCGATTAATTCAATCCCGTAAACCTGACGTTCGTGTTCGTCTTGAATTAAGTCAAAAATTTGCTGATCTCTTTCCATCTTTTTAGCGTTGATGATTAATGTTGGTTTCTTTATTTCGGATGCAAATATAATCCTTATTTTTGTACAAAATTCTTAAAGATGATAAAAGCAAACGATCCGAATAGAAAATCGTGGATTGAGGTTTCGAAAGACTCTGATTTCCCTATTCAAAACATTCCTTTTGGAGTGTACAAAAAGGACAATAACAGCATATGTGTGGGTACAAGAATAGGCGATTTCGCAATAGACCTAAATGCCTTACATGGACTTAACTACTTTGAGGGAATTGACCTGAGCGCTGATGTGTTTGCTCAAGAAACCTTAAACTCTTTTTTAAAGCTCAATAAAAAAACATGGCGCGCTGTTAGAGATCGTATAGCAGATATTTTCGACGCTAAAAACTCGATGCCTGAAGCCGATAAAACTTCAGCAATCTCGACAATAGACTCTATAGAGATGCTTATGCCGGTTCATGTTGGTGATTACACCGACTTCTACTCCAGCAGACAGCATGCCCATAACGTTGGATGCATGTTCCGCGACCCAGACAACGCACTCTTACCTAACTGGCTACACATCCCTGTTGGATATCATGGTAGAGCTTCCTCTATAGTACTTTCGGGGACAGACATCCACCGTCCAAAAGGACAACAACTTCCTGTTGGTGCAGAAGTACCAGTATTTGGCCCTTGTAAATTAATGGATTTCGAATTGGAAATGGCTTTTGTTACTGGGCAAGGAAAAGAAATGGGCGATACCATTTCTACAACCGAAGCAGACGACTATATTTTTGGAATGTGTATTTTCAACGACTGGTCTGCAAGAGATATTCAAAAGTGGGAATACGTGCCACTAGGACCATTTTTAGGTAAAAACTTCGGATCTTCTATCTCTGCATGGATAGTTACACTAGATGCCTTAACACCATTCCAAGTAGAAGGAGAGAAACAAGAGCCTCAAATCCTTCCTTATTTAGAGTTCGAGGGAAATAAAAATATAGACATCAAATTAGAAGTACAAATTACATCGGATAGTTTTGAGCCTCATACAATCTCTAAATCCAACTACAAGTATATGTATTGGAATATGAACCAACAACTGGCACACCACACAATAAATGGTTGTAATATTAACGCAGGTGACATGATGGCTTCAGGAACAATTTCTGGAAACACTCCAGAAGCCTATGGTTCAATGTTAGAACTTTCGTGGAAAGGAACTAAACCCATGACTATGCCTGACGGAACTGAGCGTAAATTCATACAAGACAACGATAGCGTAATTATGAAAGCTCACTGTGAAGCAGATAACTACAGAGTAGGTTTTGGAGAAGTAAGAACGAAGATTCTTCCTGCTAAAAAATAACACACAAGTCCAAACTAAATAAAAAAGCCATGAAATAGACCTCATGGCTTTTTTCATTTAAACAATTTCCTTAGGTTTATAGAAACGATTTTTAAGATGAGCGAAATAGATATAGAGGTAGAGAATAAAGAAATTGTAAAACGCTACAAAGCCCTATTACGCGCTTGCAACAGCGATATTACTAGGGAAGATAAAAAACTCATACGCAAAGCTTTTAACCTAGCGGTTGAAGCACATAAAGACGTTCGTCGAAAAAGCGGGGAACCCTATATATTTCATCCTATAGCGGTAGCACAAATTGTGGCTAAAGACATAGGACTTGGAGCCACTTCTATTGCCTGTGCTCTTTTACACGATGTGGTAGAAGACACCGACTATACCTTAGCGGATATTGAACGAATGTTCAATCCTAAAGTTCGTCAAATTATAGATGGCTTAACAAAAATTACCGATCTCGCAGAGCAGGACATCTCTATACAAGCAGAGAATTTCAGAAAAATGCTACTCACCCTCTCCGATGATGTACGGGTAATTTTAATAAAACTTGCCGACAGATTGCACAATATGCAAACTCTCGATTCGATGGCGCGTCATAAGCAACAAAAAATTGGTTCAGAAACCCTATATATCTATGCTCCTTTAGCACATCGATTAGGACTATACACTATAAAAACCGAACTCGAAGACCTAGGCTTAAAATATACAGAACCTGATATATACAGAGATACAGCAAGACAACTTAACGAAACTAAGAAAGCTAGAGTACAGTATATACAGCGTTTTACGAAACCTCTTAAAGACACCCTAAAAAGTCATGGACTAAAATGCTCTATTAAAGGAAGGCCTAAGTCAATTTTTTCAATTTGTAAAAAAATTAAAAGCCAAGGCGTTTCTTTCGACGAGGTATATGACAAATTCGCAATTCGCATCATTATAGAATCCACTATAGAGGAAGAGAAGTCTGATTGTTGGAAAGCCTATTCATTAATCACCGACAACTACCGTCCTAACCCCGATCGTTTAAGAGATTGGATTTCGACTCCTAAAGCAAACGGATACGAGTCCTTGCACACTACAGTGATGGGACCTGGAGGGAAATGGGTTGAAGTGCAAATACGCACAAAGCGCATGGACGAGGTAGCCGAAAAAGGTTATGCAGCACATTGGAAATACAAACAAGAAGGCCTCACTAAAGAAGGAAATCTAGAAGATTGGGTAAATCAAATTAGGGAGTTGCTCGAAAACCCAGAATCTAACGCTGTAGATTTCTTAGAGGAGTTTAAGCTGAATCTTTTTTCGAAAGAAATTTTCGTATTTACTCCGAATGGAGACTTACGCACGCTTCCAAAAGGGGCTTCAGTATTGGATTTCGCATTCGACATACACTCACAACTGGGCGCAACCTGCCTAGGATGTAAGGTAAATGGGAAATTAGTTCCGCTAAGCCATAAACTAAAAAGCGGAGACCAAGTAGAGGTCATAAGTTCGAAGAACCAAAAACCAAAAAAAGCTTGGCTAAACTACGTTGTAACAGCGAAGGCAAAAAACAAAGTTAAAAGCTCTTTAAAAGACGATAAAAAAATTATCGCTGAACAAGGGAAAGAGATCCTTGAAAGAAAACTAAAACACCTAAAACTCTCCTTTTCTGACAGTGTAATCAATGAGCTTTGCACTTACTTTAAGTACAAAACGAGTTTAGATTTGTTTTTTGACGTAGGCACTGGAGTACTTACAAACACACACATTAAAGAATTTGTTACAAATAAAAACAGCTGGTACCAATACTTAAAGAGTAAAATTTACCGTAAAACTAGCACGCCCTTAGAGCAAAAAGAAGAGCCTAAGTACGACACCTTAGTATTTGGACCTACAGAAGAAAAACTTAACTTCTCCTACTCTAAATGCTGCACCCCTATACCTGGAGACCAAGTGTTTGGGTTCACTACCATAAGAGAAGGGATAAAAATTCACCGACACGACTGTCCTAATGCTGTAAGACTACAATCTAATTTCGCATACAGAATACTTGAAGCAAAATGGATTGACAGCACCAATAAGGAATCTATAGCATTGTTAAATATTAAAGGGATAGATAGAGTTGGTTTAGTTAATGAGGTTACACAAATACTATCGAATAATTTAAAAATAAACATGCAGTCGATTAATATTAGTAGTGTAGATGGTGTGTTTGACGGATTAATAACGGTAGTAATACAAGATAAAAACAGCTTAAACTCTGTAATAGAAACCCTAAAAAAAGCAGAGGGAATAACCTCGGTAAAGCGCAAATTTAAAAGTAGGTAAAACTAAGCTGAATTAGAAATTAATGCTTAGTTTTACGGCTTATTTCTGACTCCTATTTCAACACAATGAGCAAGAAAATACAAGAGCAAGTAAAAGATGTTTTCACCACCTATTTAGGTCAAAACGGGCAACGAAAAACGCCCGAGCGCTTCGCAATACTCAAAGAAATTTACAACTACAACGATCACTTTGATATAGAAACACTTTATATTAAAATGAAAAACCAAAACTACCGTGTTAGTAGAGCTACGCTTTATAATACGATAGAATTGTTATTGGATTGTAATTTGGTACGCAAGCATCAATTTGGTGAAAACCAAGCTCAGTATGAAAAAAGTTTCAGCAACAAACAACACGACCACTTAGTATGTACTGAATGCCGAAAGGTATTGGAATTTTGTGATCCTAGGATACAAAATATTACGAATGCGGTAGAGGAAGCTTTAGGCTTCAAAGTGGTTCACCACGCACTAAATATGTATGGTACATGTAAAGAATGTACTTCTAAACAAACACATTAAGCACAAAAAAATGGCAGTAGATGTTCTCTTAGGTCTTCAATGGGGAGACGAAGGAAAAGGAAAGATAGTTGATGTATTAACTTCAAACTACGACATTATTGCACGATTCCAAGGAGGTCCTAATGCAGGACACACTTTAGAATTCGACGGAATAAAGCACGTTCTACATACTATTCCTTCAGGGATTTTTCACCCTACCGCACTTAACGTAATCGGTAATGGGGTAGTAATAGATCCTGTGATTTTTAAAAAGGAATTAGAAGGTTTAGAGAAACTAAACGTAAACTTCGATGGGAAACTTTTAATTTCTAGAAAAGCACACTTAATACTACCTAGTCATAAACTTCTAGATGCAGCTTCGGAGCACGCAAAAGGAAAGGCTAAGATTGGCTCTACCCTTAAAGGAATAGGACCAACTTATATGGATAAAACCGGTAGAAACGGACTAAGAGTTGGGGATATTGAATTACCTGATTTTAAAGAACGTTACGATAATCTGGTAGCGAAACACGTACAATTACTTAAGCACTACGACTTCGAATACGACCTAGATAGTTTAGAAGGCGATTGGTTTAATGCAATTGAAAGATTAAAGAAGCTGGAATTTATCGATAGTGAGCACTATTTAGACCTTGCGCGTAAAGCAGGTAAAAAAGTTCTTGCAGAAGGTGCGCAGGGCTCATTATTAGATATTGATTTTGGAACATATCCCTTTGTAACCTCTTCTAACACTGTTACTGCTGGAGCTTGTACAGGTTTAGGTATTGCACCAAATAGAATTGGAGATGTATTCGGAATCTTTAAAGCTTATTTAACTCGTGTTGGTAGCGGACCATTCCCTACTGAGCTTTTAGATGAAACAGGAGAAGAAATTCAAAAAGCAGGAAACGAATTTGGTGCTACCACAGGTAGACCACGTAGATGTGGATGGATTGATTTACCAGCCTTAAAATACGCTATTAATGTAAATGGTGTAACGCAACTAATGATGATGAAAGCGGATGTTCTTAGCGAATTCCCTACCATTAAAGTGTGTACACATTATAAATACAACGGTGAGATTATAGACTACCTTCCATACAATATTGAAGGAGATAAAATTGAGCCTATTTATAAGGAATTTACGTGTTGGAAAGAAGACTTAACAGGTAAGACTGAAATGTCTGAACTACCTAAAGAACTTACTGACTATGTAGAATACTTAGAGAAGGAACTAGAAACCCCTATTGCTATTGTTTCTGTAGGGCCTGATAGAACTCAAACGATTTACAATCACAAATAAAAAAACAGCCCCGGAAACGGGGCTTTTTTATGACTAAATATTTCAGCATATTACTTCTTTTTTTCTTTACTATACCTAACGGTATGGTAAGTGCTCAAACGCAGATAGAAATTATTAATGCAGATGAGATTTCATTTAATAAGAAAATAAATGAAGACAGACAGCTACTTATAGGAAACGTAAAAACCAAACACGAAGATCGCTACCTAAATTGCGACAGTGCCTATTACTATGCGAAGGAGAATAAAATTGAAGCATTTAGCAAAGTACATATTTGGCAAGGTGACACCTTAAGTTTAAAAGGGAGCTACTTATTGTATCACGGGAATCATAAACTTGCAGAAATTCACCAGGATGTTCGCTTTAAACACAAAGCGATGAGCCTGCACTCAGAACAGCTAAATTATAATTTCACTACTAATGAAGGGTATTTCGATACTCGGGCACTAATAAGTAAGGAGGAGAAATCGTTACAGAGTAACAAAGGGGTATACTACTCTAATAGTGAGAAGTTTGATTTTTTTGGAGATGTACTTATTATAGAAGGAGAGCAGACTATTAAAGCTGACACTTTGTATTACTGGTTAGATACCGAATTCGCCTCTTTTAAATCGAATGGAATAATTGAAAA
>CBCYMK010000013.1:62500-77444 GCA_965183875.1 Flavobacteriales bacterium | reverse complement strand
AAGTTTCCAGAAATACTAGAACTACCGTTTGGAATCACATCATTTACAGTAGGGAAAGAGTACACATAACCGTCTAGTACAATTGCTACCTGACGGTCGATATTGTTTTCAGTTAATTTCTTCCACTTCTTTGCTCCTTCAGCGTTCATACGCATACTTACGTTTACAGAACCTGTAGGGTCAATTTGTGTATTTGCATCAACAATTACATCTCCTCCTAATTGAGGTGCATCGTCTCTGTTAGATTTTATAGCAACATACTCTAAACCTACTTCTTCTCCAGCTACTACTAAAGATTTAGCAGACCATAAGAATTTAGTATTTCTCAAATCACCCGCTAATAAAGAACGGATATCAGCACGGCTCATAATCGCGTTTACTTTAGCAGTATCTTCAACAGAAACAACTCCTAAACGAGCACCAAAAGCATATTGAACACCCATTAACTCATAGAATGGATTACCAGCACCTGTATTAAGAGAGTCTAAGTTTAATGAATCCGTTAGTGCTGAGGTAGGGTTTTCAGCTTCTTTTTCTGCCGTAATTACAGAATTTACATTTGCTAAGAACACTTGTAATTCTTGAACATTTGTAGTTTCCCAAAATTCTAACTGAGCTGTACTTTGTAATAAACGTTTTACACGTTCGTGGTCTTTAACACCTGGAAGTTCAACTAAAATACGTCCTTCTTGCTCTAACTGTTGGATGTTAGGCTGTACCACTCCGAATTTATCGATACGAGCACGTAACACAGAAAAAGCACGATCGATAGCACCTTTAAGCTCTTCACGAACAACAGCAAGTACAACATCATTTGTTGCGTTAACCTCAAATTTATCAAGCATATTTCTATGTCCGAAAATTCTTGGAGAAGATAACTGAACATCTGTATTATTGTCTGCATTTACTTCGTTGAATGAAGAAATAAAGTCATCGATATAATTATTTTGAGAATCACTTTGCTTCTCATTCGCTCTGTGAATAGCCTCATTAAATGTAGCATCGGCAGACTTATTTGCTAAAATCTTAAGAATGTCTCCTACAGAAACCTCTAAAGTAACATTCATTCCACCTTTTAAATCTAAACCTAAGTTTAGTTCTTGCTCCTTACATTCCTTATAAGAATACCCGAAGTACAATTCTTCAGTAGCAACAGAATCAAGGTAAGCTTGTTCTATATCATAATCACCATTAGCATAGGTTTTAGCGTCATTTTCAACACTTTTCACCATCCATGTAAAGGCCAGCTGGTAGACGCAAATTAAAGCGAATGTAACAGCAATTAATTTAGTAAATCCTTGGTTACGCATATCTATTTGTTTTAGAGTCGATTATTTAGGGCTGACAAATATAAACTTTCGATAAAAATATCCCAATTTATTTAAGCTTATTATAAGTACCTAAAGGCACAATTCTTGTAATTTAGCTGCAATATTGATTTTACACTACATTATGAGGTATATTCTTATCGTTTTCTCTTTGCTTGCTGTTTGTTTTCAAAGCACAGCACAACAAGCTTTCTACCAAGCACAAGACCTAACAATCACCAAAAATGGGTCGGACTTAGTTAATCCCTGGGCAGGAGGAGCCAACGTACCACAACTATCGGCAATAGACCTTAACAACGATGAGGTTTTAGATTTAATAATTTTCGACAAAAACGGCGATCAAATAAACTGCTTCATTAATAAAGGCACACCTGGAACGGTAGATTATCACTACGCTCCAGAATATAATGAGAAATTCCCTGAATTGAAGGGCTGGGTATTACTAAGAGACTATAATTGTGATGGAAAGATGGATATATTCACCTCCAATAATGGGGCGATAAGAGTATATATAAACACCAGTCTTTCGGATGAACTAAGTTTTGAAATTATAGGTACTATACTAACCGACCGAGGTTCTGGACCTACCAACCTATATGTGAGCTCTGTAGACATCCCTCATATTGGCGATATAGATTATGACGGTGACTTAGATGTTTTAACATTTGGAATTGTTGGGAGTCATATAGAATGGCATAAGAACAATTCTATCGAATTATATGGGGCATGCGACAGCTTAAACTTCACCCTTACAGACAACTGCTGGGGAGATTTTACTGAAAACTTCTCTAACAACTCTGTTACACTAAACGACTGTAACAAAAAGTCAAGACCTAAAAACGCAAAACATTCTGGTTCCACCGTAACTGCACTAGACTTAAATGGAGACAATTATTTTGAACTACTCTTAGGAGACGTAACCTTTGACAATGTAGTGATGTTAGAAAATAGTGGTCCTGCAGAAAGCGCACTTATGGTAGCTCAAGATGTAAACTTCCCTAACTATAATACCAGTGTTTCTTTAACAAAATTCCCTGCAGCGTATCATTTAGACTTAAATAACGATTCTAAAAAAGATTTAATAATCACTCCAAATGGGAATAATGTATCTCACAATTATGAGAACATTTGGTTTTATGAAAACGAATCATCGAATGAGGAAATACAGCTTAACCTGATTCAAAAAAACATTTTACTAGATGAGATGATCGAAGTTGGCTCTGGTGCACATCCTGTATTTTTCGACTATAACAATGATGGCTTAATGGATTTAATAGTCGCAAACTATGGGTATTATATTTCGGGAGGGAATTTCAATTCTCAATTAGCACTCTATAAAAATATTGGTACTCCAGAAGACCCGAAATTTGAATGGATTACTGATGATTATGCAGGATTGGGAGCGTTTGCTTTTACAACGAATATAATTCCAACTTTTGGAGACATTGACAATGACGGGGACTTAGACATGATTCTAGGTGACTCGAATGGAGAATTGCATTTATTGAAAGATGTAGGTAATGGAGATGAAGCTTTTTTCGCTTTAAACGCACCTAATTACTTCGATATTGACGTAGGTAGCTTTGCATCCCCTTTCCTAGTTGATTTAGATAGAGATGGAGATTTAGACCTACTTATAGGCTCTCGACAAGGGCAGATTTTTCATTATGAAAACCAAGGAGATACTTATGAGGCAAACTTTGTTTTAGTTAACGAAACCCTAGGTAATATAGACTTAACAGAGCCAATTTACAACACAGCATACACCACACCTATAGTAGTAGACTCAGAGAATGGTTATGAACTTTTTGTAGGAACCGAAAAAGGCCATCTTTATCATTACAATACAATAGACGAAAATATAAATGGGACTTTTGAGCTTGTAAGCGACTCTATACGTCTGTATTCTAAAAGTATAAAGACAGCTCCAGCATTATACGATTTAAACAACGATGGATGGAACGATCTACTTATAGGGTTATATACTGGAGGGGTCCATTTACTTTGGGGAGGCAACTTAAATGAATTCTCTAGCGCTGAACTAGAAACTGCAGACTTAGAAATATTCCCGAATCCTTCGAAAGATATATACAGTATCTCGAGTCCTAAACAGGTACACAGTATTTGTGTATATTCATTAAGTGGAAAAGAAGTTTATAAAAACTACAACAGTTCTAAATTTAACTTGAGTGAATTTAACACCGGACTCTACTTTGTGAAAGTTCTTTTTACCGACTCATCCATTAAATACAGTAAAGTATCGCTACTAAAGTAAAACACCAAGCCACTCTTTATTTCGACGGATATTGCGTGCTTTGCAATAAGAGTATGAAGTTTCTAATTAATAGAGACACAAAGAATTTATTCAAAATTGGATTTCTGAACCATTCGGAAAACCACAAAGACTTGGATTCTATTGTCCTTTTGTACAAGAACAATACCTACACTAAATCTAGTGCAGTATTAAAAAGCATTTGTTTATTGGGTGGAATTTATCAGTTGGCAATGGTTTTTTATTGCCTTCCGAAAAATGTAAGAGACCTAATTTATACTACAATAGCTAGCAATAGATATAAGTGGTTTGGAAAACAAACACACTGTACTAGCTTACCTAAAGAGTGGCAAGCAAGAATCATTAAAACACATAAAGAAGATTAACTATAATCTTTCATTGCTCTATCCATCTGGCGCTTATCATCTTTTGCCTTTAGATCGTGCCTTTTATCATGCAACTTCTTACCTCTAGCTAAAGCGATATCTATTTTAGCCCAACCCTTACTATTTACAAATAACTTTAAAGGCACAATGGTAATACCTACATCCTGTAAAGCGTCGGCAATTGTTTTAATTTCCTTTTTGTTAAGTAGTAGCTTTCTCAATCGTTTGGGCTCGTGATTTAAGTAGGACCCATAACTATACTCAGCTATAAACATACCAGTTACCCACACTTCACCATCCTTTTCGTAGCAGTAAGCTTCGGCTAAATTTGCATTTCCACCACGCAAAGATTTTATTTCTGTTCCTTGAAGTTTTAATCCAGCAGTAAAGAATTCTAAAAGCTCATATTCAAAACGGGCTTTTCGATTCAATATAGAAACGGCTTGTACTTTTTCTTTCTTTGCCATTAGAATCTACGTTGTTTCCATTTAGACTGTGTAACATCGGTGCTCGTAGAAACGGTTTGTTTTTGTGTACTAAATAATTTAGCTGCAAACCAAGCAGCAACTTTCTTCTCTTCTTCTGAGGGCTTATTTAATAAACTAGGTTCAAAATGATTTCCGACAAAATGAGTATCAAAATTACCTGAAACAAAAGCAGGGTGTTCCATCACAAAAGCACCAAACTCTAAAGTTGTTTGTATACCAGCAATCTCGTAATCTTTTATGGCTCTGCGCATACGTTCTATCGACTCCGTTCTATCTTTACCATAGGTAATGAGTTTAGAAATCATCGGATCATAATAAATAGGAACTTCCATTCCTTCCTCAAAACCATCATCTACTCTAACGCCAATTCCTCCAGGGCGCTTATAAGTAGAAAGTGTTCCTATATCTGGCAAGAAATTATTTTTAGAATCTTCGGCATACACACGAACTTCCATAGCATGGCCAGAAATTGATAGATCATCTTGCTTAAAAGGCAATTTTTCTCCTCTAGCAACAAGTATCTGTTGTTTCACTAAATCAACTCCAGTAATCATTTCTGTTACAGGATGTTCTACTTGCAAACGAGTATTCATTTCTAAGAAGTAGAAATTATTATTTTCATCGAGTAAAAACTCCACCGTACCCGCACCAACATAATCGCATGATTTAGCTACATCTACCGCACACTTACCCATTTTAGCTCGTAGTTCAGCAGTCAAAATTGACGAAGGTGCTTCTTCAATCACCTTTTGATGACGACGTTGTATAGAACATTCTCTTTCAAATAAATGGACTACATTACCGTGTTTATCAGCTAAGACTTGTATTTCTATATGTCGTGGGGAAGCCACGTATTTTTCTATAAAAACGGCACCGTTACCAAAGGCAGATATAGCTTCGCTCACTGCAAGATTCATTTGTTCAACAAATTCTTCTTGTTTAGCAACAATTCGCATTCCTTTACCTCCACCACCAGCAGAAGCTTTAATAAGAATTGGAAAACCTATCCCATTTGCTATTTCTTTAGCTGCCTCAATATCTTCTATCGCTTCATCCGTTCCAGGAACCATAGGTATATCGTATCCTTTCACAACCGCTTTGGCCGATAGTTTATCGCCCATAAGGTCCATTGCCTTAGGTGAAGGCCCAATAAATTCTATCCCAGCTTCTGTAACTTTACGAGTAAAGTCTGCATTTTCAGACAAGAACCCATAACCAGGATGTATACCATCCACCTCTAATTCTTTACAAAAAGATATTATTTTATCGCCTAATAAATAGGATTCGCTCGAAGCAGCAGGACCTAAACATACGGCTTCGTCAGCATACAAAACGTGCGGCGACATCCTATCAGCTTCAGAATAAACAGCTACAGTCTTTATCCCCATCTCTTTTGCCGAACGCATTACTCGAAGAGCAATCTCACCTCTATTGGCAATTAATATCTTTTTCATACCTAAAATTTAGCCTGCTAAATTACGAAAAATTCAATTCTACAAAAGCTTATCACGGGTGGAAAACAGGGAATCTTAAGCCATAATCTAAAAAAATAAGGCTTACTATAAAACTTAGAGCAATTTTCAGTAAATTCCCCCATCAATAAACAAAACCATTATGAAACAACTTTTATTTTCTTCATTAGCTCTATTATTAGCTGCTAACGTACAAGCACAAAGCTTGCAACAAAAAAAACCCACAAGGTTTAAAGCAAGCTCAAAAAATAATTAAGCAAACTAAGCAAGAGGCTCAAGTTCACTTACAAACCGACAGAACAGATTTTGCTCCTGTAGCAACAGAATATACACTCTTTAGCAATGGGATGTCTGAGGAAGTTATTGGTGAAACCTACTACGATCTTCAAACAAATAGCGCTATACAAAATAGACTTTTTGTGCACGCAGACAGAAGTATTTCTGCTACCTGGATTATGAGCCCAGACAAGCTTGCTAACTTCCCTAATAGAGGAACTGGTTACAATTATTTTGATGGTTCTAACTGGATGGATATGCCTACTACAAGAGTTGAAGAAGGTAGAACTGGATGGCCATCTGTCTCTGGAATTAACGGAGGAGAGATTATTGCAAGTCATGTTTATGAAGACCCAGACTTATTTACAACTATCGCTACACGCCCAGAAAAAGGAACTGGAGAATGGACTGAGTATATGCTACCTAACAGCGACGCTGTATCGTACGACAATGTATGGCCAAGAATGAAAGTTGGTGGAGCAGATGGACAAAGTATTCATGTAATTTCACATACTTATGGTTTAGACAATAACTATATCACGTATTCTCGTTCTCAAAACGCTGGAGAATCGTTTGATATAATTGACTATTTAATCCCTGAAATAGGACCTGAATTTTACAACGGATTTGGTGGAGACAGCTACGCTATGGACGTAAAAGGAGAAACTATAGCGATTGTAATTGGTGGAGCCTGGACCGATGTAGTAATGGTAAAATCTATCGATAACGGTACTACTTGGACTAAGACAATCGTTAAAGAACACCCAATACCATTTTGGACAGACTCTATCCTTGTAGATAGCGCTAGTTTCCCAGAATTTGAAGGAATCATTGAAAATGCAGATCAATCGTACAGTATTTCTATTGACAACAGTGGATCTGCTCATATTTTTTATGGTTTAATGAATTATTCAAACTCAGAAGTGAATGACGACTCTTGGTCTTATTACCCTTCGTCTGATGGATTAGCCTATTGGAATGAACTTACACAAACAGAAGAAGTGATTGCTTTTGTAGAAGATATTAATGGAAACGACACATTAGATATAGAACTAGCTGAAGATGGTAGTGCTGCCATAGCTTACTACGGAGCATCTCTTACAAGTTACCCTAGTTCTGCTATTGCAGATAACGGAGATATCTACCTTATATACTCTTCTATAATTGAAGAGTTTTCTCAAGACCAACTTGACTTAGGTAATTTCGACGATGAGATCTTTCTTGAGCACTACCGTCACCAATACATTATGCGTTCGCAAGATGGTGGAACTACTTGGTCTACTCCTTATGACTTAATGACAGAATCTACGGACCCTATTACAGGAAACACCCTTCAAGAAGGTGTGTTTGGATGTATTGCAAATATCGTAAATGACAACGTACACCTTACTTATCAACGCGATATATACCCTGGTTTAAATATTCAAGGAGACGAGGATCCAATCACAAAAAATAGCATCGTGTTTATGACGGTTCCTGTAAGTGGGTTTGAAACTTTAGCAACTGAAGAAATTAAAACTTCAAATACTAACTTTAGTGTATTCCCTAACCCATCTACTGATTTAATTAATATCGAGCTTACTACTAATACGGGTAATGCTACAATTACAATTAGTAATATTTTAGGTGAAGCGGTAAAGACTACAACAATGACTGGAGCGAATTCGCAACTATCAATTGAATCTCTTATAAATGGAGTTTACTTTATTACTGTTGAAACAGCTAACGAAAGAATCACTAAGAGTATAGTGAAGAACTAAGTAAACATTACTTATCATTAATAAATCCCGTTTCTACTCTAGGAACGGGATTTTTTTTTGCCAAAACAACTGAATGCGCACTGTTATAGTAATGGCATAAAGGATTAGACTCAAACTAGTATATAGTGTACAACACTCAATTGATTTATTGTAAAGTGATACTAGTAGCAACTTACAGTAAATAGAACAAGTTATATTAAAAAAAAAGGCTACCATTTCTGGTAGCCTTCAAATAAATTAGGTGAAGCTTATTTTTCGAGTGTTAACTCTAATTCAACCTCAAACTCGTATAAACCTAGAGAAGGAATTTCTTGAGCAATAATCACAGAACCTCTTAATAAAGCAAATTCTTGACTAAGGTTTTCAATAGTATATAACTGTTCAGCCCCTGTAGTAGCGTCAACAAATTTGATTTCATCCTCGTTGTTTTCCAATGACCAAACACCGTCTGAAGGTAGGTCTAAAGGTACACCAGGCAACTCAAAAGTTAACACTGACAATGGTTCGGTAGTAAAAGACAAGTTACTAGTGTATGAATTATCCATACTTAAACTATAAGTACCGGCATCTTCAGCTTCACCAGTTACAGGAATAGGTCCCATAGCAGCTACAATAAAAGATAAGCCCGAATAAATAGCATCTAATATAGAAGCGTCGATAGAAGATAAATCTACCTCAGTCTCATATCTAAGATGAGAGATAGACCAATCACCACTTGCTAAATAGGCTACAGAAAACTCACAAGATCCATCGTCCATATTTGCAGTAGCATCAAAATTCATTGCATTAGCATCCATGCAACCATAAACATCTGTTACAGTAACTCCACCCTCATCAATCGTCTGATCTTTATCACAAGAAGCGAAAGAAACACTTAAAGCGATAGCTAAAAAGCCAAAATACTTTTTCATTTGTTATTTTTTTAGTTCGCTCAAATATAAATAATTCCATGAAAACAGATGCGTGCATTAGGATTTTTAACAATTCTAAATTAATTATGAACAGGGTAGAATTATAGTTGAAAAGGCATTAAATTTGGACTCGCACATTAACTATAGAATAAACGCATCATGGCACAAGCTAAATCTAAATTCTCAGGTAATAATTCTCAAGCAAAAGGGAATATAATAGGCTTGGAACAAGGGAAATTACCCCCACAAGCAGTGGAATTAGAAGAGGCCGTTTTAGGAGCTTTGATGATCGACAAGAACGCATTAAATGACGTAATCGACATTTTAGAGCCAGAGTGCTTTTATAAAGATGCGCATAAAGAAATCTACACTGCTATTAAAAGTTTATTTGCAGAGTCGCAACCGATAGATATGCTTACGGTTTCTACAGCACTTAAAAAAAGTGGTCAACTAGAGCAATGTGGTGGGGATTTCGGGATTGCCAACCTAACACAAAAAGTATCCTCATCGGCACATATAGAGTTTCATTCAAGGATCATTGTTCAAAAGCACATCCAAAGATCGCTCATACGTGTATCTAGTGAAATTATTAACGATGCCTACGATGAGAGTAGTGATGTACTCGACTTATTAGATAAGGCTGAGGCTAAGCTATTTGAAATAGCTAACGGAAACATAAAAAAGAATTACGACTCCGCTCAATCGCTTGTAAAAGCAGCTATCGAACGTATAGAGCACATATCGAAGCAAGAAGGATTAAGTGGTGTTGCTACAGGATTTAATAAATTAGACGTAGTAACTTCTGGATGGCAGCCATCAGATTTAATTATTTTAGCTGCACGTCCGGGTATGGGTAAAACAGCCTTTGTTTTATCTATGGCACGAAATATTGCAGTAGATTCTAAAAAAGGGGTTGCTGTATTCTCACTGGAAATGTCTTCGGTACAATTAATTACTCGTTTGATTTCTTCTGAAACAGGCTTATCTTCAGAGAAACTTAGAAAAGGAAAGCTAGAAGATTATGAGTGGCAACAGCTACATGCTAAAATTAAAAATTTAGAAAAAGCACCACTCTTTATCGATGATACTCCTGCTCTTTCGGTATTTGATTTACGTGCAAAATGTAGAAGGCTTGTAGCACAACACAATGTAGAGGTTATCATAATTGACTATTTACAATTAATGACAGCTGGTGGAGATAATAAAGGTAACAGAGAACAGGAAATTTCAACCATCTCTAGATCTTTAAAGAGTATAGCTAAAGAATTGAGTGTTCCTGTAATTGCTCTTTCTCAGCTAAGTAGAGCTGTAGAAACTCGTGGTGGTAGTAAAAGACCTTTACTGTCGGATTTACGTGAATCTGGTGCAATTGAGCAAGATGCTGATATTGTAAGCTTTATTTTTAGACCTGAATATTATGGTTTAACGGAGTGGGATGATGATGATGCTACACCATGTGAAGGACAAGCAGAATTTATCATAGCTAAACATCGTAATGGTGGATTAGAAAATATCCGATTGAAATTTACAGGTCATTTAGCTCAGTTCTCAAACCTAGAAACTGACGATGGTTACGCTACTGAATTCACATCTAAAATGAATGCTAACGACGCTTTTGGCGACCCAAGTGAAGATGACTATGATGATTCGCCATTTTAAACTACTAATAGGTCTTTTCTTTTTTTCGGTTTCATTACAGGCTTCATTCCTACTTATTCCAATGGATGAAGAATCTCAAAAGGATCATTTAAAAGCCTATGGAATTGCTTTCTGGACTCTAGAACAAAATCAAACTGTTGATTGGCTACTCAATTATAGAGGGGGAAGTTTTTTGATAAGAAACAATTCTACAGTTGAAAAACAATGTATTATAAGAGGGGTTTCCTACGAGATTATTACAGACTCTTATAAGCAAAAAATACAATTGGAACTTGCTAACCCAGAGAATAATACAGACATAATAAAACTTGAAAAAGCACCTAAAGTTGCTGTTTATTCACCGGAAGGAAATTTACCTTGGGATGATGCCGTTACGATGGTATTAACCTATGCGGAGATTCCTTATGATATTATTTACGATACAGAAATCCTTAGTGACTTATTACCTTTATATGATTGGTTACACTTACATCATGAAGATTTCACAGGGCAATACGGGAAATTTTATTCACATTTTAAAAATGCTCCTTGGTATATAGACCAAAAACGAAAATTCGAAACTGATGCTAAAAGCCTAGGATTTGACAAAGTTTCAGACCAAAAACTTGCAGTGGCTTTAAGAATTAAAGAATTTCTTGCTGGCGGGGGCTTCCTTTTCGCGATGTGCTCTGCTACAGATAGCTACGACATTGCTTTAGCTGCAGAACATACAGATATTTGCGAGTATATGTTCGACGGGGATGGACTTAGTACTGAGGCACAAAAAGAATTAGATTTCTCTAAAAGCATTGCATTTAAAGACTTTCAATTAATTACGGATCCTAATATTTATGAGTTCTCGAATATTGATGCAACGCGAGGTAGAAAGGTGTCTAAGAATCAAGATTTTTTCACCCTTTTTGAGTTTTCTGCAAAATGGGACCCAGTACCAACAATGCTTTGTCAAAATCACAGTCAAATAATACCTGGGTTTATGGGACAAACTACATCCTTTAAAAAAGAAGTTCTTAAGTCTGATGTTCTGATTATGGGAGAAAATAAAAGTGCAGATGAAGCTAAGTATATACACGGGAAACTAGGAAAAGGGATGTGGACCTTTTATGGAGGCCACGACCCCGAAGACTACCAACACAGAGTTGGAGACCCTCCAACAGAGCTAGAACTACACCCTAATTCTACAGGCTATAGATTAATATTAAACAATATATTATTTCCTGCAGCCAAGAAAAAGAAACAAAAAACATAAGTAGTTTTGTGAACTATATTTAAATCAAAAAAGACCATTCTTACGAATGGTCTTTTTTGATTGGGAATATATTTAGTTTTATAATGTAGGAATCATTTTCACATGAGAGCTAGTCCCATCTATATAAGTATACTTCTTAATATAAACCTGATTCATTAGTAACTTAGGTTCACTAATTATGCGTCCAATAAGGTCGTAATAGAGAACAGAAACTACAGCTTTGGAATTCGATAATTCATCTATTCCTATACCAGGAGCATTTAATATATCAACAAAAATACTCGTAGTTACTTCAATCTCGCCAGTATTTACAACTAGAGTTATTTCGTAGGTTCCATTCTCTTGGAAAAACACAAGTGGGTTAGGTTCAGAAGAAGTAGTTCCATTTTCAAAGGTCCAGAACAATTCGTATTCAGCACCTAGACCAAGTATTGTAGAACTAAACTGCATACCTCCATTTGCTAAACCTTCTGAAAAGAGCTCTACTAAATACATAATACATGAGCCATCGTCTGTATTTGCTAGTGAGCTATAGTTAATAGCCTCTTCATTAGTACAACCTAGAACAATTAATTCAGTACATAAACTAGGGTCTGAAGTATTGGCCAGGTTATTATACTCTACATAATCTGGATCGAGGCAACCAAAAACAACAGGTACACAAGAACCGTCATCTGTATTTGCATCTTCATTATAATTAAATGCTAAAACATCAATACAACCCAAAATAACAGGAGTAAAACAGCTGCCGTTCTCTACATTGGCATTTGGATTATACTCTGTATAATTATCATCCGTACATCCATAAAGGATAATGAAAGTACAAGAACCATCGTCTAGGTTTGCTAGTGGATTATATTCCATAAAGGTATCGTCTGTACAGCCTACTACGGTAATAGTATTGCAAGAACCATCATCCATGTTTGCCAATACCGAATATTCCAAATAAAGATTATCCATACAGCCTAAAACTTCTGGAGTTTCACATGTATTATTGTCTACAACTGCATCCGGATTATATTCTAAATAATTCTCATCAGTACAACCAAGAAGCGCTAAATTAGTACAGCTCCCATCGTCTACATTTGCATCAGCACTGTATTCTATATAAACGGGGTCAGTACAACCTTCAACAATTAAATTAATACAGGAGTTATCATCCATATTTGCAGGAGGGAAAAACTCTAAGTATAGATCATCCGTACAACCCCAAATAGCAAAAATCGAACAGGTACCGTTATCAACGGTAGCATTTACGTCGTATTCAACAAATAATTCGTTAGTACATCCCTCAACAATACAAGAACCATCATCGGTATTTGCTAAGGCATTATAGTTTAGTGCATAATCTATGGTACATCCAAAAACAACAGGAATTAAACAGCTACCATCATCTACATTAGCCATACCATTAAACTCAATGAAGTTGACATCAGTACAACCTTCAAGGTACGGCAAACAAGAATCATCTTCTACATTGGCAGCGCTATTAAAATTAAAAGCAGATTCATCTGTACAACCAAAGATTGCAGTTGTTGCACAAGAGCCATCATCTAATGTAGCTTCTTCATTGTATTCGGCGAATTCATCGTCAGTACAACCTAAAACATGAGCAATACAAGAGCCGTCATCTAAATTGGCGGAATCATCGAAATTCTGAGCTGTTTCATCAATACAACCTAAAACTGCAATTACCTCACAAGTTCCGTCTTCTACAGTTGCTTCATCATCATACTCTAAGTATTCATCATCTGTACAACCTTCAATATAAGGAATACATGAATCATCATCTACGGTAGCTATTTCACTAAAATTTAATGCTGTTTCATCTGTACAACCTTCTATAGCAATAATTTCACAAGAGCCATCATCAGTTGTAGCTTCATCGTTATATTCTATATAATCTTCATCAGTACAACCCAATACCGTTCCTTCAGGAAAACCAAATACAGCACGAATATTAAGACCATAAGTTCTAGGAATAGGTTCAAAAGTAGGCACAGCACTTAAGTGATTAAGAACTAAACCTGAAGCAAGCTCTTCATCAAGTTCGTTGGTAGACCAAAACCAGGTGGAGTTACCAATATTTTGAAATTGTAAGTATTCATCATCCTCAGTAACACAACCAGAAAACTGGGTATTTAATCCGGATGCTTCGTTCATAGGCAAGTCTAGTGCAGTGAAGTCAATAAAGAGGGATTCAAATTCTTGAACACTCGGTAGGTGCCAAGCATACGGCACAGCGTCTACTGCAGAACCCCAAGTATAGTACTTTCCATTGATATCTGGACTGTATCCACCAATTCCAGTATATATAAAGCCATCATCAAATTGGCTTGCTACACCATTTTCTATTGGCACAGTGTTCGTAGTAGAAAAGGTATAATTTAAATTTTCGCTCATCCAACAGTAATCACCAATTTTCACAGTTGCATAAGACTGGCCATCACGTTCATCTTTATAGTGCATACCACAAGACCAATCAGCCAAATTATAAACACATGGGTCAATTTCTAAATTTAAGGTAGCTTCAGGATTATAGTTTATAGCAGTTGGGTTGGTACAATCGTCTACAAAAGGAATGGTACACGAGCCGTCATCAAAATCGGCCAAATAACCCTGAGAATGGTATTCTACGAAAGTGGCATCTGTACAGCCTGGAGCATAATAACAAGATTCATCATCCTGTTCAGCTGTTGAGTCATAATTGTATGCTGTATCATCCATACAACCGTAAATAATATATTCAAAGCAAGATAAATTAGCTTCCCAACCTTCGCCAGCAAACCAACCTGCAGTAAATTGAATTGTTAAACAACCTGAAGAATTAGACTCGCTAGCTGTAATTGGTGTATTTAATTCAATATCGTCTAGAGTAGCTAATATATCTCCTGAGTTACCCATTCCATCGTAAATAGTAAATACTGCCCCACCCCAATTATTCATAATATGAAATTGAGAAAAAGTAATTTGGGCCGAGGTTCCTTCTTCTGATGGGCATATACGGATTAATGTATTTTCTCCTGTTTGGTACCAACCATCAGGACCACCTGTATCATATAGTACACCGTTACATGTTTCAATGTCAGTCATTGCTCCGGTAGAAGTAATAAATACATCTGGTGTTACTTGAATCTCGAAGTCAT
>CBCYMK010000013.1:0-57500 GCA_965183875.1 Flavobacteriales bacterium | reverse complement strand
AGTCTGTCGTTCTGCATTTAAGCCCAGGTAAGGTTCCTCGCGTATCATCGAATTAAACCACATGCTCCACCGCTTGTGCGGGCCCCCGTCAATTCCTTTGAGTTTCAATCTTGCGATCGTACTCCCCAGGTGGTATACTTAATACTTTCGCTTGGTCACTAACTGTGTATCGCTAGCAACGAGTATACATCGTTTACGGCGTGGACTACCAGGGTATCTAATCCTGTTCGCTACCCACGCTTTCGTCCCTCAGCGTCAATAATAACTTAGTAAGCTGCCTTCGCAATCGGTGTTCTGTGGCATATCTAAGCATTTCACCGCTACATGACACATTCCGCCTACTTCAATTATATTCAAGGTAATCAGTTTCAATGGCAGTTCTACAGTTGAGCTGTAGGATTTCACCACTGACTTAATCACCCGCCTACGGACCCTTTAAACCCAATAAATCCGGATAACGCTTGGACCCTCCGTATTACCGCGGCTGCTGGCACGGAGTTAGCCGGTCCTTATTCGTATAGTACCGTCAAACAAATACACGTATCTGTAGTTCTTCCTATATAAAAGCAGTTTACAACCCATAGGGCAGTCATCCTGCACGCGGCATGGCTGCGTCAGAGTTTCCTCCATTGCGCAATATTCCTCACTGCTGCCTCCCGTAGGAGTCTGGTCCGTGTCTCAGTACCAGTGTGGGGGATCATCCTCTCAGAACCCCTAGACATCGTTGCCTTGGTGAGCAGTTACCTCACCAACTAGCTAATGTCACGCATGCCCATCTATAACCACCGGAGTTTTAACCTTAAGATGATGCCATCTCTAGGTATTATGAGGTATTAATCCACATTTCTATGGGCTATCCCTCTGTTATAGGTAGGTTGCATACGCGTTACGCACCCGTTCGCAACTCGTCAGCTCCCGAAGGACTGTTACCGT
This sequence comes from Flavobacteriales bacterium, assembly GCA_965183875.1. Lineage (GTDB taxonomy): Bacteria > Bacteroidota > Bacteroidia > Flavobacteriales > UBA7430 > UBA6772. The sequence continues at coordinate 56,567 of CBCYMK010000013.1, read as the reverse complement.
TCTACTTGCATGTGTTAAGCCTGCCGCTAGCGTTCATCCTGAGCCAGGATCAAACTCTCCATTGTAAAAAGTTTAATCTGTTTCTCTGACTCTCACTTTAACGGGGTAAGTTGTTTGTTCTTACCATCTCTCTTCCAATATATATCTTTCAAAGAACTAATCTCGTTGGTTGCTAAAACACTAATCACTTACTGTTTTAGCGGCTGCAAATGTACAACCTTTTTGATTCCTTGCAAGTCTTTCTGAAAAAACTTTAAATTATTTTTCTGACTCGCTAACACTGAAATAAATTTCGGTGAAACGGATGGCAAAAATACAATCCTTTTCGAAAAACGCAAACTCTAAGAGTATTTATTTTTCAGTTTTTTCTAGACTAAATCAATGAACGGCGCTATTGGTTTTTAGCGGTGGCAAATGTAGTTTCTTTTTCTATTTATACAAACCTATTATTGGTTTATTTTCTATAAATATCAGAACCTACTGTAAACCAAAGGAAAGGGAATTAAAATAAAAGTGACAAATAAAAAAGAGCCGTAAAAACGGCTCTCTTAAGACTGTAATAAGCACATTAAGGTGTGCTTTTAGACACATTGAGCACCTTACCTTTATAGAATTTAGTACCTGTTAGTGAGAAGTCATATATATAAGTAGCCATTTCTAGTGCAGATGTAGGTGCTTCATATCCTGGGAAAGCCTCTTCTAACATCTCTGTTTGCACTGCACCTAAAGCTAAGCAATTAAAAGCCCAGTTAGTTTCTTTATATTCTTCTGCTAAACACTCGGTTAAGCTCAGGAGTGCAGCCTTAGAAGAACTGTATGCAGTAAGGCCTGCAAACTTAACTGAACCTTGAATTCCTCCAACACTACTTATATTAACAATATGAGCATTTGAAGGAAATAATGGCACTAACAATTGAGTTAGTTTAAAAACAGACAGAACGTTAACACTATATACACGATGAAGCTCCTCAGCGCTGATCTCAGTAAATGGTTTAGCAACGAGAGCACCAGCATTATTAATAAGTATATCTACCTGTTTAAATGACTTAGTTATATAGGGTAATAATTGAGATTCTAAATTACCCTCAGCTAAATCGAAAGAAATAGTATGCACAATTGCCTGAGGGTTTAAATTTAAACACTCTTTTTTTAAGTGTTGTAATTTACCCTCATTTCGTGAAATTGCCAATATCTCGTGACCAGCAGCAGCATATTGCTTCACCAATTCGAAACCTATACCTCTACTCGCTCCTGTTACAATAACTTGCTTAGCCATTAAATTTCGTCGAAATCTATAATTACTTTCGCTGAAGTAGGATGCGATTGACAGGTTAACACAAAACCTTCCTCGACCTCTTCTTCATCTAAAGCGTAATTTACGTCCATTTTAACAGAACCTTCCATCACCTTAGCTTTACAAGCACAACAAACCCCACCTTTACAAGCAAAAGGAACATCGGCATCTATAGCCATTGCAGCATCTAATATAGTATCTCCATTCTCTGCCAATTCAAAATGATAAGATTCTCCATCAACAATAACTTCTACCTGAGAATTTACCCCATCAGATGTAGAAGTGGCCTCTTCAACTTTAGGCTTAGCAGCAGTAAATAATTCAAAATGGATATTTGCTTCCGCCACACCAATCTCTACTAGTGTATCCTTAATCTCAAAAATCATCTCTTCAGGACCACAAAGGAACACTTCATCTAACCTAGTTAGGTCAACTAAATCATTGTGATACTCTTTACATTTCTCTGCAGAAAGCCTTCCCCTAAACTTATGCTCAACATCAGAATCTCTACTTAATACATGATACACATGAAGTCTGTTAGGATAATCAGACTGAAGCTCTTCTAAGTCGCTATTAAAAAGAATCGTCTCCTTGGTTCTATTTCCATAGAACAAGTTAAAGGTACTCTTTGGTTCAGCTTTTAGAGTAGCACGAATAATAGACATGATAGGTGTAATCCCAGAACCCGAAGCAAAAGCTGCATAGTTCTTTTTATTCCCCTCGTTTATCTCGGTATAAAAACTACCTAAAGGAGGCATCACATCAATCTTATCACCTACTTTTAATGTTGTATTGGCATAGGTAGAAAATTTCCCGTTAGGAATTTGTTTTACCGCAACGCGCAATTCTTTACCATAAGGACAAGAACATATAGAATAAGAGCGACGTAAATCTTCTCCTTCAATTACTGTTCTTAGGGTGATGTACTGCCCTTGAATAAACACAAACTTAGACTCTAAGTCTGCAGGAACATCAAATAATATAGATACAGACTCTGCTGTTTCTCTCTTCACCTCTTTTACTGTAAGGCTATAAAAATTAGTCATAATTCTCAAATTTGGCGTAAAAATATACAATTCATAATTACTTTTCACATTCGTTAATGAGATTCTACCAAAAGAAGTCGCCTTAGAAGAATCAAGCTTAGTCATTTCTATGGAAATATTGTAGATTTGAACTCTTAATAATCCACCATGAAAAGTATAGAACACCATATAGAAGATCAAGTTTGTATCATCAAACTTAACCGTCCAAAAGTCTTTAACAGTTTTAATAAAGAGATGGCTATGCAAATGCAAGCTATTCTCGACGATTGCGAAACCAACACCAATGTAAGAGCAATCTTATTAACTGGAGAAGGGAAGGCTTTTTGTGCAGGACAAGATCTACAAGAAATTACCGATCCTAATGGGCCAGAATTAAGCGCCATTGTTCGAGAACACTACAACCCTATTATAGAGCGCATCCGCACTATTGAAAAACCGATCATTTGTGCGGTTAATGGTGTGGCTGCTGGAGCAGGTGCAAACATTGCTTTGGCTTGCGATATTACAATTGCAGGAGAGTCGGTTGCATTTATCCAAGCATTTAGTAAGATTGGATTGATCCCTGATTCTGGGGGCACCTTTTTCCTTCCTCGTATTATAGGAATGCAAAAGGCGACTGCATTAATGATGCTAGCCGATAATATTATGGCAGCTGATGCAGAAAAGATGGGAATGATTTACAAGGTTTGTGCAGATGAATCTTTGATGGAGGAAACTTTAAAAGTAGCCAAGAAATTAGCATCTCTTCCAACGATCGGTTTGGGCTTAACAAAAAGAGCTTTGAACAAATCGATGACAAACGACTTAACAGCCCAGTTGGCTTTAGAAGATGAATTGCAGACTGCTGCTGGAAAAACATACGACTATAATGAAGGTGTTGCCGCTTTCTTAGAAAAGCGCAGACCTAACTTTAAAGGTGAATAAATGAAAAAGGTTGGAATTATAGGTGGTGGAGCTATGGGCTCCGGAATTGCTCAAGTTGCTGCTACAGCAGGACATTCAGTAGTTCTTTTCGACACCAAAGCAGAGGCTTTAGACTTATCAAAAACTAAATTAGCCAAAGTAATGGCTCGTTTAGTTGAAAAAGAAAAATTTACAGCGGAAGAAGCAGCAACTATTCAAGGGCGTATTTCTTATGCCGACAATTTAGAAGCAATCTCTGAATCGGGAATCGTCATCGAAGCTATTGTCGAGAATCTTGATATTAAGAAAACTGTTTTCTCTTCGGTAGAAAAATTAGTTTCTGACGATTGTATAATCGCAAGTAATACATCTTCACTTTCTATTACCTCTATAGCAGCAGCTTGTAAAAAATCGGAACGTGTTATAGGAATACATTTCTTTAACCCTGCTCCATTGATGCCTTTGGTAGAGATTATCCCTGCTATACAAACTTCTGAAGCTATAGCTACCGAAGCAAGAGCAATTATCGACTCTTGGAAGAAGGTTACTGTAATGGCAAAAGATACGCCTGGTTTCATTGTAAATCGTGTGGCGCGGCCCTTCTACGGAGAAGCTATTCGCATACTAGAAGAGGGAGTTGCAGATATTGCAACAATCGACTGGGCGATGAAAGAAATTGGAGGCTTCCGTATGGGGCCTTTCGAATTGACCGATTATATAGGGCACGATGTAAATTATGTAGTTACCGAAACTGTTTTCAAAGAATTTTTCTATGACCCTCGTTACAAACCATCGTTCTCACAAAAAAGATTGTTAGAAGCTGGGCGATTGGGTAGAAAATCTGGACACGGATTTTACGATTATAGCGAAGGTGCCGTAAAACCAGAACCTACTACCGATATAGCTTTAGGAACACAAATTGTTGATCGTATTTTAGCTATGCTAATCAATGAAGCGATTGATGCCTTATTCTTAAATATAGCTTCTGCTAAAGACATAGACTTAGCAATGACCAAGGGGGTGAATTATCCTAAAGGATTATTGGCTTGGGCAGATGAAAAAGGATTAGATACAGTTTTGAGTCAACTTGAAAACCTTTACAATAACTATTGTGAAGATCGATACCGTCCTAGCCCTTTATTAAGAAAGATGGTTTGTGAACAAAACAACTTTTTCTAATGAGTGACCTACCTAAACAAGTAGTCGATAAGATGTACGAAAACGATGCCTTTAGTCAATGGCTAGGTATTAAACGTATTGAAGATGGTGCTGGAATATCGGTGCTCCAGATGACCGTTCGCAAAGAAATGCTGAACGGATTCTACATTTTACACGGAGGAATTACATATTCTTTAGCCGATAGCGCATTAGCATTTGCATCTAACAGTCACGGAAGAAAAGCTGTTTCAGTTGAAACTTCTATATCGCATACCGAAGCTTGTAAAGAAGGTGATGTGCTCACTACACATACCCAAGAAATGAGTCTTTCGAATAAGATTGGAGTTTATCAAATAACGATTACAAATCAAGAAGATAAAACAGTTGCCCTATTTAAAGGAACTGTTTATAGAACGAGTAAAAACTGGGAAGTGTAGCTGACTGCTTTCAATCTTAAACTTTTAACTTTCAACTGCAAATATGAAAACAGCATATATACTAGACGCGATTAGAACTCCATTTGGAAACTTTGGAGGTTCTTTAGCAACCACACGAGTAGACGATTTAGGAGCTTTGGTGATTAAAACACTAATGGCTAGAAATCCAAACGTCCCAGCAGCTTCTATAGAAGATGTAATTATGGGATGTGCCAATCAGGCTGGAGAAGACAATAGAAATGTAGCACGTATGTCTTCGCTTTTAGCGGGGCTGCCTTATTCTGTTCCTGGAGAAACAGTAAACCGTTTATGTGCTTCGGGAATGTCAGCTATTATTAATGCAAGTCGTGTTATACAATTAGACGAGGCAGAATTTATGCTTGCCGGTGGAATGGAAAATATGACACGTGGACCTTGGGTAACTTCTAAAGCTTCAAAACCTTTTGGTAGAGATGTAGAGATGCATGATTCGAGTTTTGGATGGCGTTTTGTGAATAAGGAACTAGATGCGATGTATGGAACAGAAGGTATGGGTTCTACTGCAGAAAACTTAGCTGAGTTGTATAATATCTCTAGAGAAGATCAAGATATTTTTGCATTAAACTCACAGCTAAAAGCTGCCAAAGCTCAGGCGGAAGGTCGTTTTGATGGAGAGACAGTTTCTGTAGTAATTCCTCAAAGAAAAAAAGACCCTATCATTTTCGCAAAAGATGAATTCATCAAAGCAAATAGCTCATTAGAAATTCTAGGAAAGCTAAGAACAGCCTTTAAAAAGGATGGTACTGTTACTGCCGGAAATGCTTCTGGATTAAACGACGGTGCAGCAGCTATGCTTTTAGCCTCGGAAGATGCAGTTTCTAAATACGATTTAAAACCAATCGCTAAAATCGTAAGCTCTGCCGTAGCAGGAGTTGAACCTCGAATTATGGGGATTGGCCCAGTTAAGGCTTCAGAAAAAGCTTTAAAAAAGGCAGGCTTAACTTTAGACGATATGGACATCATCGAATTAAACGAAGCTTTCTCGGCACAAGCCTTAGCTTGCATTCGCGAAATGGGATTAAAAGATGACGATACACGTATTAATCCTAATGGAGGTGCTATCGCATTGGGCCACCCTCTAGGGGTTTCGGGAACACGCATAATTCAAACTGCTGCTTTAGAATTGAAAAAACAAAATAAACGCTATGCACTTTGTACCATGTGTATTGGTGTAGGGCAAGGTTATGCTACAATAATAGAGAGCGTTTAAAGCATTAATTTTCATACAAAAAGAGCCGAACTATAAAATTAGTTCGGCTCTTTTTGTCTTTAAGCTTTAGCGAATACAAAAATATTTAAAAACCTCCACTCCCAGGGTCTGGTGGTGGAGAACTCATTGCTTGAGCTTTCTTTGGATTAAGGATTAAAAAAGTACCTAAGGCTGTAACAGCAGTGTACTTCCCTACTTTTTTGAGCGCATCCCTCCTACTAATTTCTTCGGCTTGGCACTTTTCAGATGTTCTTTTTTCGTTTTTCATTATAATATTATTCTTTTTATTACAATTTCTCCTTCAACGATTAGCTGTACAATATACACACCTGTACTCAAATAGTCTAGTCTTTGGATTGACATTTCAGATTTATTTAAAAGATCGTGAAATACTACTCTACCTGAGCTGTCATATATATTAAGTACACTAGTAGCTTGTAGAGGGCCTTTTATAATAAGTTGCTTACCTATTCCAGTGTAAATATTAAAATCGTTCTCAAAACGACTCAACACTTTCAGGTTTTCTGGGTTAGTGTGAATATAAAACCGACCAACACCTTCGGTGTCTTCTGTTAAATTTATAGTATATAAAGCCTCTTCAGTATCTAACTGAGTAAAGGTACCCAACAATACATCTTCTAGATATACTTTTATATTGTCTGGCATATTTGAACTGATTGCAGAAAAACTTACCTCACTACCCGCTGCAGCCTTAAGGTTCAAGGGTACAATAGATAGCTCATAATCATAATTAGGTAGCGCTTGAAGAGCAAAATTAAGTCCCTCACTATCTGCAACCAAATGAGAACTCAATTCAAAATCGCTCGAAGAACCAGTAAAGGTTCCTGCATCAAACCCAATATCTAATCCATGGGTACAGATATCAAAATACCTTAATTCGGTACTTCTAGATTCATTATTTTTTGTTGCAGTAATAACTACAGAAGGAGTAATTGACTGACGATTAAACACATCTGAAGTCTGGTGACTTTGCATGGCTGTTGTAATAGGAATTGAAGAAATACCTGATTGAGTCTTCACAAAAAACCCTTGTCCAGGAGCCACACACCTAGAATCGCTTGCATTATTTACCGGGATATAAGTACTTGTACTCGCATCCCAAACATATAGTCCGGCATAACTGGCATCAAAACTTGATACCGAAGACATTATATTATTCGAAGCATCGGCATTATAATTTGCCGCAATATAAGAAGGGTAAGGGTTTCCTATAAGATTCCATCCATTATCTCCTAAACTAGTTGCAGCAGCAAGGTCTGAACTTGGCATAGTACCTTTAAAAGAAATTGTACCTGCGGTTGCTCTATATACTGCATACCCTTTGGAACTGGTTATATTTCCTGTACTTGCACTGGTATAATACATCCAGGAAGGCATACTGTTATCGTAGACTGAAAAACCAATATTAGACCCTGTTCCTGTGGCTAAATTTGCACCATTATCTAAAATAAATTGTTCTACAGTACTTCCAAGTAAAGGACTTGAAATTAAATGCCAATTGGCCGTTACTGTACGATTATAAGTAATTGTTCCAATTATAGTTCCTGTACTAATTAAAGAAGCTCCTGAATCTAAAATAATATCACCTGTACTTACAAGAGTACCTTCAACTGTAAGAGAAGAGCCGGATACTAAATTTAAACTGTTTATAGTTACAGTAGAACCAACTGGTACTGTTGCAGTAGTAGTACCAGAAAAGAGAACATTTGTATTTTCATTAGGAACACCGGCACTCCAGTTAGAAGCATTCGTCCAATCAGAAGAGCTAGAACTAGTCCAAGTACTTCCAGCTATATGGCCCCAATTGAATTGACTTGCAGCATTATTTGCATTTAAACCAATATCGGTAAAAGTCCCAGAAGCTACATCAATTGTAGTAGGCCCAGAATTAGTAGGTGTAAACACAGCGGTATAAACCGAACTCGACACGGCTGTAAAACTACCTAAGGCACCATTTGAAACGCTAATATCACCAACAACAAATCCTGTAACATCTTCATCAGCAGTAAAAGTAAGACTCAAAGTAGCGTCAGAAGAAGAACCTCCATCATTAACTTCTGTTGCAGTAATCACTAAAGATGGGGAAACTAAATCAATCGATACGGTCGCCCCATCTTGCCAAGCTAAATAAGGATATCCTGAATTATAAGAACCGGAAGAGTTATCAATATCCCAATAGTTGTTTGTTCCATTACTGGTCTCAACTTCAAAATCCCATGAATTATCAGTAAAGCTGTTAACTATTTTTAATTCAGCAGTAGTTTTACTTGTACCTAAAGAACTAGATGACTGTAAACTCGTGTTTGTATCCCAAAAAGAATTCGTTGCAGAACTAGAAATTTGATCCCCTACGAGCCCACCAATTAAAGACTCAGAACCAGATACAATTCCAAAAGAATAAGAATAAGCTAATGTAGATGTATGTAAAGCACCTACGAGGCCTCCCACACCAGCTAAATAGGCACTTTCAGAATTGGGGTAGGTAATATTAGTGGATGCATAAGAATTTTCTAGAGTGGTATTATTAGACATATAACCTATTAAACCACCTAATAAACGATTATTATAACTAGACCCTGATACAATACTTATATCGCCAGAAGCGAAGCAGAGAGAAATAGTAGTATTATCGGTAACCGCTATAAGAGGACCAATTACTTTTACGGCTTGAATTGTTGAGTTAGTAATTCCAACTTTCGTTATTATAGCTTCATGTGTGTAACCAAAAAAACCCGTATACAATTCGGCACTCCTTGTGATATTTAAATTATCTAGAGTGTACCCCCCCCGTCGTAACTACCAGTAAATTTCACACTAGTATTCCCTATAGGTTTAAAGCCTTCATTATTCCCTGCAGAAGTAGCATCATTAGGGTCATTATATAAATCACCGTCGGCATCGTCATCAGAGTCGTCCCAGTATTGGGTAATACTCAGATCTATATTTTCAGATTGACCAAAATAGCTAGCCCAGTTAGCAGAATTTTGACTTAACCACGACAAGTTTGCAACCGAACTTATGGCATAAGGGTCTCCGCTGGTACCAGAGCCCGATGGGCTAGTAGAATTAATTTGAAGGTTTTTAGAATTATTAGACTGGCTTGTTGCAGCAGAATTCCCAGAAGCATCATAAATAGACGAGCTACTAGCAGGTACTACTGTTACTATTTCCTGGCCATTTACAGCGCCTGACAAAGTAAAACCTAAGGTATAAACATTACCACTTACGCTAATACTCGTGGGAGTAGCACTTGTGAGTGTGGCATTCCCACCTGATATAGAAAGACTGAAATCAGAAGCTTCTAAGCTTCCAGAAGCCCCTATAGCATTGTAGACTGCTTCTGAAAAAGTGACTTCGAATGAAGCATTCCCTGAATTCATTGCGCTACTAGTGAGAGTAGGAACTGTAGTATCGTATGAAACAGTTGCACCATTTTCCCATGCTAAAAAAGGGTAACCTGAATTTGTTATAGCAGATAAATCTATATCCCAGTAATTACTCGATCCATTAGAGGTTTCAACTTCAAAATCCCAGTTGGAGCTCGTAAACGTAGAAACAGTTTTCATTTCTGTAGTAGTTTTACCAGTACCACCTGCACTTAATGACTGAGTACTTACTTCAGTATCCCAAAAACTATTGGTTACCGTACTTGAGCTACTTACGGAAATAAGTCCTTTAAACTTTGTAAATGTACCCGAGATAATACCAATAGAATAAGTGTTTTCTAGAATTGAGGAAGAAGCCAAATACCCCGCAAGTCCAGCTACATTTGGTGAAGAAGTTGTACTAAGAGTCAAATCTACGGTGCTATAGCAGTTTGAAATTGTACTTGCAGTCACTACTCCAACTAAACCACCATATGAACGAGAAGTAAGGGTAGAACTCCCATTGGTGATAGTCCCTGATGAATAACATTCAGAAACTGAAGAAGAATTTATGCTACCACAAAGTACTCCGGTATGACTAAAAGAACTTATAGTTGCATTTTTCACTCCTAATTTAGAGACTGTAGCAGAACTTAAGTTTGCAAAAAAACCAGTATAACCAGAAGTACGAGTGATATACATATTTTCAATAAGAAAACCTCCACCGCTATAAGTCCCTGTAAAACTACCAAAGGCAGCTATAGGTTTAAAACCTTCATTAGTTCCAGAAGAAGTTACATCATTTGAATCGTTAAATAAATCACCATCAGAGTCATCATCGGTATAATCCCAATATTGTGTAGCAGTCAAATCTAAGTTCACAGTTTGTGTAAAATAAGCTGCGTCGTCCCAAACACTGGAAGTTTGTGTTAACCAAGATAAATGGCCAACTGAAGAAATCAAATAAGGGTCTACATTAGTTCCTGAACCAGAAGGAATAACTGAGTTTATAAAAAGTGTAGCAGTATTATTGCTCTGAGAAGTAGAAGCACTATTTACAGAGGCATCAAAAACTGAAGAACTCAAAGGAGCCACAGAAATTATTTCGTTTCCGTTAACAGAGCCTGTAAGAGTAAATCCTAAAGTATAGACATTACCATTTATAGAAATACTAGTAGGGGTAGCACTCACTAGAGAAGCAGTACCACCAGCAATACTTAAATTAAAATCGGTGACCTCTAAATTAGCCCCAGCACTATTGTAAACAGCCTCAGAAAAGGTAACCGAAATAGCAGTATTTGCTGTATTCAACGAAGTTTGTGTAATAGTAGGAGCAGTTAGGTCGTATGCTATAGTCTCCCCATTTTCCCAAGCTAAAAAAGGGTACCCTGAATTTATTGTGTTGGATAAATCTATATCCCAGTAATTGTTTGTACCGTTACTGGTTTCAATTTCGAAATCCCATGTAGAATTTGTGAAAGTACTAACGGTTTTCATTTCTGAGGTAGTTTTTCCAGTTCCGGCAGCACTTAAGGACTGGGTACTTATTTCAGTATCCCAAAAACTATTGGTAATTGTGCTCGAACTTGAAGAACCAAGTAAACCTCCTACACCACCTGAGCCGCCGAAGGAAGCTGAAATAACTCCTGCTGAATAGCAGTTAGAAATAGTAGACGCAGATGAACTATAACCTGCTAAACCACCTGCATGCATGATAGAAGAACTAACCGTAGATATACTCACCAGAGAATATGAATTTGAAATAGATGTAGTATTAATACTACCTACTAAGCCACCAAAAATATTAGAATATACAGCTTCATTTAAACCTGTAATTGTACCACTGGCAAAACAATAACTAAGGGATGAACTTATACAGCTACCTACTAAGCCTCCAATATTTGACCTTGAATTTATGGTTAGATTACTAATACCTAGCTCACTCACTGAAGCGTTCTCGATAACCCCAAAGAAACCCACATCAAAGACATCTGTTCTATTTATGTATAGGTTTTGAACTAAATACCCACCACCTGTGTATGTACCGTCGAATTTTGTAGAATAAGTTCCAATGGGTAAAAACCCTTCGTTATTACCTGTAGAAGTCAAATCATTCGCATCATTATACAAATCACCGTCTGAATCATCATCTGAATAATCCCAGTATTGTGTTGCAGACAAATCTATATTTGCTGTTTGTGTAAAATAAGCATTATCATCCCATACATCTGAATTTTGAGACAACCATGAAAGGTTTGCCAAACTAGCAATTAAGTAAGGATCTGAAATTGTACCTGCACCTGAAGGCGCGTACATAGAAACACTCGAAATGAATGGAAGAGAACTAATGGGCTTGGCTGAAACAGAATAACCAACTAAGAGCGTAATAAAAAATATTTGACATTTGATACTTAGGTTTTTGTATAAATTCCCCATAACTATATATTAAATTTATGATGAATATAAAGTTAGTTAAAGATTCTAATAGAAAAAAATAATTCAACAAAACAGTCGACTAATTAGAGGTAATTAGATTATAAAACAAAAAAAGCCCAACCTTTCGGTTGAGCTTTTCGTGTACTCGAGGCGGGTCTCGATAGCTATCGGGATGAACCCGCTAATTTGTGATATTTTAGCACTTCTTTTCATCGTATATATCTTATCAAAATCAACTCCTAACCCTTATTAAACCTAAGTTTAACCACTTTATAATTACATTTCAAATCTACGACAAATTTTTCAGATTTAGTGACAGCAAACACTAGTCTACTGACATTTAATCGATTAACTTCATTACTACTCTTTCAAGCTTATCAAGCCTGCCTGGAAATTCCGGCCATACTGACCACCCCATTCCGGTTTAGATTGACCTGGTAAAGTTAAGTGCATAAAGAGCGATAAATTTAACTATCATTGTTTCTCAAATTTAATAAATCTTTTCGGATTTTTCAGGCATTTTTTTTTTAGCTTTCAATCTCAAAATCTGACGTTTTGGATCTTTTTTGATGTTCAAAACACCCTTTTGGGAGCTCATTATATGAGCTTTTTGAGGGCGTTTTTTTTGCGTTCGTGTGCCAAATCAATGCGTTCATGCGCTAAAATGGCACGTTAGGGTATTGAGCTCATATCACTCAAATTTGATTTATACCTTTTTCAAAACTAAATTTTTTAGTGTGAAAAAGGAGTTGATAAAATAGATTCATAATTCTATTAAACCTCAAGTTTATAATGGTTATAAATTACAACTTATATACGAATAACGTAAGCTTATATTGTGATGCTTAAACATTAAAAGTATAAGTTTATTGGTCAAAAAAAACTTGACATATCAATTTTAAAAAAACTATTATTATGAAAAGCAACAACTTATTATCATTCATTAGCCCTATTTATATTATATTCTTTTCATTAATTTTCATCAGTTGTGAAAAAGAAAACACATATAATAACGTTATTGATAATGAATCCGAAAGCATTACTGTTAATGCTAAAAGTGAATCTAGAGTACTGACCGACCAACAGATTAAACAAATAGGTGAATTACATAATCAGTTTCTAGAGGAAGCTTTTTTAGATTTTGATTATAATTCAGAAAATACTTTTTCTGAATTAGAGCATCAGTTTAATAATATAGTAACAGAACAAAATATTGAAGTAATGCTTTCAAGTTATGAAACAGACATTTCTTCTATTTTAAATACATTAGAACAAAATTTATCTAGTGATGCATATAAAATTCTAGTAGAAGTAAAAAACAAAGCAGAAAATATCACTGATGTTAATTCATTTTCATCTGAAGTTATGCATTATGAAAACCTAGCTAGAGTGACCTTAAATGGAAAAGAACTTGACATAATACTAACTGGACTATCAGTATTTAAATCATCTGCATATTTTTGGTTACCTGCTAATAAAGGAGGGAGTGGTATTGGAGATAATTTTTTAAAAAGCAATAACCCAAACTACGATTTTAGTAACACCCAAGCACGAGGGTGGTTGGTTGCAGATGGATTAAGCGCTAGTGGAGGCTGCTTAGGAGTAGCAGTTGGCGCTGCACTTGCAACAAACCCTGTTGGATGGGGGGTATTTGTTGGGGTTGCTTGTGCTGCTGCATTTGTTTCTGGTGTTAATACATTACTCTAAAATTATGAGCAAAAAACAGAAGTACGCTATTATCTTCATGATTGGATTAACACTTACACTTCATGTGTTATTCTCAAATTATATTTTTCAGAACTTTTCCTTATTAAAAAACTCATTTGGTTCAACCATTTGTACTATAGCAACTATAGCTTCACCCATATACTATATGCTGAAAAATTTCAAATCTATGAAGTAGGGAAATTTACATCGTTAAAAAGAAATCACTAGTAAACCACCGCTCACTATTCTTTGGTCTTAAAAGAAAATTATAATAAATAACTTTAAAGAAACCCACATCAGAGACATCTGTTCTATTTATGTATAGGTTTTGAACTAAATACCCACCACCTGTGTATGTACCGTCGAATTTTGTAGTATAAGTTCCTATGGGTAAAAACCCTTCGTTATTACCTGTTGAAGTCAAATCATTCGCATCATTATACAAATGTTGAGCTTTTAGAGTACTCGAGGTGGGTCCCGATAGCTATCGGGATGAACCCCACGAACTAATGTTCACCAGATTTTAAGTCTGACATGTCTACCATCCCGAAAAATATCGGGACCACTACTCTATATTCTATTATGAATATTTTCTAATAAGCTTCAATTTCATTTCCGCATACCTATTTAAATTCTCAATATACACACGGCTCTTCATACACTTAATATGATTCTCGATTTTTCTTGCTTGAGCATACGAAAGGTTTTCAATCTCTAAAAACACTTTCCAATCATCAGACTTTGCAGTAAAACTTGAAACATATTTTTTTGCAATATGATCTTCCAATCGACTTTTAAAATCATTACAACTACCCACATAATATCTATCAAGTATATTCGAAAAAAGTATATAAACTACAGCCATATCTATTACATCTAATTTTTACATCAGTTTTAATATACAACTATCTTTTGTAACCTATCCAAACAAAAATACTCCTCAAAAATAAGAAGACTTTCGAGTACTCGAGGCGGGTCCCGATAGCTATCGGGATGAACCCCACGAAAGTATAAAACAAAAAAAGCCCAACCTTTCGGTTGAGCTTTTCGAGTACTCGAGGCGGGACTTGAACCCGCACGAACTAATGTTCATCAGATTTTAAGTCTGACGTGTCTACCAATTCCACCACTCGAGCATAATGTCTTTCTGAGCGAGTGAAGGGATTCGAACCCTCGACCCTCACCTTGGCAAGGTGATGCTCTACCCCTGAGCTACACTCGCAATCGTTCTCTCTTTACAAGAGCGATGCAAATATAAGTACTTTTAATAAACCGCAAAGCAAAAATAAAAGAATTTAACGATGTTTTTGCAAGTCTCTAAGCACCAATCATTTTCTTTATTTCATTTAGCTTTAATAAAGCCTCTACAGGGGTTAAAGTATTAATATCGGTCTTAACAATCTCTTCTTTTATTCGCTCTAAAGCGGGGTCATCGAGTTTAAAGAAACTCAATTGCATATCAGACTCCTGTGAGATTGCTTTCGCCTTACTTGTTAATTCTTCAGATGAATGAGATTTTTCTAGATGAGAAAGGATAACATTCGCTCTTCGGATAAGTGACTTTGGCATTCCCGCCATTTTAGCCACATGAATCCCAAAACTATGAGCAGATCCTCCGGGTTTGAGCTTGCGTAGAAATAAGATCTTTTTACCTACCTCTTTTACAGCAACGTTAAAATTCTTTATCCTATCGAAACTCTCGGTCATTTCGTTGAGTTCATGGTAATGGGTAGCAAATAAGGTTTTGGCCTTAAATTTATTTTCGTGTAGAAACTCTGCAATTGCCCATGCTATAGAAATCCCATCGTAGGTACTGGTACCTCGCCCTATTTCGTCGAGTAAAATTAAACTACGGTCGGATACATTATTTAATATACTTGCCGTTTCGTTCATCTCAACCATAAAAGTAGACTCCCCTAAGGATATATTATCGGATGCCCCTACCCTAGTAAAAATCTTATCAACCACTCCTATAGAAGCAGCTTTAGCAGGAACAAAAGAACCCATTTGAGCCATTAATACAATCAAAGCTGTTTGCCTCAATAAGGCAGACTTCCCAGACATATTGGGCCCTGTAATCATTATTATTTGCTGACTATCTTTATCTAAATATACATCGTTAGAGACATAAGACTCACCCACTGGTAATTGCTTTTCAATTACAGGATGACGCCCCTCTTTAATGTCTAACGAAAAACTATCGTCTAATACTGGTTTAGTATAATCATTGATCTTAGCAACCTTAGCAAAGGATAAAAGAACATCTACACGAGCAATTAGCTGAGAATTGCGTTGTACGACTTGAACATAATCCATTAATGAGGCTACTATATCATTAAATAATCTTTGTTCTAAGGCTAGAATCTTATCGTTTGCACTTAAAATTTTAACTTCAAGCTCTTTTAATTCTTCGGTAATATAACGTTCTGCATTTACTAAAGTCTGCTTTCTAATCCACTCTTGTGGTACTTTATCTTTATGTGAATTCCGAACTTCCAGGTAAAAACCAAATACATTATTGAAAGCAATTTTTAAAGAGGTGATCCCTGAAGCTTCCGATTCCCGAACTCTTATTTGCTCTAAATATTCTTTAGCAGATGTAGAGATCGCTCTAAGTTCATCTAATTCTTCAGACACTCCAGAAGCAATAACATTCCCTTTTACTAACTGTACAGGAGCCTCATCTTTTAATTCATTTTCGATCTTCCTTCTTACTAAATCACATGGATTTAGTTGTGAAGCTAAAGCTTTAAGGCTTTTATTGCCCGATTTTTTACAGTATTCAACAACTGGAACTATAGCATTTAATGCACGCTTTAGCTGCACTACTTCACGAGGGCAAATTCTAGCCGTTGCTACTTTAGAGATTAAACGCTCCAAATCACCCATTTGCTTAATTTGAAGCGCTAGCTCATCAGACACTTCACCGTTAGTAGAGAAATATTCTACAATATTTAAGCGGTCTTGTATGGCTTTTTTATCTTTTAAAGGAAGTACCAACCAACGTCTAAGCATTCTAGCTCCCATGGGAGAAGTAGTTTGATCGAGTATATCTAATAAAGAAACACCATTTATACCGGTAGATTGAATTAACTCTAAATTTCGAATAGTAAAATTATCCATCCACACAAAGCGGTCTTCTTCTATTCGGTTAATTGCCGAAATGTGGCTAACCTTATTATGTTGAGTTTCATTTAAATAATGTAGAGCAGCCCCTGCAGCTACAATACCCAAGTCTAATTTATCTACTCCAAAACCTTTTAGTGACTTGGTACCAAAATGCTTGAGTAATAAATCTTCAGTATAAGTTCGAGTAAACACCCAATCTTCGAGTGTAAATGTGAAAAAACTATCTGCAAAACGCTTGGTAAACTCAGCCTTATATTGTTTTTGATAAATAACTTCTGAAGGCGAAAAGCTTTGTAATAGTTTGTTCACATAATCCCAAGAGCCTTCAGCTGCTAAAAACTCACCAGTAGAAACATCTAAAAAGGCTACTCCTACCCCATCTTTCTCTATATGAATAGAAGCCAAAAAATTATTCGACCTAATATCTAAGGTTTTATCATTGTACGAAACTCCTGGGGTAACGAGTTCTGTAACACCTCTTTTTACAATAGTCTTGGTTAATTTAGGATCTTCTAACTGATCACAAATAGCAACTCTACAACCAGAACGAACTAATTTGGGTAAATAGGTATCTAAAGAATGGTGCGGAAATCCCGCCAATTCGATTTTAGAACTCCCGTTAGCTCTACTTGTTAGCACAATACCCAATATACGAGCCGCTTTAATCGCGTCTTCGCCAAAAGTTTCATAAAAATCGCCAACGCGAAATAATAGCACTGCGTCAGGATACTTCGCCTTAATCCCATTGTATTGAGTCATCAATGGAGTTTCCTTCTTCTTTTTAACTGTTTTTGCCAAGGGTATTGCTATTATATTGGTTAATTTGCATTCGTTTTGAACAAAGGACTAAGATATTAATTCTGTACGATTAGCGGATGAGAAAATTAAAAAATAGCGAACTAAATAGACTTAGCGTTGATGACTTTAAACAGGTAGAAAAACTACCCATTGTTGTTGTACTCGACAATATTAGAAGCTTAAATAATATAGGTTCTGTTTTTCGTACTTCAGACGCCTTCTTACTAGAGAAAATTTATTTGTGTGGCATTACCGCACAACCACCCCATAGAGACATCCATAAAACAGCTTTAGGCGCAACAGAATCTGTGTCTTGGGAGTATATGGAAAACACCTTGGAATGTGTTAAAAAACTTCAATCTGAAGGATTCTATTGCTTAGCTATAGAACAAGCAAAGAATAGTGTTATGCTCAATGATTTCGATCATTCTAAGCATTCTAAAATTGCTGTAGTTTTCGGGAATGAAGTTAAGGGTGTACAGCAAGAAGTAATAGATAAGTGTGATAATTGCATAGAAATTCCTCAGCTGGGCACCAAACATTCGCTAAATATTTCAGTGAGTGCAGGAGTGGTACTTTGGGAGCTATTTAGAGGTAGAATAGGTAGTTGGTAGTTGGTAGTTGGTAGTTCATACTATGTACTAACTACTTTGTACTTTATACCTAGTCACTTTTCAAATACTTATTAGCACAAAAAAATCCCTTCCGAAAAACGAAAGGGATTTTTAATATAGAATATATCTTAGTAAACCTACTCAATAACGAATTCAACACGACGGTTCATTCTAGTTAAGTTATTTGAAATAACTTGACCATCAGCAGTAGTTTCAGTAACTTTTACAGACTCGTTAGCTAAAGGAGCATCTTCACCTTTAGAAGAAGCAGTAAGACGAGCAGCATCAATATTAAACATAGAAGATAAAGCATCTACAACAGCATTTGCTCTACGCAAAGCAATTTTATGGTTGTTAGCAGCATTACCTACAGCATCAGCATAACCAATAACGCTAAGCTTATATTTAGGGTTAGCTTGTAACAAAGAAGCTACAGCAGCTAATCTTTCGTAGTTAGCGTAAGAAACTTTAGCAGAGTTAAAGTCAAAGTATACAGCAGGCATAAACGCACCCTTAGCACCTCTAATTTCTTTACCTTGGAAGTTTACAGTAGCTCCAGCTTCAGTGTTAGGCTCAACATCAACAGAGTTAGCAACCCCATCTTTATCGCTATCCAACTCACGTCCATTAGCATCAACTTGTACACCACGTGCAGTAAAAGGATCTTCATCAGCATAATCAGCTACTCCGTCCATATCTACATCTAATGCATTTCCTTTTCCATCTACAGCTACACCTTCTGGAGTATTGTTATCTCCATCAAAAGCATCCGCTACACCATCACCATCGGTATCGTTAGAAAGACCTTCGATTTCAGTTTTCACAGTAGCAATATCACCGTACATTGCGTCTAATGGGTTATTCCACTCTACAGCAACTTCTTTTTTAGTGAATCTATAATTTACACCTAAGCTAGTAGCTAAGTGTGCATCGATATCGTCTGAAGTCATTGGGCTAGTACCAAATGAAGCCGTTAGATCTAAATCGATATTATTATTTAAAGCATATTTAACACCACCACCTAAGTTAGGTATAACAGCTCTTTCTTCGTTATAGTGTAATATATTTACACCTCCAGAAAGGTAGAATTTAGCTTTAGGGCAAGAACCAACAGAAAGGTTTGTTAAGTTAACAAGTCCCTTAAGTGTAATCGCATTAAAATCAAATGCTTCAGCTTCATTAGATAATGCACCTTTTAAAACACCTGCTTGAAGTGCAACAACTGAATTAATTTGTTTTGTATAGTTTAAACCATAAGCAAGGTCTAAATTACGGTCTGCAGCTACATAAGTAAATGCACCAACATTTACACCAATAGATGCGTTATCTAGTACTAAGCCTTTAAGGCCTCCGTCTTGAGCAAAAGCACTTGTTGTAACAAACAAAGATGCTAGAGCTAGGTTCTTTAAGTTGATCATGTGTTTAATTTTAGGATTTTTTATCTAAGTCGTTAATTAAGTGTTACTCCATCAATTGATAGACCTGGCAAATATAAAAAAATTGCTTCTAAAACAAGTCAATTCTATGCACTCCTTTAGTGTATTTTTTTTCCAGGCAACTAATTAAATACTCAAAATCTACTTTTGAATGAACAAAATCAATATTTGATGTGTTTATCAGTAGTATAGGGAATTCTTTTTGTGTGCTTATAAATGACAAATAGCCTTCTTGAATTTTCTCTAAATAACTACTCTTAATACCCATTTCATAGGCTCTTCCTCTATTTTTTATATTTTTTTGTAATCTCTCAACTGTAGAAGATAAAAAGATATAAAGGCTCGGTTTGGGTAGCTTCTGATGGATAATAGAAAACAAATCATTGTACAGCTCAAATTGATCTTTTGGAAGGTTTATTTCTGCAAAGATTAAAGACTTAGACAAATAATAATCGGAAATAACGGTTTCTGGAACGAGGCCTTTGGTATTTAATTCTTTTTGGAGTTGATGGTATCGATCAGTTAAAAAAGAAAGCTCTAAAGGAAAAGCATATTTATTGGGTTCTGAATAAAACTTTGGGAGAAATGGGTTTTCAGAAAACGATTCGTAAATAGCGTTCGCATTTAAATGAGCTGATAACTTTTCAACTAATGAAGTTTTTCCAGAACCTATATTTCCCTCAACTACTATATAAGGATGTGTTTCCATATAATTTTATTTCAGACCGATCTTCGCATTTTAAAAGTAAATCACTCAAAGAGCAATGCTCTTTTTCGTGCACCCATTTTGGAGCGATATCAACTAAAGGTTGCAGAACAAATTTCCTCATATTCATCCTAGGATGTGGCACTTGGAGCTTAGGGTGTTCTATCACCAATCCTTCTATAAGAATAATATCTAAATCTATTTCTCGCGCTTGGTATGAAGTATTCTTAGTCCTTAACCTACCCAAGCTATTTTCAATCAGCAATAGTGCTTCTATTAATAGAATAGGCGGAATATCGGTAACCAAACAAATGGCATTATTTAAATAGGGTTCATCTTCGTAGCCCCAAGAAGGAGATTCGTAGATAGGTGAAATCGCTATTACATTGCCCAATTGGGTTTTGATTTGAACGATTGCTTTTTCTAAATTCTCTTTGCGCTCCCCTTTATTAGAACCTAAGCTTATTAAAACTTTATGTTCCATGATGATTTAGCTTACCGCCCTAAGTTGTCTTAATTTCTTGTGCGACAACTTCTCTTCAGCATAAGCTTTGGTAATTACAAATTCTTTTTCATCTGAAGAAGGAAGTTCGAACATAGCATCTACCATAATAGCCTCACAGATAGAACGTAAGCCTCTAGCTCCTAGCTTAAATTCTTCAGCTTTATCTACAATGAGTTCAAATACTTCGTCCTCAATTTTAAGCACAACCTCATCCATCTCAAACAACTTCACATACTGTTTGATTAATGAGTTCTTTGGCTCAGTAAGAATATCTCTTAAGGCAACTCTATCTAGAGGATTAAGGTGTGTTACCACAGGTAAACGCCCTATGAGTTCAGGTATAATCCCAAAACTTTTAACATCTTGTGGCGAAACATACTGCAATAAGTTTGTTTCGTCTACTTGCTCCTCGGTAGCATTTCCAAAACCTAGAGCATTGGTATTCATTCTATTTCTAATATGACGCTCTATACCATCGAAAGCACCGCCACAGATAAATAGAATATTTTTCGTATTTACCTTAATGTATTTTTGATCCGGGTGTTTCCTACCACCTTGAGGAGGAACATTTACAACGGTACCTTCCAATAACTTAAGCATTGCCTGTTGTACTCCTTCACCAGAAACATCTCTTGTAATGGATGGATTATCGCTTTTTCTAGCAATTTTATCGATCTCGTCGATAAATACAATTCCGCGTTCTGCAAGAGTTACATCAAAATCACAAGCCTGTAGTAACCTCGATAAAATACCTTCCACATCTTCTCCTACATAACCTGCTTCTGTAAGAACAGTAGCGTCTACTATAGTAAAAGGTACATTAAGCATCTTAGCAATAGAACGAGCTAATAGGGTTTTCCCTGTCCCCGTTTTTCCTACCATCATGATATTGGATTTCTCCAATCTCTACCTCTTGCTCTTTAGTTCCCTCTTGCAATAATCTCTTATAGTGATTATATACAGCTACCGCAAGAACTTTTTTAGCATGATCCTGACCGATCACAAAAGCATCAAGGTGTTCTTTTATTTCAATAGGCTTTAACAGCGTTAAATCTTCTTCGAGATTTTCGCGTGTTGTATGCTCCATTTCCTCGGTAATAATATCGTGTGCTTGACTAATACACAGATTACAAATATGCCCCGTAGTACCGGCTATTAACACATCTGTCTCCTGTTTAGTGCGTCCACAAAACGAACAATTAGTTCCTTGATCTTCCATAATCGAATATCTATTAAGCTTAATTAAAGCTTGTTCTATAAAGTTCCATCTCTAAGCTCAGCTTTTAACTGGTGCTCTAAAGATTTAAATATTTTCAAAATAGCCTTATCCACTACTTTGTCTGTTAGTGTTTTTTCCTCGTCTCGAAATAAGAAACTTAAAGCATACGATTTTTTCCCCTCAGCTACTTTATCACCTTGGTAAACATCGAACAAACTCACCTCTTTCAACAGGTTTTTATCGGTTCGTAAAGCAATGCTTTGTAAATCAGAAAATAAAACTTCGTTATCTAGTAATAAAGCTAGGTCTCTTCTTACTTCTGGGAATTTAGAAACCTCTTTATACTTCGTTTTTTGATCTTTCAATAATCCTAAGATTGCATCCCAGTTAATATCTGCGTAAAACACCTCTTGTTTTATACCGCTAGATTTTAAAATTGATGAACGCACATTCCCAATTTCTAAAACTTTCTTTTTGCGTATTTTATAAGCTAATCCTTCTGAGAAAAGATCAGTTTGAATAGTATTTACTGAAACTCCCTTGTGTAAGCCGAGTCTCTGAAGCAACTTCTCTACAATAGCTTTAAGGTAAAAGAAGTCAACTTTATCTTTTGAAGAATTCCAACTAGCATCTTGTTTCTTTCCACTTACCCAAAGCGCTAGTTTACGCTCTTCGTGATAATCATCTCCATATTTATTATACGTTTTCCCAAATTCATATAGAAAAACATCAGACACCTTTCTGTTTATATTATAGGCCAAACTCTCTAAACCACCAAACAATAAAGTCTGTCTCATGGCATTTAAGTCCTGACTTAAAGGATTTAACAAAACCACTTGCGCTTCCTTCTTAAAAGAATCCAAACCATCGGTATACGAAGATTTAGTAAGCGAATTACACATCCCCTCATGGAAACCATTAGAAGTTAAAAGTTCGGAAATTCTCTCCTGTACTTTGTGAGCATCTGGCTTAGGGTTAATAGACAAAGAAGCATTAATACGTCCCGTCATGCCTATATTATTATAACCATAAATACGCAAGATCTCCTCAATTACATCTACTTCTCTTTGCACGTCTGCTCTATAAGGAGGTACAGACAAGAGTAGCTTTTCTTCAGACTCTTCCAAAATATCGATCTCCAAATTCGATAAAATCTCTTTGATAGTAGTCCTATTAATAACCTCTCCAATTAATCGATCGCAGTTATCGTAAGAAAAATCAACTTTAAAGTTAGGGATTGGCTCAGGGTATAAATCTATAATTTCAGAACTTATGTTCCCGCCAGCAATATCTTTAATAAGTAACGCTGCACGTTTAAGAGCCCACACGACAGTATTCGGATTTACACTTCTTTCAAACCGGAAAGAGGCATCTGTATTTAAAGCATGACGCTTAGCAGTTTTACGAATAGAAATAGGGTTGAAATAGGCCGCTTCTAAAAAGATAGAGCTGGTAGATGTAGTCACTCCAGACTCTAAACCTCCAAATACACCAGCAATACACATTGCTTCCTCAGCATTGCAAATCATTAAATCTTCGGTGTTCAATTTACGTTCAACAGCATCTAAGGAAGTAAACTTAGTATCTTGAGCTGTTGTTTTTACGGTAATTTTATTGCCTTTTATTTTAGCTGCATCAAAAGCGTGTAAAGGATTTCCTGTTTCGTGTAAAACGTAGTTTGTAATATCTACAATATTATTAACCGGGCTTAAGCCTAAAGCTTCTAACCTTTTGCGCAACCATTCAGGAGACTCCTGAACAATAATACCAGAAATTGTAAGTCCAGCATAACGAGGACATAAATTAGCATCTACTACCTCAACATCAATCTTTAGGTCTGTATTGTCTATTTTAAACTCCTCTAAAGTAGGAGTACACAGTTCTAACTTTGTTCCTTGAGCAGCTAAACCCGCTCTAAGATCTAAGGCTACTCCCATATGCCCCATAGCATCGGAACGGTTAGGAGTTAAACCAATTTCGAAAACGGTATCCGTTTCTAACTTAAAGTATTCGCTCGCAGAGGTACCATTCTTGGTATTAGCATCTAATACCATTATCCCGTCGTGCTCACCACCCAAACCAATTTCGTCGGATCCACAGATCATTCCTAAAGAAACTTCACCACGGATTTTTCCCTTTTTAATTTTAAAGGACTCGCCTTTATCATCGTACAAAAGTGTTCCCACAGTAGCCACAACAACCTTTTGTCCTACCGCTACATTAGGCGCTCCACAAACGATCTCTAAATTTTCGGAACCGATGTCTACAGTAGTTTTGCGTAATCTATCAGCATTAGGGTGTTGTTCGCAGGTAATTACCTCACCTATAAGCAAACCTTTCATGCCACCTTTAATACTTTCAACTTCCTGAATCCCTTCTACTTCAAGACCTGTATCTGTTAAAACTTTGGCGCAATCTATTGCGTTTAGTCCAACATTTAAATAGTCTTTGATCCAGCTATACGATACCTTCATAATAATACGAGTTTTAAGAAGCACAAAAGTAAGGATTGTACATCAATTAGAGAGTATAGAGCAAAAAAAAAGGAGCCTAAAGGCTCCTTAATTTAAAATAGTATGCTTAATGCGTAATTATAAGCTTTTGAACTTCTTGTTTTATTCCATTTATAGAAAAGCTATAGAAGTAAATACCTGCTTCAAATCTATTTAACTGTATAGTTGTATTACCTAAAACTAATTCACTGTATATTTTATTTCCTAACATATCGTACAAAACAAAGTCTGCCGATTGTTGTGCAGAACAGTCCAAATGTAAAATATCGTTTGCAGGGTTAGGGTAAACACCAAATACAGACTCCGTTTCCTCTACACCTACATAGGCTACAGAGCTCGTAAATTCTACATCTGTACAAACCTTATCAGACGGGTCGTTTTCAACAGAAAAACAGTAGTTAATGATAAAGGTTTTGTTTTCCGGCATATCGTTAATATATCCTGAAAAGCCATCGAAAGAACTTTGTCCTTCTATTAAAATAGGCACACCAGATACATTTACTGTTGGAGAGTAACAAGTTGTTCCCCAACAAAAAGTAGACATAATATCATAAGAAGGGTCGTAAGAACGAGTTACGATAACAGACAATGCTTCGTCTGTAGTATTCGTAATATCGAAATGAGCTACACACTGCTCACCTGTTTCAGCATAATAATAATCAGCAGGCTCAATAGATAAACTTTGAGCAAAAGCTGTAACACTAATAAGTGCTACTAAAGAGAGTAATGTTTTTTTCATAATCAAGATTTTAGTCAAGTGGTTATTACACACTTTTTTTTTCAAAAAGCGTACCAAACAAATTTAATAAAAAAAGGCTGCCTAAACAGGCAGCCTTTAAATAATTGTATCTAGAAGTAGATTACTTAACGATATTTAACTTCTCAGTCATCAATTCGTTACCAACTTTAATATTTACATAGAATAAACCAGCATTTAAAGAAGCTACTGGCAATTCAACTTTATTTAAACCTGCAGACATTTCAGAAGTATAGTTAAATACTTTTTGACCTAAAGTGTTTACAACTTCAATAACCACCTCGTTAGACTCAACTAAGTTTAATTCGATAGCAGCATTATTAGAAGCAGGGTTAGGGAAGATAGAAAGCTTATTAGCTAAAACCTCTTCAACACCAACAGTTGCATTACAATCTTGAGCCGCTGCAGTAAGTTCAGCAGGACCTGACCAACCAACAGAAGACCAGGAAACTTCAGAGAAACCTGGGTTAGATTCGTTAGGGCAAATCATTACAAAGAATGGGATGCCATTTTCACCGTATAATGCATTATAGTGAGCGTAAAGCGCACCATTAGTTTCTGAATAGGCGAACTTAGGATATTCTGCACCCCAGTTTAAACCATTCACAACAGAAGCATCATCTGAAGGCTCAGTAGTAACACCAAAAACTTGGAAGTTCATTGTACCTGAACCTAAATCTTCCCATACATCATTTACTTCAGGAGTAGAAGATTCACAAGGACCACACCAAGAAGCGAAGAAGTCAAGTACTACAACATCTCCTTTAGATAACATATTGTATAAATCGTGGTTCTCACCGTGTGTATCTGTCATATTGAAATTAGGAATTGGAGGAGCTACGCTTAAAGAAACTTCTATAGACTCACCAATCATATTTCCAGCTGCATCTACAATATATGCAACAACGTCATAATCACCATAACCTAAAGAAATAGTAAAAGATTCAGACTCAGTTAAAGCCACTGTAGAACCTGCTAATGTTTGTTCTGCTCCACCATCGATAGTATAAGCAAAAGAATAGTTCGTTAAGTCTAATGCTCCAAAACTAGTAACATCAAACCCAAAATCCATTTGCTCACCTTGAGCAGCGATAACCTGTAAAGTAGGAGAAGTTAAACTAACAACAGCATCTTGGTCTGCAGGAACAAATAATGAGAAGTTGTCGATTGCAAAACCGTACTCCCAACCACCACCATCGGTGTAGTTGAAACTTACCATTACAGAACCACCTGCATAATCAGTTAAATTTACAGTTGTAGAGTTCCATGCACCTACTCCTTCTAAATCTAACACTGTAGTCCATGTACTACCACCGTCGCCAGACAATTGAATAAATGCTTGCTCATCACCTTCATAATCACCATTTACAAAATATGCATCAAAGCTCATTAATACTACCGACTGACCAGTTAGATCTAATTCGCTAGTAACAATTGCTCCTGCAGCAGCTGGAGCAGTACCAGCAGCATCATCGTTTACACATAAAATCTCAGAAGCTCCAGAAGGTGCAAAATATTGAGATGATAAACCTTCTGCAGTTCCTGCAGCCCAGTTAGCATCCATAGACCATCCTGAAGGTAAACCTGAACTGAAATCCTCAGATAAAATTGTTGTTTGTGCAGAAAGCGACATAGCCACTACAGACAACATAGAAAGTAAAACTTTTTTCATGATTTTTGTTTTGTTTGTTTTTAACAGGCTCAAGTTAGCAATTATTATGCCTAAAGAAATAAATCTTGATGATTAACCACCAAAAGTAAATCTAAGTTTTAAACCAAAGCTATTGTTTGCGGTATCAAAGGAACTAGCAACTTCATATTTGGCAACCATACGATCGTAAAAAAGTTGGATATTAACTCTTTCACTGAGTACATAATCGGCAGTAGTTTTAACAGATATATCTGTCCTACCACTAACCCCTTGATGCGTATTTTCTTCTAAACTTCTAATAGCAGAAACGGATTTACGAATAGAGAAATCCAAATTCAAATCTAAATTGGATGAGAATGTTTTCTTACCATTAGCCGTATTAAGGGTAATTTCGAAATCATCGATTCTATACCCCAATCCTAAGGTAAAACTTTGGCCTGCTTGCTCTTGAATTTGATTATTGTTTAAGCTCAAGGTTACTTGCCTATCCGTACTATACTCCATTCGAGTACTCAGACTATTGTTCATAGTCATGTCTAGTTTTATAAGTGGACTAAACTGTTCATTTATATTTACGGTCTGTACCTGATCGGAACTTAAGTAATTATTATTGGCGTCGAAATTCTCAGGATTCGATTCTGGCGTACCTGTATTTGGATAACTTAGCTCATTATAAAACAAGTTAGTATTGTATGCATTTATGGAATAAGTAGAGGTGTAAGCATGCGACAAAGACACTGTTTTAAAGTGTTTCTTCACCCACTTTATATTGGTAAGTCCGTCGTATTTAACGGACCAATTAGGTAGGGGTATTTTTGGGAATTTCTCCGTCGTTTGATCAGACACATCTTTCCCTGCGTAGGCTGCCATAAATGCAGGAATTAAAACCTCCTGAGAGTTAGGCCCATACCCTATTGGGTATTCTACTTGATCGTTTAATAATGCACCATAGCTAGCTGCAACTTTTTTAGCCATTTTAGAACGCATAGCTCTAAATTCATCAAAAGTTTGTGAAGCATTAATTTCCATAGGGCGGAAAGCGGTATTAATTGCCAAGAATGACATGGTAAAACTTCCGGTCTCATTGCGGTTTAAACTTTCAAAATTAGGATCATCTGGTGTACCAGTATTCTTAAAAGTCTCCGAACTATTAACCGTCTGATTTCGCTGTGCAGTAATCTTAAACCTCAATTTCTTAATAGGTTCTACAGTAGCACGGAAATTAAATCGAGAGGTGAGTTGCGTCGTATATTGTTGGTTTAATAAGGTATCGTTAGAGATCCATCCTTTGGAAGCATACGAAGCTAATCCATTCTCATCTAAACTTTGCCCTAAAACATAAGCCCATCCAGGTGCAGCACCCGATTGGAATACATTATCTCTCCCTAGCGCCCCAGTAGTGGGCTTAAACCCTGGAAGCATGGTACCAGTACGTTCATCATAAGTCATATTTATACTATGTACCGACAGAAGTGAACGGGTAAGGTGTTCGAAAAGCTTAAATTCTCGCTCCTTCTCCTCTTCCTCTTCTTCATCATCACCTTCTTTATCTTTATCTTTATCTTTATCTTTATCAGTCTTTGATGATTTTTTATCGGACCCTCTACTTCTAGAATTACGCCCTTTTTTTCTATTCGATCCAGAGGAGTTTACTTTCTTAAAATAAGGCACTTTATTGTAAAGTGACTTTAAGTTTAGCTGAGCGTTAATTTTTCGATTGTTTGTATTTTGAATAACATTCCCCAATTTTATAGAGTCGTTATTTGTTGCCATAGAACCGGCATTCCAATCGTAGGTAGCGTCGTAATTAGCCGACAGAGTAATCCAATCGGTTAGTGGGAATTTATTTAATGGTACCGTATAACGCAGGTCAAATTGGTGGTGGTAAGAAGTTGTTCTACCGAATCCCATTATGCTATCACGCAAAGCATCGCGCTCTGTTTGAGTGTCAATTTTTCCTTCAGGCTCATCTACTATAGAGCGGGAATTAGTAGAGAAATTGAATTTTACACTTCTAGCTAAGTCAAATTTAACACTGTAGTTTTGTGTAATATTAAACAGCTTATTGAACATGGTGTCAGGTTCAATAATATTCACAGAATTTAAGGCATTTAAACTGGCCAAATTCCGCATTTTGGTTTCGGAATATGTTTTATTAAAGTCTGTTCGCGCAGAAATAGTTTTAGGAAGTAAATAGAAGTTGAAGTCTTTAATAAGCCTTAGGTACTTTGACCTTTTTAAGAATTTAATTTTTGAAAAAGGCTTGTAATTTTTCGGACTGTTATTAAAGTTATAACCAAAACCACCACTGTGTTCTTGCATGGTACTAAACTCGGTGTTTATATTCCTATTAAACACCTCATTAAAGGAATAGGATAAACTAAGGTTTTCTATATCGTATATTTTATTTTTCGTACCACCTCTAGCACCTTTTCTACCTTTACTTTTAACCGATTGTTTTTTCCCTCCACCTCTTTCTTTTCGAACATTTGTTAGATTAAAGGATCTACGAAGTGTATAGTTCTCTACTATACTACGCAGGGTATCTTTAGCTCCTTGTGTTTGTTCTGCAGCAATAGAAGCTTCCAATTCTACATCGGGATCTAAAGGGTTAAACTGTGGTTTTAACACTGTTTCAGACACACCAATATAGAGCGGGATTTTAATATTTGCTTCCTCAGGAAAAAGCTTACCTAATTCTATATTAGAAGTAAAATTATACTGTCTAGTTTGTTCTTTATTTCTTTCGGTTACACTCTGCTCTAAGCTACCGAAACCAACAGAACTCATATTCCCACCTAAGCTAACGCTACCAATATCGGCAAGACGAGTTTTCATCTGGGCTTTTGCAGCCCAGCCACCACGTTCGTCAAAATCAGTTAAACGCAGTTCATTAATCCAAATTTCGGCACATTTATCTTCGCCGTCGTCCTCGGGATTAAATACCGAATTTTCTTGAGGGTTACGCACCCCCAACATTATGGTACGAACATTTCCTAAATTTGGGTTACCTACAATCGTAATTCTGCGCGTTCCATCAGAATAAAAATAAGGGGTAGTAAAGTTTACTGTTACATTTCCGTTTCTAATTTCAGAATTACGTGCTGCTTTAGCTTCTTTTAATTTATCAAAATTTATCTCAAACTGATTATTAGTAGGCCATACTTCATCTCTTGCAGACGCCCCCCACTCGGTAATATCTAAAGGCACTTCATATTCGTAATAGTTAGAACTATAATCGGTACCTACACGAATAAACATACTTAAATCCCCGTCGTTTAAAGTTTTATCGGGATCCATTTCTTCGGCGTGAACAAAGAGTTTTATTTTATTGTAAGAGCGCATGTCCATGGTTACATTTTTAAATGCACCACGCGCATCACCATCAGCTAAATCGCAAATTTTAAAACTCATCGATTGCTCATTGAGCTCTTGAGTAGTGGTAGAACCCAACACACGATCTCTGACAATACCTGGAGGTAAAACATAATTTACCGGATCTCTACGCCCATTTTCTTCTAAATTTACTACAGAAATATCGAATGTGGTACTAGGAGTTTCACTAGCATCAGGACGGCTTAAACTATTTAAATATTTACGCCATTCACCACGAACCATATCGAGGGTTGCAAAACGCAAAACTGTAGGACTGGTAAAACCTTTCATAAACATTCGCATAAATCGAATGGACTTAAAATCGGGTATGGTCCCAATTTTATTTTCAAAATCTCTAATAGGGACCTTAAACTGAATCCAACGTGTATCGTTATTAGGCCCTGCATTTTCGATAATGGAGGTAATAAAATTACTACCTACCTCTTGCAAGGAATCCGGATCCATACTAATACGATATTGGTAATACGACTCTGATTCACTTAAGGTATAATCGCTATTAATATCCTCTACATCGGGTAATTGTGTATACGAAGATTGCGAGTCGTCGTTCATAGGAGAATTCCCGTCTAGACCGTTATATTTCTTATACCTTTCTAGAATAGGTTTTTCCTGAGAATCGTAATCCGAGCCATAAAAGAAGTGGTAATTATCTGCCGATGGATCTTTATTAGCTTTTACAAAAGCCGTAGACCCCTCGCCATGTTGTTCTGAAATTCTCTCTAAGTACGATTTAGTTTCAAAGGTATTAAAAGGTATAAAGCTACGCTCCATCTCATCGTCTAAACCATCGAGTCCAACATCTTGATTGTCTCGTGCATTACTTCCACTATTAAATGCTGTTACTAATGCTTGCACAGAAGGAACTCTACCCCAAGCAGTGGTATCTATATTATCATCTCCCCCATCTATAGGTAATCCATTTTCATAACTCTTACGAGAATCCTTTAGAATATCTTCCGATACATTTCCTAGGTTGATATAAAAATCTCCTCCCGGATCTAATGGATTTTCAATAAAAGGATCCATCAGCCAAAATTCTAAAAATTCTATATTGGCCGTTTCAAAATCATTATTATCTATCTTCCTAACTACCCCAGCCCAACGCGATTCTGGATTCAATAAAGTCCCATCTTCATCTATCCCTGAGGAGTAGTCTCCGCCTTCAACATCGTAATTATAAGGCCCTCTTTCTTCTGGGTAATAGGCTAAATCGAAGGTACGTAGTCGCAAAGGCTGCCCATTAGGAATATCTTTATCTGGGAAGATTTCATTAATAGAAATTTCACGTACATAAGGTGCATCTCTGTCTTCATCGGTAAGATGACTAGGAGCATAAACGGTTTCTCTTTGGAAATCAGAATTTATAAAATACCAAGAAATTAAAGCTCTGTTGTATCCATAACGGATGTCGTTAGTGAGTAATCCTTCCGGGAATAAATTTGGATCTTGAGGGGTACTCGCCAGGTTCCATGTTGAAGAATTCCTTAAATCTATTGGCGACTGGCTATTTTCAAAATCATCAATATAAGCCGTTCCTTCAGCATCTACATTTAATGTTTTTGAATGCCCCGGAATAAACTGTGCAAACTCTGCCGAAAGGGTAAAGTTAGACTTCTCCTTAGTTTCTATGAGGGGCAACTTATCTATTAAAGTAGTAAGAAATTGTGATTCTGTTTTATACGATCCATTTAAACCCCATATCGTGTTCGATATAGGCTCGTCTCCCATATTAATTTTTGTTGTTTGAGCAGATTCTGATAAATTTAATAAGGTAGCACTTAACAATAAATCGTCGTTAAATTTATAGTCTGCATGTAAACCTAAATAGCGTTTTGTAGTATTCGAATACCCCGAATTACTTTCTAAGTTTACGTTTACCTGTTGTCCGGAACTCAGAATCCCTTCGTCTATAATCTTTACCCTACCCAGGTTATAATCTACGGTATAATGAATATTTTCTTCTAGCGCCACACCCCCCATAGTAACACTCACCGACCCTTCGGGTATATGCATTGCATTTAAGGGAATATCTGCTCCTGAAGAGGATTTATACTGGCCTTTAAATAAAAACTTATTCAGTTCTGCAAGTTGCGAAGCGGCTGTTTGTGTGGAATCGTATAGCGCATCGTAGATATAAGAATCGGTGATTTCTTGGCTTATTCCAGCACTTTGGAATTTAGATCGTAAATAAGCTCCAAAGGGTTCCACAGAAGGGAGATACACTCTACCATTAGACGTTTTTATGGTTAAATCGGGGATAAAATCGAACCGCCCATTTGCTCCCGGATCATTATTCTGATTGAGGTTATCAAGGTTTAAAGTTTGAATAAGAAGCTCACTACTTAAACCTTCTTCGGGTATATATGGTAAAGGGGTACCCGACTCATCATCTTGATACATTATTTGCAAGTCAAAATCTTCTTTATTTACCTGGTATGCTCCTAGTGCATAAACATTCTTCATCATTAAACGCCATATAGGTAGACTTACATCTAGCGTAGTAGAACGGAGAAGTTTAAGAATTAACACATCAGGCGAAGCTACATCTGTAGAAAGCTCTCCTACCTGATAAGGAGTGCC
The DNA here is from genome assembly GCA_965183875.1 of Flavobacteriales bacterium. Classification (GTDB taxonomy): domain Bacteria; phylum Bacteroidota; class Bacteroidia; order Flavobacteriales; family UBA7430; genus UBA6772. The sequence goes on along the minus strand of CBCYMK010000013.1, from coordinate 23,647 downwards.
ATTAATAGTGTATTGAAAAGAAACGGCTAAAACCTCATCCGAATTGAGGGATTGATTAAGAGAGATAAAACCTAACTGTGGGTTATAATGATACTCTGAACTTGATAACTTTTTGGCATTTTCAATTTTCTCGTAATCTACAGACTGTACAAATCCGGCACCACTCAACAAAGAAGTTATTTGACTCACCTCGCGTATAGAAGCACTAGAAGCTACTAAATCGACAGGAAATAAATTATTATTTCTATTGTCGGGATTAGGGATATTTAAAGGCTCAGAACTAATACTTAAGCCAGGGTTATGTACTTGGTTAAGATTTTCACCTAAATCTTGAAAAGCCAGAATATTTCTAACATTAGAAGTATTTCCTGTTTTATTTGTTACCCAGACCTCAAGATTAGTAATGGTAATACTTGAACTTATCAAGGGCATATTAGCCAAAGCTAAATCGTAATTATCGTAAAAATACTGTGCTAAAAAGTAGTGTTTATTAGCTTCGTAATCGTCGGCGAAAATTTCAAAATTTGTGGTCTGTGCCCCACCTTCAACTTTAATGGTACTCGTTTCTGACTTCTGCTCGGAGAAAACTGTAGTAAAAGTAGCTTTCCCAAATTGAAACTGTGCCTTTACACCAAATAGACTTTGGGTACCTGAAATTAGCGAACCACTAAGGGGTAAGCTTACATTCCCCAATTCTATTTTCTTAATAATCTCATCTTCGGTACCGGTATATTCTAGCTTCATTTGATTTTCAAAATCAAATTGACTTTTGGTATCGTAGTTAGTACGCAGTGCTAGCTTGGTTCCAATTTTACCAATTACATTCATCTGAATGCTTTGGTCGAAATTAAAATTAGACTGATTTCTTTGTTTTTCGGTAAGAGAAGGGTTTTTAGTCTTATTTACATTACCCGAAAATGTTAGTTCTGCAGATCCTTGTGGACGTATATCTACTGTATTTCCTCCAAAGACTCTACTAAAAGACTCTCCTCCAATTTGCATTTTGGGCTTGGTACCTGCAATTCCTTGATCTAATAAATTAGACTGTACTTTTTGTCTCCAAAAGTTTTTTACTTGCTTATTAAACATCCACTCTTTATAAGCAGACTCGCTCATAAATGTGGGTCTTGCAGATTGAAAAGAACCTATGGAATTATTAAAAGTAAACTCTCTATTTTTTAAATTGTAGTCTATAGTCTGGGTGAAATTCCCAGGCATATTAAACAACATATGAGGGTAAGGCAAAGCCAAGCTATCATCTTGTGCCAGAGCAATAGTACTGCCGAGGAAACAAATAACAAACGTAAATATTATTTTTATGAAAGCCCTATTACACTTCACTTACAACTGCTTTAATGCTTGCTTTACAAGATCTTCAACTACTAAATTTGGTTCTTTATCTAACAGCTTATCTATTAGTTTATGCACCGCTTTCATTGGGAATCCTAAAACTTCTAGAGCAGATAACGCTTCCTCTCTATTTCTATTGCCAGACTTTATGCTTATCTCAATATCGTCGAAGGCTTTGAGCATTTTATCTTTTAGATCTAGAATAATACGCTGTGCCGTTTTTGCACCTATTCCTTTAACAGATTTTATTAGAGCTACATCTTCATTTACGATAGCATCTCGAATTTCTACGGGTTGCATAGAAGACAGAATCACTCTTGCAGTAGAAGCACCTACCCCTGAAACAGAAATCAACAATCTAAATATTTTGCGTTCCAGACTATCGAAAAAACCAAATAGTGTATGAGAATCTTCTTTTACGGCAAGGTGAGTGTATAATTTACAAGATTCCGACTCCCCTAATTTGGAATAGGTATTTAAGGATATGTTTAACATATAACCCACCCCATTACATTCTATTACCGCATAAGCAGGGTTAAGTTCAACTAACTTTCCGTTTATATGTGTAATCATTTTTTTGAAAGTTTATGGTGCGCATCGGCAACAGCCAAAGTTGTCATATTTACAATTTCTTTTACGCTTGCGCCGAGTTGTAGAATATGAATAGTCTTCTTTAATCCTATTAAAATAGGTCCTATAGTTTCGAAACCAGCTAGCTCTTGCATCAATTTATAAGCAATATTCCCCGATTCTAAATTTGGGAATATCATTACGTTAACCTGCTTATTTGCTAAATCCGAAAACGGGAATTTCTCTGTAAATGCTTCTTTATTCATGGCAAAATTAGCCTGAACTTCTCCATCTACCGTAAGGTCTGGACGACGCTTATGTAAAATACTAACCGCTTCTCTAACCTTTTTAGAATTCGCATCTCTAGTAGATCCAAAGTTGGAATACGACAACATAGCCATATTTGGTTTAATACCTAAACGAAGCACAGAATCTGCAGTAAGCTCAGCTATATCGGCTAATTGTTCGGAATTAGGATTTACGTTTATGGTAGTATCTGCAATAAACACCGGTCCTTTAGCAGTCATAATAACATATAAACCAGCAACGCGTTTAACACCTTCTTCGGTACCTATAATTTGCAATGCAGGCCTTATAGTTTCTGGGTAATTTCTAGAAAAACCAGAAATCATAGCATCGGCCTCACCTAGCTCAACCATCATAGAACCAAAATAATTACGCTCTCGCATAATTTTCCTAGCCTCATACTGAGAATAGCCATCTCTACGCCTCTTCTCCCACAAAACATCACCAAACTGATTCAGCTTATCTTGCATCTCATCTGCCTTAGGGTCAATTATATTCACCCCTTCAAAATCGAAGCCATGCTCTTCTATAAGGGCTTCAATTTTATCAATCCTTCCCAATAGTATAGGCTCTCCTATACCTTCGTCCTTAATAATTTGAGCCGCTTTTAATATATTATAATGGTCTGCCTCAGCAAACACAACACGTTTAGGATTTAACTTAGCTCTAGTAGTCACATTTCTTAGCAACTTATTATCGCGTCCTACACGCTTATTAAGCGATACTCTATATCGATCCCAGTCATTTATAGTACTGGTAGCAACACCCGAAGCAATGGCTGCTTTAGCTACAGCAGGGGCAACACAAGAGATTAACCTTGGGTCGTTGGGTTTAGGAATTATATAATCGGGACCAAAAGTAATATTCGATTCTCCATAAGTAATATTCACCTCTTCGGGAACCAGCTCTTTTGTAAGGTCTGCAATAGCTCTTACCGCGGCAATTTTCATTTCCTCGTTAATTGTAGTCGCTCTTACATCTAAAGCACCTCTAAAGATATACGGAAAACCAAGTACGTTATTTACTTGGTTTGGATAATCGGAACGTCCTGTAGCAAAAATGATATCCTTTCTTGTGGCCATCGCTTTGGCGTAAGAAATCTCAGGACTAGGATTAGCCATTGCAAAAACTATAGGGTCTAAAGCCATAGACTTAACCATAGCAGGGCTCACTACATTCCCTTTCGATAAGCCTACAAAAACATCGGCATCAGCCATAGCATCTTCGAGGGTAGTAAGGTCTTTTGAAGAAGCAAACTCCAATTTATGTCCCGATAAATTATCTCTATCAGAACGGATCACTCCTTTACTATCGCACATAACGATATTTTCTAAACGAGCTCCCAGAGAAACATAAAGACGTGTACATGAAATTGCTGCAGCACCAGCACCGTTAACAACGATATTAACCGCAGATATATCTTTCTTTACAAGCTCTAAAGCATTGAGTAAAGCGGCAGCAGAAATAATAGCTGTACCGTGTTGATCGTCGTGCATCACTGGAATATTCAATTCCTCTTTCAGCCTACGTTCAATCTCAAAACACTCAGGTGCTTTAATATCCTCTAAGTTAATCCCACCAAAAGTAGGGGCTATAGCCTTTACTGTATTCACAAAAGAATCTACATCATTTACATCCATTTCAATATCGAACACATCGATATCGGCATAGATTTTAAACAATAAACCCTTTCCTTCCATTACAGGTTTCGAAGCTTCAGCTCCAATATCGCCTAATCCTAAAACGGCAGTACCGTTGGAAATTACAGCCACTAAATTTCCTTTAGCGGTATATTTATATACATCCTCTTTATTCTCTGCAATTTTCAAACATGGCTCAGCCACACCTGGAGAATAAGCAAGTGATAAATCTCTTTGCGTGTTCGTACTCTTTGTAGGGACTACCTCTATTTTCCCAGGTCTACCTTCAGAGTGAAAATCTAGCGCTTCCTGCTTTCTAATCTTAACCATAGATTATTTTTCTTATTAACTCACAAACATACGAAACGTATGTTGCAGGTTAAAAGTTAAAGATTGAAATTTAGTTAAAAATTAATGATGAATAATTAACAATTGAAACTTCTAAAAATTAGAATGAAAAGCTAGGTATAGAGGCAATTAATCATCAATAATTACTAATTATCAGCTAATACTACTCCATTGCATTTTGGTATGATGGGCACGCATATACTCTTTGTAAATAGGGCGGTTATTTTCAGCAGACAAGTCCGGGTCAATTTCTAGTGTCTCTAGAGCAATTTGTCTGGCATAATGCAAAATCTTTGAATCTTTAGTGATGTCTGCAAGCTTTAAATTAAGCAAACCACTTTGGCGGGTTCCCATAATATCTCCAGGCCCTCTTAACTTCAAGTCTACATCGGCTATTTCGAAACCATTTTGTGTCTGCACCATCGTTTTAAGCCTTGTTTTAGCATCGGCGCTTAACTTAAGACCACTCATAAGTATACAATAAGACTTATCGGCACCTCTACCTACTCTACCTCTAAGTTGATGCAACTGAGAAAGCCCAAAACGCTCTGCACTTTCCACTACCATCACCGAAGCATTGGGCACATTTACACCTACTTCAATTACGGTAGTGGCTACCATAATATGAGTTTCACCTTTAACAAAACGCGCCATCTCGGCCTCTTTATCTTCAGGCTTCATACGCCCATGAACTACAGAAACTTGAAACTGTGGTTTCGGAAAATGACGACTTATACTTTCGTATCCATCCATCAGATCTTTATAATCTAAGGTTTTACTATCCTCAATTAATGGATAAACAATATACACCTGTCGACCTTGTTCAATTTCTTGTTTTAAAAAATGAAACATCGACAAGCGGTGCTTATCGGTTTTATGAAAAGTAGTAATTGGTTTCCTTCCAGGTGGGAGTTCGTCGATTAAAGAAATATCTAAATCGCCGTATACAGCCATGGCTAAGGTTCTTGGAATTGGAGTTGCAGTCATGACTAAAACATGCGGTGGTTTTGAATTTTTCTTCCACATTTTAGAACGTTGAGAAACCCCAAAACGGTGTTGCTCGTCTATTACTGCCAAGCCTAAATTATGGTATTTCACCTTATCTTCCAACAAGGCATGTGTACCCACTAAAATATCTAAATTACCCGACTCGAGGGCTCCGTGAATTTCTCGTCTTTGCGCTATTTTTGTAGATCCGGTGAGAAGCGCCATCTTCACACCTACAGCCTCAACCATTACTTTTAATCCGTGATAATGCTGGGTGGCTAAAATTTCTGTAGGAGCCATTAAACAAGCCTGAAACCCATTATCTTTTGCTATGAGCATAGCCATGAGAGCCACTATAGTTTTCCCAGAACCCACATCTCCCTGTACCAAACGATTCATTTGTTTGCCGGTGGCTACGTCTAAGCGGATTTCTTTTAGCACACGCTTTTGAGCTCCCGTTAACTCGAAAGGTAATTCTTCGGAATAGAACGTATTGAAATACTTACCTACTTTAGAGAAAGGATACGACAAATAGGTTTCTTTTTTATGCTGCTTTAATTTTAGCATGGCGAGTTGCAGGAAGAAAAACTCTTCAAACTTTAATCGTCGATGCGCCTGAGCTAGTAAAGCATCAGACTGTGGGAAATGCACATTTAGCAAAGCCTCACGCTTAGAGAGTAACTTATATTCTTTTCTAATTTCTACAGATAATGTCTCAGGAATAAAGGACAAGACCTGCGCTAATAGTTCGTGAACCAATTTTGAGATACCTTTAGAATGCAAGGCTTTTAAACCTAATTTTTCTGTAGAAGGGTAAACCCCTTGCATTGCTGTAGTGAGTGATTTCCTATAAGCCTCAAGGGTTTCTATTTCGGGATGTGAAATACTAAAGGTATTATTATAACGCGTAGGCTTCCCAAAAACGACAATCTCCTCTCCAACAGTAAGACTTTTTTTTACCCATGAAACACCTTTAAACCAAACTAAATCCATTGTATCAGTAGCATCTTGAAAAGTCGCCTTTAAACGCTTCTTCCTACCGACCCCTTCTTCTTTAAGGCGAATAATTTTGCCTACTATTTGTACATCAGCCAAATCGGCTTGTAGTTCAGTAATTTTGTGGAACCGGGTTTTATCGATATACCTAAAAGGATAAAGTTCTAGTAAATCGCGGTACCGAAAAATATGTAATTCTTTTTGCAAAACTTCCGCACGCTGAGGCCCAACTCCTTTTAGGAATTCTATGGGGGTATCGAGCATATGAGGATTTGCAGCCATTAACGGAATTTCTTCAAATGTAGGATTTCAATCCATTAGTTCAAAAAAAACTCAATAGCAATACAAGTATAGATTATGAAAAATTTCACCCTATTAATAATTTGCATAAAACATCTTACAATCAAAATTGCTTAGTTAAATATTTATTGTCTTTTTTTTGTACAAACAAAAGCCAAAAATGAAAAATATACACTTAATTATCCTAGCATTAACAATGGGTTTCAGTTCGTTTTCTCAAGAAACAAATTTATCATTCGACAACGAAGGGCTTCAATTAAATGGAACTTTAGCCTTACCAAACACGAATAGCCCAGCACCACTTGTAATATTAATCCATGGTTCTGGACCAAGTGACCGAGACCAGACCATACAGTTAACTGATGGGAATAGCTTGTGCCTTTACCCCGAATTATATAATTTAACAATAAAAAGTTTCGAGAATCTCTCAGATGGTTTAGTTGAAAAAGGGTATGCAGTTTTCAGGTATGACAAAAGAACATACACACATGCTAATACATTGGATGCTTTTACAATCTCACCATACGACTTCATATCAGATGTAAATTCAGCTATTGACTTTATGAAAACTAATAGTGAAATTGACTCGAACAACATCATACTCCTAGGTCATAGTCAGGGCGCAAACTTCCTACCTATTATTTCTCAAGAACGAAATGATATAAAAGCTCTACTTTCATTAGGAACGACAGCCACAAGTATTGACTCCTTAATGGCTACACAGTTTAGAGAGTTATACTATAGATGTCTGCATGATACAATTAGTGGAAATAATTTTTATAATCAAACGCTAGCAAACTTTGAACAAATAAGGAATGACAACTGGCCAAATAACACCCCATACTTAGGTGCTTACAGCCCCTTTTGGAATGATTGGATAGACATAACAGAGTCTTCTTTAACCAACTATAACCTTATAGAAACTCCTACATTATTCTTACATGCTCAAAACGACTTTAATATCCCAACTGAAAATGCTATTATCTACCAAAATGGACTGATTAATTCGAACCATCAATTATATTATATGGATGGATTAACTCATTTTTTCACACCCGAAAATTCAAATGAGGTTCCACAAATAGTAATAGACACAATTCATGATTGGCTTGCAACAATATTAGACACACCTTTTTCAATTAATGATGTAGTTAAAAAGGAATTCCAAGTTATCTATTATGACGGCCAGATTAAGATTAACAACAACAATCACCATACGTACTCCATTGATGTCATAAACATGCAGAGCCAAATAATTCATTCAGATAAAATAACAAAAGATGACTCATACTACATTAATACTTCTAGAATAAATCCTGGAATTTACATTATTAAGCTAAATACAAAATTAAAAGAAGAAACTCATAAGCTCAATATTTGGTAAGAAACAGATAAAGTCATTATTTTAAATTCCTCTCTTTACCTCACAAGCTCAGGATCTAAAAAAGTTAATAACAGCTTCTAAATCTTACTAATTGATTTTGAATAGAATTTTAGTAGATTTGAGAGCAAATTTCCCAACAACTAGATTTTTATTATGGATTTAAAACCCACTCGCATATTTGAACTGGTAGAATACACTCGACTAAAGTTCAATAAATCAGATGTATTAGCAGGTAAAGAAGACGGTGTATGGCGTACTTACTCTGCAGATGAATATGTAGCTATGACCGATTCAATTGGTTATGGACTCCTCAATTTAGGTATTGAGAGAGGCGATAAAGTTGCCATAATTTCCGCAAATCGCCCAGAGTGGAATTTAGCTGATATGGGAATCAATAAGATTGGAGCTGTAAATGTTCCCATCTACCCAAACATTACTACGGCAGATTATGAGTACATCTTAAATGACTCAGGAGCTAAAATCATGTTTGTAGGATCTGAAGAGATTTTTGAAAAAGTACACATGCTTATCGATAAGGTAGATACCTTAGAGGCTATCTATTCATTCGATGAAATTGAAGGTGCTAAAGACTGGCACGAGATTATTGAGGATGGTTTAGCCAACCCACAGGCTTCAAAAATGAAAGCGAATCAATTGGAGGTTAAATCTTCTGATTTATTTACACTGATCTATACTTCTGGTACTACCGGGAACCCTAAAGGAGTTATGTTGTCGCACGACAATTTATACTCTCAGTTATTAGGTCTTAAAAATGCAATTCCTTTTGCAGATGATGATAGAGCGATAAGCTTTTTACCCCTTTGTCATGTATTTGAAAGAGTGGTAGAATACTACTACCTATTTAAAGGGGTTTCTATTTATTATGCCGAAAGTATCGAACTGTTAGGTGAGAACTTAAAAGAAATAAACCCTACTATTATGCCTACTGTTCCACGTTTATTGGAAAAGGTATACGATAAAATTGTAGCCAAGGGATCGGAATTAACAGGACTCAAAAAAGGTCTTTTCTTCTGGGCATTAAACCTAGGTCTACGCCATGAGTTAGACGGAAAAAATGGCTGGTGGTATGAATTTCAATTAAAGCTTGCCAACAAAATCATCTTCACTAAATGGAGAGAAGCTGTTGGTGGAAACATACGTTATATCCTCTCTGGTGCTGCAGCACTACAACCGCGTTTAGCTAGAGTATTTACGGCTGCACAAATGCCTATACTGGAAGGATACGGACTTTCTGAAACTTCTCCTGTAATTTCTGTTAACACCATGGAACCTGGTGGAAGGTGCTACGGTTCTGTAGGACCTGTAATGGCTGGAGTAGAAGTTAAGTTTGGTGATGATGGTGAAATACTATGTAAAGGTGCCAATGTAATGATGGGATACTACAATAAGCCAGAGCTTACCGACGAAGTAATCGACAAAGACGGTTGGTTTGCAACAGGGGATATCGGAAAAATGGTAGAGGGTCGTTATGTTAAAATCACGGACCGCAAAAAAGAAATTTTCAAAACTTCTGGTGGTAAATACATTGCTCCTCAAGTAATGGAAAACAAATACAAGGAATCGAGATTAATAGAACAAGTTATGGTTTTAGGAGAAGGTGAAAAGATGCCTGGTGCCTTTATCGTTCCTGAATTTGAGTCTTTAAAAGTATGGTGCAAACTACACGATATCACCTTCACTACTAATGCGGAAATGGCTACTCATCCCGAAGTAATCAAAAAATACAATTCGGAGATTGCACACTATAACGAACAATTTGCTCCTTTCGAAAGAGTGAAAAAGATTGTACTTATGAAAGATGCTTGGACCATTGATGGTGGAGAGCTTACTGCTACTCTAAAATTAAAACGAAAACCTGTTCTCGCTAAATACGAGAAAGAATACAAAGAAATTTACAACTAGAAAAAGCGCCGAAAGGCGCTTTTTTTTTGTTTTGAGTTTTGAGTGATACGTTTTGATTTAAAAATTCATTGCGCAAAAAGGTATGCACGCCAAATAAAATGCTATTTATTATGCCTGCATACTTTTTATTTTATACTTTTGTGAGACAAAATCACAAAATCATGTTAGACAAGAAGCACATTATAGATTTCCGTATTCGATGGGCATGGCACAGCATTTCTCGTTTATACAACGACAGAGCAAAAAACCACAGCGCAACAACTTCTACCGCTTTTGCGATCCTAAACATAGAGAAAGAAGGAACACTATCTACTCAACTAGGCCCTAAAATGGGCATGGAATCACGAAGCTTAACACGTACTTTAAAAGGTATGTTAGACCGTGGGTTTATCAGAAAAAAAGTTGACCCTAAAGACAAGAGGAAAGTGCATTTATTCCTCACAAAAAAAGGAGTAGAATATAGAAAGATAGCCTCAGAGAACGTAAAAGTTTTTAACGAAAGAGTATTTGAAAAAATCACTGATCAAGAGCTGGAATCTTTTTACAAGGTAATGAACGCAGTAGATCAAACCATTGAAGAATTAAAGAATGAAGACTAAACAAAAGATACAGAAAGTAGCTGTTGTAGGTTCGGGGATCATGGGTTCTCGCATCGCTTGTCATATGGCAAACATAGGCTTAGAGGTATTGCTATTAGACATAGCCCCTTTTGCATTAAATGCAGCCGAAGAAAAAGCAGGGTTGAGTCTTGACCATCCCAAGGTAAAGAACCGCATTGTTACAGATGCGATGAAAGCTACCTTAAAATCTAAACCCGCCTCGCTCTACAAAAAAGATTTTGTAAATAGAATACAAACCGGAAACCTCACAGACGATTTCGAGAAAATTGGCGATGCCGATTGGATCATCGAAGTGGTCGTGGAACGCTTAGACATCAAAAAGCAAGTATTCGAGAAAATTGAAGCTTTCAGAAAAGCCGGAAGTATTGTTTCGAGTAACACCTCTGGAATTCCTATTCACATGATGCTGGAAGACAGAAGTGAAGAATTTAAAGCGCATTTCTTAGGAACACACTTCTTTAACCCTCCACGCTATTTGGAGCTTTTAGAAATCATCCCAAGCCCACATACAAATCAAGATATTGTTGATTTCATGATGGAGTTTGGTGACCGTCACCTAGGGAAAACAACTGTTTTATGTAAAGACACCCCTGCATTTATTGCTAACCGAGTTGGAGTAGCAGGAATTTTATCTCTTTTCCACTTAGTAGAAAAAAGAGGCTTATCTGTAGAGGCTATCGATAAACTCACAGGACCTATTATTGGTCGACCTAAATCGGCAACCTTCAGAACTTGTGATGTAGTAGGACTAGATACTTTGGTTCACGTTGCTAATGGCTTGTATGAAAACTGTCCTAATGACGAGGCTCGTGAGGATTTCAAACTACCTAAATACGTTCAGTCCTTACTAGACAATAAATGGCTAGGAGATAAAACCAAGCAAGGTTTTTACAAGAAGACCAAAGATGAAAATGGCAAAAAAGCCATTTTATCGCTTGACTTAAATACCTTAGAATACAAAGCTCAAGAACGGGTTAAGTTTGGTGCTTTAGCACAGGCAAAAGAAATAGATGATTTAAGAAAAAGAATCGCTTTCTTATACAATAGCAAAGGGGAAGCTGGAGATTTCTACAGAGAAATGTTTAGCGATATTTTCTCCTATGTTTCTCACCGCATACCTGAAATTTCGGACGAATCTTTCCGCATAGACCAAGCTATGAAAGCTGGTTTTGGCTGGGAATTAGGACCTTTCGAAATTTGGGATGCAATAGGAGTTCAAGCCGCATACAACAAAGCACTAGAGCTAGGAAAAGACATTGCTCCTTGGGTAAAAGAGATGTTGGAAAGTGGTACAGCTTCATTCTACAAGGTTGAAGGAAATTCACAAAACTATTTCGACAAAAAGGAAAAACTATTCAAGGCACTACCTAATCAGGATGCACTAGTAGATTTATATGTACGCAAAAAAGCAAACACGATCTGGAAAAGCGAAGTAGCTTCTTTAATTGATTTAGGCGATGATGTAGTAAACTTAGAATTCCACTCGAAAATGAATTCTGTGGGTGGCGATACTTTACAAGCCATTCAACATGCTATCGATTTAACAGAGGAAAACTATAAAGGATTGGTAATTGCCAACCAAGCACCAAACTTTTCTGTAGGCGCCAACCTAGCTATGATCTTTATGATGGCTATTGAGCAGGACTACGATGAATTGGATTTTGCAGTTCGTGCTTTCCAACAGACCACACAAAAAATACGCTATTCTAACATTCCTGTGGTGGTAGCACCACACGGCATGACTCTAGGTGGTGGATGCGAAATTGCTATGCACGCCGATATGACGCAAGCTGCTGCTGAAACCTATATGGGATTGGTAGAAATGGGAGTAGGACTTATCCCTGGTGGTGGAGGTTCTAAAGAGATTGCTCTACGTGCTTCAGAAGCCTTTAATAAAGGAGATATCGAAACCCCATTAGTGAGAGAAATGTACTTGAATATAGGAATGGCAAAAGTTTCTACTTCGGCTCACGAAGCAATGGACTTAGGTCTATTGAGAAAAGGTGTAGATGCTATTTCCATTAATAAAAAACGTTTGATTGCTGATGCTAAAGCTGCGGTTATAGGATTAGCAGACAAAGGGTATAGAGCACCATCAAACGAAAAGAAAATTAAAGTCCTTGGAAAGCAAATCTTAGGCTCATTCTTGGTCGGTGCCGATTCTATGCATCATTCTGGATTTATTACAGAACATGAGAAATTGATGTCGGAAAAACTCGGTTATGTAATCTCTGGTGGAGACCTCTCTTCTCCTACCCTAGTAAGCGAACAATACTTACTCGACCTCGAAAGAGAAGCCTTTTTATCGCTTACAGGAGAAAGGAAAACCCTCGAAAGGATTGAGCATATGTTGAAGAAAGGAAAACCATTACGCAACTAAGACCATCAAGATGAAAGCATATATAGTAAAAGGATTTAGAACTGCAGTAGGAAAAGCTCCAAGAGGAATTTTCCGCTTTACACGCCCAGATGAGCTGGCTGCTGCAACCGTAAAACATTTGGTGGATGCCATCCCAGAATTAGACGTCAACCGTATAGATGATGTTATTGTAGGGAACGCAACTCCAGAGGCAGAGCAAGGATTGAATATAGGTAGAATGATTTCTCTGATGGGATTGAATACCGACAAAGTTCCAGGAGTAACGGTAAACCGCTATTGCTCTTCGGGAATAGAAACCATCGCTTTAGCATCTGCAAAAATTAATGCAGGAATGGCCGACTGCATTATCGCTGGTGGTGTAGAGACCATGTCGCCCATTCCATTTGGGGGTTGGAGAGTAGTTCCAAACACAGATGTATCTGCCAAAAACCCTAGCTGGTACTGGGGAATGGGGAACACTGCAGAAGAAGTAGCTCGCCGATATAATATTACCCGAGAAATGCAAGATGAATTTGCATTTAACTCACACAATAAGGCATTAAATGCCATCGACACAGGTTTATTTAAAGAGGATATCGTCCCTATTGAAGTGGAAGAAATTTTCTTAGACCAAGACGAAAAAAGACAAGTCCGCAAGTTTACAGTTGATACTGACGAAGGACCTCGTAGAGGAACAAATATGTCTGCACTAGCTAGACTACGACCTGTATTTGCTGCAGGAGGATCGGTAACAGCAGGAAACTCTTCACAAACTTCCGATGGCGCCGCCTTTGTAATGGTGATGTCAGAGAAAATGGTGAAAGAGCTAAACCTTGAACCCGTAGCACAATTATTAAGCTATCACGTAGCAGGATTAGAACCTAGTGTTATGGGAATGGGGCCTGTTTATGCAGCGCCTAAAGCCATAGAAAAAGCAGGGTTAAAACTCCAAGATATAGAGCAATTTGAATTGAATGAAGCTTTTGCCTCACAGTCGGTTGCCGTAATGAATGAGTTGGGCTTAAACCCAGACATCGTGAATGTAAACGGTGGTGCCATTGCACTAGGTCATCCATTGGGATGTACAGGAGCAAAACTATCGGTACAACTATTCAACGAGATGAGAAGAAGAAAGCAACGCTACGGAATGGTTACCATGTGTGTGGGAACTGGACAAGGTGCTGCTGGGGTTTATGAATTGTTAAAATAAGTGATGAGTTTTGAGTGATCAGTTTTAAGTTCAAAACGACTTACGTCTTACCATTTACCATTTACCATTTACGAATAAAAAGAAACACAATGAGCTATTTAAAAGGAGGAGAATTCCTCGTAAAAGATATAGAAGCAAAAGAAGTATTCATCAGAGAAGAATTTGGTGAAGACCAAAAGATGATGTTGGATGCAACACACGAATTTATTGAACGTGAAGTTCGACCAAACCTAATGCGCTTTGAAGAGAAGGACTACGCCTTAGTAGAAAGCTTAATGCGCAAAGCAGGTGAGCTTGGTTTATTAGGTGTAAATGTACCCGAAAAATACGAGGGTTTAGGAATGGGCTTTAATACAGGGATGTTAATTTGTGAAGAAATCTCCAGCTTAACAGGTTCTATTGCAACAGCTTTTGGAGCACATACCGGAATTGGTACCCTACCCATTTTATTATACGGTAGCGAAGAGCAAAAAATGCACTATTTACCGAAGCTTGCTTCTGGTGAGTGGATGGCTTGTTATAATTTAACAGAACCAGATGCAGGATCTGATGCGAACTCTGGAAAAACCAAAGCGGTATTAACCGACGATGGAGAACACTACGAGATAACTGGGCAAAAAATATGGATTTCTAATGCTGGATTTGCGCATGTGTTTATTGTTTTTGCGCGTATAGGAGACGATAAGAATATTACCGGTTTTGTATTCGAAAAAGACAAGGTTGAAGGACTTACCTTAAACCCTGAAGAAGCTAAATTAGGAATCCGTTCTTCTTCTACAAGACAGGTATTTTACAATAAGGTAAAAGTTCCTAAGTCGGCAATGTTAGGAGAGCGTGGCGAAGGATTTAAAATTGCCATGAACGCCTTAAACGTAGGACGTATAAAGTTGAGCGTTGCTACTACAGGAGCCTCAAAAAAAGTAATTAACTACGCTGTAAACTACGCCAAAGAACGCAAACAATTTAACACACCTATTGCTTCTTTTGGAGCCATACAGTATAAGTTAGCCGAAATGGCTATCAAAACTTATGTAGCTGATGCGGGTAATTATAGAGCAGGTCAAAATATTGAAGACCATATTGCACGATTAGAGAGTGAGGGTGTAGCACCACAAGACGCCAAACTAAAAGGAGTAGAAGAATACTCTATAGAATGTGCCATCTTAAAAGTATTTGGTTCTGAAGTAGTGGAATATGTATCTGATGAAGCCGTACAAGTATATGGTGGAATGGGATTCTCTGCTGAGTCTGAGGTAGAGGCCTGCTATAGAGATGCGCGTATTTCTCGTATTTATGAAGGTACAAACGAAATCAATCGTTTGCTATTAGTAAAGATGATTTTGAAAAAAGGAATGACTGGAGAAATTGATTTATTCGGACCTGCGAAAGCAGTAGCCAAAGAATTGATGAGTATCCCTTCTTTTGACGCTCCATCGACTGAACTTTTTGCTGAAGAGAAAAAAGTGCTGAAGAACTTAAAGAAATCTATTTTGATGGTTGCTGGAACTGCAGCACAGAAATTAGGAGATAAACTCGCATTGGAGCAAGAGGTAATGATGAATATATCAGATATGATTATCCAAGTATATATGTTGGAATCTACGCTACTGAAAACGGAAAAGCTAATTGCTAAAGACGGTAGAGAAGCACACGAAGATAAAATTTCTATTTGTATCACCTTCTTACACAATGCAGTTGAAGATGTACGCAAAAATGGGAAAGAAGCCTTGTACGCGATTTTGGAAGGCGATGAGCAAAAGATGTTATTAATGGGCTTGAAACGCTTTACCAAAGTACAGCCAACAAACCTAAAAGAACACCGTAGAACGATTGCTAAAAAACTGATTGAAGCGAATATTTATTGTTTTGATTAATATAGCTCTCAGCTATTTCGAATGCAAAAAAGAGCCTCAAAATTGAGGCTCTTTTTTTTAATCTTTATTTTTCAGCAAAGGTTTTAAACTGCTTCACCCATTTCATACTCATCTTTTTAAACATACTGGGAAACAATTTAAAAAGAAGCCTAGGCATAAAATGGTGAAATGCGATATAATCTACTTCCGAGATGTACAAGGTTTTTCCATTACCCAAATCTTTGAATTTAGTATGTTGGGTATTGCTCATGTGCTTATGTTCGTAGAGCCCTTTTTTTTCTAGCGGATAGTTGTACAATAGAATGGTTTCTTCCAAAATCATCTTCTCTTTATTATAGCTTAGAATAGATTTTGAATCGACTTCATTTTTTACTCCAGCAACCAATTTGCACGATTCGAAACCATCTTGCCAGTGCTTATTGTTCGATTCATCAAACCACAAGACAGCAACGCGTTCTAAAGGAGCGTTTATTTGTATTTCGCAACTAAACTTCATAGGCTATTTATTATCTAAATGAGCATCAATTGTATGCGCTATATATGCTCTGTGTATATTAGTACTCTCATCGGTAGAGTTCGTATTATTCATTTCCTTCAACAATAGCGTTAACTGGTTAAATACTTGTGCGCGTACCTGAGAACTTGCTCCTCTATTTTTAGCTACACGTATCAATCGATTTACATATTCTACCTGTAAATTCTGACGGAAACTATTTACAGACTTGTTTTTATCAGCTTTAAATACCGCATCGTTTAAGTCGTTAAAATAAGCGGTAGGACTGTATTCATTTCCATACAAACTCGTATTTACCATACGGTTTAATACATTTTTGTTTAATAACTGTCCTAAAACCATACGTTGAATACTCAATACACGCTCGTGAATTTTTGGATCTTCCCCACCATAAGGTGTACTAAAACCTCTTCTTTGTCTTTGTAAATAAGGATATAAAGCTTCTGCTTTCTCAAATGCATTGGGTGCAAAAGCATATTTTGCTAATGCATTCATAGCCTCTTTTTGATCGGCATAAGAAACAGGAGAAAATGGTTTCGAATCAGTATCCTGTCCTACCATAGCACGGTCAACTTTCACCCCAGCAATTTGACGGCTAATAATTTTAAGAGATGTTGAATACTGTCCAGTAAGCGTATAATATGAATTCAGCAATTCTTGATGAGAAGTCCCTTCTTTGCGATACTTATCCAAAATATTTGGAAAGATTTTATTCACCAATTTAATTCTATCCACCGCATACAAAACAGGCTCCGAAGTTAAGTCATATATCATCGCATCTGGATCCATTCCTTTACCTGTACCACGCATATCATCGGCATCATTAGCAAAAGCATGTTCGTGTTTTGTACTTTCATTTAAAATGGTATTCAATCCTTTTTCATCTACCTCAGAATATGCAAAGCGTATTGCCCAATGATCGTAAGGTCCAGGAATAGTATCGTAATACAAACCTTGATTTTCGGCTTCTAAACTGAAATTGATAGATGGGTACTCCATTACCGAAGAACAAAGCCCTTTTTCGTAGGTTGTTTCTTTGTTTAAGATCTCTTTATAAGACAACAAATTAGAGCCTTTAAAATTATGGTTAAGACCTAGTGTATGACCAACCTCGTGTAATACTAACCTTCTTAAAGATTCTCTAATAAGCGTTTCTTTAGCCACCTCAGATAAGTCCATAGCATCAACAGCATTTTGTGCAAAAAGATTATTCGACTGCATCAAGGCAGAAGCAGAACAGTAATGCGCATCCATTGGATTTTCTTCATCTA
This sequence comes from Flavobacteriales bacterium, assembly GCA_965183875.1. GTDB lineage: Bacteria > Bacteroidota > Bacteroidia > Flavobacteriales > UBA7430 > UBA6772. The sequence continues at coordinate 5,995 of CBCYMK010000013.1, read as the reverse complement.
AAAACAAAGCGGTGTTTTCGAACAATTCTCCTTGCTGTATTCTTTTGGTGATATATACCCACTCCAACATAATATCAGCACCCAAAATCTGGCCTGTACGTGGATTCACAAAACTCGGTCCGTAGCCACCAAAAGGAGGATTTGGAGAAGAAGTCCAGCGCAATACATTATAACGAATATCTCCGGCATCCCAGTCGGCATCATCGGGTTGAATTTTTACTTGAACAGCATTTTTAAATCCTGCACTTTCAAAAGCCAAACTCCAAGATTCTACGCCTTCCTTAATTAAATCTCTCAAGGCTACAGGAGTTGTATTTTCTATCCAGTACACTAGAGGTTCGACAGGTTCAGAAATTTCTAGTTCAGGGTTTTTCTTCACCAAGTTCCAACGGTGCACCAAATCTCTATAGTTGATTGCCTCTGCTGTAGTCATATCGTTTACACGAGTAGTAAAATACCCCACTCGAGGATCGTCGAAGCGAGCTTCAAAATTATTATCAGGCATTTCTATTAATGAATGTTGCACCAAGATATTCACATAACGCGAATCTGCTACAGCAGTACCACCATAAGCTCTAGGCAGCGCATTGTCGTAGGCATACTTAACGATTATATCCGTGTTTTCAGGGTAATTTTTTAGTTTGTGGTATTTGGTTTTAGTTTTGCTGAGTTTCCCTAATTGAAAACTTCTAGAACCTGGACGAGAAGCACGTTTTATCTGCTGTAAATTCTCAGCCAAGAAAATCTTATCGGCATCAATTAAAAATTTAGTACTGTCTTTACTACTCACAATAATCTGCTCACTTACTAAAACAGGATTATTTAAGTTGGCTTCAGCAGAACGAGACAATGCACTTTCTTGGTCAAAATAATAACTCGTATTTTCTTGTATAAACTCTATACGGTCGTAATATTTTTGGATTTTGAAAACCTTAGAATTTCTAAAGTTCCCTCTAAAAAAACCTGCATCAGTCACCCCATTTTCGATATATGAAAAATGGATGTATTCTTTATTTAACTGATCTTCGGTAATTTCTATATATAATTTACCCTTGGTTTTATCGCGGTAAAGCGTAAAAAGACCGTCAATTTTATCGGTATTTTTAATCTTTTGCTTGTATTTATTCTTTTCAGCTTTTTTGGTAGTTTTTTCAGCAACATTCTTTTTCTTTTTAAAGAATTGCGCTTCACAAGGCTGTGTAAAACCAACAGTAGCAACTAAAAAACTAAGGGTATAGATCCAATTTTTCATTTCAAATTTTTAAATGATTTGTTCAAAGATAAAACTTCATAGCAATAATCATACACAAATGAGAAATGATGAGGGATGAGGGATGAGGGATGAGGGATGAGGGATGAGGGATGAGGGATGAATTATGGAAAATAAAATATTGGTCAGTACAACCTACTTCAGAAACACACAAATTACAACTCACCAATAATAGTCACCCAATACCTATACTTTGTACCTTATACTTAATACTTATAATTATCTTTGCCCTATGGAGATTAAAACGCATGAATTAACAAACGGTATTCGCATTATTCATCATCAGGTAGAAAGTGCGGTAGCACACTGTGGACTAATGATAAATACGGGATCTAGAGATGAATCTGCCCCAGAGCAGGGTATGGCACATTTTATAGAACACGCCTTATTTAAAGGAACAACAAAGCGTAAAGCATTCCATATTTTAAGTCGCTTAGAGGATGTAGGGGGAGAGCTCAATGCCTACACCACCAAAGAAGAAACCTGGTATTACTCTACCTTCATGAAAGAATACTACGAGCGCTCTATTGAACTTATGAGCGATATAGTATTCAACTCCACTCTACCACAAAAAGAGCTGGAGAAAGAAAAAGATGTTATAGTAGATGAAATCAACTCCTATTTAGACAGTCCATCGGAAGCAATATTCGATGACTACGAAGAGTTAATTTACCATGGACATCCGATAGGTAGAAATATTTTAGGCATAAAAAAAACACTGCATAATTTCGACCACAAAAAGGCGAAAGACTATATGCAGAAGCACTACAATACAGATGAAATGATTCTAAGTTCTGTAGGAAACATCGACTTTAACAAACTCGTACGACTAGCAGAAAAACATCTTTCTCATATTCCAGCAAATAAACGCAGTTATAAACGCCACGGCATAAATGGCTACGAAACACGAGAACTCCATGTAAAAAAGGACATTTCTCAAACACATTGTATTGTAGGTAACAGGGCGTATAGCGCAAACAATCCTAAGGCGAGAACCCTTATATTATTGAACAATTTATTGGGTGGCCCCGGAATGAATTCTAGGCTTAACCTAGGGATTAGAGAAAAATACGGATTTACATATACCATAGAATCTAATTATACGACTTACTGTGACACTGGCGTGTGGGGGATATACTTTGGTACTGACCCACAAACGGTTAAAAAGACGCTAAGGTTGATCTACAAAGAGCTTCAAAAATTACGAGAGGTAAAACTGGGACCTGTACAATTGCAAAAAGCAAAGCAACAACTTATTGGTCAATTGGCTATCGCACAAGAAAACAACTGTAACCTGATGCAATCTATTGCAAAAAGCTACCATGCTTTTGGGAAAGTTGAAAGCCTAGAAGAAATGAATGCGAAAATCCTTTCCATCACAGCTGAAGAGATTCAAGAAGTAGCACAAGAGGTTTTCCAAGAAGATCAACTGAGTACTATCATTTACGAACCCAAAGATCTATAAATGGAATTCATCTCAAAAGAACTCGACAATTATTGTACAGAGCACACGAGTGCACACTGTGATGTTTTAGAAGAATTGAACCGAGAAACACATACCTCTGTACTGAATCCACGTATGATTTCTGGCAATCTACAAGGACAATTCCTTACCATGCTAAGTAGGATGATGACTCCAAAATGCATTTTAGAAATTGGTACTTACACAGGTTATTCTGCAATTTGCCTAGCAAAGGGGCTTCCTATAGATGGTGTACTACATACAATAGATGTTAATGAAGAATTGGAAGATATGAATGCCCGTTATTTCGAAAAAGCCGGCTTCGAACATCAAATAGTCCAACATATTGGAGATGCTAGTAAGCTAATCCCTTCATTAGACTTAAACATAGACCTCGCTTTTATAGATGCCGACAAAAAGAACTACCCTCTTTATTTTGATCTTCTTATAGAAAAGATGAATCCTGGAGCTTGGATTATAGCAGACAATGTATTGTGGTCGGGAAAAGTGATTGAAGAGATTAACCCAAGTGACAAATCTACGCTGGCACTACTAGAATACAACCGCAAAGTACAAGAGGATCCTCGAGTTGAGAATTTACTGCTCCCCCTAAGAGATGGGTTAATGATTTGTAGAAAAAAGGAATAATTTTTGCTTCCATATATTTATGGTAAATTGAAGCAAATATTTATTTTGAAAAAACTCTCTCTACTTTTTATATTCTTTTGGTACAGTATCTCCTCTTTTGCCACTCATTTAATTGGGGGCGAAATGACCTATAATTGTTTAGGTGATAATTTATACGAGATTAAACTGATCATGTATGTGGACTGCGGACCTAGCAACACCACAGGTATTACATTCGACGACGAAGGAATACTTTCAATTTACAACAGCTCAAATGAATTAGTAGAATCGATTTCCATATCAGAGGCTGAAGAAATTGAGTTAAGCGATGAAACAGTTGGAAACGACTGCCTAGAACTGCCCACTGATTTATGTATTTTAAGAGGTGTTTATACCGTTACAGTAGAATTACCACCAATAGTTGGTGGCTATCAACTGGCTTACCAACGCTGTTGTAGAAACCCCTCTATTATAAATATTGTAACACCAGCTTTATTTGGAAACACCTATACGACAAGTATTCCTGGATTAGAATTAATTACCGACTGTAATAGCAGTCCATCTTTTGAAGCCTACCCACCATTAGCACTTTGTTTGGGCGATGAAATAAACGTTAATCTTTCTGCTATAGATCCAGACAACGACTCTTTGGTTTATTCGCTCACCACTCCTTTACATGGAGCTAACGATTTAGACCCAACGTTTATAAGCCCACCACCATTTGTCACTATTCCGTGGGAAACAGGCTACTCCGAAAACTACCCTATAGACTCTAATCCTATTATAGGAATAAATGAAAACTCTGGGAGTATTACGGGTACACCTACACAAATAGGTATGTATATTATTGGGGTTAAAGTAGACGAATATAGAGATGGTGTTTTTATTAATTCTATTGTCCGTGATTTCAGATTTATGGTAGTAGACTGTAATATCACAACGGCTTCTAGTCCTTTATACGATTGGATTTGCAATGGATTAACGGTAGAATTCACCAATGCAAGTACCAATGCGAATACGTATTTATGGGAATTTGGAAATGGAAGCTCCACCTCTACAGCCTTCGAACCTAACTATACCTACCCCGACACTGGAAATTATACAGTAAGTCTAATAGCCAATCCTGCTACGGCATGTGCAGATACAAACACAGTTACCTTCGCTTTAATTACCGAGCTGAACCCTATATTTTCAAGTCCCGACCCACAGTGTTTAAGCAACAACTCTTTTTCTTTTGAGGGAGAAGGACTTATTCCTGCAGGCGCTATAGTGAATTGGGATTTCGGATCAGTTGCCAGCCCAAGTAGTTCGGGATTACTCAATCCAAGTTCTATTTCTTTTCCTGCTTTAGGAAGCTATCCGGTGAGTTTTAATGTACAATACGAGGAGTGCGATGAAACCTACACAGCAAATATAGAGCTTTATGAAGAGGATATATTTCCAACAATACCAGACTTAGGGAGCCAATGTCTAGAAGGAAATGTATACAATTTCTCTGCCCTAGGCACCTACCCTTTAGGATCTTATTTCGAATGGGATTTTGGGCCTAATTCGAATATTCAATACAGTACAAATCAAAACCCTAATGGCATTAGTTTTTCAAACTTAGGGGAACAAACAATTACCCTAAACGTACTTTATAACGGTTGCGAAAATGCCACACAGACTACAATAGAAATCTTAGACCATATAGACGTAGAAATTCAAAGCTCACCTACAGGGGGTTGCGAACCATATATGGTGGAGTTCGAAAGCTCACTAAACTCAGCTGATTATGCATTTAATTGGGACTTAGGAAATGGAATTAACTCTAGTGAGAGTGATCCATCGAACACGTATATGGAGGGAGAATACTCAATTTCTCTGAGCGTAGTAAATCTAAACACCTTATGCGAAGGAAGTTTAAATTTAGATAATTATATAAATGTATTACCACAACCTATTTCTTCGTTCGAGCTAAACTCAGACAGTATCATTTATGGAGATGAGGTTTATATTAGCAATTACGCTCAACATGCAGATTCCTATTTATATGAATTTAGCACAGGAAAAACCAGCACCGAAGAAGAGCCTGTATATATTATCCCAGCAATTGGAGATTTCACAATTTGGCAATTTGTCACTAACGAATATGAATGTATAGACTCTACAAGCTTAGATATAAACATTCAATTCTACCATACCTTCTGGGTACCTAATGTATTTACCCCGAATGAGAATGGCACCAACGACTTTTTCTTTCCAGTATATCATAATGTAGAAGATTACACAATGCAAATTTTTGACCGCTGGGGAAAAATAGTATACGAGGGATTTGGCACGGAGCCTAAATGGAATGGTTTAAATTACAAATCAGGTATAGAGTGTAAAAGTGACAACTATGTTTATCTGATTCACTACAATACCATAGAGGATATTACCTACCAAGTAAAAGGACTTGTTACACTTATTCGCTAAGAGGGAGCGGGATAACTTTAGTACCAGAACCATTAGGGAAACTAATACCTAATAAACTTGAAATCGTAGAGGCTATTTCTGTAATAGCATATTTTTGAGCTGTTTTACCTGCCTGTACTTTCCAACCATACCATATTAAAGGCACATGCTGATCGTAGGTATACCCCGAGCCGTGAGTA
>CBCYMK010000012.1:0-127434 GCA_965183875.1 Flavobacteriales bacterium | reverse complement strand
AGCGCTGCAGAAACGGGAATCATTTCCCACTCAGCACGAATTACACCTATAGCTTCGTCTCTAACATCGTAGTCTTTATTATTAACTGCTGCTCTACCTAAAATAAAACCGTCTAACATTAAGTTATCGATGGTCTCTAAACCACCATTCATAGTTTTCTTAGCATATTTCGCCCAAAAAACAGAACCGTCTGTGTTAGCCATCGAGAATTCTTTAGGCGCACCGAAATAACCAAATGACTCATCCCAGTGGTGTTGCATCTCTGTATAAGCTCCAGTTTCAAGTGCATCTACATCATTATCAACATCCATTTTAGCATCACTTAAATAAACCGATGTTCCTTGGTAATAAAAGCAAGAACCCATAATCCCTTTAGAAATCAACTGGATTGGCTCAAAACCATTTTCGTTAAACATATACGATTTTGCTCCATCGTTAGAAACTGTTAGAGTTCCTGTAACAGACAAGTCAGCTAATTCCTCAATTAAAGCATTAATAACTGCCTGCTGTGTGTCGAAAGTTTTACTTTCTAAATCTTTTGTTGGTTGTGCCTCGGCAAAAGCTTCCGAAGTCCACACAAAGTTCTCGTTAGAATACATCGCCTTCATGGTAGCAGCATCTACTACTTCCCCAGTATTCGCCAATTTCATATATGTTTCTAATTCTGAAAGCATATTTAAGCGATCTACCTGTCCACTATAACTTGCATTCTCAAAATTAAAACTTGTAGGCACCTCATATGAGTTGTCTACAGACTTAGTATCTGTACAAGAAGCTACAAATACTAGCGAAAATACTAGAGCAATCTTTGCGGTTGTTATAATCAATTTCATGTGTTTTTTTTGTTAATGTTTATTTAGACTTATTTTAAACTGCGAGGCAAAACTATATATATTTTTTGATTTGAACTATGATTTATATCATTTATTTGGACTTATTATAAATAAGAAAGTTGAGGGCAATGGGGAAATCTAATCGAGTAAGGTTAATGTTATGGTCTTGAGGATTTCTCTTCAGACTATCAACATATTCAAATTAGTGCCCACAGCAAAAAAGACGTTTATTTGTAGTAGCATTAATTCCAAATTACAAGCCTAATGAACAAGCTTCTTTATCTCTTTCTGTGTATCGCAACACTAAACTCATGTGACAATTCAAACTCAAGTAAATCGAGCACTAGTATTGTCCCTAGACCTACTGGCCCTCGTAAAGAACGCAAGAAAATTAAAAAAGCGTATTTTGAAAATATGCATCGAGCAGAAGAAGGCTTCAACTGGAAGCAATACAACAAAGAGCAGAGATGGAATAATTACAAAAAGAGAAAAAACACCAAATCTGAAATTTCGGTAAATGGCTTTTGGAAAGAAAGAGGCTCTGCAAATCAGGCAGGAAGAATTCACACAGCCGAACTAGATACCTTAAACAATATACTCTATTGTGCTTCTTCTGGTGGGAATATATGGAAAGGCACACCAGAGGGAGAAGATTGGATTTCGTTGAATGATGAAATTAAATTTCACGATATAAAGATGCTTAAATTGATACAAATGGATTCATTAAATCGATTGGTAGTATGTACCGGGAAGAGCGAATTTTACTATACCGACAATGAGGGAGAAACATGGAATCAATCTTCAGGATTAGAGAATATAGTCTCTTGGGGTCATATAAAGAAAGCGGTTGCAGTATGTGATTCTATTAACAGTATTTATCTGATAGCATCAGAATGGAATGACTTTACTAACTCACAAGTAGTACAACTTTATAGATCGCAAGACCAGGGTTCTAGTTTTAGTGGGGTGAAGCGATTTACAACCAATATAGACCGAGTAGACATATGGGCACCCTCTCAATATTCAGACACCACGGTTATAGTAGCAGACAACCTTTTCTATACTATAGCAGGAAACGATAACTACCCAGACTTACAATCTTATATGGAAATTGGGAGCGCTGGACATACACTTTTAACAGGTTGTGCAACAGAAGAAAACACTATTCTTTATGCATACCTAAACGGGGATATCCATAGATCTACCGACAATGGAGCCAGCTATCAGAATTGGGAACTCATAGGCGATAGACCAACGGAACCATTTTTTAGCATGAGCTTTAGCTGCTCAGCTAATAACCCAAACCAGTTGTATATTGGAGGAGTTGAGTGCTTTGTATCAAATACAGGTGGGGCTTCCTGGAATGCGGTAAACGCGTGGTGGGATTATTACGATAATCCAGAAGAAAAACTTCATGCAGACATCCCTAATATTAAATCAGTTCTTAGCAGTGGTGGAGAGGAAATTATATACGTAGCTACCGATGGAGGCTTATATAAATCTACAGACAGTTTAGAAACGGTAAAAAACATTTCTTTAAAGGACCTTAATGTAGGTCAGTATTACTCTAGCTACACCAATAGAAACAACACAGACTTTGTGTATTTAGGCTCGCAAGACCAAGGTTTTCAGAGAACCGACGAAGGCTCAAGTGACTCTACTTTTAACTTTAATCAAGTTATATCTGGAGACTACGGTCATATCGTTTCTGGTGATGGTGGAGAAAGTATTTGGATGGTATACCCTGGGTTTGCAGACTACTACCCTAATGCCGAAACTGGGGAGACCGCAGATTCTTGGTATTTCCCAGAAGAAGCAACCCAACTATGGCTACCACCATTAATGGCTGATCCAAACTTCCCTACTACAGCCTATTTAGCTGGTGGTAATATAAATGATTTTGGCTCTCATATAATTCGATTGGACTTTGGAAATTCGATTTCTTCAACACAACTGAATTATAACTTTGAATACTGGTCTGGTGGAGGATATATTACTGCTATGGCATGTTCTAAAATAAACACCAACTATTGGTATGTACTTACCAATAATGGAAAATTCTTTAGCTCTACAGACTATGGGGAAACATGGACCAAGACAGGAGGATTTACAGGTCCTGAAAATCACTATTTCTATGGAGCTTCCATACAAGCATCTGCAATAGAACTTGGCAAAGTTTATATTGCAGGAAGCGGATATTCTAACCCAGGAGTTTATATGAGTACCGATAATGGAGATTCTTTTACAGCCTTAGATCAGGGATTACCATCAACCATGATTTATGATATAGCACCAAGCTTAGGAGATGAATATATTTTCGCTGCTACAGAATTAGGTCCTTTTGTATATACTAGCGAAACCAACCAATGGTCAGATTTGAGTGCTGGATTGGCTCCCGATCAAATATATTGGACTGTAGAATTTGTAGACGAAATTAAAACGGCTCGTTTTGGTACTTACGGTAGAGGAATTTGGGATTTTAAACTGGAGGAAGAAACAAGTTCTGTAGCTTTAACAGAAGTTAATAAAATAGATTTCAAACTCTACCCTGTCCCAACATCAAATAATCTGAATATAGAGTTAAGCACTAAAGAACAAACTACTATTGAGATTTATGACCTACAAGGAAAATTAATTCTAAAGCAAAAAACAGAAGATACAAAGACGCTAAGCATAGATGTTTCTAATATTGAAAAAGGAACCTATTTATGTAAGATTAACGAGCAAAGTAAAACTTTTGTGAAACTATAATTTAGTATTGAAACAAGGCAAATCTAAAAACAATATTTTTTTTTAATCAATACAAAGGAAACATTTTACCACAAAAACTGTTTCCTTTGTGTTTTTCGTTGTAAATTTGCTGCAATGGAAAAAAACGAACGAATAATAGAGGGGGCTTTAAAACTGTTTTTACAAGCAGGAGTAAAGAGCATAAACATGGACGATGTAGCTAGTCACCTAGGTATTTCTAAAAAAACCTTATATAAAATCGTAAGTAATAAAGCCGACCTTGTTAAACAGGCTTTCAGTTTACATCAAAGCTGTTTTATAAGCATGATAGATGCTATAAAAACTAAAAACACCAATCCAATAGATGAGATATTTGAGATTGATCAGCAGCTATGTACAATGCTAAAAAATAGACCTCCACACCTTATTAGTAATTTAAAAAAATACTACCCAGAGGTTTGGTCAATCTTAGACTCTATTAGAAAAGAAACCATTTTTGATTGTGTTTCACATAATATTGAACAAGGAAAGCTTCAGGGTTATTATAGACAAGTTATAGATGGAAACATATTAGCTAAACTCATGATCAATACGGTAGAGGCTATTGTGGATGATGAGCTATTCCCTCTTACAGAATACGATTTTAAGAATATTTTACATGAGAATAGAATATACCATATTCGAGGTATAGCAACTGAAAAAGGAATCAACTACTTAGAAAATAAATTACAACATGATTAAACAATTAACACTAAGTGTTTGTTTATTGCTAAGCTTTGGCTTAGAAGCACAACACAGTTTCACGGTAAAAGAAGCCCAAGAATATGGCTTAGAGAACAATCGAGAAATGAAAAACGCTGTATTAGAAGTTGACATAGCCTCTAAACAGATGAAAGAAACAATTTCTGTTGGACTACCTCAGGTAAATGCTGAAGTACAGTGGCAAAAATTCCTTACCGTACCTACTACACTTGTTCCTTCCGGGGCTTTTGGTGGCGAACCAACGGCAGATATGCCACCCTATTTAGAAATGCAATTCGGTTTACCTCATACAACAACCGCTGCCATTACAGCTAGTCAATTACTATTTAACGGTAGTTATATAGTTGGTTTAAAAGCTGCTAAATCGTTTATGTCATTTTCCAAAATGCGCAAAACACTTACAGAAAATCAAATTTCCGATAGTATAGCAACCGCATACTACAACGTATTACTCGCAAGAGAAAATACTGACTTTTTAGAGTCTATTGTTGAGGTACACAAAACAATCGTTGGCGAGGTAGAGGCACAATTTAATGCTGGATTCGTAGAGGATATAGAGGTTGACCGTATGGCCTTAGTACTTTCTAAAATGGAAATGCAATATGCACACACCTATAGGAGAACAGAAATTTCGGAAGCCTACTTAAAACTAATGCTCGGAATAAGCCTAAATGAAACTTTAGTTTTATCGGATAGCTTGCCACAGTTATTAAACTCTAGCATATCTTTTAAGCTAGAAGAATCGAATATTAAACAACGATTAGAATACAAAATGGCCGTTATGCAAGCTGAATTAAAAGAGCTTGACCTTAGGAGATACCAAACAGATAAGCTGCCAAGTATAGCGGCATTTGGCTCTATAAATAGCGCCTCAATGGGTGATGATTTCACGGCTTTCGAAAGCAAGGCGAGCTGGTACCCGAGTCAGATGGTAGGATTAAAAGTAAGCATTCCATTATTCGATGGTTTTGGAGGATCTGCAAGAATACAAAAAGCGAGGTTAGTCTGGGAACAAGCAAAGAACAACAAATTTGAAACAGAAGAAAGTTTACAGCTTGCCCATAAAGCTGCACAGAGCCAGTTTATAAATTCAATAAGCGATTATAACCACCAAGAAAATAACCTAAAGCTCGCAAAGAAAATTTATCAGAAAACACTGGCTAAATACCGCGAAGGACTTGTGAGTAGCTTAGAGTTATCGCAAGCTGGAACTGAGTACCTACAAACAAACACAAATTTCTCTACAAGCATTTACAGTCTATTAATTACAAACCTGAACTACCAACGTTCACTAGGAAAATAAAGATGAAAAAACTAGTTATATTATTTAGTACAGCAGCCTTAATACTTGCCTCTTGTGGAGAACAAGAAATGAGTATTGAAGCTAAACAAGCTCAATTAAAAACGTTAAAATCCGATTTAATAAACCTCAAAGGTTCTATTAAGCAATTGGAAAAGGAGTTAATAAGTACAAAATCTGTACGAGAAATAAATAAAATACCCGTTAGAGTTAAGACTCTTAACACAGAAATTTTTCATCATTTCATAGAACAACCAGGAACCGTTAGTTCTAAGGAAAATATTTTAGTGAGTGCTGAAATGGGTGGACTAGTTACCGAAATTTCAGTATCTGTAGGTGACTGGGTAAATAAAGGAACTACTATTATATCCTTAGACTCTGAGGTGATGCAAAATAACGTAAGTGAATTGGAGAATGCTTTAGCATTGGCTAAGACCACATACGAGAGACAAGAAAGTTTGTGGGCCCAAAAAATAGGTTCAGAATTACAGTACCTTCAAATTAAAAACAAATATCAATCTTTAGAAAATAAGTTTGCAGCTGCAAAAGCACAACTCGAAAAACTTAAAATCTCCTCACCAATAAGTGGTACTGTAGAAGAAATTCTTGTGAATACCGGTGAATTAGCTATACCTGGAAGACCCGCATTTAGAGTTGTAAATGCATCAAATATTGTAGTAGAAGCAGATGTCGCAGAACGATATTCAAACATATTGAAGAAAAATACTCCTGTGAATATTAAATTTCGTTCTATAGGAATTAATAGAACTGCGAAACTCAATTTCATAGGACAAGTAATAAATCCAGCCAACAGAACTTTTAAGGTAAATATAGAGTTGGATAATAAAAACGGCGATCTGAAACCTAATGCTGTAGCTTCATTAGAGATTAGAGACTTTAGCTCAAACACCGCTCTTGTAGTACCTTCTCAGATAGTAAAGAAAGACATGAGAGGAGATTATCTTTTTGTTGCTCATAATGGAATCGCTGAAAAAACGTACATCACTCTTGGCTTATCACAAACTGATAAATCGATGATTTTAGAAGGATTAAACCCCGGAGACAAGATAATCGTTGAAGGCTACAACGAAGTAGTAGGAGGAAGTAAATTAGAGATACAAGACTAAAACTATGGAACAGAAGACTAGAAGTTTCGGGCTGACTAACCTCTCTCTGAAAAATAAAACCTCGGTATTTATTCTTACCGCTTTACTCACACTTTTTGGTTTGTTCTCTTACAACAATATGCCAAAATCGCTTTTCCCAGATATTGTGATGCCTACCATAATGGTGCAAACAGTTTATCCGGGTAATTCTCCAGCCGATATAGAAAACCTAATCACTAGACCACTTGAAAAACAAATTAAGTCGGTTAAAGGGATTAAAAATTTAAGATCTACTTCTGTACAAGACAACTCGAGTGTAATTGTAGAATTTAACACAGACGTAGAAGTTAAAACGGCCTTACAAGACGTAAAGGATGCTGTAGATAAGGCTAAAAGAGATTTACCATCGGATTTAGATATGGAACCTATGGTATTAGATATAGACTTCTCTGAGTTCCCTATCTTAAACATTAACCTATCTGGAGATTATAGTTTAGACGATTTAAAAGTTTATGCTGAAGAGCTACAAGACCAAATAGAATCGCTAACCGAAATTTCTAAAGTAAGTATTACAGGATTACTCAACAGAGAAATAACCATTAAGACAGACCTCCATAAAATGGAGAGTAATAAGGTTAGTTTTAGAGATATAGAAGATGCTATAGGTTTTGAAAATGTATCTATCGCAGGTGGTGATATTTTACTAGGGAAATCTAGAAGGTCTGTACGTACGGATGCTGAATTTAGAAATGCCTCGGAAATAGAGAATATCATTGTTAAGAGTGAAAAAGGAAATATTGTTTACCTTAAAGACATTGCTCAAGTAGTAAATGGTTATGAGGAAAGAAAGAGTTTTGCTCGTTTAAACACCAAGCCAGTTGTATCGCTTAATGTGGTTAAGAAAAGTGGAGAGAACTTATTGGAAGCTACCGATCAAATAATGGCGATTTTAGAAAAGGCAAAAGTATCTCAACTCATACCTGAAGGCTTAGAAATATCTATTACAAATGATCAATCTGAACAAACCAGAAAGCAATTAGAAAACCTTGAAAACAGTATCATTTTTGGGGTTATCTTAGTAATCTTGGTTTTACTCTTTTTCTTGGGAATTAGAAATGCCTTTTTTGTAGGCTTGGCAATTCCACTTTCAATGTTTATTAGTTTTGTTGTTCTTGGAGGAATGGGTACTACCATGAATATGATTGTGCTCTTTGCACTTATTCTAGCCCTTGGGATGTTGGTAGATAACGCTATTGTGGTAATCGAAAACATTCACCGACTATACAATGAAGAAGGACTAGATCGATTTGAAGCTGCAAAAAAAGGAGTTGGAGAGATTGCTATTCCTATCATTTCATCTACTGCCACTACCCTAGCTGCATTCTTCCCTCTTCTCTTTTGGGATGATATGATGGGTGAATTTATGGGCTATATACCTATGACATTAATAATCGTATTAGGTTCCTCGCTCTTTGTAGCATTAATCATAAACCCTGTAATCGCCTCTACCTTTATGGTAAAGGAGAATAGAGATAAAGCAGATATTAGTAAGATTGGGAAAATCACTTTGGGCTTACTAATTATAAGTGCTTTCTTCTATATTAAAGCCGATGTGTTTATGGGCTCTTTACTACTAGCCTTTGCATTACTAACCTTACTAAACAGTTTTATCTTAAGACCAATTTCTTACTGGTTTCAGGATAGCTTATTGGTACGATTCGAAGAGTTTTATGCAAACACTCTAAAATGGGCACTTAATGGATATAAGCCCTTACTTCTTTTGGCTTTTACTGGTCTTTTACTGATCTCTTCTATTGCCTTTTTCGCATTTAAAGCACCAAAGGTAGAGATGTTCCCAGTAAATGAGCCAAAGTATGTTAATGTATTTGTAGAGCTCCCTATAGGCACCGATGTTACGCTAACCGACTCGGTTGCTAAGTTGGTAGAATTAGAGATATTCGAACTTTTGAAACCCTACCAACAAGCGGTTTCTTCGGTAATGACGAATGTAGGAGCTGGAACAACAGACCCTAATGAAATTGGTGGAGCTAATGGAATTACACCCAATAAAGCTCGAATTACTTTAAACTTTAAAGAATATGAGTTTAGGGCTGGAATAAGCACTGGGGAGATAATGAAAACCATTTCTTCTGAGATTAAAAAAATCCCAGGAGTAGATATAAGTGTGGATAAAAACCGCGAAGGACCACCAATGGGAAAACCAATTAATATTGAGATTAGGGGAGAGAAATTCGAGCAACTTTTAACTATTTCCGACCGTGTAAAAGCACTCATCGAAGATGCCAATATTGAAGGGATTGAAAAACTGAAGGTTGACTTAGAATTGAGTAAACCCGAATTATTAGTAAATATAGATAGGGATCAAGCACGAAGATTAGGAGTTTCTACTGCACAGGTAGCGAGTACTATTCGTACAGCTTTGTTCGGAAAGGAAATCTCTAAATTTAAAGACGGTGAAGATGAACACCCTATAGTACTTCGCCTAGACGATAAATATAGATACAGTGTACCTGCACTGATGAATCAAAGGATTACGTTTAGATCACAGTCTGATGGCCAAATAAAACAAATTCCAATTTCTACCATTGCAGACTATTCGTACAACAATACTTTTGGATCTGTAAACCGTAAGGACATGAAACGTCAGGTTACCATTTTCTCTAATGTATTAGAGGGATATAACGAGAACTTAATTAACGAGCAACTCAAACAACTCTTAGCAGATGAGGTTTTACCTCCAGGTTATGAGTTACAGTTTACTGGTAAGCAGCAAGAGCAAGAACAGACACAAGCCTTTTTAGCCAAAGCCTTAATGATTGCAATTGCTCTGATAGCCTTAATTTTAGTGAGTCAGTTTAACTCAGCCATAAAACCATTTATTATTATCCTAACCGTTGTATTTAGTACGATTGGAGTATTCTTTGGCTTGGCATTATTCAATATGGATTTTGTGATTATTATGACTGGGATTGGGATTGTATCGCTAGCAGGAATTGTAGTTAACAATGCCATTGTACTAATCGATTATATAGACTTGATAAAAGTTCGTAAGCGAAGAGAATTAGGTCTTTTAGAAGATGCTCCTTTGTCAAATGAGTTAGCTATGAAGTGTATAGAAGAAGGTGGACAAAAACGTTTAAGACCTGTCTTGCTTACAGCTATAACAACAGTATTAGGTTTATTACCTATGGCTACTGGAATGAACATTAATTTCTACACCCTATTAACCGAATTAGATGCACAGATTTTCTTTGGAGGAGACAATGCAACTTTCTGGGGTCCTATGGCGTGGACGGTTATATTCGGGCTTACTTTTGCAACATTCTTAACACTTATTATAGTGCCAGTTATGTATTTACTAGCGGACAAAGTGAAAAACAAAATGCAAAAAATAATCTCATAAATAAATTCGACAAAAGTTTTGAATTCACTTGAAATCATTACTTTTGTCGAACGATTGCTAACGTAGCTCAGCTGGTAGAGCACATCCTTGGTAGGGATGAGGTCGTCGGTTCGAGTCCGATCGTCAGCTCAAAGCTCCACTTCTATGAAGTGGAGCTTTTTTTGTTTGTAAGATAAAGGCACAAGAAGAATAGTGGCTGATGAGAATAAAGGAGCAAAAAAAAAGCGCCCTGAGGCGCTTTATAAATTATTTTGTGAAATAGGTTTTAACTCTAGTTACCTTACCGCTTTTGTAATGATCGGTCCGTATATAAACATCTCCTACCCTAGGATTAAAGCAATTCCTACCTAAGAGATCAACATAAGTTGTAGTTTGTAATTCATCAACAACTTCATCAATTCCTAAACCGGGTATATTTACATTAATAACAATTTCTTCAACTAAAGAAATTTCTCCATTAGTAACGGTAACCGTAACTAGGTAATCTCCATTTAGAGGAAAAGTGTGTAATACATACTCTTCATTACTAAAGGTTTGATCTCCTATATTCCAAAGAATAGTATAGTTTTCTATAAGGAGTACATCTACAAAGAATTCATAGGTAGATCCTCCCAAACTTTCATGAGTCACTATAATAAGTGTGTACTCACAAGACCCATCATCTATGGTTGCCTCTTCATTATAATTCACTGCATCTACATCGGTACAACCTTCTATTATTAGGGTACTACAAGAGCCATCATCAACTGTTGCTTGTGGGTTGTATTCAAGATATAACTCATCCATACACCCCTCTATAATAGCCATACAAGAACCGTCATCAACGTTTGCTAACACATTATAGTTAAGCGCCGATTGATCGGTACAACCATATACTAAGATGGTTAAACAAGAACCGTCGTTTGTATTGGCTTGTTCGTTATACTCAAGATAATTTTGGTTGGTACAACCTTCAATTACCGGCACACAAGTACCATCATCAACGTTTGCTATTTCGCTATAATTATAAGCAGTAGGGTCGGTACAACCTAAATACTCACAAGTGCCATCATCTAGATTAGCTAATAAATTGTAATTGTCTGCTAATGGATCGGTACATCCACTAAAAGATACAGAGGTACAAGATCCATCATCAGTATTTGCATCTGGATTGTATTCTAAGAAGTTCTCGTCGGTACAACCTAAGACAACTAAGGTTTCACAAGTACCATCGTCTTGGGTAGCATCTTCATTATATTCTACATAATTTGAATCAGTACAACCTCCATCTACTAGTATTTCGCAAGTACCATTATCTGTATTTGCCGGCGGGAAATATTCAACATAATTAGGATCGGTACAACCTTCTATAACTACAATCTCACATGAATCATCTTCAACTGTAGCCTCTGGATTGTATTCTACATAGGCATCATTCATACAACCTTCAATTGTTAGAATACAAGATCCATCGTTTACATTTGCTTCTGGATTGTAATTTGTTGCACTCACTACGGTACATCCGAATATAGCTTCTGTTATACAAGAAGTTGGGTCGGTATCGGTATTCGCTTCTGGATTGTATTCAACATAATTAGGGTCGGTACAGCCTATAGCTTCATCTGTGCAAGAACCATCATCGTTTGTTGCAAGTGGGTTATAATTAAAAGCAGTAGGATCTGTACAACCCATCACAGTATATTCACAACAATCGTCACATTCAGTGTTTGCAGTTTCGCTATAGTTAGAGGCTGTAGTATCCATACAACCCTCCTCAATTAAAGTTTCGCAAGAGCCATCATCTAGAGTAGCCTCGTTGTTGTATTCTATATATGCAGCATCAGTACATCCTTCAATATCGTCTGATGAATCCTCGATAAGCAAAGATGTAATCATCGCCATCATATTGGTTTGGTAAACTTCGATAAAAGGACCATCAGTAGTATATTCTGCAGTTACTAGGTGATCAACCCCTTCAATTTGAATATACCAAACAAAAGATTCTCCAGTATCAAAACCATCTTTGTCGTCGGTAGTGGAATCGTCTCCATAAGCTGGAAAAGACATAGTTTCTCCAGGACTATAAGAGGTAAACCCACCGCACTGAAACTCTTCTTGGTCGTTTAAATAAAAAACACCAATTAAAGCACCTTCTGAAATAGGCGAACCATTAAAACTAATTTCCTGATCGAGTTCTATTAAGAGCGTAAGGTTTGCTCCAGTATTAATTGAGTTTAATGATTCTGGCCATGACAAATCTTGAGCGGATAATAAGCTAGAAAAAAGGATGCAAAAACTAAGTAAAAACTTTTTCATAAAATAAGGTTTGAGCGAAGATAGTAATTTAACTTATTGTGCTAGAACAAAGTTTATACCAATTTATATTCCAGAAGAAGGCCGCCGATTGTATAGACAAAAAAAAGAGCCATCGTATGATGGCTCTTTTTAGTAAGATCTATAGTAATTACTGTTTCAACCAAGGAATTGTATTGGTTTGAGTTTCAGAAGTAATTTTCAGTAAATACATTCCTTTAGGTAAATCACTTATTGGTAATTGATAGTCATTTTCACTGCTTTCATTAGCTAATGTTTTAGACAATATTTCAGCACCTAAAGTATTAATTAACTGGATTCTTAATTCACCAGTACTATTCTCAACCAGAATATTTAATATATCTACTGCTGGATTCGGATAAACAGAAATTTTTGTTTCGTTAAGCTCCACAATACTTACATTAATTAAGGTAAGTGTATCTGATGCCTCACAACCTAAGTCATCTGTTACCACAACTTCATAGAACCCATTAACTTCAGGAGTAATAGCATTGGTAATAGAATCTAATTCAATATCGTTAAAGTACCAAGTATAAGTTGGTAAAGTAGCATCTGTTGTTACTGTTAAAGGTGTTTCGTAATCGTATGTTAAAGCTACATTCACAATATAACAAGAGCCATCATCTTCTGTAGCATCTTCATCGTAATTACATGCATCTATATCTGTACAACCATAAACTTCAAGCTCATCACATATTCCATCACCATCTGCATCTGCTAAACATTCTCCGTTACAATCGTAATAAGCTTGTCCATAATCACAGTCTCCAGCATCGGTAGCAAATTCGTTATAGTCACAGGCCGTAACATCCATACAACCTATAATTTCTAACTCATCACAAACCCCATCACCATCGGTATCTAAAATACATTCATTATTACAGTCGTAATATTCTTCTGGATATTCACAAGAAAGTTCATCGTGAACGTTTGCTTCGACATTGAAATTACAAGCAGTAAAACTCATACAACCAGAAACAATAAGCGTTTCACATGAACCATCTTCTTGGTTGGCTTCACTGTTGAATTCAAGGTAAAGGGTATCGGTACAACCGTATACAATGAGCGTTAAACAAGAACCATCATCATCAGTTGCTTCTGGGTCAAATTCTAAATAAGCAGCATCTGTACAACCTAATTCTTCGTCAATATCACATACACCATCACCATCGGTATCTACAAGACATATTCCTTCACAGTCATAATTTGGTTCTGCGTAAATACAGCCATCATTTTCTGTAGCATCAGGGTTATAGTTACAGGCAATACTTTGTAAACAACCGTAAATTTCTAAGTCATCACAAACTCCATCACCATCGGTATCCGTAAGGCAGTCACCATCACAGTCGTAATATTGCTCTGGGTATGTACATAAGTCTATATCATTCGTATTTGCTATAATATCGTAATTACAAGCTTGTGCATCTGTACAAGCAATTACTACAGCTATACATGAACCGTCATCGGTATTCGCAAGTTCATTATAGTTGAACATTACAATATCTGTACATCCTAAAACAATATCTATACAAGAAGCATCATCTGTATTCGCTGTTTCATCATAGTTAAATGCAGCGGCATCAGTACAACCTAAAACAACAGCTATACAAGAAGCATCATCTGTATTTGCAGTAGCATCGTAGTTAAATGCAGTAGCATCAGTACAACCTAAAACTACAGCAATACATGAATCATCGTCGGTATTTGCAGTAGCATCGTAGTTAAGTGCAGTAGCATCAGTACAACCTAAAACTACAGCAATACAAGAATTATCGTCGGTATTTGCAGTAGCATCATAGTTAAATGCAGCAGCATCAGTACAACCTAAAACTACAGCAATACAAGAATTATCGTCGGTATTTGCAGTAGCATCATAGTTAAATGCAGTAGCATCAGTACATCCTAAAACAACAGCAATACAAGAATTATCGTCGGTATTTGCAGTAGCATCATAGTTAAATGCAGCAGCATCAGTACAACCTAAAACTACAGCAATACAAGAATTATCGTCGGTATTTGCAGTAGCATCGTAGTTAAATGCAGTAGCATCAGTACAACCTAAAACAACAGCAATACATGAATCATCGTCGGTATTTGCAGTAGCATCGAAGTTAAATGCAGTAGCATCAGTACAACCCAGAACTACAGCAATACATGAATCATCACTAGTATTCGCAGTTTCATCGTAGTTAAATGCAGTAGCATCAATACAACCGAAGACCACAGCCTCACAAGAACCGTCATCTACATTTGCAGTTGCATCATAATTAAATGCGGTTACATCCATACATCCTTCTACAGTAGCAATACAAGAACCATCATCGGTGTTAGCAGTTTCATCATAGTTCAAGGCTGTAGGATCTATACAACCTTCAGCTATAGCCTCACAGGAACCATCATCTACATTTGCATTTGCATCATAATTAAATGCGGCTACATCCATACATCCTTCTACAGTAGCAATACAAGAACCGTTATCGGTATTGGCTAATTCTTCATAATTTAAAGCAGTAGGATCTATACAACCTTCTACTACAGCGATACAAGAACCGTCGTTTACATTTGCATTTGCATCGTAATTAAAGGCAGTTGCATCGGTACAACCAATTACAATAGCTTCACAAGAACCATTGTCTACATTCGCGTTAGCATCATAGTTAAAGGCTGTTTCGTCGGTACAACCCTCCACAATAGCGACACAAGAATTATCATCTGTATTCGCTAATTCATCGTAGTTAAGTGCTGTTACGTCGGTACAACCTTCTACCACAGCAATACAAGAACCATCGCTTATATTAGCTGTAGCATCATAATTAAATGCAGTAGCATCCATACAACCTTCTACAATAGTAATACAAGAACCATTGTCTGTATTAGCAAGTGCATTATAATTGAGTGCAGTTGGATCAGTACAACCAACAACAGTAGCGATACACGAACCATCGTTTGTATTAGCCAATTCGTTATAGTTAGTTGCAGAAAAGTCTGTACAACCTTCAACAACAGCAATACACGAACCGTCGTCTGTATTTGCAGATGCATTATAATTAAAGGCCGTTGCATTGGTACAACCTTCGAATACGGCAATACACGAAGCATCATCCGTATTCGCAGAAGCATCATAATTAAAAGCTGTTTGGTCGGTACAACCTTCTACAATAGCAATACAAGAATTGTCACTGGTATTTGCTAATTCGTTATAATTAAATGCGCCAGCTTCCATACAACCTTCAACAATAGCAACACATGAATTATCCTCAGTATTCGCTAATTCGTCATAATTAAAGGCAGTTGCATCGGTACAACCTTCTAAAACTGCTATACAAGAATCATCGTTAGTGTTAGCAGAAGAGTTGTAGTTATAAGCAGTTGCGTCGGTACAACCTTCAATCACAGCAATACAAGAACCGTTGTCTGTATTGGCTAAGGTGTCGAAATTAAATGCAGTTGAATCGGTACAACCCTGAACTACATCAATACAAGAACCGTCGTCGGTAGTAGCAACAGAATTATAATTAAGTGCATTTACATCCGTACATCCACTATAGTCACAAGAACCATCATCAGAATTTGCCTCTGAGTTATAATTGTCTGCTGTTTCATCTGTACAACCGTAAACAGTAGTTATACAAGAACCGTTATCGGTATTGGCATCTGCACTATAATTAATAGCGTTTGTGTCTGTACAACCATAAACTACAGGAGTATCACACGAGCCATCGTCAACATTTGCAAGTGCATTGTATTCTAAATAATTAACATCAGTACAACCTTGAGTAGTATATACACACGAATTGTTAATATCGTTGGTAGCTTCTGCGTTATAGTTATCTGCACTAGGATCCATACAACCTTCAACCGCATAGGTACAAGAATTGTCTTCGTTAGTTGCAGCTGCATTATAATTAATAGCTGTAGCATCTGTACAACCTTCAATCATTAATGTTAAACACATAGTGGTATCAGAAACATTCACCAGCGCATTGTATTCTGTATAATTTAAATCATCACAACCAACAACAGCGGTGGTTATACATGCCTCAACGTTCGAAACATTTGCGGAAACATCATACTCTAAGAAAGAATCATCCATACAACCCTCAACAATAGAAGTTTCACAGGTTCCGTTGTCTGTATTAGCAGATTCGGCATATTCGATATAATTGATATCTGTACAACCTAATACTACAGGAGTAGAACAAGAGCCATCGTCGGTATTAGCCGACTCAGTGAATTCTGTATATGAATTGTCGGTACAACCTAGTACAACAGCAGTGATACAAGCATCCGAATCTTCTGTGTTATTAGCAATATCAAATTCTACAAACCCTGGATCCATACAACCCGTTACGACTGCAGTAGTACACGATTGGTCGTCTACATTCGCTAGAGCAGAATACTCAAGGAATGTATCATCTGTACAACCATATACTGCTATAGTTACACACATACTTTCGTCTGATGTATTTGCATCCTCATCGTATTCTATATACGAAGGGTTTAGACATCCTGAAACAACTAAAGTAGTACAGTAAGAACTATCAGATGTATTTGCATTTTCATTGTACTCTACATATAAAGTATCTGTACAACCAGTTACTACAAGTGTAGTACATGCTGTTTCGTCTACAGTGTTTGCTAATGGATTGTATTCAGTATAATCTGAATCCATACAACCCATAACGATTAAGTTTTCACATGTACCGTCATCGGTATTAGCAGTTGAAGAGTACTCTAAATAATCTGAATCTGTACATCCATAAATATAATCGATACAAGAATCATCAGAGGTATTAGCATTCACATCGTAATTGTATGCATTTACATCAGTACAACCATAAACAATAGAGGTAATACACGAAGTAGGGTCAGTATCTACGTTTGCATCTGTATTATACTCTGTATAGTCAGAGTCTAAACAACCAAGAACTACATCAATACAAGAATCATCGTCTACAGTAGCTTCTGAGTTGTAATTAAATGCATTTGCATCTGTACATCCTTCTACCACAGCTGCATATTCACAAATAGATTCATCTTCTACAAGTAAGCCCATAGTATAAAGAACTTGTGCTGAAGGAGTGAATTCAGGGTCAGTACTTATATCATAATTTGTTGCAGTAGGATCTAAACATACAAGATCTACCGCTCTTCTTTGTCCGAAATTATAAATACAAGGATCAGAAGAATCTAAAGCACTTACTTGGTGAACCGTAGCAGATGGATTGTAGTTGGTAACAAAAGAATAAGACCAAGTACAACCGTAAACAGCTATTTCACAAGAGCCATCATCTGTATTAGCATTTGCATTGTAATTAGAAGCTGTAGCATCTGTACAACCATTTATCACTGGCTGACAAGTACCATCTGGTGAGTTAGCTAAAGGATTAAAGTTAAATGCTAATGGGTTAGTACAACCGAAAATTGGGTAATGACAATTGCCATTATCGGTATTTGCATTTACATTATAATTAAATGCAGTCTCATCCATACAACCGTAAATAAACGGCAAACAAGAGCCATCATTAAAGTTCACAGTAGAGTCGTAGTTAAAGGCTTGAGGGTTCATACAACCTGTTACCATAACAATACAGTTTCCATTATCTGTATTTGCATTAGGGAAGTAATTTATTGCTTCCTCATCCATACAACCCATAATTACAGGAATACAAGTCCCATCATTTACATTTACAAGAGAATTATAGTTAAAGGCTAAAGGATTCGCACAACCAAATACAGCCTCAATACAAGAACCGTTATCTACATTAGCGGCAGGGTTATAGTTAATTGCCCCTACAGTAGTACAACCTGAAATCTCTGCGATACAAGAGCCATCGTTTACATTGGCATCGGCATTAAAGTTGAGTGCATTGGCATTCATACAACCGTGAACAGGGATCACACAATTTCCATTATCTGTATTTGCTTGTGGGAAATAGTTCAATGCATCTTCATCCATACATCCCATAATAACTGGAATACAAGAACCATCATTTACGGTTACATCTTCATCGTAGTTAAAGGCCATTGGGTTAGCACATCCATAAACAGCGATGATACAAGAACCATTATCGTTATTGGCTAGTGGGAAGTAGTTGATTGCATCAGGATTTGTACATCCGCTTATAGAAGCAATACAAGACCCATCGTTTACGTTTGCCTGGTCGTTATAATTGAAGGCTTGTGGGTTCATACAACCATATACCGCAATAATACAATTATCGTTATCGGTATTTGCTAAAGGGAAATAGTTTATGGCATTTTCGTCTGTACATCCTATTATGGTTGCAACACAACTACCATTGTTCACATTTGCTTCAGGATTATAATTAAATGCTGAAGGGTTGGTACATCCCTGAATAGCAATGATACAAGAACCATTATCGGTATTTGCCAGTGGGAAATAGTTTAAAGCATTCGGGTTAGTACAACCTAAAATAGTCGTTTCACAAGTCCCGTCATTAACATTTGCATTTGGATTGAAGTTAAATGCAGATGGATTAGTACATCCTTCAATAGCTTCAATACATGAACCGTTATCGGTATTTGCATTTAAGTTAAAGTTAAATGCATTTTGGTCAGTACATCCTTGAATAACAGGGATACAGGGCACTATTTGTGTGTTTGCATTCGGATTGAAGTTAAATGCATTCGGATTCATACAACCATTAATAACAGGCACACATGAACCATTCGGAGTATTTGCATTTGGATTAAAATTGAAAGCATTAGGATTTAAACATCCATAAATAGTAGCTTCACAAGACCCATCAGGACTGTTGGCTTCAGGGTTGTAATTAAATGCAAACTCATCGGTACAACCAAATACCTTATCTATACAAGTATTATTATTTGTATTCGCATTCGGGTTATAGTTAAATGCTGTTCCATCGGTACAACCATAAACAAAAGGCTGACAAGATCCATCATTCACAGTAGCTTCAGGATTGAAGTTAAATGCATTCGAATGGGTACATCCATGAATTACAGGTATACAAGTACCGTTATCAGAATTCGCATTTGGATTAAAGTTCAAGGCGGTAGGATCTGTACAACCTTGAATTATTGGAGTTATACACGAACCGTTATCTACAGTTGCAGATGGATCAAACTGTACAAAGTTTGGATTAGTACAACCATAAACAGCTAAGGTAAGACAAGAGCCATCGTCTGAATTCGCATTAAAATTGTATTCTACGTAGCTAAGATCAGTACAACCCAATACAATTAAGGTAATACACGAACCATTATTTACCGTAGCTTGATCGTCATATTCTAAATATGCATCGTTGGTACAACCATATACAGTATAGGTACAAGAACCATCATCTGCAGTAGCATTAACATTATAATTATCTGCATTTATATCGGTACAACCATAAACACTATAAACACAAGAACCATCATCTGTATTGGCGTTGTCATTGTAATTGTCTGCATTTTCATCAATACAACCATAAATTTTCCAGTTCAAACAAAAGGATTGATTATGAGTATTTCCATCTGGGTTAAATTCCAAATAATGACCATCTAAACAGGCTTCTATAACTGCCACACAAGAACCGTCGTCTACGGTAGCATTAGGGTTATAATTAAACGCTGAATAATCCATACAACCAGATACTGCATTACCAGAACAAGAATAGTTGTAATTAATGGCAGACACTATAAGAAGTGAATTAGTGGTATAAAGACCTATTCCGTTCGCATAAGTTGCCTCAACTTCATAAATAGCAGAAGAAGATTGAGCCATCCAAAGCAATTCATCACCTAAACCGAAACCATCTTTAACGCCTGTTGTAGCATCATCTCCAAACACAGGAATATCTATCGTATTTCCAGTCCAACTTACTGAACCGGCACAAACTAAATCACCATTGTTATTGGTATAAAACAACCCTAACATATCCCCTACTTCTAAAGGACCTTCTAGTGCATTAGGTGTAATAAACAAAGTCATATTTACACCCGTATTAAGCACACTAAAATCAAGTGTTTCACAATCTACTACAACTTGATATTCACATGAATCATCGCTATCAGTAGCAGTAGGGTCGTAGTTTAATGCAGTAGCATCCATACAACCTAATTGCTCATCCTCATCACAAACACCATCTGCATCTACATCATTTAAACATATACCGTTACAGTCGTAATTTGCATTGGCATAAGTACAGGTACCATTGTCTGAGGTAGCTGAAGCATTATAGTTACATGCAGAATTATCCGTACAACCTAATACAGTATAGGTACAAGAACCATCGTCTTCGGTTGCATCTGCATTAAAGTTATCTGCATTTACATCGGTACAACCTAATACAGTATAGGTACAAGAACCATCATCTTCGGTTGCATCAGCATTGAAGTTATCTGCATTTACATCGGTACATCCTAATATTGTTGAAGAACCACAGTCTACTGCCGAAATAGTTCCGGGAGCAGCTTGTGGAGCTAAAGAATTAGTAGAATAAACTACAGCGGTAGGGAAAGTAACATCGTATAAATCTGTTCCATTTACCAATTGGAAGCTTATAAGCTCATTGGCTAAGGCTCCATCAATTTCTGGGGTTTCAGAATCATCTCCCCAAATAGCAAGAGAAGTCTGACTAAGACCATATAAATTTGAAGAACCTACCACAAGGCCTTCTACTGTAAGTGCTACTATATAAGCATCGGCATCCGTTATAACTAATGAGTTTATTAAACTTGTAGTTAACATCACTGTCATATTTGCTCCTGTGTTTCCTTCAAACAAACCTGGATACACACAGTCGCCGCCACCCGTTTGCTCGTATTCACATGAATCATCGCTATCGGTAGCAGTAGGGTCGTAGTTTAATGCAGTAGCATCCATACAACCTAATTGCTCATCCTCATCACAAACACCATCGCCATCTACATCATTTAAACATATACCGTTACAGTCGTAATTCGTATTGGCATAAGTACAAGTACCGTCGTCTGAAGTAGCTGAAGCATTGTAGTTACATGCAGTATTATCCGTACAACCTAATACAGTGTATGTACAAGAACCATCGTCTTCGGTCGCTTCTGCGTTATAGTTATCTGCTGTAGCATCCATACAACCTAATATTGCTGAAGAACCACAGTCTACTGCCGAAATAGTTCCGGGAGCAGCTTGTACAGATAAAGAATTAGTAGAGTAAGCTACAGCAGTAGGGAAAGTAACATCGTATAAATCTGATCCATTTACCAATTGGAAGCTTATAAGCTCATTGGCTAAGGCTCCATCAATTTCAGGAGTTTGAGAATCATCTCCCCAAATAGCAAGAGAAGTCTGACTAAGACCGTATAAATTAGAAGAACCTACTACAAGGCCTTCTACTGTAAGTGCTACTATATAAGCATCGGTATCCGTTATAACTAATGAGTTTATTAAACTAGTAGTTAACATCACTGTCATATTCGCTCCGGTGTTTCCATCATATAAATCTGGATATACACAGTCGCCACCGTCCGTTTGCTCGTATTCACATGAGTCATCGCTATCGGTAGCAGTAGGGTCGTAGTTTAGTGCTAAAGGATCAGTACATCCATTTTTTTCATCCTCATCACAAACACCATCTGCATCTACATCATTTAAACATATACCGTTACAGTCGTAATTCGCATTAGCATAAGTACAGGTGCCGTCGTCTGAAGTAGCTGAAGCGTTGTAGTTACATGCAGTATTATCCGTACAACCTAAAACTGTATAGGTACAAGAACCATCGTCTTCTGTTGCATCAGCATTAAAGTTATCTGCATTTACATCGGTACAACCTAATACTGTATAGGTACAAGAACCATCGTCTTCGGTCGCTTCTGCGTTATAGTTATCTGCTGTAGCATCCATACAACCTAATATTGCTGAAGAACCACAGTCTATTGCTGAAATAGTTCCGGGAGCAGCTTGTACAGATAAAGAATTAGTAGAGTAAGCTACAGCAGTAGGGAAAGTAACATCGTATAAATCTGATCCATTTACCAATTGGAAGCTTATAAGCTCATTGGCTAAGGCTCCATCAATTTCAGGAGTTTGAGAATCATCTCCCCAAATAGCAAGAGAAGTCTGACTAAGACCATATAAATTTGAAGAACCTACCACAAGGCCTTCTACTGTAAGTGCTACTATATAAGCATCGGTATCCGTTATAACTAATGAGTTTATTAAACTAGTAGTTAACATCACTGTCATATTCGCTCCGGTGTTTCCATCATATAAATCTGGATATACACAGTCGCCACCGTCCGTTTGCTCGTATTCACATGAGTCATCGCTATCGGTAGCAGTAGGGTCGTAGTTTAGTGCTAAAGGATCAGTACATCCATTTTTTTCATCCTCATCACAAACACCATCTGCATCTACATCATTTAAACATATACCGTTACAGTCGTAATTCGCATTAGCATAAGTACAGGTGCCGTCGTCTGAAGTAGCTGAAGCGTTGTAGTTACATGCAGTATTATCCGTACAACCTAAAACTGTATAGGTACAAGAACCATCGTCTTCTGTTGCATCAGCATTAAAGTTATCTGCATTTACATCAGTACATCCTGCAATATCGGCAACACTACATTCCACAAGATTTGTAGTTGTAGGAATTGCCTGTACAGACATTCCATTGGTTACATACGAAATAGGATTTGGAAGAACTACATCATATAAATTATCTCCATCAACAAACTGAAAAGTAATATCAGCATTTGCTAAGGCACCATCTTCTTCGGGTGTAATAGAATCGTCTCCCCAAATTGCAACTGAGGATTGACCATTCAGTAAATATGCTTCGCCAACATTTGCAGAACCAACTATCAATTCATTACTAAAGGCTACTAGATAAGCCTCTGAGTCTGTATTTGACAATGAAGAGATGAAAGGTGCTGTTAGTAAAACCGTCATATTTACCCCTGTATTCCCAGTATATGGCTCAGGTAAAGTACAGTTTTGTGCTTCCGACAGACTAAAAATCAAACTAAATGCGATAAGTGCAAATGATAATTTAGATCTAAATTTTCTCATAATTTTAAGTTTTAAATACCTATAACACAGTGAAATACCATGAGTTGTTTTCAAAAAATCTATGTCTGAGGGGGAGTTTAACAGCCAAATTTAGCTTTTTTTTAGGGATTTAATACAATAAATTATTGTGAACTCTTGATTTTAACAATACTAGCCAAACAAGAAAAGGAGCTTAGCTAAAAGCAAGCAAAAGCTAAACACCTTATAAACAAGTAAATAATACAAAAAGTTAAACAAAAAAAAGCGAGGATAAACCTCGCTTTTTTTATAGCTGTAAAATTGTATTAGTGGATCACCACTTTTGTATACACATTTTTATATCCATTAAAGATAGACACCAAATAAGTACCCTCACTTAAATTAGAAACATCAAGCACCTGATCTTCAAGCTGAGATTCTTCTACTTTAAGATTCAATACTAGGTTACCTAATAAGTCGAATAATTTTATTTCCGCATTCGCATCTAGTAATAGGGATGAAGAAATAGTAATGATATCATTGGCTGGGTTAGGGTATACAGACAACCATTTATCCTGTTCATCGAGAAGCGATAAACCAGTAATATCAATTTCTTGCTCTAGGCTACATCCAAATTCGTCGGTAAGTTCTAGCCCATACATTCCATTTTCAAATGGAGAAAGCACAGGATTATTCGCACCTGGTATAGGGGTCCCATTATAAGACCAAACATAATTTGTATTCATAGAACTAGCATCGAATGATAGCTCTTGATCAAGCTCGTCGTACTCTAAAGACATTTCGAATTGTTCCTCTGGTTGTTCTATAGTATAAGGATACCACTCACCTACTCCATTCGCATCGAACACATGGATATTATAGATTTGAATACCAGACTCAATATTCGCATGAACATTACTAATTGTCACAACACCATTGTTCACCTGCATAGTTTGATTGGTTTGGTAGGTAGTATAACTAACCACAGTAATAGGCTCAAGACCTCCACTTATTGTTAATTGTACTGAACCAGTACCTCCCTTACAGGCTGCATCGAAGACAGTCAAGTTTTCAACTACAAGAGCTTCATAACAACTACCATCGTCTTGAGTAGCAAAAGGGTCGTAGTTTACAGCATCTTCATCGGTACAACCAAAGACTTCAAATTGATTACATACACCGTCGTTATCGGTATCGATAATACAAGTTCCGTCACAGTTATAATATTGATCAGGGAAAGCACAAGAACTATTGAGTTGTGTATTTGCTAAAGCATCGTAATTACAAGCACTAGAATTCATACAACCATAGAAAATACATTCTGCAGGTACGTTAGCTAATGGGTTATAATTATCAGCTTCAGAATCCATACAACCAGTATAATAACATTCTGTTGGACTATTCGCTAGTTCATTGTAATTATCAGCACCAAACTCCATACAACCTTCAACAATTTCAATACAAGAGCCGTCGTTATGTGTAGCAATTTCTTGGTAGTTTAACATCCCTTCTATAGTACAACCATAGAATATACATTCGGCAGCAATATTGGCAATTGGGTCGTAATTCTGATAAAGAGAATCCATACAACCCGAATAGTTACATTGACCACCTTGCGTATTTGCGAGTTCACTGTAATTATCTGCTACTACATCTAAGCAACCGTATACTACTAGAACACAATTACCCATATCGTAGGTAGCTAAAGAATCGTAGTTGAACATCCCTTCGACCATACATCCTTCTTTGATACAAGAATCATCACAATCTGTTGCTAATGGAACCCAGTTGTCTGCCCAAGGAGAGCAACAACCTACAATCTCGTCTGCATCACAAACCCCATCAATATCTGCATCGTTATCTACAATAGTTCCGGTACCGTCTTGTTCTCCTGAACAAGAAGCACAGTCATTTAGATCTGCTGAATAGATACAAAGAGTATTATCGGTATCTGCGGTAAGGTTGGCATTGTAATTACAAGCCGTTTCATCAGTACAAGAAACAAACTCGTCTAAATCACAAACACCGTCGTTATCGGCATCGTTATCGATTAGTACACCAGTACCATCTTGTCCACCAACACATACATCACAATCTCCAATTGCATATACACAAATACTATTGTCTTCATTTACAGTAGAAGAATTATTATAGTTACAAGCATCTATGTCGGTACAACCAGAAATTTGATCTTCGGAATCACAAAGCCCATCGTTATCTTGATCGTTAGTCATTACAGTACCGGTACCATCTAATTCTCCTGTACAAGTATCACATGGATCATGAGTGTACATACAAATTGTATTGTCTGTATTTACAGTAGAAGAATTATTATAGTTACATGCATCCATATCGGTACAAGCAGAAATAGTATCCTCAGCATCACATAAACCATCGTTATCGATATCGTAAATTATTACCATTTCATCTTCACATACAGAACAAGCTGTATTTGCGAATACACAAGAACCATTATTGGTATTTGCTATACTACTGAAGTTACATGCTTCTGGACTTGTACAACCATAATAGATACAATCTCCAGCCTCTGTAGCAAGTGGAGAATAATTATCTGCTAGTGGGTCCTGGCAACCAATCACTTCATATGCATCGCACACACCGTCTCCATCAATATCGTTCCCAATAACCACACCCTCTTCACAGGTATCACAAATTCCATCTACATAAGTACAAAGAGAATTATCGGTATTTACTGTTTCTGATGCATTGTAGTTACAGGCAGTTATATCAGTACATTCAGAAATAGTATCCTCGGCATCACATAAGCCATCGTTATCGGTATCGTTATCTACAACGAGTCCATCAACACAAGTTTCACAAATTCCATCTACATAAGTACAAAGAGAATTATCGGTATTTACTGTTTCAGATGCGTTGTAGTTACATGCGTCTACATCGGTACAATCAGAAACCGTGTCTTGTGCATCACATAATCCATCGTTATCTATATCGTAGATTACAGCTTCTCCATTCTCGCAGGTTGAGCAGATTGCATTGGCAAAGTTACAAGCACCAGCATCAGTTGCGTTCTCATTATAATTACATGCTAAAGGGTCTTCACAACCAACAATTTCATCTTGATCGCACACACCGTCGTTATCGATATCGTTTGGAATAACCACACCATCTTCACAAGTATCACAAACTCCGTCTACATAAGTACAAAGAGAATTATCGGTATTTACTGTTGTAGAAGAATTATAGTTACATGCACTAACATCCGTACAAGCGACTTGTACATCTTCAGTATCACATAAACCATCGTTATCGGTATCGTTATCTACAACAAGTCCATCAACACAAGTTTCACAAACCCCATCTACATAAGTACAAAGAGAATTATCGGTATTTACTGTTTCAGATGCGTTGTAGTTACAGGCAAGCGCGTCGGTACAAGCAAACACGGTATCCTCAGCATCACATAAACCGTCATTATCAATATCATATACAACCGACTCACCATTTTCACAAACGGCACAAATAGCATCGGCATAGATACAGTCACTTGCATCTGTTGCACTTGCATTATAATTACATGCAGTAGCATCTTGACAACCTACGACTTCATCTAAGTCACAAACGCCATCAGCATCGATATCGTTAGCTACTACATTTCCGTCTTCACAAGTATCACAAATTCCGTCTACATAAGTACATAGTGTATTATCTGTATTCACAGTTGCAGAAGCATTATAGTTACATGCATTCACATCGGTACAATCAGCAACTGTATCCTGAGCATCACATAAGCCATCATTATCTTGATCGTTATCAACTATACCTCCAGAACCATCTTGCTCTCCAGTACAAGAATCACAATTAACAGGGACTGCACAGTTTCCTGCATCTACATTTGCAGAAATATTATAGTTACATGCATCACTGTTAGTACAGTCTGTAAGAATTAAAGTAGCACAGGTACCATTATCTGTATTTATTAAAGCTCCCATAAAAGTAGCAGGACCTTCTAACACATAAATACTAGAACCGCTGTGGGTATAATACTCTAAATACTGATCATCGGTACAACCATAGACTTGATTTGCAAAAGGATTACAAGTTCCATCGTCTATAGTTGCAGCAGGGTCATAGTTAATTACATTACTATCGGTACACCCTTCTATACTACAATTTGTATTGTCTGTTAATGGACAAGTAGTACAGAAATTCACTGCATAATCGATAGTACAACCCATACAAGTACCATCGTCAGTATTTGCATTAGCATCGTAATTTTCAGAATTCACATCGGTACAACCCAGATTCTCAAAATTACAAGAACCATCATCTTCATTAGCTTCTTCGTTGAAGTTTATTGCTTCCGGATTAGTACAACCAGTAACTATAGCAATACAAGAAGAGTCGTCTAGAGTAGCATCTTCATTGTAATTGAATGCTAGTGGATCGGTACAACCAAACAAATGTAGTGTACTACAAGAGCTAGGATCAGTATCGGTATTTGCCAAAATATCGAATTCTAAATAATTCTCATTTGTACATCCATAAACATATTCAACACAAGAGCCATCTTCGGTATTCGCAAGTTCATTATAGTTGAACATTGCAATATCTGTACATCCAAATACTACATCAATACAAGAAGAGTTTTGATTTTGAGCACTTATTTGGTTGATGTTTGCTTCAGAATCATAGTTATATGCATCGGCCTTGGTACAGCCAAAATTTATTACAGTACTACAAGAACCATCATCATCGTTAGCAATATTAGCTGGTAAAGAGAGTGTTTGTGTGCTTTGATCAATAAGCCAGTACTCAATATAATCTGAATCTGTACAACCTGCAATAAGGTCGTATACACAAGTAGCATTATCAGAAACATTCACTAGTGGATTGTAATTTGAAGCCGATGGTTCATCACAACCTTCAATAATTTCATTCACACAAGAGCTCGGGTCTGTATCTAGAGTAGCTTCAGAATCGTACTCTAAATAGTTACTATCCATACAACCGTATATAGCATTTAATATACAAGAGCCATCATCAGAAGTTGCTTCAGGATTGTAGTTTATTGCTTGATCGTTAGTACAACCAAACACATCGTATATACAGGTAGAATTATCTACGATCCAACCGTAGGCAATAACATTTTCAGCCCCTACATAGGTTTCACTGTTAGGATCTGCGTATTGGAAATAAGAATCTCCAATTGCAGTAGGATCTATACAAACTGTAAGCATAACCCTATTTACTAACAACTCAAATTCACAAGAACCGTCATCTATGGTAGCTAGTGGGTCATAGTTAGAAGCAAATTCGAATATACAGCCTTCAATTTCTTCAATTTCATAACTACAAGAGCCTTCCAGGTATTGGTTCGCATTTTCATCGTAGTTAACGGCATATACATTGGTACAACCTGGAATTATTTCTACACAACTTCCATTGTCGAATGTTGCATAAGAAGAGTAATTAAGCGCCGTAGAATCGGTACATCCACTTACAAAGGCCAAACAAGAACCATCGTTGGTATTTGCTTCGGGATTGTAATTAATTGCAAAAGGGTTAACACATCCTTGGACTACTTCAATACAAGAGCCATCGTCTTCCTCAGCATCCGGTGAATAATTAAATGCCTCTAGATCGGTACAACCGTAGATAGGTAGAATACAATCTTCATTTATATTAGCATTGGCATTGTAGTTAGTTGCCAATGGGTTCATACAACCTTCAATAAATTCTACACAAGAACCATTATCGGTATTTGCCAAAGAATTATAATTAAACATGGTACTGTCTGTACACCCAAACACATAAGGAATACAAGGTGAACTCTCATCCTCAAAACTTACTTGGTTTACAAGAGCCGAAGCAACATAGTTCGTAGCTGATGCATTTGTACAACCGAAGACTATCAAGGTTAAACAACTACCATTATTTACATTAGGAATATCCTGTGGTAGACTAATAGTATTAGACAGCGCATCGAAGTCCCAATATTCAATGAATGAATCGTTCACACAACCTTCAACTTTCTGAATACAAGAGCCATCGTTAAAGTTAGCTTGTTCGTCGTAGTTAAATGAATCTTCGAGGGTACAACCGTAATACAAACAGTTGTTTATGTTTCCTACATGAGTTGCCCAAGATTCATAATTATCTGCCTGCTCATCCATACAACCATAATAGATACAAGATCCATTATCGGTGTTTGCATTAGGATCTAAATTATCTGCAATTGGAGTACCATCAATTTCGATACCTTGATTATCTATACAACCCAGCTGTTGTTGTTCACAGTAAGCGGTATTGTTGGTGTTTATATCAATAAACGGATCACCAGTAAGAACGTTAGGTGCTCCATCATAATCGTAGTCATTATAGTTATAATAATCTAGATTTAAACAACCTTCAATTACTGGGACACAGGTATCGTCGTTGGTATTTGCTAGCGGGTTGTAATTGAACATCTCAGAATCAATACATCCCATAGTAACAGCAACACACAACACCGAAATATTTGCATCGGAATTATAGTTAAACGCAGCTACACCATCCTGATCATAATCGTATTGATAGTCATCATCTACTCCATCTGCTCCAACTAAACCTGTAAGGTTATTTAAAACATCAAGGAATGGTTGCCCGTTATCGGCACAGCCCTGTACCTTGGCTATACAAGAACCATCGTTTGTATTTGCTAAAGGGTTGTAATTTATACTAAATGAATTGGTACATCCATACACTACTAGCTCACTACATAAACCATTTTCAATATTCGCTAATGGATTAAATTCTATATATGCCTCATCGGTACAACCAAAGATTTTTCCCTCACAAGGAGAGGTATTATCTTCTAAACTAACCTGGTTCACATTTGCACTACTCGAATAGTTGAACATATCAATATTGGTACATCCAAATACTATAGCTATTGCACAAGACCCATCGCTATCTGTTGGACTATTTAATGGAGTGCTAATTTGTTGTGTAGAACTGTTATAGTCCCAATACTCAATATAGTTCTCATCTGTACAGCCATAATAGACACAGTGCTCTTCGTTGTAATTTAGAGTTCCGTCTTCCACAAAATTGGCCTCTTCATCGAAGTTATCTGCTAGTGGATCGCTACAACCGTATTGTGCCACTTGAACACATAAAGAGTTGTCTGCAATATTTACCGATGGGTTGTATTCTGAATAATACCAAATAGTACAACCTTCTATGATAGGAGTAATACAAAGTGAAGGGTCTTCAAAATTCACATAGGTATTTAATTCTCCTAAAATATATAACCCTGTTTCAGAATCTAGGCTATTATCTACATAACTCTCAATATAATTCTCATTGCTACAACCTACTACTTTATAAGTTTCACAATTATCATCATCAGAAATAGTATAATATTCTTGGTATTCTATGAATGCATCGTTCATACAACCCGTATAATTACACAATGTGTTATTTTCTTGATAAATATAACTCAAAGATCCGTCTGTATAGGTAGAGTTTATCAATGTCGATTCTTGGTAATTATCTGCTAGTGGGTCGATACATACCTCATCCACAATATACAGACAGGCATCAATATCGAATACATTAGCTCCAGGATTAAACTCAATAAAAGTATCGTATATACATCCTTTAACAATAGGATTTATACATGATGAATTTTGGCTAATATTGATCGTTTCATTTAGGCCATTGAGATAGAAATAACCTGCTACTTGTGTATAGTAATGTGACTCTACAAAAGTAGTATCTGTACATCCACTAGCAATTAGAGTAGTACATGTACTTACTTCCAGCTCTGTATTGGCAACAGTGTTCAATGGTAAAATACTCTTCTCAATTGCATCGTAATCCCAGTACTCAAGATAATTACTATCGGTACAACCGTAAACGATTTCTATACAAGACCCATCGTCATAATTAGCCGTTGGATTGAAGTTAGTAGAGTTTTCTACTGTACAACCTTCTACTACAGGTGTAATACAGCTTGATGGTACACTTACAGATGCAAGAGGATTAAATTCGAGGTAAAACTCTGAAGTACAACCCGAAATTACTTCGTCTGTACAAAGACTATTATCGTGAATAGTTGCTAGAGGATTCCATGTAACAGCATTCACATCCATACAACCTACAATATGTAAAGTAATACATGTTGTTGGTATTGCACTATGAGTTGCTAAAATATTGTACTCAAAATAAAGAGAGTCTGTACACCCATAAATAACTGGGGAGTTAGAACAAGAACCATCATCTATATTCGCTTCAGGATTATAGTTTAGGAAAGAACTAACTGTACAACCTTCGATTATAGGGATACAAGAACCATCGTCTATATCAGCATATTCATTATAGTTAAATGCAAATGGCAAGGTACAACCAGCATATATACAAAGTCCTTCTACATTGGCAGTAGGATCGTAATTATATGCTGTATGGTCGGTACATCCTGTAATTAGTGCATCACCACATAAATCGAGTATAGTAATACCCAATTCATAAGTATTAGGTACATCGTAGAAATTGTAAACATTCACCTCAGCGTTATAGTTTACAAAATCTTGGTAATAACAACCCGTAACGATAAGATTATCACAAGAACCATTATCGGTATTTGCTATAAATTCTTTTACCGATAATAAATAGGTTTCAGTCTCTGCATTATACGATTCTATATTATAGTACTCAATAAATGCCTCATCTGTACAACCTTCTATTACAGGGGTGATACAAGAATCCATATTTGCAAGGGTTACAGATAAATCAAACTCTAAGTAAGCCTCATCCGTACAGCCTTCTACTAAACAAGCAAGAGTGTCGTATACATTAGCTAGTATATCGTAC
The DNA here is from genome assembly GCA_965183875.1 of Flavobacteriales bacterium. Taxonomy (GTDB): domain Bacteria; phylum Bacteroidota; class Bacteroidia; order Flavobacteriales; family UBA7430; genus UBA6772. Next base: position 95,150 of record CBCYMK010000012.1, on the reverse strand, counting down.
TGAGAATTATTCTCTATAGTACAACCTTCAACTATTAAATTCTCACAGGTACCATTTTCGGTATTCGGAATGAATTCAAATTCAGAAATTGTCATGGACACTGTATCGTGGTTCCAATACTCAATATACGCAGAGTCGGTACAACCTTCAACTACAGGGATACAAACATCATTGTCTGCAACATTCACAGATGCCTCATAGTTAAACATAGTATTTATACTACAACCCGAAATGATTAAATTCTGACAAGTACCATTATCTATAGTAACGAGTTCTTCAGGTAAGCTAGTAGTGAGTGTTATATTGTCGTAGTTGTAATACTCAATATAATTTGGATTCATACATCCGTATACTTCTACAATAGAATAACTACAAGAACCGTCGTCGTGAGTAGCTGCAGGATTATAATTAGAATATAAATCGATGGTACAACCTGAAATAATACAAGAGCCATCGTTTACGTTGGCTGCTTCATCGAAGTTTAATGCAGTATAATTGGTACAACCAAAATACTCACAAGTACCGTCATCAAAGTTTACATCTATAAGAGAATCACCTATTAATTGGATATAATTATCGGCAACTATATCGGTACAACCATAAATAAATGGATAACAAGGACTGTCGGTATTACTAATTGAAACCTGGCTAGTATTTGCAAGTTCATCAAAATTGAACATACTATTATTTGTACAACCGTATGCAAAGTCGATACAAGGATCAGTAGAGTCATTAAGGTTCGTTTCTTGAGTATTTGCAGTGTAATCGTAGTTGAATTTGGACTCATCCATACAACCAAATACTTTAGAAATACAAAGGGCTTCTACATGGGTATTAATATTTTGGCTTATTGCAGACACAAAAATATCGGCTACACCATCACCACTCCAATCGTTATAATTGTATGCATCTAAATCTAAACAACCTTCTTTTACTGAGTAACAACTATTGTCATCGGTATTCACATCTTGATGTGGATCTTGAATTAAAGGAAGGAAGTTGAAAGCTGTACTATCGGTACAACCTAAAATAACAGGATAACAAGAACCATCGTCTGTATTCACATCAAGATTAACATCTTCTAAAAGAGTAGTAAAATTAAATGCAGTAGAGTCGGTACAACCTTCAATTACAGGATAACAAGGGTCTATAGTATTATCTAGAGAATCTAGATCTCCAAAGAAATCACCACCTAAATAAGTATCTACTCCATTTGTATTTGCTAGTACATCGAAATTATAAGCCAGAACATCTGTACAACCGAATACTTTTAAGGTAGTACACTCTTCTGGGTTATGTGCTATATAACTTGCATTATGCTCTACATATTGAGGTAGTAGACAACCAAAACCACCTTCACAATAAGTTACATCATGAACATTTGCAATTCCTTGGTAGGTAGTATAGTTATCTGCTAATTCATTTAAACAACCCAATACAACTAAACTCACACAAGAACCGTCGTCAAAATTTACTATTTCTAGAGGGCTATTGAGTACATAATTAATACTATCATAATCCCAATACTCTACATAGTCTGCATCCATACAACCTGATACTTTAGGTATTGTACAAACACCTTCTTGGTGCACATTGGTAGACGCAGTGTATTCTAAATAATCCGCATCGACACAACCATAAACTAGTGGGGTGCTACAGGTATTATTATTTACGTTTGGAATATTTACTTTATAGGTAATGCTATATGTTGTAGCATCATAATCGTAATATTCAATGTATTCATCATCTGCACAACCTTCAATAATTTCGGTTAGACAGTATGAATCACCCGAATAAGCATCGGTGTTATATGCAAGTGAATCTGGAATAGTATCTAAACTAAAAGTAGCCAGATTATAATTATAGTGCTCTAAATAATTTGGATCTGGACAACCATAGATAATAGCTATACAACTGGCATCGTTAGTATTTGCCAATGGATCATAATTAAATGCAAACTGATCTGTACAACCAAGTACCATAGGGATACAAGATCCATCTTCTACGTTTGCTGCTGCGTTATAATTGATAGAATTCTCTTCTGTACATCCGAGCACTTTTAAAGTAGTACAAGTACCATTATCGTTGGTTGCCGAATCGTCATATTCCAGATAGTTAGCATCCATACAGCCATCAATTTGGAAAGTAAAGCAGAATAAATCAGCAATTACATCTTCTCCCAATTCATCGGCCATACCATTGTCTATATGAAATTGTGTAGCTGGAATGGTATCGTAAATAGTTGCATTAAAATCACCTTCTTGAGACTCTAAATAAAGTGGGTCTAAACAACCAAATACTTTAGGGGTAATACAAGCTTCTGAGTTATATACAGTAGCACTTTCGGTAAACTCTAGGTATTCGAAAAGAGTACAGCCCAGTTCCATAATGTGGTCACATGAGTTATCTTCTGTGTTTGGAGCTATACTAAAGTCTACAATTTGATAGTTGGTATCTACATCATACGACCAGTCGTAATACTCTACATATAGAGAATCTGTACAACCAAGTACTACAGGAATACAAGAATTGTCTTCTGTATTACATTCCACACAATAGTTAAAAGCAAGTGGGTCAGTACAACCTTCTAGAATAACTGCTAAACAAGAGCTATCGTCTATAGTTGCCGTAGAGTCGTAGTTAGCTGCTGTAGGCTCGGTACATCCATAGACTTCACAAGAACCATCATCTATATCAGCCCAATCGTTCCAGTTAACTGCGTTAGCATCTGTACAACCTGCACAATCGCCTTCTGCAACAGCTAATTCGTTATAGTTTGAGGCATTAATATTCATACATCCTACAATACCAACACAAATTGTATTGTCTAAAACATTCACCGTAGAAGTAAGTTCCGAAGAGTCCAGATAATAATTTTCGGCAGTTTCAATATTACAACCGCGTACTATTAATTCAGTACAAGAACCATCATCTGTATTAGGGATATTTACTGGACTAAATAATTCATATTGAGAATTATCATCATTTGCGATAGCCTCCCAGTATTCAATATATGTATCATCTGTACAACCTTCTACAACTAATGTTTCGCAGGTACCATTATCGAAGTTGGCAAGAGAATTATAATTTATATATGCTGGATTAGTACAACCTTCAACTTTTAGTGCAATACACATAGAAGGGAATTCTTCAGAAATATACTGATCTGCATTAGCCTCGGAATTGAATTCAATATATTCTGAATCAGTACAACCTAAAATTAAACTTTCTGTACAAGAACCATTGTCAAAGTTCGGAATTGGATTAGGAGCAACAATTTGGTTATTGTCATCTATTATCCAATAGTTGATGTATTCTGAATCGGTACAACCTAAAGTCATGTTTGTAATACAAGACAAAGATTCTCCTTCTGAATCGGTGTATTCTGAATTAGGAGTTGGACTTACCGGAACAAGAGAGTCACCAGTTAGATCGTAAGAGTCCCAATATTCTACAAAGCTATTATCGGTACATCCATAGATAAAGTCTTCACATGGGTTTAGCACATCTTCACCATCGGTATCGGCAATAAAGTCATTGTTTTGATCTAAACCGTAAACCGTAACAGAGTTGTCGTAATTAAATGCATTTACGTCGTCACAACCAAATACTTTATAGGTATTACAACTATTGTCTGAAGTATTTACAGTTTCGTTGTACTCTACATATTCTATATCCATACAGCCGTATACATAAGGCACACAGCTACCATCGTCTAGGGTAGCATTAGGATTATAACCAAGCATATTAATATCTGTACAACCTTCTATATAGTCACAAATACTGGCATCAATATAAAATTGATTTACCCAAGCCGCTTGGAAGTTCTCGGCTTCAGGATTGAAATAACTCGTTGCCCATTCCGACGAAGGAGTAATAGAATCTAATAATGCAAAGTAGTTTTCTGCTATAGGATCTACACAAACAGGATTCGCAAAAGCACGTGAGGTTCCTCTTCTCAAGCAAGAAGTAGATTCACATGAATTGTCATCTACATTGGCATTCGGATTAAAATTACAAATGAAAGGTAAATCTAACATACAACCTTCAATAATATTTTCACAGTCTGAAGGATCGAACTCTGTATTCGCATTACTACTATAGTTAAATGCATTTAGGTCTGTACAACCATTTACAACAGGTATACAAGTACCATCGTTAAAATTCGCCTCTGTATTGTAGTTAAACATACTCGGGATATTACAACCCTCAATTTTTTCTACACAGGAGTCATTTTCTGTATTTGCAAAGGCATTGTAGTTAAGTGCTTCTGGGTCTGTACAACCTGTAATAATAGCGATACATGAACCATCGGCAACATTGGCATTGGCATTGAAATTTGACGCCAATTCATTCATACAACCATAAATAGCAAGTACACAAGATCCATTATCTAAGGTAGCGATTGGATTGTAGTTTAAGGCTAATTCGTCTATACAACCTACTACATCTATATAACAAGAACCGTCTGCTACAGTAGCATTAGAATTATAGTTAGATGCTAATTCGTTCATACAACCGTAAACAACAATCACACAAGAACCGTCATCTACATTAGCACTTGAATTATAGTTCAAGGCCGTTTGGTCTGTACAACCATTTACTATAGCGATACAAGAACCATCGGCTACAGTAGCATTAGGGTTAAAGTTAATTGAGAAAGCATTTAAACAACCAAAAATCATCTCGATACAAGAACCGTTATCGATATTAGCAATTGGATTGAAATTTAAGGAGTTTGCATTTGTACACCCTTCAATTGAAGCCACACAAGAACCGTCTGAAATAGTTGCATTTGGGTTATAATTAAATGCATTACTCACCATACATCCATAGGTAGATGTTATACAAGAACCATCGTTGGTATTTGCGTAAGGGTTATAATTAAGAGCACTAATACCATCGCCATCTACATCGTATTGGTAATCGTCGTCTACTCCATCTGGAATTTCTTCTCCTGTAATATTGTTTACTAAATCAACAATAATCTCTCCGTTATCTATACAACCTGAAACAGAAGAAATACAAGCTAAATCTGAAATGGTAGCATCTATATAAAAGTTTATTGCCAATTCGTTGGTACAACCGTATATCTTAGGAACACAAGTATATTCGTAATCTGGCCCAGTATATTCGTAATGGTTGGCACTTGTAGAATAGTTAAGTGCTGGTAAACTATCGCCATCTAAATCGTATTGATAATCATCATCTAATCCATCAGGAATTAACTCACCCGTACTGTTATTTAATTCATCTAAAAATGCTTGACCATTATCTATACATCCTTCAATAGATACTAAACAAGAATAATTGTTTGCATTGGCATTGGCATCGTAGTTTAGTGCAGTAGGATCGGTACAACCAAAAACAATAGGCACACAGCTATTATTGTCTACATTGGCATTTTGTGCAGGAATAAAATTAATTGAAGTATAGTCGGTACAACCTAAACTGATGGTTTCACAAATAGATTGATTGTGTACATTAACACCCGAATCCTCACAATATAAGTCATCGTCTATATTACAGTTAGGGTAACAAAGTGGGAATGTCCCATCTGTACAATTGTAATTTAAAGCATTTTGATCCAGACAACCTTGCACATCGTCTTCACAGTTTGAAGGGCTAAATTCTGTATTAGCCTCAGAATTGAAATTATAAGCTAAAGGGTCAGTACATCCATTAATCACAGGGATACAAGAACCATTAGATACATTTGCCTGTGGATTAAAATTGTAGGCTATTGGGTTAATACAACCCGCTAATTGAGCAATACAATTCAATTCTATAGTCGCATTTTCGTAATAATTAAATGCAGGTAAACTATCGTTGTTTACATCGTATTGATAATCATCGTCTACCCCATCGGTTCCTAGTTCTCCTGTTGCATTAATAACAACATCTAAAAATGGTGTACCATTGTCAATACAACCAAATACTGGATTTACACAGAGATCGTTATCGGTGTTTGCTTCGTAATTCACATTTAAAGAACCCGGAATAGTACATCCAAAAATAACGGGAATACATTCGTCCGGACTGTTAGCCTCGGCATCATAATTAAATGCGTCGGTATCCATACAACCGTATACAAATGGTTCACAAGAATCTGGGTCAGGTGTATTTGCGGTATCAAGGTAATTGAAGGCTGTAATGTCCATACAACCAGAAACTACAGCTATACAAGAATCAATATTATCTGTATTAATATCGACTAAAGGATTCCCAGTAAACACAGGATAGTTAAAGGCAAATTGATCGCTTAAACAACCTTCTATAATAGGCACACATAAATCTTGATTATGCGTATTTATATTTACTGTAGGCTCTACTTGATTGAATTCATTTGAGAACCCATCAAAATCGTAATCGTTGTAATTATAAGCTTCGGTATTTGTACAACCTTCTATTATTGGGAAACATATAGAGTTTAGGTCTTCGTAATCAAAACCATCTACATTAGCTGTATCTGAATAGTTATACATGGTATTATCCATACAACCAAAAACTACTGGAGTCTCACAAAGTGAATAGTCAACAATATTCCAAAGACTCGGGTCTACTGGATTAAGAGTTGCTAAATCTGTATAATGCTCTGTATAGGCTACATCATTACAATGAGGCATTAATATATCACCACAGGTAAGCTCGTTATTTATTATAGTACCCACAAGTTGATTTTGGGCGCCTGAAAGGAAATTTTCTTCCAAGTCATAGTATCCTATTTTAGTATCATCTGTACAATAGAACACAACTAATTCTCCATCACACATTGAATCATCAATGATATTTCCTATTGAAGAAGCTAAACCGTCTGTGCTATTCTCACTAATATAATAAGCCGTGTTTAAAGGGTTGTTACAGTAAGGAAGGAGAGCAACTCCACAAAGGTCAGAATCTAATACATTACCCGTATCGGTTAAAGCAATATTATAATCGTTTTGAGCACTATCGAAATCGTAATAAGCTAAAGAATTAGTGTCGTCACAATAAAAATCTACTGGAGTAGCACAGGTAGCATTATCAATAATATTACCCCCATCTTCTTTTGCGTTATCCCCATGAACTGATAGGTTTATACCGTAGTATTCTATATAATCAGGATTATTACAGTAGGCAGAAATTTGTGTTTCACTACAGTGCTCTAGGTCAGTAGAAGCAAAATTTCCGCCGAGTAATTGTTGTGAAGTACCATCTGCGACATCGAAAGTTGGGTAGTAGCTAATAGATAAGTTATCGTTACAATAAGTAATTAACTGGTTATGACATGCAGAAATATGAGGATAGTTACCCGCTGCAGTTTCCGAACCAAATACAGGATTTTCATAATATTCTAGGTACCATTCATCAGCACAATAAAACTCAACAAATAGGATTCCACAAGAACCGTCATCGAAATCAGCCATATACCCTTGATCCCAATAGGCAAGGAAATTATCATCTGTACAACCAGGTGCATAAAAACAAGAGCCATCATCTGTATTTGCAAGGAAAGAGTATGAATTTTCATGTGCATTAACGTCGGTACATCCTTCAACAACAGCAATACATTCACTTTGAGTATTTACATCAATATATGGATTTCCTGTAGGCGCAGTATAGTTAAAGGCGGCCTCATTATTTAAACATCCATAAATAAATGGTATACAAGCACCTTCAAAACTGGTATTTGCTAAAGGGTTGTAGTTTGTTTGGTTGCTTTCCATACAGCCATGCACTATAGCAATACAAGAATTATTCTCAGAATTAGCAAGATTATTATAATTCAGCGCAGTAGGATCTGTACAACCAGCGATTGTATAAAGGCAAGATTCCTGGACTGGAGTATTAATATCGATATATTCATTTCCAACAGCAGCTTGATAGTTCAAGGCTGTAGGATCGGTACAACCTTCAATAACAGGATAACAAGTAGTAGCTCCAGTTTGAATATACACACTACTTGTATTTGCTAACTCATCATAGTTAAACGCATTTTCATCTGTACATCCATATACTCTAGGAACACAAACAGAAGGACTAACTTCGGTATTTGCTGTAGTATAAGGGTTACCTGTAGCAACTACTATCAGACCTTCACTAATAATATAATTATAATTAAAAGCCAATGGATCGGTACAACCTTCTATTACAGGGATACAATCTTCTGCAGTATTTACATCAACAAATGGATCTCCTATGGGAGCAGTAAAATTATACGCATATACATCAGAGAGGCATCCTTTAATTTCTGGGATACACATAGACGGATTATCAACATTCACATCTACATTTTCATTTCCAAGTGGAAGAATATAATTAAATGCTAATGGATCTTGACAACCTTCTATTACAGGAATACAAGAATCGTCTGGTATGGTAGCAACAACATTAAAATTAAAAGCTAGTGGGTTCATACAACCGTAAGAGCTCAAGACAAAACATCCAGGATTTGCTTGACCATCATCATTAAGGTCATACATATTATCATCGTCTAAACCATCTGGTATTTGCACCAGTGTTGCGTTGTTTATTAAATCGATAAAAGGTTCTCCATTATCAAAACCACCTACACCATCTACAAAAGCATCGGGGTTATAATCTAAGAATTTAGAATTTCTACAACCTACCACAGGCATTTGGTAAGAGAATTGAACATCCATATGAATCATTGCAGAGAAACCATCTGGGCTAAATGAATTCCCAGTTCCTGAACCACTTGAAGCATCAGTATTGTACACTGGGCTGATGGTATAAAGTAGACCGTCTGGGCTAAGCAACATCCATTGCATAGTTTCACCAATAACAAAACCATCAACATCAGAAGTTAATTCGTCGTCTCCATAAACTTCAATTCCAATACCAGGAATATTATTTGCTAAATCTTCCTCGCTATTCCACTCATCAAATCCACCGCAAATTAGCTGATTATTATTGGTATAAAACACCCCTATTAAAGACCCTGCTGGTATTTGTTCAGCTTGGGTGAAATCTCCCGATAACAATACTTCGTAAGGAATAAGAACAGACATATCTGTACCGGTATTCTCGGCTACAAAATTGATAATATTTCCAGTATTATATACACATGGAGATTCTGTGATCTCGGCACTAATTTGATTTACATTCGCCGAAGGGTTGTATGAAGTAACCGTTGCTACAGGGTTTGTACAGCCAAATACAACAGACTGACTACAAGCGCTTGGTAAATTATTGGTAGCTTCAAATCCTTGTGTATAATATTCAGCATAGGAGTCATCCATACAACCAAATAAAATACAAGACTCCTCTTCTTCTATATAAATAGTAGCTTCGGAGTTGTAATTATATGCATGTGAGTTCATACAACCTACAACATGTAATGTAGTACAAGCACCTTCTAATGGGGTATTGTAAAATGGGTTGTATTCTAAATACGTTTCATCTGTACAACCCTCAAATGGGAATTGTAAACAGGTTCCATCCTCAACAGTAGCATTTGGGTTATACTCTAAATACTCAGGATTTGTACATCCATGAACAATAAGAGCACCACAATCTGTAGGGTTATTTACTACTGCTGTAGGAGAAAAGTTCAAATAATTTGCATCCATACAACCTACCTCTACCGCGTACTCACAAGAGTAATCTTCGATATTGGCGTTAATATTCTCGTTTACAGCTAGAGGATCTGTACAACCCGTAATAGCAAGATTGGTACAAGTTCCATCTTCTAAATTAGCGAGTACTGAATACTCAGTGTATAAAGTATCTGTACAACCCGAAATAAAAGGGATACATGTAGTATTCTCTGTAAGTACAGCAGACTCATCGTAGTTATACATAGAAGGGTCTTTACAACCACTTGTAAACTCACATAAATTATCGATACTGTTTGTCGCGTATTGGTTATAATTGATAGCCAGTTCATCTAAACAACCGTCAACTTCTAAATCATCACAAATTCCGTCTTGATCAATATCAGAATTACAGTCTCCCTCACAATTTAAATAAGAGTCCATAGGATATTCACAGTATAAAGTATCTGTTATAGTAGCAAGTTCATTATAATTACATGCAGATTGATCTATACATCCTTCAATTTCTAATTCGTCACAAACCCCATTTAGGTTTAAGTCGTTTAAACAATTTTGTTCACAATCGAAAAATTCAACTGCAAAGTCGCAGTCACCAAAGTCGGTTGCAAACTCATTATAATTACATGCTGAACTATCTTGACAACCGATAATTTCGTCTTCATCACAAACCCCATCAAAGTCTATATCAGAGATACAGTCTTCATTACAATTCTTATTATCTTCTGGGTATTCACAATTAGTTCCAATATATTCTCCCGTAGGACCCTGAAGAATTAATGCGGTATTAGCTAATGCATCGTAGTTACATGCATTTTCATCCATACAACCTTCAACTATTAAAGTAATACAAAGGTTATTGTTGTGTACTTTAGCAGTAAAGCTATATTCTAAATAAGCAACGTCTCCACATCCTTCATCAATTTCACAAGTAGCATCATCTTCAGTAGCTTCAGAATTAAAATTACTAGCAAGAGGGTCTGTACAACCTTCAATTTCTAATTCATCACAAACTTGATCGTTGTCGGTATCTAATAAACATTCTTGACTACAGTTGTAATAGTTAGCCGGGTAAACACAGGTACCATTATTTGTATTTGCCAAGTCTTCATAGTTACAGGCTATTTCATCTGTACAACCTTCTACAGTTTCAATACAAGAACCATCTTCTATTGCCGCCAACTCGTTATAGTTAAATGCAAGTTCATCTGTACAACCGGATACTTGAATATCATCACATATCCCATCGAGATTAACGTCGTAATAACAACCACCGTCGTAATATACAGTAGAGTCACCGATAAGTGAATCAGCACAGAAATGATATAATTCTATAAAAACACAAAGGTCGTCGTCTGAATACTGAACATCTAACTCTGGATTATAATTACATGCACCCTGCACACCACATCCAGGCTCAGTAAATTCACATGAACCGTCGTTTATATTTGCTAATTCATTAAAATTATTGGCATTTTCGCTGGTACATCCTTCAACAAAATCTAGTGCATTACCAGAATTTCCGGCAATATCAGCTAATTCAGAAATATCCTCGCTAAGGCTTTGATTCAGTTGATCAATATTTACATTTAAATCACTGAGGTGTTGTTGATTTAATACAACTTCATAAACTACTTCTACATTATAAGCACGTACTTCAGTAATTATGATTTCAATAATTTCAACAGTTCCTTCAGGGATTTCTAGTTGAGTTTCTATGAGTGCTATTATATTAGATACAAAAAGAAGTGAATCTGCTTCAGAGTTTTGAATTGATACATCATCGTATATAATAGCAATTGTTTCTTCTAGAGTAAAGGCACAAATACTTGGATCTATATCTAATACTATTCCTGAACCATCAATTTCTCCAGAACATTCTTGGCAACCTTCACTATAAACACAAAGACTGTTATCGGTATCTGTTGTTAGCGTTGCGTCGTAATTACATGCATTCTCATCGGTACAAGCTAATATTTCATTTGCATCACAAACAGTGTCGTCATCAGAATCGTTATCTACAATAAGTCCATCTACACAAGACTCACATACGCCATCAACATAAGTACAATCGTCGCTATCTGTAGCCAACTCATTAAAATCACAAGCAGTTTCATCCTGACAACCAACAACTTCTAGTTCATCACAAACGCCATCTGAATCTACATCATTTAAACATACCTCATCACAATCGTAATTTTCGGTAGCGTATTCACAGTCACTTGCATCGGTAGCAAGCTCATTATAATTACATGCAATTTCATCTTGACAACCTTCAACTTCAAGTTCATCACAAACGCCATCAGAATCTGAGTCTAGTAAGCATTCGTTCTCACAATTATAAAATGCTACTTCGTAGGTACAATCACCAGCATCTGTTGCAAGGCTGTTATAATTACAAGCGGTTTCATCTTGACAACCTTCAACTTCTAATTCATCACAAACATTATCTTCATCTGCATCTAACAAACATTCGTTTGCACAATTATAAAATTCAAGAGGTAGCTCACAGCTATCATCAGAATCTGTAGCGAGAATATTATAGTTACAAGCATTTACATCTTGACAACCCATTACTTCATATTCATCACAAACAGTATCAGAATCTGAATCGTTTATACATACATCGTCACAATCATAGTTTTCTGCAGGATATTCACAAGAACCATCATCGGTGTTAGCACCAACTTCATAGTTACAAGCAGTGGCATCTACACAACCAAAAGGAGTTTCAGCGATACAAGAAATAGTAGCACTTCCCGCTTCGGTAATAAACTCTGTAGAATTCATCAGCATAGGATACAGATAAAGATGTCAAGAATAAACTATCTCCATTAACCAAATACAATTGAACTAACTCTTGTTCTTCTGCCCCGTTAATACCATCGCCACTAACATCGTCTCCATAAATTGAAAACTGAACAGAACTTTCGCCATATACTAAAGCAGAACCTACTACTAAATCGTTACCCGCAACTGCAACAACATAAGCATTTTCATCGGTGATAGTTAGGGAATTTAAAAAGGTAGAAGTAAGTGCTAATTGCATATTAGTACCTGTCCATAGAGAACCTGAAAACATAGGATACCAAGCAGAACAATAATAAACACATGAACTATCATCAGAGTTTGCGTCTTGATTAAAATTCTGAGCATTACTATCGGTACAACCTAAAACAGCTTCCAAACAAGAACCATCGTCTGAGGTTGCAGAAGGATCAAAATTTATAGCCGACTCATCGGTACAACCCAATACCGCCCCACAATTAAATGTTACAGCTGCCGCAGAAGGCTGTACAGACAAAGCATTTGTAGAGTACGAAACGCTAACAGGCATTACAACATCATACAAATCTACCCCATCTACGAGCTGAAAACTTATAGACTCTCCAGCTAAAGCTCCGTCTACCTCAGTAGTAGAAGTATCATCTCCCCAAATAGCGATTGTTGTTTGACCTCCATCGAGAATGGTAGACCCAACAACAACACCTTCTGTGTTTAGTGCAACTAAATAAGGATTCTCGCTGGTAGTATTCAACGAACCTACTAAAGCGGGAGTTAACATGATGGTCATATTAGACCCTGTAATTAAGTCAAACGATTGGGGCAGATCACATTGAGCCTTGGTCTGTAAAGAGAAACAAAGCAGCGAAGTAAAAAGCGTATAAAGTAGCGTATTTTTCATAATGATAAAATAATCTTGTGGGGCTAAACTTATTTTTTAAGTGGCAATAGAGGGACGAATTCAGCACTTTTTTTCAGTTCCATTCCAAGAACTGCTGAAGCGCCATCTTTCATATAAATTGCCATTAAAGGTTTTTGGTAGGTACATTCGATTTCATAAATCGAATTGTCTTGTTTTTGGGCAAGCCAAATCATACGTTCCCCCATTTCCATACCGTTATCTGATCCGGGAGGGTAAGCACCCCAAAGAGGGAGCATATTAAAATCGTTTGCTTTCCAAACTATTGAGCTTGCACATTTGTAATTCCCTGAATTATCTGTAAAGAAAATCCCTACTAAATCTCCTGAGACTAAAGAGTCATTTTTGAAACCTAAAACCATGTTGGCACTTAAAGAATCATTTAATTGCAATTCTTTCACAACAGGATGCCATAAAGGCAATGACAAAACAGAATGATTTGGACTTGTTCTTTCGAAGGAAAAACTAATAGTATCTTGAGCTAGAATCGTAGCGTTTATGCTAGAAACTAAACAGATAGCGATCAAAAAGAATAAACTTAAATAAGTTTTTTTCATTACAGAGGGGGTTTGTTTTCACAATAGCTTGCTAATATAAGCATTTTAATGCAAAACAGCCCTAAGCCACATAACCAATATAGGTTCCTACATATATAACAGAATTACACACACAAAAGGGTAGCTAAACTAGCGGGAAAATAAATAGATAAAAGTCAAAGAATAGTTTATTTTAGCAATCTATAAAACAAGCCATTGAAACAGTTAAACGCCCTCCTTTTCACCCTCCTATTTACGTATTCATTTACAGGTAATTCCCAAGGGGTAGAACTGGTTAAATCCTTCATTGGAAACAGCCAGAAATCGGAAATCATCAGCTTTACTCCACAAGATGAAATTATGTTGAGCGGAGACTTCTCAGGATATATAAATTACTGGGACATTCCAAATGAGGCTTTAATAAGTTCCATAAAAGCCCATCACGGAAAAATAAACCGCATAGAATTTTCACAAAATGGAGAATACTTTTTAACCTTTTCTACACAGGATAAAAAAGTGAAAATTTGGAATTTCTCAGGGCAAGACACCCTCATAAATTTCACCGTAAAAAACAGCCCTCATTTTGCCATTTTTTACGACCAAAACTCCTGTCTTATAGGCGACGAAAATGGAGCAATTATGCACAGGAATTTCTTTGAACCTGAAAAGGACTCTTTATTTTACAAAAACTCAAGTACAGTACACGATGCAACTCTGAACGAATCGAAAACTGAACTCGTAATTACAGACAAAAAAGGCTTCAAAATAGTCAATCTAAAAGAGGTCAAAAACACCAAGTATGAGGTCGAAAACCCCTACTCCAGTTTTTTTTGTAAAATCGAGGTATTATTCTCCGGGTATACTAATGACTTGGAGCCGAAATGGGATTGTTAGTTTTTGGGATATAAACACAAAAAAAATGATCCGAGAATTACGTGCAAAAAACGACTTTCACGAATTGTCTATTAACCAATATAGCAAAGTTTTACTCACGGGTTACTACAAAGACAAAGCCTTACTTTTTGACCTCACAAATTTAGATTTAGAAAGAGAGCTAGACGAGAATATACAATTAGTAAACACCTACCTGACAAATGAATACAACCAATTTATGGTGAGCTCAAGTGAAGAAGGTAGACACAGACTAATGCAAGTAAAGGGCGGTTCGGGAATAAAACCACTATCGCTTCAAAAACGAGATATCGAAGTCCAAAAAGTAATTACTGTAGGTGCCAAAATACTAAAACTTGCTGTATGGGATAATGAACGTGTAGATGGAGACAAAATATCATTAAGTCTTAATGGAAGATGGATTTTGAGGAATTATGAAATCGTAAAAGAGAAGAATAATTTCGAAATCGAGCTAATCCCAAACCAGGTAAATCAGCTGGTCTTTTTTGCAGAGAATTTAGGGACTATCCCACCGAATACTTCAGCAATTAACATACAATACGAGGGCTATAATAAAACGCATATTATGCGGTCTAATTTAGACAAAAGTGGCTCAATAAACTTCTTCTTTGAGGAAGAAGAATAATCCTATTCTTATAAGTATCTTTGCCTTAAATATATCACTATGAAGAGAGTAGTTGTTGGTCTTTCTGGCGGAGTAGACTCAAGTGTTGCCGCCTACCTATTACAACAAGAGGGTTACGAAGTTATAGGCTTGTTTATGAAAAACTGGCACGACACATCCGTTACCATTTCTAAGGAATGTCCATGGATAGAAGACAGCAACGACGCTATGGCAGTAGCCGAAACTCTCGGAATACCCTACCAAACAATTGACCTTAGCGAAGACTACAAAGAACGTATAGTTGACTATATGTTTGAAGAATACAAAAGAGGGAGGACACCCAACCCTGACGTACTCTGTAACCGTGAAATAAAATTTGATATTTTCTTAAAAGCGGCCTTAAAACTAAATGCAGATTTCGTGGCAACGGGGCATTACTGTAGAAAAGATATTATTGAAGAAAACGGCAAAGAAACCTATCAATTAAAGGCAGGTGTAGACAAGAAGAAAGACCAAAGCTATTTCTTATGCCAACTCAATCAAGAACAACTTTCGAAGGCCCTATTTCCTGTAGGGAATTTAGAGAAATCTGAAGTGCGTAGAATTGCTGCAGAAGCAGGGTTGAGCACAGCAGAAAAAAAAGATTCTCAAGGGCTTTGCTTTATTGGAAAAGTGAAACTACCCGAATTCCTACAGCAACAACTAAAACCTAAAAAGGGGAATATTATAGAGATTGAAAAAGAGCACCCTCTTTTTAAAAATAATAAGGAATTCAATAAAGACAACACTGCACTCCAAGCACTCCAGAGTTTAAGCCAGGACTATATATACACTCCCGAATTAGGCGAAAAAGTTGGCGAACATAATGGTGCACATTATTTTACTATTGGACAGCGAAAGGGGATGAATGTAGGAGGTAAAGTAGAACCTCTTTTTGTAATTGATACAGATACCAAAACCAACACCATTTATGTTGGACAAGGAACCAATCACCCAGGCTTATACAGACCCGGATTAAAAGTCCCAAACAGCGACATTCACTGGGTACGTGAGGACTTAAAATTAGAAGATGGAGAAAGCCTAGAAGTACTATCTCGTATTCGTTACAGGCAACCTTTAGAGAAAGCGATACTTCACCAAAAGGAAGATGGGCTTTACATTATTTTCGAAAACGATCAAAGAGGGATAGCCCCTGGGCAATTTGTAGCTTGGTATAATGAGGATGAGCTTTTGGGTTCGGGAGTGATTAGTTGATGGTTAAGATAAATTACACTCACCTTGATTAGACATCTCTAAACCTCAATTTATACTATTTTCTCTTGTACTTTTCTTGATGAAAAGAACGAAAAATCATGTCTTCAATTCTTTTTTAACGTTTCAGAATCTTTAAAATGGCTATCAAAATGAACTCATTCAGCTCTCTTCGGTTGCTGAATTCAAACAGCATTTTGCAACGCTCATTTTATACGTTTCTTTCTCTAAAAGAATGGAGGACGGGTAAAAAAGAAAAGTAAATCAACATGGACCGTTTTCACCCCTCTGTGAATCTCATTTTTCTCTGTGTATCTCTGTGTGAAAATCTGTAGCTTACGGATGGGTCTCCAAGAAAAAACTCACATTCCGTAAAACAGATTATATTCATAAAAAAAGCACCCTAGGGTGCTTTTTCTATTCTTCAATTTCAAATCCGTTTTCTAAAAGAATTTCTGAGAATTCTTCATCTGCAGAAATTCGAATATTATCGCCGGTTAAGCATACACAGGCTGCACACAACTCTGCCTCTCCATCACTCGCAATACTTAAATCAGAAAACTCCACCTCAAGAACATCTGTTAAATAATAACTAACAATCTGTTCTCTTGTCCATTCTGGAGTCACAATACTACCCCATGGATTTGCACATTGCGTTTCTTTAAATAAGAAATCAATTTGAGGATAAACGGGCTCTGCACCTTTGCAAGCCAGCATCAGAGTAAATAAACTTAACATCGAAATAAACAATAACTTTTTCATAACTAGCTTTAATTAATCTAACTCAAAACCAACCCCAATAAGTGTTTCAGAATACTCTTCGTCAGCTGAAAGACGAATTATATTACCAGACAAACAATGACAAGCTTCACAACCTTGAGCAACTCCATCGTCGGTAATATGCAAACCTTGAAAATCGACCCCTAAATCTGTTATCAAATAATTATTAATTCACCTGCAGATACTCTTCATCTGAATAGTTATCCGAAGAATGCCATGGATTTGAACATCCAGTTTCTTTAAACAAAAAATCAATTTGAGATTCTACAACTTCGTCCTCATCACAAGAACTAAAAACAGCGAATACACTTAACATCGAAATAAACAATAACTTTTTCATAACTAGCTTTAATTTAGCATTATACCAGAAAAGTTCATCAAAAATTATTCCAAAAAAAAAAGGGCTTTCCATATCTATGGAAAGCCCTTTAAATAGTACTGAATAAAACTACATCAAATCGTTGTAGCAATTTTTAATGAACGAAGTTAAAGCTTCACCTTTTAATAAGCCTTGCGATAATTTAGCAAGGTCGGTTGCTCCTTTTATCATTGCAGTTTGGTTTGTGCTGTCTTTTTCTGCTAGTATCTTAGCTACTAAAGGATGGTTACCATTTACTACTATATTGAAAATCTCTGGCATATTCCCCCATACCAAACATTCCACCTCCACCAGAAGCACTCATCTCCTTCATACGACGCATAAATTCTGAACGAGTAATCGTGAAAGGGGACGCACTAGGACTTAAGCTTTCGAACTGTACTGCGTACTCTTCTTTCTTCACTACAGACTCAATAGCTTCCTTCAACGACTTCTCATCATCTTCAGAAAGTACCGAAGGAATCTCTTCGTCCTTTTTAATCAACTTCTCTACTGTATCACCATCAACACGAACAAAAGAAACATTTTCCTTTTCTGCTTCTAGCTTTTGAATAAGGTGAGAAATGATAGGACCATCTAAAACCAACACATCGTAAGCTTTTTCTTTAGCATCAGCAATATAACTGTGTTGTGCTTCTTTATCGTTGGTATAAAGGACTACAGTTTTTCCGTCTTTATCAACCTGATTAACTTTGATTTTCTCTATATACTCACTCCAAGTAGCAAAAGCTCCATCTACATTTTGGTAAAGTGCGAATTTCTCAGCTTTGTCGTAGAATTTCTTTTCTGAGAGCATTCCATACTCCACAATCACCTTCATATCTTCCCACTTCTCTTCAAAAGATTTACGGTCAGATTTAAACATCTCATTTAATTTATCAGCTACTTTTTTAGTAATGTGTGAAGAGATTTTCTTTACACTAGCATCAGCTTGTAAATAAGAACGAGAAACGTTTAAGGGAATATCTGGAGAATCGATCACCCCTTGCAACATCGTTAAGAATTCTGGTACAATACCTTCTACAGAATCAGTAACATATACTTGGTTACAGTATAACTGGATACGATTTTTATTCATATCCATATTCTGCTTCAACTTAGGGAAGTATAAAACACCTGTTAAGTTAAATGGATAGTCTACATTTAAGTGAATATGAAATAAAGGCTCTTCAAAATTCATCGGATACAATTCCTTATGGAACGAACCATAATCTGCATCTGTTAAATCTGAAGGCGTTTTAGTCCATGCAGGAGTAGGATTATTGATAATATTATCAACGGTTTCCTTTATTTCTTTAGCATCATCACCTTCACCCTCAGTATTGGTGATTTCTTTGGTACCATACTTAATAGCTACCGGCAAGAACTTACAGTACTTGTTTAATAATTCTGTAATTCGAGCATCTTCTAAAAACTCCAAAGAGTCTTCTGCTATATGAAGTACAATATCAGTACCTCTACTCTCTTTTTCTGTTTGCTCTAAAGTAAATTCAGGAGAACCGTCGCATTCCCAACGGACTGCAGGAGTACCTAGATGAGATTTAGTGAAAATCTCAACTCTTTCGGCAACCATAAAAGCAGAGTAGAAACCTAAACCAAAGTGCCCAATAATTCCTGTACCTTCAGCTTTTTCTTCATATTTGCTTAGAAACTCTTCTGCTCCAGAAAAAGCCAATTGATTGATATACTTCTCAACCTCCTCAGAACTCATCCCTATACCATTATCAGAGATGGTTAAGGTTTTCTTTTCCTTGTCTAGCTTTACTTCTACACGAAGATCGCCAATTGCACCTTTCACCTCGCCAATAGAAGAAAGAGTTTTTAATTTTGAACTTGCATCAACTGCATTAGAAACCAACTCTCTCAAGAAGATTTCGTGATCTGAATACAAGAATTTTTTGATGATTGGGAATATATTATCCGCCGTTACATTAATTTTACCAGTAGCCATAAGCTTATATAATTTTTAGTTTTTTTCTACGAGCCCTTATTCAATTCCTGTGCCAATGCATTTACTCTGTCAGATTGGCAGAGAAAGGGTCTAAGGAATAAGAATACAGGAAACAGTCTAGTTATTTTCAGATGAGATTTATCGAAGCCTTCCCCGAATGGAGAGCATCGGTTAGCCTCAAGGTGACAATTGGTTTTACATTTAAAACTAACCTTGCCTTTAACGATCATTGACCTAAAAACTACTTTGAGAATATTTAATTTTCTAACTAATTAAAACTTTGCTTGAACTTTAAGATTCAATAAACGGGTAGTTAAATAGTTTGGCACCGCATACTGATTCTGAACCACGTCGGTTACCCATAAATAAGAGATCGTATTTCTGATACCCAATAAATTAAACACCTCCGCACTTATTACAAGAGAATTAAAATGTTTTAATAAGTTTGATTTAGAGCCTAAATCACCCTCTTTCACTATCTTAGAAAAGCCAATATCTACCCTTTTATATGAGGGTATACGAACCGTTTGCTCATACCGCTCAGAATTTAAAGCACCAGTAGGCAAACCACTACTATAATGTAATTTTAAATTCATTTTATAAGAAGGTCTATTGGGTAAATAGTCTTGAAAGAACATCGAAAAACTACAACGCTGATCTGTTGGTCTAGGTATATAACCGTGCCCATCGTTGGCAATATCTTCTTTAGAAGACATTAGCGATAAGCTTGCCCAAGACTCCACTCCAGGAACGAACTCTCCATTAACACGTAAGTCTATCCCTCGAGTATAACCACTAGCCGTTTGTTCTGGCAAATAACGAATCCTTAAATTATCAATTTCATAAGGAATAATATCGTTTAGCTTTTTATAGTACAATTCACCTACAAACTTAAACGGCCTATTCCACGAAGTGAAATTATAATCTGCAGAAAGCACCAAATGAATAGATTTTTGCGCCTTTAAGTTGGTATAAAGTAGTCCCTGCTTATCTCTTAACTCTCTATAAAATGGCGATTGATTATAAGAACCCACCGAAGCGCGAAAAAGCACATCTTTACGCCAATTTGGCAAATAACTTATAGAAGCTCTAGGCGACAAGAAAAACTCATTATTCAATGACCAATACTGAGACCTTAGACCTACCGAATAAGTAAAGCGCATACTATCTCCGGTAAAAAAACCACTTTGCTGCACAAAAGCACTATACCTACTAGAATTCAATTCATTTTCTGCATGTACAAACTCAAATAGCTCAAGCAAAGTATCTACCCCTTGAGGAGTAGAAAAACCTGAAGAATCAATTAATTGCCACTCACGTAATCTATCATCAATAAGTTCGTGTTGGTATTTTGCACCCCACTCTAAATTAGAATTTTGTTTAAATAATTTACCTCGGTATTGAGCATTATAAACCTGCGCAAAAAGCTCGTTTCTGGCATGACGCAAATAGCCACCTACACCTCTATTATCTACCACTTCACCAAAATTCTCTGAACCTAAACTATTATCCAAAGAACCTAACCAGTACTGAGCTTCAACATCGTAAAACTCTTCTTCACTGGTTTGAAATATAGAAGCAGACAAACTCATATTCAGGCTATCGTGGATTTGGTAATCGAATCTCGCAGCCCCCATACCACTTTCATAGGAGTCCTTTTCTTGACCTTCAAAATAAATATTTAAGCGCAGTGGCTTATCGATGGTTCCAAAATCACTCTGTCTAGTTTCTGGATTCGACTGATAGGTATTCGCAGAATAATGCCCCAACAAGCTCAGTTTCATTGAGGAATTAAAATGGTAAATATTTAAGGATTGTAGATCTTTAAAGCTAGGTCTGTAAGTCGATTTAGTATCTAGACTATTCAATAAAAACTGATTTGTCTTTTGTCTAAAACTCGTAATATGCGACCATCGTTTAGATTTACTAACCCCCTCAACAGTGGCATTAACTCCAAGAAAACTCAAAGTAAGATGACTCTTCCACGCTTTTGGATCTTTGTATTGAATATCTAAAACAGAAGACAGTTTATCTCCATATTTAGCATCAAATCCACCAGACGAAAAGGTGATGTTTTCTACCATATCTGAGTTCACAAAACTCAAACCTTCTTGCTCTCCACTACGCACTAAAAAGGGCCGGTAAATTTCAAACCCATTTACATAGACTAGATTTTCATCAAAGTTCCCTCCACGCACAGAATACTGTGAACTCATTTCATTTTTTGTACTTACTCCGGCTAGGGTAGAAATTAAACCTTCTACTCCACCAGTAGGCCCAGTAATAATATTTAAATTCTTTTTATCTAAAGTGGTTACATTTTGATCCCTTAGGCTTTCATCAATTAATTCAACTTCAGAAATCTGATTTATGGCAGGACTTAAAACTAGGTCTAGTTTTTTTTGTTCACCTGAATCTAAAACAAAAGAATGAATTTGACTTTCGTAGGATAAGTGTGAAAACACAAGAT
Organism: Flavobacteriales bacterium; assembly: GCA_965183875.1. GTDB lineage: Bacteria > Bacteroidota > Bacteroidia > Flavobacteriales > UBA7430 > UBA6772. Next base: position 73,010 of record CBCYMK010000012.1, on the reverse strand, counting down.
TTAATTGTTTTCCACTTGGAACACTTAAAGAATAAAAACCATTGACATCGGTAATGGCGCCCTTTCTTTTATACTCTATGCTAACGCCCTCCACAAAATTTCCACTCTGATCTTTAATAACTCCATACACACTTGATGTTTGAGCTGTTAAAGATTGAATAAAAAAGAGAGAGATTACAAGAAATAATATCCTTAAATGAGTTCTGTACATAATCACGAAGATAAAAATATTTTTAGCGGAGGAATTCTAAAACCATACGTTTTTCATTCTTCACCGAATCTTCTACTATCAGCTCCAAAAGATGCTTACCAGAACTGACATTTCCATCAAAAAAATGAGTCAAGCGCTTATTCTTTGGGTCATATTCTAACAACACCCATTTACCGTCTACAAAAGCATTATAAGTACTTACTCCACTTAGTCCATCAACTACAGTAAAACTCATACTTTGAGCCTCCGACATATCATAGGTAAAAAACTTAGGTTTCAACTCTGGAGAAACAGTATCAATTACAGCACTATAATCCCCGAAAGACCGCGGCTTAGCCATTAAAGTATCACCACTCCAGGTACTCGACAAACAAGAAATAGTCCCCTTGGAATCTACAGAACATAGTAGTGTTTTAGAACGTAGACTAGCTTCTATATCTTGCAAGTTTAAACGAATGGAAAAAGCAGAATGCACTGGAGTCTCACTACTGTGAACACAGTGAACATCGGCAACAAAGGCATCGGTAGACTCTTTTGTCTTATACCTAAAATCCAAATCATTATACAAGCTATTTGGTTGCATGCTTAAACTAAAATCTCCTTTTTCAAATTGGTTACCACGGTTATAAAGAAAGGGTATAGACCTGAGTGTATTGGCAACAATTGACTTGGGTTTCTCTGTGGTAAAGTCAAAACTTATAGAAGACTCATTACCTTCAGAATCTTTAATTAAATAATAAGCATTATGAGAATTATAATCTTCAAAATTTAAGCGACCTTCATCTTCTAAAAATTCGTAAACACTTAGCTTATTATGAGGGTCTTTGAATGATTTTTGTGGTCTGATAGAGTATTTTTTCTTCGCATGGTAATCCATTAAAGAATTAATATATCGGGTTTCTGAAAAAGAAAAGCGCTCCATTTTATGCTTGTAGACCAACGCAGAATCTATAAACAACTCAATACTATAAATTCCATTTTTATTTGGAGCATTATCTAGCCTATCAAACACTTCAACACCAAATCCTACAGCACCACTTAATACAATCTCCATAGAATCTATTCTGTACTTACGTGCAGATATTTTATGAATAGGAATTCTTAATGTATCCTTACTCCCGTTAACATTTGAATTATTCTCTAGTGGATAAACATGTAAGTTTCGCAATGTAGGCGGGGTAGTATCTTTAATATTAAAACCGAACAAGAGCGGATTAATAGTCTCTTGTGTTTTGGCGTCTCTTATTTCAAAATGCAAATGTGGTGCAGTGGAACCTCCTGAATTTCCAGACCAGGCAATAGTATCTCCTTTGTAATATTTAAAAACCTCTACTTCGGGGAATAAATCCACCGAATACATTTGCTTACTGTACTGTTCATCTAACAAATAAGAAGCTACTTTAGCATCAAACTTTTGTAGATGAGCATAAACAGACATATAACCGTTATAGTGTGTTAAATACAAAGCTTTACCATAACCACCAGGGCGTGTTTTAACCCTAGATACATAACCACTATCAATAGCCAAAATAGGCAATCCTTCCCTACCTTTGGTTTTAATATCTATCCCAGCATGAAAATGATTTGAACGCAACTCCCCAAAGGTCCCTGCCAAAACTAGAGGAATATCTAAAGGTGGACCAAAATTAGTTTTAGCATATGGGCTTTGTGCGTTTACAGAAAAACTACACAAAATAAAAAAAAACATCAATTGTTTGGCTAGGCAATTCATTCTATCTCACACTTTTATATTACTATGCAAAAGTAAATTATTAGCTGATTTATCAAAACTATTGGGTAAAACGAATGAGGTTATTTTTTAGTGTTTCAATACGCGTTTTTTTAGATGGGATTGACTATATTTGTAATATTGATGTTGCAATAATTAATGAATCGATTAAGTACAAAACTCAAAAGCCTACGTTCTCAAGTTCAGCAATTGGATTCTATTTTCAATAAACTGAAACTTAAAAATGAAGACTTAGAAAGAGAAAACAAAGAGCTCTTAGAGAAGTTGGCACGTAAGACCGATCGAATTAAAGCGCTCAAAGAAGAAAGGGAGTTAATTGTAAATGCCAAATCGCTTACAGAAGTTGGACTGAGTAGTAGTGAAGCGAGGCACAAAGTTAACGAACTTATACGGGGAATAGATAAATGTATAGCACAGCTAAATCAGTGATATAGCTAAATGGATAAACTAAAAATCAAAGTATCGATAGCTGGGAGAGTATATCCCCTAACTATAAACCGCGAGGAAGAAGAAAATATCCGTAAAGCAGCTTCAAAAATCGAAGCAATTGTAAAGCAATTCGAATCGAATTATGCCGTAAAAGACAAGCAAGACTTGTTAGCCATGTGCGCTTTGCAGCTTTCTAGTAAAGTAGAGGAAACAAAAGGTGAAACCTTAATTAACTCTCCCGAATTAGAAAACGAAATTGACTCTCTTGATGAAGCGATAACAACGCTACTACAACGTTCTTTAACATAACAAACTAGTATATTTAGTTTCCCGTATTAATTCAACATTTGTTAAACTCAACATGAAAATTATTGAATTAGATTCGTCACTTAAAAAACAAGCCTCAACCTTAGGGTCCTTCGGGTGTCAGTGGACGTTTGCTATTTGATGGTCGGTTCATCCGTACTTTACCGGAGTTTAATAAACAGAATTAGTGCGGGTTTCTTTTTTTTATATAAATTAAACATAACATGACAGACATACAAATCACCGCGGCGGTAGGAGTGGCAGCCCTAGTAATAGGATACCTCATAGCCTCTACCCTAATGCGCAAATCAATAGCATCAAAATCGAGCCAATTACTCGAAGATGCAAAGAAGAGTTCCGAACAGCTTAAAAAAGATAAGATCTTACAGGCTAAAGAGAAATTTCTAGAACTTAAAAGCGAGCACGAAAAGGTTATTAATAACCGTAATCGCAAAATGAATGAACTGGAGTCTAAGGCAAAAGAAAAAGACACTAAGCTCAATCAAAGATTGGAAGATTCTAAGAGAAAATCTAGAGAATTAGACAATAAGCGCGAAAACTTGAGCCAGCAACTAGAAATTGTTGAACGCAAGGAGGAGGAATTAGAAAAAGCACATGCAAGACAAGTAAAAGCTTTGGAAACAATCTCTGGACTAAGTGCAGAAGATGCTAAATCACAACTCGTTGACGCACTAAAAGCTGAAGCTAAAACAGAAGCGATGTCTTTAATTCAAGACACCATAGAAGAAGCTAAACTTACGGCTAATAACGAAGCAAAGAAAATTGTAATTCAAACCATTCAACGTGTAGCTACGGAGCACTCAGTTGAAAATGCAGTATCCGTTTTCAATATTGAAAGTGATGATATTAAAGGTAGAATTATTGGTAGAGAAGGTAGAAATATTAGAGCCTTAGAAGCAGCTACAGGTGTAGAAATTGTTGTTGACGACACTCCAGAAGCAATTATACTTTCATGTTTCGATCCTATTCGAAGAGAAATTGCTCGCTTATCATTACATAAACTTGTTACCGACGGTCGTATTCACCCAGCTCGAATTGAGGAAGTAGTTGCTAAGACTAAAAAGCAATTAGAAGACGAAATTGTAGAAACGGGGAAACGTACATGTATTGACTTAGGTATACACGGATTACATCCTGAATTACTAAGAATGGTAGGACGTATGCGTTACCGTTCATCATACGGGCAAAACCTCCTACAACACAGTAGAGAAACTGCCAACCTATGTGCGACCATGGCATCAGAACTTGGACTTAACCCAAAAGCAGCTAAAAGAGCTGGTTTACTACACGATATTGGTAAAGTACCAGATGATGAACCGGAATTACCACACGCTATTTTAGGGATGAAAATCGCTGAGAAGTACGGTGAAAAACCAGACATCTGTAACGCTATTGGTGCACACCACGACGAAATTGAAATGACCAGCCTTTACTCTCCAATAGTACAGGTATGTGATGCAATTTCTGGTGCTCGTCCTGGGGCACGTAGAGAAATCGTTGAATCGTATATTCAACGTTTAAAAGAACTAGAAAGTCTTGCTCTAGCTCATCCTGGAGTACTTAAGTCTTATGCTATTCAAGCAGGGAGAGAATTGCGTGTTATTGTAGAAAGTGAAAAAGTAAACGATGATAAAGCAGCTGCTATATCATTCGAAATTTCTCAAAAAATACAAAACGAAATGACTTATCCTGGACAAGTAAAAGTTACTGTAATTAGAGAGACAAGAGCAGTAAACTACGCTAAATAAGAAACAATATTTCATCATAGTAAAGCCTTCCAATTTCCTGGAAGGCTTTTTTTTTGCGTAAAAAATAAGCAGTCGCTTTAATCCTACTATAAGATTCACTATTTTTAAAGCAATAGAATTTACAAATATGACTTTAGCAGAACAATTAAAAAATAGGTTACCCTATCCATTCGAGACAATTGCTGTTGCAGTAACTTTTTCACCTAGTTATAAAGCAGTACTTAGTGAAGCAGTTAGGATAAGTGAAATACATAAAGCAAAGCTACTCTTAATACACGTAGGTAAACTTAATGAACAGCAGGAAAACTTACTAAAGACTTATACAGAAAGCTGCCATATAAACCCAGAACAATACGAGATCAAACAAACTGAAGGACCTATAGTACAGAGCATACTAAGCGTCTGCAAAGAAAACATAGTAGATTTACTTATACTAGGAGCCTTAAAGAAAGAATCCGTACTACAACACTATGTAGGATCTATAGCAAGGAAAATATCGAGAACAGCAAAATGTTCCATTTTACTTTTACCGCACCCTAAAGAGAAAACTGCCAGTCTAAAAAATATAGTTGTAGCAATAAACGACTCTCCAAAATCGTACTTCACCTTAACAACTTCAGTATACCTATCAAATATTGAAAACGCCTCTGAACTCTATATAGTGAACGAGGAATACCTACCCATGTTTGAATCTGCTCATGCCGTATCCTGTACAGATATTGAAATTGAAGAAAATAAAAAAGAAGCAGTAGTAGAGAGCAAAGAGAAAACGAATAAATTATTAGACCAAATCCCTGGAGCATCATCTATAAACATAAAACAAAGAGTAATATTTGGCAAACCAGGGCACAGCATACAGGTGTTTTCGAAATGTAAAAAACCAGATTTACTACTGGTAAGCTCACCGAAAAAAAGCTTGGGTTTTCTTGATCGACTATTCCCTAATCATCTTGAATACCTACTCGAAGATTTACCTTGTAATTTACTAATTGTACACTCTAGAGGATTTTAAAATGGTAAAATTAGGACACCACGACATGATCGTATTCTTAATTGGACTCGGTTCAATTTTGATAATAGCTCGTTTATTTGCTGAACTTTTTAAGCAGTTTAAACTACCATCTGTACTCGGCGAAATAGTAGCCGGCGTATTGTTAGGCCCTTCATTTTTAGGCTTCTTTTTTCCAGAATGCTTTAATTATTTATTCCCTTTTATAGCTCATCCAGAATTCACATCTACAATTCCAGTGCAATATGCAATGGATGCCATGATAAACATATCTGTGATAATGCTTCTATTTATTGCGGGAATGGAAGTGCAATTACCTCTAGTTATTGAGCAGGGTAAAGTTGCACTGTCTACTACATTCTTTTCTATGTTAATCCCAATAGGAATAGGTTATTTGGGCGTACAATTACTACCCGACTTATTCATGGTCTCCAATGGAGATGTAGGGATAGTAGGCTTTTTTATTGGTGTTGTGCTTTCCATCACAGCATTACCAGTAATTGCACGAATACTAATGGACATGAAACTATTTAAAACAAGGATAGGAATGACCATTATCGCATCGGCTATGTTGATAGACCTTTTAGGCTGGCTTATATTCTCTGTAATCTTAAGTATGATAGACGATAGTGAAAGTAGCACAAGCCTTAGTTATACCCTAATTTCCATTTTGCTTTTTGGAGGTTTCATGCTCACAATAGGCTCTAAGCTAATAGACAAATCCCTTCCATGGGTACAAACTAAATTTTCTTGGCCTGGAGGGGTACTTACCCTTTCTTTAGGTCTCTGTTTTTTAGGTGCTGCATTTACCGAATCTATAGGAATTCACTCTATACTTGGTGCTTTTATAGTGGGAATAGCTTTTGGTGATTCTGCTAATTTAAGAGATCGTACAAGAGAAATAATCCACCAATTTGTTACCAATGTATTTGCACCAATTTTCTTTGTGTCTATAGGATTGTATGTAAACTTTGTAGACAATTTCAATTTACCATTAATTAGTGTGCTCTTTTTACTTGCGTATACAAGTAAAATTTTTGGTGCTCATTTAGGAGCAAGAATAGGAGGATTAAGCAAAAGGGATTCCTGGGCAGTTGGAGTCTCTATGAATACCCACGGGGTATTAGAAATTATATTGGGATCCTTAGCTATGGCAGCCGGTATTATTAACCAAGAAGTTTTCGTTGCAATTGTAGTGTTGGTAGTGGTAAGCATTATTACTTCAGCTCCAATGTTAAGGAGAATTGTACGGAAATAGAATAAACTTTAGAAAGCAAAGCCTATCGTTATAATAAGCCCAACTTAAGTTTAACAGAGAAAAAAATATAATTACTTTTGCCAAAGTAAAATTAAGAAGATGAAAAACACAGCATTAAGTCATATACACGAAGCATTAGGTGCTAAAATGGTTCCTTTTGCAGGCTATAATATGCCCGTTCAATATGAAGGAGTTACCGCAGAACACATTAACGTTAGAGAAAACGTAGGTGTTTTTGATGTGTCTCACATGGGAGAATTCATTATCCGTGGAGAAGGGGCTTTCGAATTAGTGCAAAAGGTTACCTCTAACGATGTATCCAAACTAGTTGATGGTAAGGTTCAATACACCTGTTTACCAAACGGTAAAGGAGGTATAGTTGACGATTTACTCGTTTATAGAATGGACGAAAAAACATACTTTTTAGTCGTAAACGCTTCTAATATAGCTAAAGACTGGGACTGGATTTCTAAGCATAATACTGCAGGTGTAGAGATGGTAAACATTTCTGAAGACACCTGTCTACTTGCAGTACAAGGACCTAAAGCTGCTGAAGCTTTACAAAGTCTTACTGAGATGAACATCTCAGACATGAAATACTACACTTTTCAAAAAGGAGTATTTGCAGGGAAAGAAAATGTATTAATTTCTACTACAGGATATACAGGTGCTGGTGGGTTTGAAATCTACTTTAAAAATGAAGATGCCGAAGAAATTTGGAATGCCATTTTTGAAGCAGGAAAAGAGTGCAATATCACTCCTGTTGGTTTAGCTGCAAGAGACACACTTCGCTTAGAGATGGGCTTCTGTTTATACGGCAACGATATAGACGACACTACCTCACCACTAGAAGCGGGCTTAGGTTGGATCACAAAATTCACGAACGATTTTATAGATGCTGACTTTTTACAAAAGCAAAAAGAAGAAGGAATTACCAAGCGCTTAGTCGGGTTTGAATTAATCGACAGAGGAGTACCACGACAAGGCTATGATGTAGTAAACGAGGCAGGAGATAAAATTGGAAATGTAACTTCTGGTACAATGGCGCCAAGCTTAAAAAAGGCAATTGGCTTAGCATATATACCTAAAGAAATGACTGCAGCCGGAACAGAAATATTTATAGCTGTTAGAAAAAAACAACTAAAAGCTAAAGTGGTAACACTACCATTTTACAAAGCATAATATGACCAAAAGGAATCTTCAAGTTTGTATGAGTCCTGCGTTATTTGACTTATACGCAGACCGTAAGAGCATAGTAGTGGTAGTGGATGTACTTAGAGCAACCTCAACCATGTGTATAGCCTTTGAAAAAGGGATAGAGAAAATGATTCCAGTGAGCACAGTAGAAGAAGCACTAGAGTACAGAGTTTCTAATCCGGAATATATATTAGCTGCTGAAAGAAATGGTGCACCCGTAAAAGGATTCGATTTTGGAAACTCTCCTCAATCGTACCTAGACCAAGACATGAGTGGAAAAACAGTAGTGATGACCACCACAAATGGAACTAAATCTATTAGTATTGCTAAAAAAGACCACGAAGTAGTCATAGGGTCTTTACTCAATCTTGATGCTATTTCAAAATGGCTAATTAAGCAAGATAGAGATGTAATCATTTTTTGTGCAGGTTGGAAGGATAAATTCAATTTAGAAGACACTCTTTTTGCTGGCGCATTAGCCCAACAATTAGTAGACAGCGATTTATACGATAATTCATGTGATGCTACTCAGGCAGCACAAATATTGTGGGAGACAGGGAAAGGTGACGCCTTCGCCTTTTTAGACAACTCCTCTCACCGTAAAAGGTTAGCAAACTTGAATATAGATTCCGATATTCATTTCTGTTTAAAAGCCAATCAAACTACTAAAATACCCGTTTTAAAAGACCATATTTTATTTGCCATAGATGAATGTTAAAAACAACCGTATATAGCCTACTATTTCTACTACTATCACTATTGTGCTCTTGGGGATTTCACGCCCATAAGACCATTCACAAACAAGCTATATACACTCTGCCCATAGAGATGGGGCATTTTTTTCAGAATCATTCATACGAAATTGTAGAACGTTCTGTTTCTGCAGATAAAAGAAGGTATATTGATAGTACAGAATCGCATAAGCACTATATAGACATAGATTTATACGGAATAAACCCATTCGATTCTGTCCCCAAAAACTGGTATTTAGCGAAAGAAAAATACAGTGAAGACAGCTTAAAAAGCAGGGGGATTTTACCGTGGGTAATAGACTGGGAATATAAAAAACTTGTTTGGGCAATGGATAGCGGTACAGTAGAGCAAGTTATTAAGCATGCCGGAGATTTAGGACATTATATTTCTGATGCATGTGTACCCCTACATACCACCTATAATTACAACGGTCAGTTTACAGGACAAAAAGGAATTCATGCACTTTGGGAAAGTAGAATACCTGAAGCCTTTTCTACTGAATATGAATATTATATAGGGAAAGCTGTATATTTGGAAAATTCTTTAAAATATGCATGGGATTTACTAGAAGAGAGCTTTTCTTTATTAGACTCTACATTGTACTTAGAAGAAGAAATAAGTTCTCGTTATATTGAAGATACTAAATTCAGAATGTCGGCAAAAAATGGTAAAATCCAAGAAGCCTATACCACAGAATTTATTTCAGATTATAACACTATACTCAATGGCATGGTGGAACGAAGATTGCAAAGAGCCATACTCGCAGTAGGTTCTTTTTGGTATTCTGCTTGGATAGATGCAGGGCAACCAAATCTAAATCAGCTCCCTACAAAGAGAGAAAATAAACCTCGATCAAACAAAAAATATATACCGATTAGAATACATGAATAAAGCAACACAATACAAAAAAAGCATCGCTAAAGAAGACATTAACTTACTGGAACTAGATAAGTATAATGGAGAGATTATTCTCGTGGATACCGAAAAAGAGCTCGAAAAAGCTTGTTCTGAAATCGAACAATGTGACCTTATAGGTATAGACACAGAGACTAAGCCTTCTTTTAAAAAGGGAGTGATGAACACGGTAGCATTACTCCAAATAGCAACCAACAAAAAAGCATATATCATTCGACTTAAGAAGGTAAATATGAGTCAACGACTGGCTGATATATTTGCCAATGAAGCTATTAAAAAAATAGGGATTGCCATTTTTGATGACATTAAAGACCTAAAAAAACTAAAGACTTTTACAGATAAATCTGTTGTAGACCTTAACTTATTGGCTCCTAAATTAGGCTTCGAGAGTATAGGAGCTAAAAAACTATCTGCTTTGGTTTTGGGTATTCGAATTTCTAAAAGGCAACAAGTTTCTAACTGGGAATTAGAGAAACTATCTCAGGCACAAATAGATTATGCCGCCACAGATGCATGGATATGCAGAGAAATCTATTTGAGACTTGTATAAGCTAAGCCAATAAGTCTTCCAACTCTTGTCTTTCTATTTTAAATGCCTCCTTTAAGTTTTGTATTTCTAAATTTATAGCGGCTGTATTTCCTGTTGACTTTAACTTACGCCCTACCAACATCACATTCTTTCTTGTATGTTCGTTAGAGATAAACTCAAATGCTTTTGTTGAATAACCTTCTCGCTCCATTAGTAAAGAACGGATCGCATCAGTTAGCATTTCGGCCTGTCTTTCTTCAAAGATACCATGCCTTGTAATGGCATTAAAAGTCTCATTTACCCCCATATCTTTACGAACTTGCTTATGGCAACAGGGTGCACAAACAATTAATTCGGCCTTGGCAACAATTCCTTTATAAATAGCTAAATCTGTAGCAGTATCACAGGCGTGAAGTGCTATAATAACATCTATTTCATTAGAAGTAAAATCGTTTATATCTTTCGAAATAAACTGTAAATTCTCGAAGCCACAATCCGAAGAAATACCATTACATAAATCCACTAAATTCCCACGCAGCTCCACCCCAGTAATAGAGACATCCAACTTTAATTGGTTGTGTAAGTAGTCGTACAATGCAAAGGTTAAATAACCTTTTCCAGAACCCATATCTACAATTTGAAGTTTTTTGGTACTGTCAATTTTAGCAAACCAAGAACTCATGAGCTCTACATACCTATTTATTTGCCTGTATTTATCTTGTTGCTTATCCTTTACACGCCCATTAGAATCGCAAACCCCCAACTTTTGCAAGTACACGTTTCCTTCTGCTTGAATTAAATAATTCTTTTCCTTATTATGAGTAGAGCTATACACTTCAGCTGACAAGTTTTTTTTCAACAATTTACACTTCCCTTTCTTACTTATCAGCAACTGGCACTCTAAGTCTGCACCCACCAATAAAGCCTGTAAAAATGTGGCTCCCAAAAAATCTGACAGCAAGACTAAAGCCTCTTGCAGAGAATAATTTTTCACCTGATCTTGAGTAGGGTATCTATAAGTAAAAGACAAAGCTAACTGACCTTTAACTTGAATGGGAACGATATAAAGATTCTTAAGTTTATCTTCTGACTTATTTACTTTACTCAAGCTTAACTTTCCAAACTTCCCTTCAGAGACCATCGTCTCAAAGAGATTTAAAAATTCTTTCTTTTGTGGGTGTATTTGCATGCTCAAAGATATTCAAAAATATGAGGCTCTTTCAAATTGGTTGAGCACAAAAAAAAAGCGACCTAAGTCGCTTTTCTTTTTCTCGTAGATTTATTAGTGGTTAGTTCGCTTGTTTAGCACAAAGTTCTTTTGTCCTCTTCTCTAATTACTAAATACTCTCAGATCAGTAAGTTTTCTTCGTTCATTTTTGCCTTGACGCAAAAACGAACCAAAAAGGTCAAGACTTACCTTCTTTTTTACGCTACGAAAACTCAAAAATGGCTAATAAAATGAACTCCTTCCCAACCTCCGGTTGGAAACTCAAACAACATTTTATATACGCTCATTTTTTCACGTTTTCTTCACTAAAAGAAGAAATGTCGAAAGAAAGGCACCATTCATCAAATCATCTACAAATCGTCATCGACAAAGCTATCGGAACTATAAATCAATTAAAAATTGGTCATTAATAATTGCTAATTCACCCCTCATCTCGATATTCAACCTTTCAATTCTACGAAAACAAAAACAAGCCAATCCAATTTTTATAATCTCTTTTAATTAGGAATGGAAGCGGACTCGTAGATCTATTAACAACAATCGGCATCACAGCCACACATTGGAAACAAACGCTTTTTCTCTGAGACTAATATTGCAATATTAATGAGCAATAACACTATACCCATTCCCATACCAGCAGTATCTAAAAACGCGTGGAAGAGGAAGATATTTACCGTTATTGGCATCATCAACACAGCACCTAGAGCGGTTGATCTTTTCGACAACAACAACACACCTGCAATAATTTCGGTAATTGCTATAAGCGGCAACATAAATCCTGAGGCACCAAAAGCACCCATTAAATCCATTGCTACCTGTGTCATTTCTGGCATTGGCATATAGTGGAAGAATTTATTAAATCCTGCATTCACCATCATCAATCCTAATAAAAATCGGATTACTGTAATTACTTTTTCTTTCATAATTTCTAATTTTAAAGTTTAACGGTTCTTAATTTATCTAATATCTCGTTTACAAACTTCGCTTCTTCTTCCGAGATGGCACTTTTGTATTTCTCCTCCACAGCACTTACAATAGCATCTATTGAGCTTAAAAAACTTAATCCTTTTTCTGTAATTAGTATATCCACTCTACGTCTATCATTACAACTAGCTACACGTTCTACGTATTCCTTAATTAGTAATTTATCTATAAGCCTTGACACATTTGAAGACTTATCGAGCATTCTCGACTCAATATCCTTTACGGTAATGGGGCAACATTTCTGGCCCCGTAGTATACGAAGTACATTAAACTGCTGATTGGTTAAATCGTACTTCTTAAACATCCTATTAGAATCTGCGCTAAGTGAATTCCCTGTAAACACCAAATTCATTACCATTCGCTGCTGCTCAGAGCTGAAACTCTCTTGCTTTATTTCTTTGTTTATCGACATCTTATCTTTTTGATGAAGCAAATATATGTAATTACATTTAATGTAACGACATCTATTTAAATTATTTTTATAAATTTGCCTAGAAACAAATGGAAAACAGATGAGTATACAAGTAATAAAAAAGGAGAACCAGGCAATTGGAAGCTTTAACAGTGGTGAAATTATAGAAAATAAGCCGATTGGATTTCCTCAGGACAGAGGGATGACAAAACCATATTCAAACTTATTTTATTGGGCGCATGCGGAATCAGAACGTGGAAGCACAATTGGTTTACACCCACATAAAGGTTTTGAAATTATCAGTTATGTACTCTCAGGCTCAATTAGGCATTATGACACAAAAACTGATAAATGGTGGGATTTGGAAGAAGGAGACTTTCAAGTAATAAAATCAGGAAATGGAATCTCGCATTCTGAAGAACTGGGTATGGATTCTGAAATATTTCAGATATGGCTCGATCCTAATTTAAGTAAAAGCCTTAGTAAGCCAGCAGAATACAGAGACTATACTACGAAGGACTTTCCAATTGAAAGTAACGAACACAGCTCTGTTAAAACTATTGTTGGTTTAGGAAGTGATGTAAACTTAGACACAGAAGGAATAGAGATAGAAGAAATCACTTTTAAAAATGAAATCACCAAAGTGCTAAAACCAACAAACACTTACTCAATATACATCCTTAAAGGAGCACTGGAATTAAATAACCAACAACTACACAAAAACGATTTTGCAATAATTACAGGGGAAGAAAATGTAAGTATTGAAGGTGAGAAAGATTCGAAACTCTTTATACTTAGTAGCCCAAACACAGCCTCTTACAAAACCTATATAAATTCATAAATACAAAACCATGACTAAAATAATCGCCTTTTCAGGAAGTAACAGCTCAAAATCTATTAACCAATCATTGGTAAAACACGCTGCAAGCCTAATAGAAAATCAGACAGTAGAAGTACTTGATTTACGTGACTACGAAAGCCCAATGTTCAGTTTGGACCTAGAGGCTAAAGAAGGACATCCAGAAATTATAAAACAACTAGAAGCTAAGATTTCCGAAAGCACAGCACTCTTAATAGCAGTTCCAGAATACAATGGATTTATGCCTTCTTTCTTCAAAAACACCATCGACTGGTTGAGTAGAATAAATAGAGAGTTCTTAAAAAATAAAAAGATTGTTCTAATAAGCACTTCTTCTGGTGGCTACGGAGGCAAGCAATCCTTAGAGCATACCGCAAGTATACTCCCTAGGTTTGGTGGAGAAGTAATCGGAACCTATAGCCTAGCTAGTTTTTACGAAAAAGTGAATCTAGAAAATGGATTTAAATTTACAGCGGCTGAGGAAGAAGAAAAATTAAACGATCTGATTAGTAAACTCTAATAAAAAAATCGCGGTATTTGTATATCTTTAGCAGACTAAACATAATACATGAAACTAATTTCAATACTCACTCTACTATTAAGTATAATTATATTAAACGATATAAAAGCTCAGGTGACTGATGATGAAATTGGCTACCATTTCGATATGGACAGGCATTGCACAGAGGGCTATTTATACATGCACGAATACAAACCCACTAATACTATTAGTGGAACATACTATGCCGAATTTGAATTTACACCTGGTAAATTTTACGACATATCGGGAAACTATAGAGATGGACGAGTTAAATATCAAGGATTAGAAAATCAATTCGAATTCATTTATAACGAAGACTCTACCGAAACTGAAGTAATTATTACTCCAGAACAATGCAGCGCATTTACAGTAGGATTAGATTCATTTATTACTATAAATAAATACACAACGACAACACCTAATTCAGTGACATTTAGGAAACGATTTGCAGAAGTATTGTGCGAAATAGATGGGTTAACTTTCTACAAACAATTTTACTATAATTCGCTACTTCAAAAATCTATAACTACCTACTTGATAAAAACAAAAGATGGAGAAGTAATTAGAGTTCCAAAAATGGGGAAAAAATTAAGAAGCACGCTTAACACCTATTTTGGAAATGTAGAAATGATTCAAGAGTTTATCGATAAAAATCTAGTTCAAAATAGTGATTTTGAGAACCTTCTTTCAATTTTCGACTATTATACGAAATTCAAAAACAACGAATATATATACTACGACCGAAGTTGGAAGAAACTGAGGAATTCAAAAAATGCAGACTATTTTGTTAGTGTGAATTTTAATACAGAAAATAATATTCAATTAAAATACCACCTCATAAATGGGGATATCATCTCAGAAGGGAATTATAATTCATTAATACCCTTAGTGAAAAATGGAACCCAAAAATCATACTACCCTAATGGTAAACTCCGTAAACAGGAAGAGTTTCTTGAAGACAAAAGGATAAACACGAGTATAAGCTATTATAAAAGTGGAGAAATCCATACTATTTCTGATTATAAAAATAACTATGAATTAATTCTAGAAGTTTTAGACATCTTTGGAAAACCTCTACTAGATGAAAAAGGGTCTGGGATTGAAGAGTTCTATGACACTTACTTAGAACGAACTCTATATAAAGAATACAAAAAAGGAGTACTCAAAAGTGTCTATTACATAAATAACAACAGTAGGATATATTTATTGGCGAGTAAAAAATTAAAACTTGATGACTATGCTTTTGATTATTCTAAATTTTATGAGCATAAAGAATATCCTAAAAGTGAATTAGCTAATAGTAATGAATGGACCTGCCTAGTTAGATTTACTATTAATGAGGACGGCCGGTTTTTAGATTATGAGATGATTTCTAAACCAAACAAAAACTTTGATGCTTATACAATCGACTTTATTAACACTCTCGAATCCGAACCTCTATTTACGAGGTGTAGCCTTCCCCTAATTAGGACACCTCTAAATTCGACAAATAATCTGTATTCTGTTCAGATTCGATGAAGAATTTAAATTCATCATCGAATCTCGATAAAAACTCTTTTGGGGACTTATTCCCTAATGATTTATGTGGGTGGTTAAAATTATAATCATTCATCCATTTTGTACTAAGTACCCTTAACTGATGTAAGTCGTTGAAGTAAAACGCATCCAGAACATCTTCTCTAAAGAACCGATTGAATCGTTCTATATATCCGTTTTGCGTTGGCTTACCTGGTTGAGTATACTTGATTTCAATATGTTGTTTCTCACACCAATTCATAAATAGTTTAGAAATAAATTCCGGTCCGTTATCACATCGGATATATTGAGGGACACCAATCTCTTCTTTTAATTGCTCTAAGGTTTCAACAACAGCTCTGGCTGGATATGACAAACCTGAATCGATGGCTAATGCTTCACGATTGCAGTCATCTATCACGTTGAAAACACGAACCTTTCGTCCATCTGTGAGTGCATCACTCATAAAGTCCATATTCCAACACACATTTAATGCAGATGGAGTCTCAAGAGGTAATTTAACTCTTGAGGGTAAACGTTTCTTATGCTTTCTTCTTAGTTTGAGCTTCATATTTCTGTAGACCCTTAAAACTCGCTTTCTGTTCCAGATAAAGCCTTCTCGACGTATTCGATTATAGTACTCATCAAAGCCTCTAGTTGGAAGTTGCTTTGCTAATGACGTAAGCTTATCTACAACCTCACTATCATCCTTTTTCTTTTTATAGTACCACATTGATCTTGTCATTCCTACAACTATACAGGCTCTTTTTATACTTATAAAATATTTCTTTATAAGATATCCAACCCGATGCTGCTTGTCGGAAGGCTTTAGAACTTTTTTGACAGGATGTCTTTAAGCATCGTATTATCTAAGCTAACATCAGCGTACATATGTTTGAGCTTACTATTCTCTTGTTCTAGCTCTTTAAGGCGTTTTAAGTGACTAACCTCCATGCCGCCATACTTCTTGCGCCAATAATAAAAGGTGCTCTTATCTATTCCTAATTCGCGCGAAACTTCCGATACTGATCGCCCTTCTTGGTTTGATTGAAGAGCCTTAATAATTTGACTCTCTGTGAAATTTGTTTTTTTCATAATGACAGTTTGAATTTAAAGTTAATAAATTCGAATTTAAGACTGTCCGATTTTTAGGGAAGGCTACAGAGGCCTAAACACAAAAGAAAAAAAGTGTCTCAAGAAGTAATAATACCCTTTGAGTTTAGAATTGAAAATTCACTAAAATATAAACTTAGTAATCTTTACCCTGATTTGTTCATAGAAGGACTGACAAAAGAACTAAATTTAGATCATCCACCTAAACCACCAAAGGATCACTTCAATTAAATAAATCCGGCTGAAAACGCTAAAAACTTCTTTAAAGCAAGTTTTTTAGTTGCATCAAACTCATAGGAAATATCTTTATTTAAATAGCTCTTCAAATCGATAGAGCTATTTTTCTTTTCAGTCCATAATTCTATAGCAGCCGATTTATTAGAAACTCCATTTTGCATGGCATCATTAAAAGAGCTGACAAAAACATTGCTTAATTTTTTATTTGCCACCCAACAAGCAAATACAAAAGGCAAGCCTGTAAAAGCAAACCACTCTTCAGAAAGATCGTATTGATAAGGGAAAGTCCCATTTAACTCAAATGCCCTATCTCCTATCACTACCCCTGCCCTATTGTCTGAAATAGTATCAACATAACCCTCGGTTGTGGCTTCAAATGTGACCTCAATATTCCAAAAATTCTTTACTAGCACACGAGTCAACATCACCGAAGTACGCGACTGGTAATCTAAGGCAATAGAAGTAATATCTTCTAGAGGACATTCACTATAAAGCATCACTGTATTCACTTTACCTATAGCTCCGATACAATAATCACCAATAATTTCGGCATTGGGAATATTTGGGATTTCTGCTACTGGAATAAGCGCAAGATCTACGGCACCAGACTTTAATAAATCTGCGCATTTAGCTGGATACTCTAGGTATAAATCTATTTGTGATGCTAGCTTATCGTCCTTTTCTAATCCGTATAAAAAAGGAATGGTATTTAAATACGAGACGGCAGCGACTTTTACTTTCTTCATTATTAAAACCAAATATAAAAGATTGAATAAGACAAGAGGGCAGCACTAACACCAAGCTTTAAAACGGTACCCGTAATAAATCCTATAAACGAACCAATAGCCACCTTAAAAGCACGGGTATTATCACCCTTTACTTCTGAAAGAGCCCCTAAAAAAGCACCCGCAAAAGGGCCTACTAATAAGCCAATAGGCGGAAACAACAAACCAAGGAATAAACCTACAAAAGTACCTATGGTAGACTTTCGCCCACCACCAAATTTATTCACTCCCCATGCTTGAAGTGTATAATCTAATACAAAAACTATGGCTACAACAATAGCCCAGGTCCATAAAAAACTAGAACTAAACTGTGTACCCGTAAAAAAATGAATGAGCAATACAGCTAAATACGAAATTGGAGGCCCTGGCAATCCGGGGATAATACTCCCTAACAAACCTAAAAGCAATAAGGAGAATGCAATAATTAATATCAGTAGGGTCATATAATTTTATGAAAGAATAAATCTAGTAAACTCTGCTGCTAATTTAGCCGTTCTTTCGTCAATATCAAACCTTGGATTTAATTCGGCTATATCGGCCACTATCAACTTATTCGACTCTTTAATTAATGTAATAAAACACTTAATCGTCTCTACATCCCATCCAACTTTTGCCTGAGCGCTTACCCCTGGTGCTAAAGTAGATTTAAAAGCATCCATGTCTAATGTAAAATAGACATAATCACAATTAGCTATACATTCATTTATAAGCTCAGACACCTTTTCAACCTCATCATCAAAACAATACCGCACCCCTAAATTTTGCGCCAGTACAAATAAATCGTTTGAATTACTTTGCTTGTTTACCCCCAAGCAGTAATAATTAAAGTCCAATTGGTTGGCAGCACAAAACTTTGCCATTTCATTAAAAGAAGTTCCAGAATTGGCTCCCTTATCAAAATCTCTTATATCGAAATGGGGATCTATATTAATAGCCGCTACTCTAGCGTTTGGTTCGTGTTTTAAAACATGTTTTGCTGCAGCAGCAAAATTAGAGAAAGACATATCGTGGCCTCCACCTAAAATAAATGGAAAATTCCCAGCTTCTAATTCATGGCGCACTTTAGCTTGCAAACATTTATGAGCAGGCGTAAAATCATCCTCCTCGCAAATAACATCTCCTACGTCCGAAACATTTAAGGAGTCGAAACTCAAATGTTTGCGAATAAAATCGGGTCCTTCAAAAGCTCCAACCCTTCCTTTATTCCTTCGCACACCTTCATCACATTTAAATCCAATTAGGGAAACTCCTTTAGCAGTGTTTAGAGTTTTTATCATCAAAAAATTGCTTTAAGTATTAAAAAGCAAATTTAGAACAAGCAAATAACTTACAGAAAACTAAATTGGGATAATCCTATCATAAAACTGGGGTTTTCTTACCTTTGCCCCCTAATTTTCAAGCTGAGATTATGAATTTGAATGCACTTACTGCTATCTCTCCTGTTGACGGTCGTTACCGAAGAGCAGGTAAAGAATTGGCAACTTACTTTTCTGAATACGCTTTAATACGCTACCGTGTAAGAGTAGAAATTGAATATTTCATCGCTTTATGCGAAATTCCTCTTCCACAATTAGAGAATATCGACAAAGCTATTTACCCATCGTTAAGAGCTATTTATACAGATTTTAGCGAAGATGATGCTCAAGCTATTAAAGACATTGAAAAAGTAACTAACCACGATGTAAAAGCGGTTGAATACTTCATCAAAGAAAAGTTCGACATTCTAAAACTAGAGCAATACAAAGAGTTTATTCACTTTGGTTTGACTTCTCAAGATATCAACAACACTTCGGTACCGCTTTCTTTAAAAGAAGCTGTATTGGAAAACTACCTACCTCAGGTAGAAGAAGTACTTTCAAAATTAAAAGAACTTGCAATAGAGTGGAAAGACATCCCATTATTGGCTCGTACGCATGGACAACCAGCTTCTCCTACCCGTATGGGAAAAGAAATTGAAGTCTTTATTGCACGTATTAACCGTCAGGTAGAGCAATTAAAAGCAGTTCCTTTTTCTGCTAAATTTGGTGGTGCTACAGGTAACTTTAACGCACACTTAGTGGCATACCCAAACAACAACTGGTTGGCTTTTGGAAATCACTTTGTAAATAACGTTTTAGGCTTAGACCGCTCTCACCCTACCACACAAATTGAACACTACGATAATTTAGCTTCTTTATTTGATGCTATGAAACGTATTAATACCATCATTTTAGATTTAGATAGAGATATCTGGACGTATATCTCGATGGACTACTTCAAGCAAAAAATTAAAGCAGGTGAAGTTGGTTCTTCTGCTATGCCACATAAAGTAAACCCTATTGACTTCGAAAACTCAGAAGGAAATATAGGTATTGCAAATGCGCTGTTTGAACACTTATCGGCTAAACTTCCCGTTTCTCGTTTACAAAGAGATTTAACAGACTCTACCGTATTGAGAAATGTAGGTGTTCCATTTGCACATACAAGCATTGCTTTAGGCGCCTTATTAAGAGGACTAAACAAGTTGATTATTAGAGAAGATAATATTCAAGGAGACCTAGAAAAAAACTGGGCAGTGGTATCTGAAGCTATCCAAACGATTCTTCGTAGAGAAGGCTACCCTAAACCTTACGAAGCACTAAAAGGTTTAACACGTACAAACGCTGCAATTACACAAACAAGTATCGCAGAGTTTATCGACACTTTAAATGTAAGTGATGCTTTAAAAACTGAATTAAAAGCAATTACGCCACAGAACTATACAGGGATTTAATACCCGTATTTTATAAAACAAAAAAGGCTTTCCGTGACCACGGAAAGCCTTTTTTGTTGCTTTATTTTTCTAATGAAGATGAAACTCATTTGTACACCATTACTATTTTAGTATCTTTAAACAGCTAAAAAAACGCTACCTCTACTGTAGGTTATTCTAATAAGTTTTTGCGGAAATTCAAAAGCCCTAAAATGACTCTTTATAAGCCTTAGAACCTTAGCTACAAAGAGAATGCTGAAAATTAATTAGAAGCGTATAAACTCAAGCTGAGTTTATACGTACGTTGTGGGTAATTAAAAGATGACAGACAAGGAAAAAGATGAAATTATAACGACTCGAAAAGCTCCAACATGGGACGGCTACTGGTTTGACAATATCCTCGGTTATTCTGTTATTATCATGTGTCCCTTGTTAATGTTGATTTTTGCAAAAGATAGCTTCAAAGACCTTTCAACTCCTATTCAGATTCTAACAACCTTCGCTTGGGTATTATCCATAATAATGGCTTATGGATATTTTACTGAAAGAAACTTAAAAATACTTAATAATCAATTCACCAAGGATCAAAATCAACAGATCCTAAAGGAAAGTTTGACTAGATTAAATTGGAAGTATCAATATGGACGTAATAAACTTGAATTGAATATTGAAAAACAAAAATTTCTTCTAAGATTCGTTAGGATAATCCTGATACCAGAAGATAATATTATCGCTTTTAATATGATGTACTATGGAGGTTACAATGGTCGATGGCCTTACTTCATTGGTGTAAAGACTTATTTATCTTGGAAATTGCAAAAAGAAATAACAAAAACTACCCACAACAAGGTGTATAGCCAATAGGGCATTAAGTGATAAATTGAAAGTCCTGTTCTTTGAGCAGGCAACGCCAAAACAAAGTTTTGACGTTTAACAAAAAGAAAATTAAAAGTAAAAACGTTTGTTTTGGCGTAGTGGGAAACCGAAAGTGAATAGCTTTGAACCTACCCTACTGTCCATACACAGAACGTTAGGCACAATTGTTATATACAGCCAATCAATAATGTAATTTGACTTTAGTTAGAATTATGAGTATTACAGAAGAATATAAAAATCAAGCTTCGTGGAGAAATTGGAAAACATATATTGATCTACTTCCAATAAAAGCTAACGATAGAATATTGGACTTGGGTTGTTCAAACGGATATGTATCAAAATTGTTATCACAAAGAGCTAAACAAGTCACAGGTATAGATTATAGCCATGACTTATTAGAGATAGCAAAGAAAGAGAATAAAGGTTCAAATATAGTCTATCACCAAAGTGATTTAAAAGAAATTGATGAACTTGGCTTATTCAAAGTAGATGGTATTTGGTCTAGTTTTACAGTAGCTTATTTTCCAGATTTTGCTTCTGTATTAAAAAAGTGGATAGATTTATTAAAGCCAGGAGGATGGATTGCGATAGTGGAAATGGATGATTTATTTGCTCATGAACCTATTACTGATAAATCACAGTTGAAATTCAATCAATTTTATCAAAAGCAACGTAGTTTGGATATCTATGACTTTGAAATGGGTAGGAAAATTCGAGACTTTATAACGGATGAAGGATTAACAATAATATCGGAAGATAGCATATCTGACAGAGAACTCACTTGTAATGGTTCAGTAGATAACGATATTTATATGGCTTGGGTGGATAGATTTGAGAGAATGGAGTCGCTAAAAAAATTTTTAGGAGATAAAGAGTTTTGCGAAATAAAGGATGATTTCTTGTCTTGCTTAAAAAATGACAAACATGAAAGTAGAACAAAAATTGAGTATATAATTGCAAAGAAAAACTATGCATAACAAAAGCTAAATTTCATGGGCGGTGGAGAGTCGCTTGGGAGTTAGTTCAATTAAGAAACACCAGCAAGCTACAAAAATTGGTTTGCTGAAAAATATAAACAAATATATGTGGCTTGCTTCCGTGCGGTTTGATAAGACAACTGTTTTAATCGTCCACGAAACTTAGCAAGACCGTAAACAAGAAAAAAACGAAAGATGAAGTTCATTTGTAGAAATATCACACTATTTATTTTAGCTTCATTAGTTATTTCTTGTAACGGACAAGTAAAAAAAGAAAAGCAATCTCTTAAGACTGAAAAATTTTCGGAAGCAAATAAAATTCCTGTTCCTGCAAATGGATTTTCAAATGGATATGTTGACAAAGACGGAACCCTTTGGTTTAGTAGTAATGGTGGTGGAATTTTTCATTATAATGAAAAATCATTTAATAACTATACTGAGAAAAACGGTTTGAGCAGTAATCAAGTCTATTCAATTACTTCTGACCATAAAAATAATCTATGGTTCGGAACTCAAAATGGTTTAACCAAATACAACAGAAAAAAGTTTGAACATATTCCACTGCCATACCAAGACACCACAAGCGGTTGGATTAGTACTGTTTATCCTGTTCTAAACCCCAATGCTGCTCATTCCTTAGCAACCGACAATAAGAATAACTTATGGATTGGAACTGGTGGTGGTGGCGCATATAAATATGACGGAAAGAACTTCAAATCCTATTTAACTGAAATTGGAAGAAAACAAGAAGACAGTCTATACCACAATTGGATTCCTTTTATAAGAAAGGATAACGAAGGGAATTTGTGGTTCGCTTCCATGACACACGGAGGAGTTGGTCGTTTTGATGGAAATATTTTCACTCAATTTATGCCCAAAGACGGATTGAGTGACGATATGGTTCGAACTATTTATAATGATAAATCTGGAAAAATATGGTTTGGATTTAACGGAAATAGAAAAAGTGGTCTAACCGTATATGATGGAAACTCATTCAAAACCTATTCTGTTGAAGACGGTCTTTGTAATAAGCGAATTCGTGCAATTTACGAAGACAAAAATGGTAATCTTTGGCTTGGTACACACTTGGGAAATCTATGTATTTTTAATGGTCAAAATTTCTCAGAGTTTAGTTCAAATGGACAGACATACTCTGACATTCTATTCATTTTGGGTGATTTTGAAGATAATGTTTGGTTTGGCGGAAGTAGCGGAATATGGAAATTTGATGGACACACGGTAATCAAAATGACTAAATAAAAACGAAAAAAGGCAACAGCTAACAATGGCTATAATTAATACGGGTTTTGGTACTTAACCTAAAGTTTAGAGCTTTAAACAGAGTCCGCCAAATCTTTTGATTTGGCTTTAAAATGAAAAGATAAAACAAAATAAAAAGATTTGGCTAAGTGCTTAATCGGAAATTAATTACTTTTAATTCCCGCACTAACCATAGCCGAGACGGTAGCACATTTAGAGAAATGCAAAAACTATTTTTAATATTAATCATTCTAATCTCAAAGAATTCATTTTCCCAATCGGATAACTTACACCGATTTTACGATTTTGGAATAGAAATAGATTTTCACCACGGGCTATTAGAAGATGATTATAAAATCATATTTCCCAACGGAATAGCAAAACACCATCACTTAAAAAAAAATACTCTTTATTGGATTAATTATACTTATGGACAAGAAAGAAATAGAACAGCCATAGATACCTTAAAGATTGAGTTGAGTAGAGGACAAATGGACACAATCTTTAAACTGACAAAAAAGCAATTTACTATTAGGTTAGAACAAAATCTTTCAAAATATGAAATCCCTCTACCCCCAATTGTAAATGATGAAATGATAGTCAACTTAATTTTTGACTTACAGTTTAGAGGAGATAAATATATGAAAGAATTTGGTACGCCATTATTAGACGAACAGTTTATGGAGTTATTTGAATTTATTCAACATTTAACTAGTAAAAGATAAAACGTGCTACAACAACACCTATAATCTAACATTAGATTTAGACTTACTGAAATTCAGTATTTTTAACAAGTTTCCCAAATCTTAATTCAATAATTACATCAATAACTAGGACAGGGTAGAGCAAAGAAGTCACGCTCTAATTTTAACTACTACTCTAAAACAATAAAATAGCATCAATAAAGTTCGGTATTTATCCGAACTTTAAATATATTTGTATCGCTCACGATGAGACTAATAAATAAGAAAGCATTAGAAAAATTAAAAAGAAAGAATAGAGGAAACCTTCTGTTAACTAAGGCTATTGATAAACTCATTTTAGATATTAATGGTAATGACTGGAAGAATCAAACAGAATTAAACAAAACAAGAACAGACGCAGACAAAGTACATAGCGAAGGGTTTTACTTTTTCAATATCAACATTCATAGAACAATGATTCTGATTGAATTTAGTGATAGCGAAGCTACAGTAGTTTGGACTGGAACACATAAAGAATACGAAACGACTTTTAAGAACAATAAAACCACCATAAACATGTGGTTAAAATCTAGCGGTTGGATTTAAAAACAAGCTTATGAAAACACAATTCGACATATCAAAAATGATTGAGACGGGAGAAATCCTAAATGAATTGGATTTTGAAAGAGCTTTAATAGCAGACCGAAAACTACGCGTACTCTCAAAGGAAAATTCGGACTTCAAAATCATTCGCAAAAAATTAAGAACATTAATTGAACAGTACGAAAACCAAAACTGGAGTACTGACACAAAAATACCAGTTAAAAAACTAGTAGAAAGCGACATTGCTGAATTGATTGCAGAAAAGGAACGACTCTTCATCCAACACAGAAAAGAACTAATCAGAAAAAAACTAAAGACTTTAAATCTAACTCAACAATCCTTTGGTAAGATATTAGGACATTCTAGTAAATCCTATATGTCTGAACTTATGAATGGAATAAGCCCTTTTTCAATAAAAGATTTGATTGTTATTAATCGAATTTTAAAAGTTGACTTAACCGATTTAATTCCTACTTTTCTACCACAATCTGACAGACTAAAAATTAGAAATACAATCAAAAAGTTAAACAACCCTAAACTTAAATTGAGCGAAGAAGATTTGATGTCAGTATAAATTTTAATCGAAATATTACCAATAATTCATCACTAATAATAGAACAGACACTGAATACCTGAAGAGCGCCACAGAATTGTAACATTGAACATATTACAACCTACATATATTTATACCAAACAAAAAAGGGCTAATCTAACGATCAGCCCTTTTTTGATTTATGAATAACGTCTACTTAAGCAAGGTAGGCGTTTATGTTTTTTTCAACTCTGCTTAGCACATCGGTTACATCTGCTTTCACAAAAGTATCTCCAGTAATTTGCTCGTAAAGCTCAATATAACGTTCCGAAACAGAAGCGATAAATTCCTCATCCATATCTGGAATACTTTGTCCTTCTAAACCTTGGAAACCATTAGTGATTAACCATTGGCGAACAAACTCTTTAGACAATTGCTTTTGTGACTCATCAGCATCTTGACGATCTTGGTAACCTTCCATATAGAAATAGCGAGAAGAATCTGGTGTATGAATCTCATCGATTAAGATAATCGTACCGTCTTTATCTTTACCGAATTCGTATTTAGTATCAACCAAGATTAAGCCCATATCTGCAGCTATCTCTGTACCTCTTTGGAATACCTCACGGGTATATTTTTCCAACATTAAGTAGTCCGCTTCAGAAACCAAACCTTGAGCAAGAATTTCTTCTCTAGAAATATCTTCATCATGACCAACATCAGCTTTTGTAGTTGGGGTTAGTAAAGGAGTAGGGAATTTATCATTCTCTTTCATCCCATCAGGCATAGCAACACCACAGATCATTCTTTTTCCTGCTCTATACTCTCTCCAAGCATGACCAGAAAGGTAGCCACGAATTACCATTTCTACTTTAAAAGGCTCACAGTGCTTCCCTACAGTTACCATAGGATCTGGCATAGAAATCTTCCAGTTGGGAACGATATCAGTAGTTGCATCTAAAAATTTAGCTGCGATTTGGTTTAAAACCTGCCCTTTATAAGGAATTCCTTTAGGCATAACTACATCAAATGCAGAAATACGGTCAGAAACAATCATCACCAATAGATCATCGTTAATAGTATACACTTCGCGTACTTTACCGTGGTAAACTTTTGTTTGACCCGGAAAGTTAAAATCAGTTTTTAAAATCGTGTTTCCCACTTTCTTTTTCCTTTAATTGTTCTTGTTTGTAAGCTTGTATAATCTGCATCACCAAATTGTGGCGAATTACATCTTTTTCGTTCAAATAGACAATTCCTATGTCCTTTACTTTATATAAAAGCCCTAAACAATTCCGTAGTCCTGATTTCTGTCTTGTTGGTAAATCTACCTGAGTCATATCTCCGGTAATCACAAACTTAGCTGAACGCCCCATACGAGTAAGGAACATTTTCATTTGCTGTACGGTCGTATTTTGAGCCTCGTCTAAAATAACAAAGGCATTGTCTAATGTCCTACCCCTCATAAAAGCGAGTGGGGCTATTTGTATCACTCTTTCCTCTATAAAAGCCTTTAACTTTTCCGAGGGAATCATATCGTTAAGCGCATCGTAAAGAGGCTGCATATAAGGATCTAATTTATCCTTCATATCGCCAGGTAAAAACCCTAAATTCTCTCCTGCCTCTACCGCAGGTCGGGTTAAAATAATCCTTTTTACCTCTTTATTTTTTAAGGCTCTAACAGCCAAAGCCACAGCAGTGTATGTCTTACCAGTTCCAGCAGGGCCTATCGCAAAAACCATATCTTTCGACAAACATAAGTCTACCAACTTTCGTTGGTTGGCGGTTCTAGCTTTTATCAATTTTCCGTGGTTACCATGAACGATAACATCATCATCTAGTTCTAAAACTACGGTATGGTCCTCCATAATTAAACGATCAATATTACTTTCTGTAAGGCGGTTGTATTTATTAAAATGCTGAATTAAGACTTCTAACTTGGTTTCAAACTGTTCAATAACCTCTTCTTCTCCTAAAACAGTAATTTCACTCCCTCGAGCAATAATTTTAAGTTTAGGATAATAAGACTTTATCAGGTCCAATTTCGAATTTCTAGACCCGTAAATTTCTAGTGGATCTATGCGGGTTAAATCAATCTTTTTTTCTGCCAAATAACTGAGTTTTATTCAGTTGAATGAATTTAAGTAAAATTCTTTTCAACTTAGATTATTTGCTTAATTTTATACACACAAAATAACAAATTTCATCCAATAATTTCAAGTAAAATTAGCTGTTTTTCAGCGACATGGCAATCATTACTCTTACAAGCGATTACGGCACTAAAGATTATTTTACCGCAGCTATAAAAGGCGCCTTATTATCTGAGGCTCCAGAGGTGCAAATTGTAGATATTTCGCATGAAATAGCTCCTTTTAACACTGAAGAAGCTGCGTATATTTTAAAAAATGCATACCATCATTTCCCTGAAGGAACTATTCATATGATCGGAATTGATGCGGAAGCAACTCCAAATAAACTTCACGTGGTTTGTAAAGTAGATGGTCATTATTTTATTGGAGCAGATACCGGAATTTTCTCCCTTATGTTTCCCCATTTTAAGGCAGAACAAATTATCGCCTTAAACATATCGCAAGACGACGACAGCATCCCTTTTCCAATGAAAGATGTATTTGTGAAGGCAGCTTGTCATATTAACCGTGGCGGAACACTACAGGTAATAGGTAGGCAAATAGAAACCTTAAAAGACTTAATTGACTTTCAACCTACCTTATCGGCAGATAGAAAAACGATTAACGGACAGGTAATTTATATCGATCACTATGGAAATGTGATTAGTAATATCACCGAAAAAGTGTTTAAAGAGTCTTTTGCAGGAGCAGAATTTGAAATTAAACTTCCCAGAAAACAAACTATCAATTCACTTCATAAATCTTATAGCCAGGTAAACGAAGGAGGTCCTCTTGCACTATTTAACTCTGCGGGACACTTAGAAATAGCAATAAACAAAGCAGACTCTAACCTCGCTAATGGGGCAAGCGGATTATTGGGTATAAAAGTAAAAGATAGAATTAGTATAGAGTTCTTATGATTACACGAATAGTAAAACTCAGCTTTAAAGAGGAATATATCGAAGATTTCAAAGCGATATTTGAAGAAAGCAAGCAGAAGATAATCTCTCAAGAGGGCTGTTTAAAAGCAGAAATGCTTCAAGACATTTCTGCTAAAAATGTGTTCTTTACGTATTCGTGGTGGGAGTCTGAAGAAGATTTAAACAGGTACCGAAACTCAGAATTATTTGCGGGTGTTTGGGCAAAAACAAAAATATTATTCAACGACAAGCCCTTAGCTTGGAGTACAAAAAAAATAAATGAAGCGCTATGATTAGCATTCTAAAAAAAGAACTCAACAGCTTCTTTAGCTCTCTAACAGGCTATATGGTAGTGGTGGTTTTCTTACTACTTAACGGCTTATTCCTTTGGGTATTTCCCGGATCTTTTAACCTACTCGATGCAGGATATGCTGGACTAGACGGACTGTTCTTTTTAGCACCTTGGGTATTTCTATTTCTAATACCAGCCTTAACAATGCGCTTTTTTGCAGACGAATTTAAAACAGGTACTATTGAACTAATACTCACCAAACCTATTAGTGAATTAAACTTAGTAATGGGGAAGTTTTTAGCAGGATTAGCACTTTGTATTATCGCGCTAACACCTACCCTACTGTATTTAGTGAGCATTTATTTATTAGGACAACCGGTAGGTAATTTAGATTGGGCTGCCACCATAGGGTCTTATATCGGCTTGGTATTACTAGCTGGAATTTATATTTCTATTGGGATTTTTGCTTCAAGTTTAACAGAAAACCAAATCGTTTCTTTTATCCTTGCTTTGTTCTTTTGTT
Organism: Flavobacteriales bacterium; assembly: GCA_965183875.1. GTDB lineage: Bacteria > Bacteroidota > Bacteroidia > Flavobacteriales > UBA7430 > UBA6772. The sequence continues at coordinate 43,684 of CBCYMK010000012.1, read as the reverse complement.
TTTTCTGCTTTGCAGGATTCGAACAAATAGCTACACTTTTATCGCATACAGGATTAGAGTTAAGCATAGATAAATTGGGGATTAGCCACCATTACAACGCAATTAGCAAAGGTGTTGTAGACACTAGAGACGTACTTTATTTTTTAAGTGTTATGAGTTTATTTATTTACGGAAGTAAACTTTCACTTCAAAGCAGAAAATGGTCATGATGAATAAAAAACAAGACATTCTGCAATTTCTAGGAGTACTAATTATTTTAGTCTTTCTAAATATAATTGGCTCGTTTGTACACAATAGATACGACCTTACTAAAGAAGGGCGCTATTCCTTATCGGAGGCAACAAAAAACCTTCTTACCGAACTAGAGGACTATGTATACGTGGAAGTATATTTAGAAGGAGAATTCCCTGCTGGAATAGAACGCTTAAGCCTAGAAAGTCGTCAGATATTATCAGAATTTAAATCGCACAACCAGCTATTCCAATATACTTTTATAAACCCTACCGAAAGTACAGACGAAAAAACGCGCACTGAGATCATACAACAACTGTACGACAAAGGACTTAGCCCAACTACCTTACAAGTAAAAAATGGAGAGTCCTATTCAGAAAAAATTATTATCCCAGGAGCGATTGTAAAATTTGGAGGAAGAGAAGTAGCAGTTCAACTATTAAAAAACCAAATAGCTTCTAGCCCAGCACAAAATATAGAGCAATCAATAAGAGAGCTAGAATATGAATTCACCAATGCCATTAAGAAATTAAAAACTCCTTTAAAACCTAACATCGCTTTTATAACAGGACATGGTGAGTTGAACGACAAAGAAATAGAAGACCTTACAAACAGTCTTTCGGAACAATATTCTTTGTCGAAAATTAATTTGAGAGAGTTTGAAGTAGACAGCTTAGGAAAGGCGGATTTAAAAAAGAAACTAATAGAGCTAAAGAGCAAGAAACTACTTCTTATAGCCAAACCTTTAGACACCTTTAAAAACCTAGATAAGTACTTTATAGACCAATACATAATGGAGGGTGGTAAAGTTATCTGGATGCTAGATGCCACTAACGCAGACATGGATTCTTTAGCTAACAAAGGAGCTTTCTTAGCACATCCACTACGGGAACTGAACCTTGGTGATCAATTATTTAAATACGGAGCTCGTATAAACAGCGACCTTATAGAAGATATTTCATCTTCTAAAATTCCAGTTCCTGTAAGTTTTGTGAACGATATACCTAAGTGGGAACTTAGACCTTGGCGTTACTTCCCTGTTAGCATACCTACTTCAGCACACCCAATAACGAGTAATTTAAATGCGGTAAAATTCGATTTTGCAAGTTCTATCGACACTGTTAGAACAAATACTGAGATTACTAAAACAATACTACTCCACACGTCACCGTATACCAAAATTGGTAATACACCCTACCTAGTGAGTCTTCAGAATGCAATAGACCAACCTGTACAAGAAGAGTTTACTGGAGGGACAAGAGCAATGGCTGTATTATTAGAAGGAGAATTTGAGTCTATTTTTAAAAACAGATTAAGCGCCTTAAGCAAAGAATTGCCTTTTAAAGAATTGAGTCCCGCTACAAAAATGCTCGTTATTTCCGATGGTGACATTGCCCAAAATCAAATTATTAGAGGAGCTGTTTTACCATTGGGTTACGACAACTACGAAAAGCGTCAGTACGGAAACAAAGACTTTTTACTAAACTCTATAGACTACTTACTTGAAGATGATGCATTGATAGATGTTAGAACTAGAGAATTAAAAATGCGCTTACTAGATGTTCAAAAAATAAATACAGAACGCAGTTTTTGGCAGCTTATAAACCTGCTACTTCCTATAGGTCTTATTCTTATTTTTGGACTTTTAAAACATTACTTGAGAAAGAAAAAATACGCTTATGAAAACTAAAAATATATTATTCTTACTAGCCGTTATATGCTTGGGCTTTATAAGCTATAACCTGCTTAATAAGGAAACCTCAATAACCCGTACCGACCGTAGAGACTTTGCTATTGCAGACACCAGCAATATAGTAAAGGTTGTACTCACCTCAAAAATGCCCGAAACGGCGACTGTAGAGCGTAAAAGCGATAACTACTGGACGGTAAACGGAGAATACAAAGCCCGTAAAGCAGCCGTTTTCTACTTATTAAAAACACTACAAAGAATGGAAATTGCACACCCAGTGCCACTAACTATGCGCGATAATGTACTGGGTAATTTGGCGGTTCACGCAATAAAAGTTCAGATATTCTTAAAAGACGGCACACAAAAAACAGTGTATGTGGGAGGAGAAAACCAAGAACTATCGGCTACATTCATGATGCTTCAAAATGCAACCGATCCATACGCAGTACACATACCAGGGTTTAAAGGATATCTGTCTGGCAGATTTTTCACAGCAGAATATATGTGGAGAGACAAAACAGTTATTAACTGCGACAACCTCGACCTCAACAGTGTGAGTATGCGTTACTACTCCCCTAAGATGAAAAAGGAATCTTTTAAACTCACTAAAAAGGAGGACCGCAGTTTTGAATTGAGCAACTATGCCGAAACAGAGACACTAAATATAAACCCAAGCAAACTACAAACTTATCTTGGCTCGTTTAGAAAACTGAATTCTGAAGGTTTTATTTCTGGTTCTTTGAATGTAGACTCTATTTTAAAAGTTAAACCTGTATTTGACTTAATAGTACGCAATAACAAAGATGAACAAACGCAAGTTACTGCTTATTATAAAAAAGCAAGAGATGGACAACAGGTTGATGGTGATGTAACCATGAGAGACCCGGAACGCATGTATGCACACATCAATAAAGAGGATTGGGTTATCATTCAACTCAATAGCTTTGGTAGAGTAATGAAGAGCCTTAGTGACTTAAAAGAATAAGTGAATCAATTTTATAGCTTTGTTAAAAAGTCCCTTCTAATTGTGAATAAACGAAGGCAGCAGAAATGAGATTGATTTACGCTTAGTTCTATATTTGATTTGTTGAAATTAAACCCAAGACACAATGAAGTTTATTGTATCCAGCTCGAAGCTTTTAAAGCAATTACAAACCATTAGTGGTGTAATTAACTCTAGCAATACCCTACCTATACTCGATAATATCTTATTCGAGATTACGGATAACAACCTATGTATTTCTGCATCAGATTTAGAAACGACAATGTCTACTACTTTAGATGTTGAAGCAGATAAAAACGGAAATGCAGCAATTCCTGCGAAACTTCTTTTAGATACTTTAAAGACTTTTCCAGAACAGCCTCTTACATTCCTTATCGATACCGATAAGAACAATATAGAAATTAGCTCTGACCAAGGTAAATATGCCTTGGCATTCCAAAACGGGGATGAATTCCCTAAAGCTCCAGGAATTGAAGCTGCTAGTACAGCTATAATTCACTCTGATATTATCGCTACAGGAATTAACAAAACTATATTCGCTACAGGAAACGACGATTTACGCCCAGTAATGTCTGGTGTATTTTGTCAATTTAGCGAAACTGGTTTAACCTTAGTTTCTACAGATGCACACAAACTAGTTCGCTATACACGTCACGATGTAGTGAGTGAGGAAAGCGCTGAATTTATACTTCCTAAGAAGCCCTTAAATATCTTAAAAGGTATTTTAGCTGTTGCTGATGAAGAAGTAAAGATTGAATACAATGAGACAAACGCTAAGTTTAGCTTCGGTTCAATTATCCTTACTTGTCGTTTAATTGACGGTAAATACCCTAACTACAACGCGGTAATACCACAAGAAAACCCAAATAAACTTACAGTAGATCGCTTATCGTTCTTAAATTCTGTAAAAAGGGTTTCTATATTCTCGAACAAAACAACACACCAAATTCGTTTAAAAATCGCCGGTAACGAGATGCATATCTCAGCCGAAGATTTAGACTTCTCTAACAAAGCAGACGAGCGTCTTTCTTGTCAGTATGAAGGGTCGGATATGGAAATTGGCTTTAACTCTCGCTTCCTTATGGAAATGATTTCGAACTTAGAAACAGAACAAATTCACTTAGAGATGTCTGCCCCTAACCGTGCTGGAATCCTTTTACCTGAAGGAAATACTAGTGATGGAGAAAATATATTGATGTTGGTTATGCCGGTTATGCTGAATAACTAAACTCACACACTACTACAAAAAAAAGCCACTCAATGAGTGGCTTTTTTTATGGATGAAACGCAGTGCTTATTCATAAACAAGTCCATTTGCAATATATTCGAGAACACATTGCGAGCCAACCTTTAGCTGATACCCTCTACCAGCCTCAAAATCGCCTATACCATTGAACCCCCATTCTGGTAAAAATGCATTTCCTGCATAATCTTTAGCAATCACCACCTCATCTTGTGCTATCAAATCCGCCAATACTAAATCTACAGGAGCAGCATCAGTACGCAAATACGCAATTAGATTCCACCCTTCTAATAAACTTAATGGACTTTCTGCTGGTTGTATTTGAGTTCCAGAAATAAACAACTCTTCAGTTGTATTCATTTTAATTTGATACCCATAACCGATCGTAAGATCACCTATACCATTGAAATCCCACTCTGGTAAATAAGCATTTCCTGCATAGTCTTTGGCAATGACAATATGCTCTACTACAGGACTAACAATAGCAGAGAAATTCGGATTCTCTGGAAGTATATACGTTGAAATAATAGACCAACCTTCATTTAACACTATAGTTTGAGAACTCAGAGTTGACTCAATACAAGAGCCATCGTCTATAGTAGCATCTGGATTGTAATTGCTTGCAGTTTCTGAAGTACAACCGTATGGACTACAAACAGTAAAGTTATTTCCATGAGAATAAGAGCTTGGAGGCCATGGGACTTCCTGAAGATATAGTCTAAACACATCAGTAGTTCCTTCAGTAAAACCTGCTACTTCCCAAAGATACTCACCAGAATTCTCCATAGTTATTATTGCTCCAAGTGAAGCATTCAGTGTAACATTAGTCAAAGAAAGCCTAATATCTGTATTAGGATTTCCACCTGTCCAGCTAATTAATATAGAGTCACCAACACACAATTCTGTAGGTACATCTATTAAATTTAAACCTGGAAATTCACAAGAACCATCATCATAAGTAACTAATGGATTATAATTTAAGGCACTTGCATCATCACAGCCTAACACATCGTAATCGTAATAACATAAACCATCGTCTTCTTCAGCATCTGCATTATAATTTAATGCTTCAACATCTGTACAACCCATTATAGGGTAAACACAAGACGCATCATCAAACAAGGCTTCAGGGTCAAAATTAAAAGCCGTTTCATCAGTACAACCATAATAAATATCACATCCATCACCCACAGAAAATGAATCATCGCTTAGCCCTTCTGACGCAACTAAAAACACATTGTCTAGGTATAGGTCCCAAGAAGCTTCATTTATATGACTACCACCGTCAAGTGTATAAAAATAACAACCAGTACTTAAACAAAACTCAAACAAAGCTTCAGCGCCGTTATTTAGAGTGACAGATTGAACTAAGTCACCATCACCATCAACGATATCTAAATAGTTTTGATTCCATCCGTCGCCATAAGAATCATACAGATACACTGTTGCTACAACATCGGCACTGCAATCTAAAGGGTATGTACAAGAACCATCGTCGTCTATTGCATTTGAGTTATAATTAGTCGCTAATGAATCTGTACAGCCATAGGTTGCAAACTGTTGCCCAGCCACAATAGACTCTCCAGGATTGGTATTATATGCATAATCGATTAGTGTTACAGCATCGCCATTTTCACTCACTTCAAACTGCATCCATCCGTAATGAAATTGATCGGCAATGGTGAATTTAATCCCAGCATAAGCAGTTTGCCCATTCCACTCCGAATAATCTGGAGAAGTAATAACCAATTGTGTTTCGAGTTCTGTGAAGTAATCCCAGTAACTACTAGAGCCAATCTCTTCTCCTGCACTAAGAATATCTAAATCTGTAGTACCTACATTACAAACACCAGATTTTGAATAGGTTTCAAATCTGAAAACCTCGTTCACATACCATAATCCATACTCCGCATCGCCAATATCTAGACTAAAAAACTTCCAATTATTTCCAGAATCAGAGACACTTACCTCTTCCTCTTCACTACTATTTACATATTCAATATGATAAGAGTCCTTAAAATCAATTCCCAAATCACTAGTCAAGTCCATTCCTGTAGGAGGATCGATAATTAAAGATTCTTCTATAACAAGATTCATATAATTATTATCTGAACTATTGTTATGCACGGAAGCAGAACCAATAAAAGAAAGACTTATCTGAGTATCAGACAGCTTCATTATTTGGGCTGTTAAGCCGTCAGGCACACCAGAAACAGTAAAAGAATTCCCTTCGGTTAAGGTTCCAAAGCCTGAAAACTTACCACCGAATAAATCAAGGATTCTTTCAGAAACTATCGCCCCTACATTTTCATTAGACTCATAAAAAACATTTTTAGAATAGGCTAAAACAGGGCTTTGCACTTCTCCGGTAAGAATAGGCGTTTCTGGGGCTTCATTATAAGCCATATCTAATGCATAATAATGTGTTCCATCATCACTTACACTTATACGAACCCAACCATAGTGACTATTACCATTTTTCTGAAATTCTATTCCTGCATATGCTGTTTGACCATTCCAATCGGTATAAGAAGGGTTAGATAAATCTAACTGATCGCCATACCAAGCCCCTGGATTTGTAAATGCACTATTTGGACCAAGCTGTACACCCTCTCCTAGTGGACTTATATTAAAGGTACCTTCTTCACATACAGCACCATTTCCATAAGTTTCTAATTTAATATTTACTAAATCCATGTGAAACAATCCAAAGTCAGCTCCACCAGAACCCATACTAAACCACTTCCAACTTTGCCCTTCAAAGAAATTGTGTACATCGTCTACTAGATCTACAAATACAATTTCATAAGGATCGAAAAAGCTTACCGATAAATTCGTTTTTGAAGGATTGTAAATTTCTTCAAAACTCACATCTGCAAATGGATTCTCAGTAAAATGGATTTCTAAACCTTCTAAATAATCAGCTTCAGCGTGATTGGAGATAGCACCAACTAAAGAAATTTCTGCGTGAGTTTCATCTGTAACAGAAACAGTAATACTGGTCCCTTCAGGTAAATTAGCAGCTGTAAAGTCTAGCCCTTCTATTAAAAAACCTGTAGCATTAAATGCTAAATCCACCAATTCTACACCAATAGAACTATTTATAGAACCGTCGTTAGCAGTAGATTCACTAAAAGACTGTGCATTATAAACTAAGCGAGGTAAAAACTCTTGATCTATAAAAACCAAGGAATGATTTTCTTCAGTCCACAGGTTATTTCTTCCACCCACATCAGAATTTAAAGCTGCCAACATTCTCGTTTTTTGTCCAAGAGTAAACATATTCGTACAGTTACCATAGTCCATATAGTTCTGCGTATTATCTTGTGAGCCACAAGAAGAAGCCTCAAGATCACAACCTGTATTACCAATAGTATTTGGCGTGTCTTCTACACCATCGTCAAACTCACAACCTGCGGCAGCTTGATTATTTGAATCGTCTCCCCATGTGTGTTTAAGATTTGCCCAATGCCCAATTTCATGCGTTAATATTTTATAGTGTGTCCAGGCGGCAGTTTCTGTTCTACCTACTGCCCAGTACGAACTTACTACACCATCGTATATGGAACTACTTCCTTCTACACTAGCTGGATAATAAGCAAAGGCAGAACCATTCCCACCATTAGAAGAATTTACGACCCATATATTTAAATACATGGTAGGATCCCATTGGATCATTTCTTTCAAGGCGATCTGACTACCGTTATAGGTTAATTCAGATTGAATCCTATTTATCCCTGTAGTAGGCTCTCCGCTAGGGTCTAAATCTGCCAACCTAAAACGAATTCCAATATCTGCTACCAAGGAACTAAAATTCTCGTGTACATCTACTAAACCCTCGTTCTCAGCATTAAAATCTTCATTTATCTGTACTATAGACTCCAGGATTTGTGCGTCTGAGATATTCTCTTCTCCATTATCATGAACCACGTGGTATACAATAGGTATAACCAAATTCTGGTTCGACTTAGAGTGGATAATTCTAGAAAATTCTTTGGTGAACTTATCGAGGAATTTAGACCTCAGCAGTCGCTCATTCTGTAGCTCTGGAGTATTTCGGTGAAGCTTAGCTGTTTGTTCCTGGTGAGAGCAGGAATTTTGCGCCTTTAAGGTGTTAACAATAAGTACAAAACAAAATAGTGAAATCAGTTTTTTCATAAGGGGAATAGTAAAATATGAGCACCAAATATATAAAAACCTAAATGAGTGAAGTTGTTCTATATTTACAATAACTAATACTATTTTAACCTAAAATACAACTACATCTTTTTCACCCAGGCATCAATTCCTTCGGCTTTAAATTTCGCCAAACATGCTATAGCCTCTTCATACACTTTAAAGGTTTTGTACGCTACAAAATATAAATCATCTTCGGCACCCACAACAGAAGCCTCATAAGATTCCTGTTGAAGTTTTGTTACATATTTATTTGCGTTTGACTCGCTAGAAAAACACCCCGCAATAAGATGGTAATTAAGGGTTTTATTTTTAGCATTACCCTTTGCTAAAATCTCAGCCAAACTACGGGTAGATTTTTTCACCTCGGGGTCCTCCGCTTGTTTCTCGGTATTCTTTAAGTTTGAAAGGTGGTTCATTTTTGCACTAAAACCAAGATTTAAATAGGGACTAGAATCTTGTTGAGCCCAAGAAGAGCAAAAACAAAAAAAGAAAGAAAGAAATAGTGCAGGAAAAATTCTCATGAGTAGGGGGCTTAAACAATTACTTAAAAATACATCAAATTAAACCAGTTTGTACGGATATAAAAATAAGTTCTCAACAACAGATAGTTTCACCTTTCATAGAATATACAGCACAATTACTTAACCTTAGTTAGTAAATCATTACATTAAACTCCTGTTTTAAAGCGCAGTATAAATCAAGTAGGACTAAAAAATATCTAAAAAAATAAGGCCATAAAAAAAGACCTAACAACAATTAAGTTATTAGGTCTAATTTAGTAGCGAGAACGAGATTTGAACTCGTGGCCTCCGGGTTATGAATCCGACGCTCTAACCAACTGAGCTACCTCGCCCTGAGCCATTTGGAGTAATTCAATTTTAAACTGACAGTAAAATCTGACAGTATGAAGTCGATTAAAGTCACAATTGGAAACGATAAGAGCAAACCATTTATCAATGTTTATTATGATAAAGTACGCTACCGTTTTTGGAATGGTAAAGTCATTGAGGTAGACTTAAAATGCCAAGACAATCCTGAGCTACTTAAAGCAGCCTTTGAATTAAAGCTAAGGCAAGGATGGAAACCTAAGACCAAGAAAAAGATTGTTAATACAAAACCCCAAACCATTATTCAAGTGCTTGAACATAGCATAGAACAAAAGATTGCCAATAACTACTCTGCTCGTTATATAAAAGATGCTAAACGAGTGTTAAGACTATGGAAGGCTTTTGAAGTAGAAAACAAGCTAAGAAATATAACACTCGACAAAGTTCAGGTATCTCACGTTAGGGAATTTCTTATCAGACCAACTTGGAGTCCTAAAACACAACTAACGGTTAAAAGTACGCTTAGTGCATTGCTAAGTGAAAATAAACCAGACTTAGTTAAGGCTGTAAAACTAAAGAAGCCAAGCTCAACTATGCACAAACCTTTTGCAAATATTAAAGAGGTACTACAGGAGTTAAAAGACTTTAATACGAACTTACACTTATGCTGCTTAATAACATATGGCTGTCTACTAAGACCACACAGAGAGATTAGAGAGCTTACTTGGGGAGACTTATCAACCGACCTTAGCCACATTCATTTATCAGGTAGTAGAAACAAATCAGGAAGAAATAGAATTGTACCTGTACCATCCTATATTAAGGAGCTGTTGATAAAAGGAGAACCTAGTAACAACATCTTTTCGGGTAAACCTCTACACCATAATGAGGACTACTTTAAAACCCTTTGGAGTCGTTTTAAGGCGCAGTCACGACACATAGAACAAGGACAAACCCTTTACTCATTTAGGCACTCTGGAGCTATAGAAATATACAAGAGGACAGGCTCATTAACGAAGCTACAGAAAGCAATGGGACATTCATCTATCAATGTTAGCTTAACCTATTTAAGAGGCTTAGAAGTGGCTGAATTAATGGAGGAGGATATGCCAGTTTTATAATTGTTATTAGACTACAAATAGAAGGAACCATTATCACTGATAATTAGCCGAAGAAAAAATCCACGCTACTACGGTCGTCTTTCTTTTTATATAATCGCCTCATTAGGGGTATTCGTTAAAGAGCTAAAAAGCGCGAATAACACGAACAAACCCTGCATAGTCCTTACTACCGTTAGCTATGTCACCATTACTGAAAATGACGCTCCACGCGTGGTTATTACTGTACTCCGAGGAAGACCAATAGCCATTACTACTGAAACCTCCTATACCACCATCAGAGCCACCGTTTCCGATGGTGATGTACAGTTCTACCAATTCATCTTTGGAGGGCAGATACCAACCTTCATAACCTCCTACTTCGATAGATAGTGCTGCTTGTGCTGCAGAAACACCTCCATTTTCTGTTTGACAATTTTCAGCTACTATATCTAAGCTGTTTTGAAAACCTGTGCCTATGCCTGTACCGTCTGCTCCGCTTACATATTGCGCGTCACAACCCCACTCAAATTGACCTAAATCTTCCATCGCAGCAACCAATCCGTGCTCACCTGATTCGTCTATGTAGAACACTATACCACCTTCAGCTTCCATTCCAACAATATACTCTGTAATATTTCCTTCACAGTCATAACCTTCTTGTAGGTATTCACAAGAGTTATTATCAATAGTGGCTTCAGAATTATAATTACAAGACTCAAAATCTAAACAGCCATGTATCTCAGGAATTCCCTCCTCACAAGAAGAAATAAACAACAAAGGAACAAATAGAATTATGTATAGTATTTTTCTCATATTATTGGTCACAAGAAATAATTCCGGATAAATCTAGCATTATGGGTTGACCTGTTTCACTAAATTGAGGAACTCCATTAATAAATTGTTGAAATGAGCCTTCTTGAAATGAATTATGAACATCACTTACATTATCACCACAAAAATTACCATAAAACTCTGAAGTATTGGTAAAATAACAATTATAACAACACGTGTTATCATCAATATCTGCATTTAATTGAAAATTTGAAGCATTTTCATCAGTGCAGCCTGGTGCTTGATAACTACTCCAATCACCAAATGCTCTAATTGGTCTGACTAGACCTTCAAATATTCCATTTAATTGGAATGGAAAACTACCTAAAGACATATCAATAATCCAAACACTTGAAGAAGAGTCATAAGAAGAGGAAGAGATAGTCGATGACCAATACATAAGAGGGCCACTTGATGGATTAGGTTCAAATACTTTATAAATTTCTTCTAATTCATTAATTGAAGGTAAAAACCAGTCATCATACCCAGTCAGATTATCTGAAACATAATTATAACACATCTGTGCCGCTATATCTTCCTGGTTACACTGCTCAATAATATCAATAGTATTTTGAAGTCCACTACCAATTGAATGTAAATTAGCGCCTTGTATGGTAAGGAAACTTAAATTTACAAAACACCCCCATTGATAACTTCCAATATCCTCATCTGCTACAACTAAACCACGCTGATTAAGATGGTCTTAATAAAAAACTATTCCACCTTCTGCAAAATCACCAACTTCATAAAGTGGCTCTACATCATTGCTCTCCTCCTTACAAGAGGAAATAAAAAATAGTGGAACAAATAGTAGTAAGTGAAGTATCTTTCTCATAATTAATATGTTATAGTTTTAGAAGGAAAATATTGAACACTTATCAAACTCTCACTTCGTTTTAGTTACAATTATGGTTGCGTATTTCTATTCACATTTATAGTATAGCTCAAGCGCAACTGAATATAGGAATCTTCACTAATGTGCGTTATAAATGAATAACTAACGCGAGACTTATCTAGTCCATTAAATTGAAATATTAGTGGGACAGATATTTGTGACGTCTTAATAACTTTTGTTTCAAAAGGAGTTGAAAAAACGGTATTATCAATAAATCCATAATTATCGTATTGTACTCCTGTCGAACTTTCCCATATATACTGAATTCGAGCTTTATAATTCTCAATTTCATATTTTTTTGTTTTAATAAACACTCCAGCTCCAACCTCAATATTTTCAGTAATATTTTTTGTAATAAACCCTCCTACATTTGTCTGTGAGACATAGCAATCTGATGAAGAGTATACATAATCATTACTATAATGATAAACAGACCAACCATTACCTACAGTTGAATATGGCACCGAAACTGTAAGTGGCATATCCTCCGCATTCAAATTTTCAAGAAATAAATGCCCTTTAGAAATCGTAAACATAACTGAAGGATAAAGATTAAATTCACTCGTTAACGGAATCTTAGTAAATACATCCATACTTGCAAGACTTGTCGTTTCTGATGAACCTAAAGGATTAACTTCATAATCTTGGTTATCATCAAAATTAATACTCATGTCATACCCTATACCTACACCAACTTGTATGTTTTGAGCTGAAGCTTGTTGAAAAGCCCACAAACTCAATAATATTCCTATAATTAATTTTTTCATGACAATTATTTTAGAGAATTTAGCAATAAAGACATTCATATATATACAACAATTAAAATTACTTACAATCAATAGCCTCTCTTACAGTCCAGACTGTAGAAATCGCTCCCTTAGGTCTTATTTCAACTGTACCTGTCCATGAACTACTCTCTACATAAACAGCAACATATGGAGCTATAAATGAGCAAGCACCTACATCTATCAGGGATTGAACTGCATCTAAATCACTATTAATCATGTAGCTAATTGACTTATCAAGATACGATTCACTTATACAAAATAACATATTGACGTCTTTCGTGACACATTGTGCTTTTGAACCAAATACATTCAGAAACAGACTAATAACGATTGTGGTTATTAATTTAATTTTCATAGGATATTGTTTAAATCAAACGTTAGAAATTATAAAATGAGAATAAATAGTGACCAAAGCTCAAGCTCATTTTGATGTTTATTCTTTAATCATAATATAATGGTACACTAGTGTGTTACCTAAAGATACTGGGTATGCCATGTCTAGTTTATAGCCTTTATCTGCAAAGAAGTTAACAACCCCCATCATACCGTTGAAAGGATAAGGTTTATCATTTTCGTCTAATACTTGTAATTTCTTCCAATCTTTAAATTTTGCTATTTGCCCATAGTTAACTGTAACAGTAACTTGCAAAGGTTTTAAAATTTTTACTGACCCAACTATTTCAATATATTTCGCATCTAAATTTTCGATAGAAATACCATTGAGTGTTTGAGAAACCCCAACTATTGGGATAAGAAAAATTGAGAGTAATAGCTTCTTCATTTCTTGTGTTTTTATATAGGTTTTTTGAATATGTCTAGTAACCATCTACTACTTAATGTACGCAAGACGCAAAAGGGTAACACAAAAATCAATTATTTTTTAATTATTTTCAAAAACATTAATTTACAACAATTTTAATTGAATGAGTTAGAAGGAGAACCCCATTTACCCGCTCACTTTTGACAGAGTGTACAGAAAGGGGGGCGATGGTTCTCCGTGTTTTATCTGTCGTGATTGAAGCACCCCCAACTCACTAAGCAACAATATTATTAGACGGATTATCTAGTTTGATGTTATTTGGATTCCAATATTCAATTTTCATATGTGGACTTAAACCAATAGCTTTCTCCATTTCTTCCTTCATAACACATTGTATATATAACTCATTTCCAAGAGTGCTTACAACAGAATCGTGTATAGTAAATAGTGGTAGGTAAGGACGCTCAATTTCAATACGCTTAGCAACTCTATTTAATATAATTTCGCTTTCAATTCTTTGTAATAGTATTGGTAGAAGCCGAGAATCACCTTTTTTAATAAGTGATAGTACATCATAAACACATGGAAACAGCCTCTTAAATGCCCTCTTAGGCTCAGCCTTCGCTTGACCAATAAACCGATTGTTAGTAAACAACATTTGAAACACAGCAATTTTAACAGCCTTCCTAGAATTGTCACTTAAACTCAACTTCTCTTGTATAAACTCGTATAATTCACCATTCTCACATAATGAAACGTAAGTATCTATATCGCAACTCTTTTTAAAAGTTGGAATCATAGTATAAGTAGAAGTCTTAATAAGACTAATAATATCATTAATAAATTTGACTTCATCATCTTTATACCTAATATCAGTATAATGCAATTCACTACTATTTTGTTTAACAGCACTCCAATAACTATTCTTTAAAAATAAAGTAGATAGTAGAGGTTGTGAATTAGAGTAATCTACTGAAACGAGTTTAACTCCATTAAAAGTTATAAAATTCCTTAATTCACTCTTAATATTGGTCAAGTTAGTGTGTAATCTATACCCAGTATCATCAACTTTAAACCTAAACTGCTTATTATGGATTGAATGAACTACTCTTAACTGAGAATAAAGCCAAAAAATGGGATTTACTGGAATTTCAATGTCTGGATTATAAAATTTTATCGCTATTTCTAAATAATTATCTACATCTATAATATATTGCTTCATTTTAGAATTAAAGATAGAAAAACAGTACTCCTCAGCACCAACAATATCGATTTGTAAACTATCAATAAATCTATTCAAATGAGGATAAACATCAGGATTTGAAGTAGTATTGACAATAAACTTCTTAACCAAAGTAGAGTTACTTACCTTATGTACAGAAGGAAGAGAATCTCTGTATTTTTCAGTAAACCTATACCCTTTGGATTGTTTTCCAACGAGATATCTATTATTACATTCTATAACACCACCAAGTATTAAGAAATCTATCATTTCTTTATAACAATCCCCATATAACCCTTTTAATGTTTGGGCATTCAATATCGTGTAAGGATTCATTGACAAAGTCTTTTTCTTCAAAGGTTTTGTTATGGAATCTAAAAATACATGAATCTTATCCTTCATTACTTTCCGGAGAATTACACTTGTTTCATGCTCAATCTCTATTAGATTAAAATTAGAAGGGAGTAACACTATTATGGCAGTTATTGAACTCATCGATATAGGTGTTAATATTAAGTAATACACTTGAACGCCTTTGGTATACACAAAACCAAATCACACCACAATTTACTGACTATGTAGTAATTAAAACCAAATAAGACCAAAAGCTTATTCACACATTGTGCATAAACACTCAATAAGTAAAGCAAACCCAAAAGAATATGGAAAATTTGAACAACACAAGGACACCCTATAACAAAGACCAAATTATAGGTTTAAAAGACTAAACCAACACATTAAAGATTGGCACTCCACAAAATCACTTAAAAATTAAATATACTGACAGTATTTACTGACAGTTTTAAATGAAATTACTGTCAGTTTCAAACAAATTCACATAGTTTGATTAGATTGCAATAAATTAACAATGTCAGTTAATTAAACTTGAAACACTCTAAAGGCTAGACTAGGCCATAAAAAAAGACCTAACAACAATTAAGTTATTAGGTCTAATTTAGTAGCGAGAACGAGATTTGAACTCGTGGCCTCCGGGTTATGAATCCGACGCTCTAACCAACTGAGCTACCTCGCCATTCCTATTAAGGGCTGCAAATATAAAGTTTTTAAACTCTTTTAAACAAGTACTTTTTTGTTTTTTTTGAATCCCCTAAAAAACCCTCTATAATTAATCGTAATATTAAAGTTGAGAACCTTTGTAAAAATCAATTTTTAACTATATTGCAGAAAAGGAAATACATAAAATACTAGCTATGGCATCGAAGAATAAATTTCAAATAGAATTCCCTATTCGCTCATCTTTAAGAATTTTATACAACCAAATAAGTTCGCCAGATGGGCTTTCAGAATGGTTTGCAGACAATGTAAATTTAAGAGGTAAGATGTATACATTCTTTTGGGATGGGGACGAGCAAGAAGCAGAATTACTTAGTAAAAAAAATAACCAAGGTGTAAAATTTAGATGGGTAGATGAACCCTCAGACACCTACTTTGAGCTTAGACTAGAGGTAGACGATATCACACAAGACATCTCATTGATGGTAACCGATTTTGCTGAAGACGAAGAAGACGAGGAAGAAGCGAAGCTACTGTGGGATAAGCAAATTGAAAAACTTAGACAAAGTATCGGTTCATAAACAGGCATAGTTGTATCTTTACTTACAGCAAAACTTTTGGATTGAAAACCCTACACAAACTTGTATTAAAAGCATTCTTAGGTCCTTTCTTTGGGACCTTTTTCACTATGCTCTTTGTTTTATTAATGCAAAGTGTATGGAAATACATAGACGATTTAATAGGGAAAGGCTTAGAATGGACCGTAATTGTTGAACTCGCTTTCTATAGCATACCTACCCTTGTACCCTTAGCACTACCCCTGGCAATTCTACTATCCTCATTAATGACTTTTGGCAAACTAGGAGAAACCTATGAGCTTACAGCATTAAAGTCTTCTGGAATTTCGCTTTATAAGATTATGAAACCCCTTTTTGTTACGGTGAGTATAATCGCTATTACTGCATTTTTCTTTTCGAACCACGTCATACCCTATTCGAACATGAAGTTTAAAACACTTCTGTACGATATTATGAATAAGAAACTAGCCTTAAACATGCGTGAAGGGGTGTTTTTTAATGATATTGAAGGCTATAGCATTAAAGTAAATCACAAAAGCGAAGACGGAAACTTACTGGAAGACTTACTTATCTACGACCACAGTGAGAAGATGGGAAACACTAAGGTTATAAAAGCCAAAAGCGGAAAAATGTATACTTCCGACAATGAGCGCTACTTATACCTCGAACTCTTCGATGGGTATAGTTACGAGGAGGTAGATGTGAAAAACCCTAAAAAAAGAATCAATTTACCCTTCGCCAGATCTAGCTTTAGCAGTCAAAAGATAAGGTTCGATATGGCCTCATTTCAACTAGAAAGATCCGATGAAGAACGCTATGCTAATGCTGCACAGTTCATGAATATATCTCAGCTTCAACACAGCTCAGACTCTCTAGAAATAAGTATACAAAATAGACTAAACACTTACCAAGAAAAACTTCTGGACTATTATCATTTTAAGAATTTAGACAGTTTAGAACAAGACAGTAGCTTAGTATTTAGCACTGAAATAAATTCTTATAGTGAGCACAAAAAAAACAGACTCTTTAAAGCAAGTGCAAATTTAATTAGGAGTAGTAAATCATACGTATACAACACACAACGGGAATTAAAATACAAATACAAAAAGCTTAAAAAAACGCATATCGAATGGCATCGTAAATTCACACTAGCCTTTGCTTGCTTAGTACTATTCCTAATTGGAGCACCTCTTGGAGCTATTATTAGAAAAGGGGGTATGGGAATGCCTGTATTGGTATCAATTATTTTCTTTTTAGTTTACCATATCTCATCTATTACAGGAGAGAAAAGTGCTTTACAAGGTGTAATAAACATTCACGAGGGCATGTGGTTATCCTCGTTTATACTAGCACCTTTAGGCTTATTTTTCTGCTATAAAGCAGCAAACGATTCCAGCTTGCTTAACAGCAATAAAATCACATTAATACGCACCAAAATAAAGGCTTTATGGAAGGTAAAAAAATCCTGATTTTAGCCCATAAACCACCCTACCCAAAAGTAGACGGCGGATGCATAGCCATGGCACAGCTACTTGAAGCTTCTATAGCTGCCGGGTTTGATGTTTTCTACTTTGCATTAGAGACAAAAAAACACCCAGCTGAAAAAAACATAATACAAGCTAAACTACAATATAAAACTGTGAGCATTAACACAGATTTGAAATTCCTAGCTGCGCTAAAAAACACCTACTCAAAAGACTCCTATTTTTTAAGTAGATTTAAACAACAAGTAGTAGCAGAAGAGTTGCTAACTGTACTATGCGAAAATAAATTCGAGACTGTAGTATTCGAAAGTCTATTCACCAGTCCTTATATTGATTTAGTTAAAGCGAATTCAAATGCAAAACTTGTTTATCGCTCACACAATATAGAACATCAAATCTGGGAAACACAACGAAGAGAATACACTAAAAAACTCTACAGAGCCTATTTAAAAAGGCAGGTAAATAGACTCAAAAGGGAAGAACTAGAATTTTGGAATCAGGTAGACAGTATTCTATCCATTTCGGCCAGCGATAGCGAATTGATTTCAAAATACACCTCCAAAAAAGTAACTACTGTAGGCTTATACTGTAATACCCATTATTTAAATGAAAAAGAAGACAGCAGCGAAGTGGACTTTTTCCATATAGGCGCAATGGACTGGGAGCCAAACCAATCTGGAGTTTCATGGCTTTTAAATAATGTATGGTCCTTATTTACAAATACACAAGCTAAAGCAGAACTACATATTGCGGGTAGAAAAATGCCGAAATATATTGAGGCAATAGAACTACCAAACCTCTACAACCACAAAGAAGTTGCGGATGCTGTCAGTTTCATGAACAGCCATAAAGTGATGTTGGTACCACTATTCTCTGGCTCAGGTATAAGAGTAAAAATTGTAGAAGGTATGTCGCTAGGAAAATGTATTATCAGCACTAGTATAGGCACCACCGGTATTGCTAGTACCCACAAAAAAAACATCCTGATTGCAGATAGTGCCCAAGAATTTATTGAGCAGATGCGTTATTGCATAAAAAATCCAAAAAGGATAAAAGAAATTGGGGAAAATGCTCGGGAATTTGCGAAAGAAAATTTTGCAAAATCAAAAATCATCCAACAGTTACAAGACCTGCTTTAGATGAAATTATTTATCCTGACATCCCGTATACCCTACCCTTTAGATAAAGGAGACAAGCTGAGGATCTATCACCAGATGAAATCCCTCTCTAAGCAGCATGAACTTTATTTATGTGCTTTACAACTCCCATTTTCAGGAAACACTGAAGAGGCAAATAAGGAACTACAAAAATTCTGTAAGGAAGTAACCTTTGTTAAACTATCAGCCCTACAAATCCTTATTAGCTTAATGGGAGCACTGTTTACAAAAACACCTTTTCAAACAGCCTTATTTACTACCTATAGCACAAAAAAAACAGTAAAGTCTTTAATCGAATCAATTAACCCAACACATATATACTGCCAACTATCTAGAGTTGCAGAATATGTACGCCTAGAAAATTACCCAAAGACCTTAGACTATATGGACGTGTTTTCTAAGGGCCTACAACGCCGGGCGACTACAGCACCCTTCTATACCAAATGGCTCTATCTATGGGAAGCTTCAAAACAAAAAAAATACGAAGCCGAACTATTTAGCGACTTTAACAATCACTGTATCATCACAGAAGAAGATAGAGATTTCATAAACCATACATCGAAAGCAGAAATTTCAATTATTCGTAATGGGGTTGAT
This sequence comes from Flavobacteriales bacterium, assembly GCA_965183875.1. Taxonomy (GTDB): domain Bacteria; phylum Bacteroidota; class Bacteroidia; order Flavobacteriales; family UBA7430; genus UBA6772. The sequence continues at coordinate 24,085 of CBCYMK010000012.1, read as the reverse complement.
TTAACATATTTCAAACCGCAACTACAAACCACAGAATACGATATTGTATTTGTTGGAAATATGGCATATGCGCCAAATATAGACGCAGCCAAATTCTTATGCGACGAAATACTACCGCTTATACTCAAAAAGAGAAACGGTGTACGCATACTCTTAGCAGGTACAAACCCAACAAAAGCGGTACTAAAACTACAATCTACTAACGTTACAGTAAGTGGATGGATGGAAGATATAAGAAATGCCTATGCGAAGTCTAGCCTGTTTATAGCGCCTATGCGTATTGGTACAGGCTTACAAAATAAGATTCTTGAAGCAATGGCTATGGAAAAAGCATGTATCTGCACAAGCTTAGCAGCAAAGCCAATAAATACCAACTACGATAACCTAAGCGTAGGAAACACTAAAGAAGAGCTTGCAAAATTATGCCTAGAACTTCTTATAGACCAAGACAAAAGAAACAAACTCGCTAAGGCTGGACACCAGTTCGTAAACGAGACCTACAAATGGGAGAAAACTACTGAGGGACTAAACAATTTGTTCTTTAGTAATTAGTATCTTTGCAAAAAAAAATAGCTATGCTCAATCAGCTCAATACCATAGAAGAAGCCTTAGAAGACATTCGCAACGGAAAAGTTGTGATTGTAGTAGACGATGAAGATCGCGAAAACGAAGGGGACTTTGTGGCTGCCGCAGAAATGGCTACTCCAGAAATGATTAATTTCATGGCTACACATGGGAGGGGTTTAATATGTACACCTATTCTAGAGGAGAGAGCAGAAGAGTTAAATCTTGAAATGATGGTGGGTAAAAACACCGACCCCAACCAAACACAATTTACTGTTTCTATAGACTTAATAGGACATGGCTGTACTACAGGGATTTCTGCCAGCGATAGAGCCAAAACAGTACTCGCACTAATAGACGAAAAGACTAAACCTGAAGACTTAGGTAGACCTGGACATATATTCCCATTAAAAGCTAAAAAAGGCGGAGTTTTAAGACGTACAGGACATACTGAAGCATCGGTAGATTTAGCGCGTTTAGCAGGACTTAAACCAGCAGGGGTAATTGTTGAAATCATGAACGAAGACGGTACTATGGCCCGCCTTCCGGAGCTAAAAGTAATCGCTAAAAAACACGATCTTAAACTTATTTCTATTGAAGACTTGGTTGCATATAGAATGCAAAAAGAAAGTCTGATAGAAAAAATGGAGACCATAGACTTACCTACCGAACACGGTAACTTCACACTTACAGCATACAAGCAAATAAATACAGGTAGATACCACGTAGCCTTACACAAAGGGGAATGGACCAAAGAGGAAGCAGTTTTGGTTCGCGTACACTCCTCTTGTATTACCGGAGATATTTTTGGCTCATGCCGATGCGACTGCGGACATCAGCTAGCTAGAGCTATGCAAATGGTAGAAAAAGAAGGTAGTGGCGTAGTTGTTTATATGAACCAAGAAGGAAGAGGAATAGGTTTCCTAAACAAACTTAAAGCTTATAAACTTCAGGAAGAAGGTTTAGATACTGTTGAAGCCAATGAAAAACTAGGCTTTAAATCGGATGAAAGAGACTACGGTGTAGGCGCTCAGATATTACATGACTTAGGAGTTTCTAAACTTAAACTTATGACTAACAACCCTAAAAAACGTGCTGGATTAATCGGTTACGGATTAGAGTTGGTTGAAAATGTAGCTTTAGAAATAGAAGCAAATGAGCACAATAAATTTTATCTTAAAACTAAGAAAGATAAAATGGGGCACGACCTTAAGAATTAATCCAATTTTTTATTAAATCCCTACCCATTGGAGTCATTATAGACTCTGGATGGTACTGGATACCATATATAGGAAGTGTACTGTGTCTGAAAGACATTAGTACATTTTTTTTGTCGTATGCTGTAGGGATCAAACCTGTTGAAGCTGGCAGCTTTAATGCCCAAGAATGGTAACGCCCCACTTCTAAAGAAGGTCCTATATTCTTATACAAACCAGTAGAATCTACTATCTCCACAAGGGTTTTCACACCGTGTTGAACCTGGTCTAAATTATACAGTTCAGCCCCAAAATATTCCCCCAAAGCTTGACACCCAAGACAAACACCCAAGATTGGCTTTAATGGGGCAAAACGTTCTATAAAGGCCGGCATCTGCCCTGCCTCAGCAGGTAAGCCCGGACCTGGAGAAAGAATAATTTTATCGAATTCTGAAACTCTTTCAAAATCAATTTCATCATTTCTCCACACCTCAAAATCGCTGGTAAAACATTCAACTAAATGCACCAGATTAAAGGTAAAGGAATCGTAATTGTCTATAATAAGGACTTTCATATATTAGCCTAATAATTGCCACAAAACTAACAATAATATGAAGACTATTATAGAAACTACTAACGCACCTGCACCAATAGGCCCTTATTCACAAGCAGTACTTTCTGGTAACACCCTTTATACCTCCGGTCAAATTGCTATAAACCCTACAACAGGACAACTGGTACTCGATTCTATAGAAGCTGAGACGAAACAGGTAATGGAGAATATGAAAGCTGTTTTAAACGAAGCCGGTATGGACTTCGAAAATGTGGTAAAGGCTTCAATTTTTATTTCTAATATGGATAACTTCAACCGAATTAATGCCGTATACAACCAATACTTCACTTCAGACTACCCTGCAAGAGAAACGGTTGAGGTGGCTAGACTACCGAAAGATGTAAATGTGGAAATATCAATGATTGTTGTTAAATAATATCCAAATGAAGAACCTTTTAATCATACTCATCTTTAGCTTATTTTCAAATAGCATCGCTCAGACATTAATGCCTGAAAAAAGATTTATCCATCTTTATAGTGATTCTATAATTTATGGAGAAAAGATAAATTACGTCACAGGTTTTATGGTAGAGCCACACTTAACTGTAGATGAAACTAAATATAGATTAGAGGATGTGAAATTTTATAATTCAGGGAATGGCTTAAAGGGTAATGTGATGAAGGCAACACATGGAAAAGCATTGTTTGCACACCTCATCACCAAAGGAAATTTGAACGTTTTTCAGACCTCACAAAATTCATTTGAGCTAAGTGGTGCAAACGGCCATATAGGGATAGAAAAAAGTAAACTTATCAATAATTACTACAATAAAGGCACAGCAGCACTTAAAAAAATTAATTACAAAAACCTCATTATAGACATAGGTGACAACACAGAATCACTACAAGCCTTAGAAGAAGCATACATCTACAAAAAACAAGAACGTAGGCTTACAACTATTGGTACTGCAGCATGTTTAGTTGTCTATTTAACCTACAGTTTTCCTTCAGAATTTGAAATCTCATCAAATAAGGTTCCAATTACAGCTCTTATTTTTGGTGCTTTCAGTTATTATAAAGCCCTAAAAAAAGCTAAACTTAAAAACGAGTCTTTCAAGCAAACATTTGAGATTTACAATCGAAACTAAGAATTACACCACCTACCAAACAACATCTCTTGCGCTGCAGTAACCGACTCTAAAGCCACAATTTTATTTATTTGAAAATGCGATTTATTTAAAAGAGTGATTTCTAAATCAATCGTTTCAAAACGTCTTTTCACTTTAAATACTGCAGATTCTTTTGTACATAATGCAGTCAAAAGCTCTTTTGTAATTACAGCAGTATCTACTTCCAAGATTAAATCACCTACGGCAATTTTACATTCATCGGCAATAGAATCCTCTTGCACCGTCTTAATCTCAAATCCCGCTTTAGTAAACAGCCCTTTAATTCCTAATCTAGAAGCCAATAGATCCGGATTTTCCTCTTCAATAATTTCCAAACCTACTAGAGCTAACACCTCAGCTAAAGAAGCTCTAAAATCTTTAGCCCCATACATATGATCTTCAACAATACGCAGTGCTTTACCCCCACCCAAGGACAATAACTCATGTATATAATCCTCTTCGTTAAGCCCTTTTCCTTTACAGGCATACTCTAAATACAACTTAGTCATCAAATCTCTAAGAGACTTATTACCGCCACTTTTATTCAATATATGAATATCGAGCATGAGTGCACACAGAGCACCTTCGGTATAAATAGAAACCTTCCTGTTAGGTATTCCCATCACATAACCATCTAACCAGGTATCGAAACTCGAATCTGCCACCGACATATTAAACCTACCACCGTTGTGGAAATGTTTTTGTAAATTTTCTTCTTGTGTTTTATAAAACTCTTTATCAGAAAATACCTTAGAGCGTTTTAAGTACAAATCGCCCATATACGTAGTTACACCTTCGTACAGATATCCCATTCGAGAATAGTTTTCTTTGGTATAATCGTAAGGTAAAAGAGCCTTTGGTCTAATTTGTTTTACATTCCAAGTATGATACAATTCATGGGAAGAAACTCCTAATAGAGATTCATACATTTTTGTAGTCATCAAATCTTTTCCAGGGCCTAAAGAAATAACCGTATTGGCAGTATGCTCTACCCCATGGTAAGCTTTATAAGGCAGGATTAAATTTATGAAATGATATTCAGGAACTGGAAAAGCAGTAAAATCTTTTATCTGCTGAATGGTAAACGCCTCGAAATCTGTAAGAATCCTATCCCAATTAGGTGTGCAATCTCCTTGAAACCAAATATGAAATTTAACCGACTCTACCACGTAGGATTTATGCTGTAGAGAATTAGAAGCTACCCAAGGACTCTCGGCTAATTCATTAAAATTTGAGGCTATTAGCTGCTGCCCAGTTTTAGGTAGTGAACACGCTATTTGATAGGATTGAGGGATTTGTAAATTTACAACACATTGCTCATCCATTCTACTAGGGATATAGAGGCAGCAATTTACAGGGTTTACATATAACTGTTGTTCATCTAAATAGCTAGAACCGGCATTGAGTTCATTGGCATAGTAATTATACAATACAATAACAGTGGTACAATTAGGTGTTGAAACCTTCCAAGTATCTTTTGTGATCTTTTCATATTTCAGAGGGTGTCCATCCTCATCGACCACCTTTAAACACTGTATATTTTTAGCAAAATCACCTAACTCATAACGACCTGGCCTCCATGCAGGTAACTGTAAGATCAAGTCTGAAGCATGATGCTTTTCAATACGCATTTCTATATCTATAAAATGCTGATGTGGCTTGGAATAAGAAAAGGTATAATGAAGCATGACTTACGTTTTTGATTTCATTTCAAATTAAAGGTTTTAAGTTTTAAAAAACACGCAGATAAAGTATTAATATTCGAAATAAAGCAAGGGATTAAACTCTTTAAATATGTTATATTTAATGCCAATAAGAATTCAATTTTTTAATGATGAAAGTACTTGAAGTGCAATCGGTAAGTAAATCTTACAGCAACCATACCGCCCTAAACGACGTAAGTTTATCGGTAGAGGAAGGACAAATATTTGGGCTTTTAGGACCTAATGGAGCTGGAAAAACGAGTTTAATAAGAATAATCAACCAAATTACTATGCCCGACAAGGGGGCTGTATTATTCAATGGCACTCCTTTAAACGATTCGCACATTGCTCAAATTGGTTACTTACCCGAAGAAAGAGGTCTGTATAAAAAGATGAAAGTTGGAGAACAGGCACTCTACCTAGCACAGCTAAAAGGACTTTCAGAAAAAGAGGCAAAACAAGCCTTAAGAATTTGGTTTGAGAAGTTTGACATTACCCCCTGGTGGGATAAAAAAGTGGAAGAATTATCTAAGGGAATGGCACAGAAAATTCAATTCATCACCACGGTGCTACACCAGCCAAAACTACTTATTTTCGATGAACCCTTTTCAGGCTTCGACCCTATAAATGCCAATATTATTAAAGATGAAATACTCCAATTGAAGGAACAAGGGACTTCAATTATTTTCTCTACCCATCGGATGGAATCGGTAGAAGAACTTTGCGATCATATAGCATTAATAAACAAATCGAAGAAAATTTTAGACGGGCCAATTCAAGAAATAAAAGAACAATATAAGCAGCAAATCTATTCGGTTGACTTCGCCTCTGCTCAATTAGATTTCTTAGAGACGCTTCCCGAACACCTAAAACTCATCCACAAAAACAGGCAGAAGGCAGAAATACAAATCTTAAATGATAGCCATGCCTCAGATATGATACGTTTATTATTAAACAAAGCAGATATTAGAGGCTTTGAGGAGAAAGTGCCGAACATAAACGAAATTTTTATACAAACCGTACAAGGTAATTAAACATGAATAAAATTCTATTAATCATCAAAAGAGAGTACCTCTCAAGAGTGCGAAAAAAGTCGTTCATCATCATGACCATTTTAGGCCCCATACTAATGGCCAGCCTAATGATGACACCGCTCTTTATGGACAATACAGACAGTGAAGATAAAAGTATATGGCTCTGTGATGAAAGCGGTCTATTCACCAATCAATTTGAGAATATAGAAGGCTTAAACACCACAATTTTCACCAATCCACTTGAAGAAGTAAAGGCTCTTTTTAACGAAAGTGAGGCCCTAGCATTGGTATATATACCCCAGGTAAACCAAAGTAATATAAGCACTATTGAAAGTGAGGTAAGCGTATTCACCCACAAACCAATTAACTTTACATACAAGCGACTTATTTCCCAAAATATAGAATCCGTTATCGAATCTATAAAGCTCAATAATGAAGGCTTAACAAAAGAGCTGATTAAAAAAACCAAGGCTGAAGTGCAATTAAACACTATTGTACTGGGAGAAAGTGGTGCTGAGAAATCTGCTTCAACAGAAATAGCAATGGGCTTGAGTATGGCAGGTGGATTTTTAATTTACATATTCATTTTTCTTTATGGAGCAATGGTAATGCGTGGTGTATTGGAAGAAAAAACCAGCCGAATAATAGAGATTATCATCTCCTCTGTAAAACCTTTTCAGTTGATGATGGGTAAAATTATTGGCGTGGCCTTAGTAGGATTTACACAATTTGCATTATGGATATTACTCACCTTCGCACTGAGTACCGTAGCAACAAGCTTTTTAATAAACCCGACAGAACTCAATCCGGCGGACTTGGCAAACTCAACAGAACTAATCCTTGAGGATGTAGAAATTCCTCAAGAGGGAATTGCTGCAATTTTTGCCCAGCTAGAAAGTATCAACATTAGTTTTTTACTGGGTATGTTCTTGTTTTATTTTGTGGGAGGCTACCTAATGTACGGTTCTTTATTTGCAGCTGTTGGTGCTGCGGTAGATTCTGAAACCGACACACAGCAATTTATGATGCCCATAACCATACCCTTAATTTTCTCCATAGTATCACTCCAAACAATTCTTGAAAACCCCGATAGCACACTTGCTTTTTGGTGCTCTATAATTCCATTCACCTCCCCTGTGGTAATGATGGGAAGACTTCCTTTTGATCCACCTCTATGGGAAATAGGATTATCGATGGTTTTGTTAATTATTGGCTTTATCTTTACCAGCTGGATTGCAGGAAGAATTTACAGAGTAGGAATTTTGATGTACGGACAAAAAGTGACTTACAAAACTTTATGGAAGTGGATTAAACAAAGCTAAAAATGAGGAAAATAGGAATTATAGACTTAGGTACAAACACCTTTAATTTATTGCTTGCTGAAGTAGTAGATGAGAGTTATTCTATTTTTTACAAAACCAAAATTGCCGTTAAACTTGGCGAAGGAGGGATCACAAAAGGTTTTATAGCAGACGATGCATTTCAAAGAGGTATTGAGGCGCTTACACAATACAAAGCCAAGCTGCAGAAAGAAAACATAAACGAGTTTTATGCCGTTGCCACTTCAGCAATAAGAAGTGCAGATAACGGAGAGCTATTTGCTCAAGAAGTGAAAAATAAGCTGGGTATATTAATTAATATTATTGATGGTGATACCGAAGCTGACCTAATTTACCAAGGTGTAAAACAGTGCATGGATTTAGAAGACTCTCCAAAACTAATTATTGATATTGGTGGGGGAAGCACAGAGTTCATAATCGCTAATAGCGAAGAGACATTTTGGAGAAAAAGCTACAAACTGGGCGCTGCCAGACTCTTAGAAACTTTTAACCCGTCGAATCCAATAAATATAGACGATATAACTGCTATAGATGCTCATCTAGAAGAATCTTTAGAGGAGATGATAGAGATGGCAGAAACCTATGAAGTGAATTGCTTAATAGGTTCTTCGGGGTCATTTGACACCTTAGCAGAAATGATTTCTTGTAAAAATGGAGATTGTGAGTTATGGAAAAAAGAAAAAAGTTATTCATTTTTAATGACCGACTATAATGGGATTCAAAGAACCATTTCTGAATCTACTTTGGAACAGCGATTGCAGATGGAAGGCTTAGTACCTATGCGAGCAGATATGATTGTTATTGCCGTTGTGGTCATTAATTATATTTTAAATAGACTTATTATTCACGACTTACGTCTTTCTAGCTATGCGCTTAAAGAAGGACTCATCGATACACTTTTAACAAAACCCCACCCATGGCAAAAATCCTCATTATAGAAGATGAAAAAGCGATTCGAAATGTACTGTCGAACATCATACAAGAAGAAGACAGTAGTTATAAGGTTGAGGTCGCAGAAGATGGACTAGAAGGCTTAGACAAATTATCTAAAGATAGTTATGATCTAATTTTATGCGATATTAAAATGCCTAAAATGGATGGAATGGAGCTGCTCACCAAAGCTATAAAAGACCAACCAGATCTAACCATGGTTATGATTTCAGGACACGGAGATATTGACACTGCTGTAGAATGTATAAAAAAAGGTGCCTTCGACTATATCTCGAAACCACCAGATTTAAACCGATTATTAAATACGGTGAGAAACGGCTTGGACCGAAAGAATTTAGTGGTCCAAAATAAAGTACTCAAGAAAAAGGTTAGCAAAAAATACGAGATGATTGGCGACTCCCCAGCACTAGCCAAAATAAATCAAATGATCGATAGGGTTGCTCCTACCGATGCAAGAGTACTCATTACAGGTGCTAATGGAACAGGAAAAGAACTTATAGCCCATGCGATACACGAAAAAAGTGAGAGAAGTACTGCTCCGATGATCGAAGTAAACTGTGCTGCAATACCTTCAGAACTAATTGAATCTGAATTATTTGGTCATGAAAAAGGCGCTTTTACCTCTGCCATAAAACAACGTAAAGGGAAATTTGAAACTGCCGACGGTGGAACCCTATTCCTTGATGAGGTAGGAGACATGAGCTTAAAGGCGCAAGCAAAAGTATTACGCGCTCTACAAGAACATAAGATTACCCGCGTTGGAGGAGACAAAGAAATTACCGTAAATGTTCGTGTTTTAGCAGCCACCAACAAGGACCTAAAAAAAGAAATTGAAGCAGGTAATTTTAGAGAGGATCTTTACCACCGTTTAGGAGTTATTTTAATTAGCAACCCTTCCTTAGACGAACGCAAAGAAGACATACCTATCCTTACAGACCATTTTAACAAACAAATCTGTAATGAACACGGAATTACTGAAAAAACGTTTAGCCCCGAAGCCTTAAAAACACTGCAAAGCTATTCGTGGTCTGGAAATATTAGAGAGTTTAGAAACGTTATTGAACGCTTAATAATATTGTGCTCAGACACCATTAGCAAAGAAGAAGTAGAATCTTTTGCAGGAAAACAATAACTACAAACCTGTAGCTTAACCTTAACTGACCTAAGAAACGACCCTTAACAAGTTCCATTTAACATTAAAACATAAATTACAAAAAAATGAAAATCCCAAAGTTTTTAGTTGGAGACAACACCGAAAGTCAAGACACTGTTTTTATTATCCACACTCAATCACCAAAGTTTATCTTAAACCTAGACACCGATGACGTTATGTGGATGGACGACCACCTTCCTGAATTATTAGGCACCAACGATGAGGCAGAATTAACCACTGCTATTAGCGAACTTTTAGCTTTAGCTGATGAATTTTACCAAAGAGAAATTGATCGTTACGAAGAATTAGAAGACTAAGTGTTTATTGATGATTAAGTTTTAATTCACAATAAATAATTGTTGAATTGGAATACAGTCTATATTATTAAAGGTGAATGTTAATTATTAGCATTCACCTTTTTTTGTCAAAATGGTTTTAATGTCAAATAGACGATTAAAAATGAAACGAAAAATTGGTACATAGTGACTGGCTACTTATAGAGAACATTTCGATAAACTCAATGTGACAACCCCGAAATATGTCTATCTACCAGGCATGTTTAAAGATTTACAATTTCTCAACTCTCGTTTTACGTTTCACCCCTTATAGATTGCTTCTCCCATTAACACCAAGCCCAAAACATCTGGGTATTTTGGCAAATTATTCCCGATTAAGCTCAATAAATCGGTATCCATCTGGTTATTTATCATCTGATCAACGAATTGTTCAATATCCTTGTCTTGCATAAAGGTCCCCATAAACTCATTCCATGTTTGGTCCGAAATAACCAACTTACTAACTACCGACAAGTAGATTGAGCCAAATTTACGAGTCTGGAAATAATACTCCCTCTGTAAATTTCCGTCTACGAGATCTTCCAAAACACGTGAATTGTAGACGCCTAAATGATCGTCCTTTTTAGAAAAATCTATTCCGAATGGTAAATACTGGTGAGTGCTTTGTCTAAGTGCGTAAGTTGTTGTCATAGTCCTTTGTTTTAATTCTACATTACAAATGAAGCTATAAGTTGTGACAACTAGTGACACGTAATTAGATTTGTATACGTATTAAAGATTTGTATATTTGGTAAAGATGATCAGACAAAACACATATTACTATTATTATATTCACTCCACTCCATAAGGAATAGGACGAATTGGTAGTATATAAATTTATAACCAACACCCATTTCCATTCGGAGGTGGGTGTTTTTTTATTCAAAAAAAGCATGAAACAGCATTACGAAAATTACAGCCAAGAAGACCAAGAGGTATGGGCTTTACTATTTAACCGACAGAAAGAAAACTTAGGAATAAAAGGCTCCATACATTATAACGAGTGTTTAGAGCAGCTAGCGCCGTTTTTAAATGAAAAGTCAATTCCAAATTTTGAGGAAATGAATAATTTTTTCAAAGGCAATACAGGCTGGGAAATTCATGTGGTACCTGGACTTATACCTGTGGGAGATTTTTTTGACTTACTGGCAGAGAAAAAATTCTGCTCCTCTACATGGTTACGAAAAAGAGAACAAATAGACTACCTGGAGGAGCCAGATATGTTTCACGATATATTTGGCCATATACCCCTACTCTTAAACCCTACATTTTCGAAATTTGCTCAAGCATTTGGTAAACTAGGTCAGCAACACAAAGAAAACGAAGAAATGCTTTTATGCTTGCAGCGCATTTATTGGTTTACAATAGAATTTGGGCTCATTAAAGAAAATGGGAAACTCAAAGTATACGGAGCTGGAATAGCCTCTTCTTTTGGAGAAACAAATCATGTGTTCGACACAAAACTAAAACACCTTAAATACGATATTCAAGAAGTAATGCAATGTGAATTCCATACAGACATCATACAAGAGAAGTATTTTGTAATTGAATCGTTAGATGAACTTTATAGCAGCTTAAACAATTTAACACTGAAACTTAAAAAGTCTGCTTAAACTCCTTCAGAGCCAAGGTAAGACTACTAGGTTTTACTATCTGCACCTCATCGGGGAAAGAAAGTAGAAAACGGAATAGATTTTCAGAAAAATAAACCTTTGACTTAAATACGTAATTATTGGTTTTACCTTTTATAAGTGGTTTTGTTTGGGGGTAAAACTGAATCAACTGGGCATAAGCTTTGCGTTTTAGATTTAACTCTATCGCGTAAAGTTTTTCGCCTTTATACCCAAAAGCATCTATAGATTGAACTTCAATTTTAGAAGCAAAACCCTGCTGCTTACTAAGCACGTCTACATGACCTATTCTATTGATATTAAAAATACGAGACTCTGTAGGTGCATTTTCAACATCAACCCCAATAACACCAGTGTAATTGGTAGTAAATGTAATAGGTTCGAATAAACGATTTGAATCTGTATTCGAATTTAGGGATGAATAGTTCATCAATTTAACTTGTTGTTTTTCTGTTATGGCCTTCGATAATTTCTCAATCTTCAATCCATTACTGGCATTTAATATATTCTCTCCTATCTGAGCCTGTTCACTCATCATATGGAGTTTTTTGAGGATGTGTTCAGATAGATTATGGGAAGCAGACAAGCTCTTTATAGACTGCTTTATAAGCAACGACTCTTCGGCATTAAATGTAAACTGGTACTCATCGCCTGCGTCAGTAGGAATAAAGTAACGATTCTCAAAATCTACATCTATTATAAAACCCAACTCTTCGAGTAGGATAAAGTAACGGTAAGCGGTACGTTTGGATATTTCTAAAATTGAAGCCAACTCAACAGGTGTTCTTCTTTTAGCTCCTTTTAATAAACTTATAAGTTTAAAAATGCGCAATATTTTTCTTTGTTCAGCCATTTACTTAAAACAAAATATAGTTTGTAGATTTACGTCCAAATTAATTAAAATCTATTCGAATGAAAAGTCTTTTTTCAATACTTCTATGCTTGGGGTTTAGCCTTAGTGCTTATAGTCAATCTTATTGGCAGCAAGAAGCTCATTACCAAATGGATATCAACTTCGATTCTGAGAAGCACCAATTTGACGGGCTTCAAGAATTGACGCTCATCAATCATTCTCCTGACACTTTAAACAAGGTGTTTTACCACCTCTACTTTAATGCTTTTCAACCGGGAAGTATGATGGATATACGCTCTAGAACTATTTTAGACCCAGACAGAAGGGTAGGTGACAGAATAGCACATTTGAAAGAAAATGAAATGGGGATTCAACAAATCACCTCTTTAAAACTCAATGATACTGAGCTTAAGTTTGTACACGACAGAACGATCTTAGAGGTGTTTTTAGAAAATGAAATTCTTCCAGGAGATACTGCCGTTTTTAATATGGAATTTAAAGCACAAATACCTGTTCAAATTCGCCGTTCGGGAAGAATGAACAAAGAAGGTATAGACTATTCTATGTCGCAGTGGTATCCTAAAATGTGTGAATACGATACTGATGGATGGCATACCAACCCATATGTAGGACGTGAGTTTTACGGAATTTGGGGTTCATTCGATGTAAACATCACTATGGACTCTGCTTATACAATTGCTGCTACTGGGGTACTACAAAATGCTGATGAAATTGGACACGGTTATTCAAACACTGTTCAAGCTACTAAATCGGATCGATTAACATGGAACTTTAAAGCTGAAAATGTACATGATTTTGTATGGGCTGCAGATCCAGAATACACACACGACATCGTAGTAAACGACAAAGGACCTAACTTCCACCTTTTCTATTTAAAAGGAGAGAAAACCAAAGAATGGGAGAATCTAGGAGAATATATGATCAAAACCTTTGCTTATGCAGATGAAAACTTCGGGAAATACCCTTACCCACACTACTCTATTATTCAAGGAGGAGATGGCGGTATGGAATACCCTATGGCTACCTTAATCACTGGAAATAGAAAATTAAAGAGTTTGGTAGGTGTTTGTGTTCACGAAGCAATGCACAGTTGGTACCAAGGAATGTTGGCTACCAACGAAAGCTTATTCTCTTGGATGGACGAGGGTTTTACCTCTTATGCATCGAATAGAATTGAACAACAGTTATTTCCTGAAGACTGGAAAAACGCACATGGAAGTTCTTATAAAGGATATAAAAGAATTGCCAATAGTAAGTATGAAGAACCACTTTGTACACATGCCGATCACTTTAACACCAACTGGGCATACGGAACAGCATCGTACTCTAAGGGAGTGGTGATACTAGATCAGCTTAGTCATATTGTAGGGCAGGAAACTGTAGACCGTTCGCTATTGCGTTATTTCAAAGAATGGAGCTTTAAGCATCCTACTCCAGCAGACTTCAAAAGAATTGTAGAGCGTGAAAGTGGTATTGAGTTAGATTGGTATTTCGATTATTTTGTGAACACTACCAAAACCATTGACTATGCTATTGCTGAAATTTCGGCTACTACAAACGGAAGTAGAATACTACTTACAAAAGGTGAAATGCCAATGCCTATTGAATTAGATATTCAATTAAAAAATGGGGAAACAATAAGCTATTATATCCCTACAGTATTAATGCGTGGAGAAAAGGAAATTGAATCTAAAAAGAAGCAACTTAACGACTGGGCATGGACCAACCCGAGCTATACAATTGGTTTAGAAATAATGCCAGCTGATATTGTTTCTGTACAACTGCACCCAAACAGTTCTATAGCTGATGTAGAAGCTCTTAACGATCGTTTGACTATACCTGAAAATTGGAACTGGGAGAAATATGACCTAGGTCTTAAGTTGGTTGAGAAGAGAAAGAAAGGAAAACTTCAAAAAATAATGAAAATTAAGCGTTAAGCTTTTATAAAAACCCAAGAGGCTGTTTCAAATTTGAATCAGCCTCTTTTTTTTATACTTTAATTCTCTATAGGTGAAGGAAGAGTAATAGGGTCTTCAACAGGCTCAGACTGACAGAGGAGATGAGAAAATACTCATAATTTTTACAACTACTTTATCTTCTTAATTCTCTAACTACTTCTTACAAAGTAAAGGATACCCATAGTTCTCGGGAAGAAAAAACTACCTATAAAATTATCACAAAAAAAGGCTGCCATTTCTGGCAGCCTTTTCAATATATTAAAGAAAGAAATTATTTCTTGATATACACTTTATCAGAAATCTCTCCTTTATTGGTTTGCATAACTTTAATATACAATCCGTTGTTTGCTTCTTTAACTTCCTTACCTAATAAATCGTAGTAAGTAGTTTTATAGATCTCTAAATCAATCTCCGTTTCGTTTAATGAAAGCATAGAACTTACAGTAAACATATTATTTAGGCTTTGACCATTTGAAGTAATTACACCTTCGCCAACTACTTGTCCACCAATTGGACGGAACAAGCCCCAACCAATTTCAAAATCCTCCATTCCTTCAATAATAATCGAGTATAAATCTTCTAAGCTGAAAGGTCCAAACACTAGAAAGCCATCAATTTCAGCAGGGGTAAATTCTAAACCACTTGCGTCAATAATTGAAAGTATCACATCTGTTTCTTCAAGAATCAACACCAATTCGTCTGCGTTCATATCGAAACCTTCAATAATCTCTAGCATATCTTCAAAGGTATCTTCATCAAAATCATCGCCATTCGATCCGCCAGGGAAATCGTTATCCCATGGACATTCTACATCTGTAGAATCATTCCAAGGCCATTCGTTATCATCATCTTCTTCACAGTCTCCACCGTCAAAATCAAAAGCTTCACAGTTGAAGTCAGACCCCCAGTATCCATCATCACAATAACCATCACCAATCCAATCTGCTGGACCTTCAACACCGTTACAGTCAACAATCATCGTTTCTTCTACATCAGTAGAATCTATCCAAGGCCATTCTCCATCACCAGGAAAAGTACCATTACCACCAGAATGAATAATTGTATCTCCATTTATAACAATTGTTGAATCGTTGATTACCTCAACTCCATTCCATGGATTGTCTACATCGGTAGAATCATCCCAAGGCCATTCACCATTATCACTACATGCACCCAGTGTATAATCTACACCAGCACATTCTGCTACACAAGGATTTGGATAAGTAAAGCCATCAGTTCCACATACTGGATTGTATTCCATTGTACAGTTACAATCATCATCCCAAGGGAAATCTACATCAGTAGAATCATCCCAATCGTTATCCCATGGATTTTCGCCATCGCCAGGGAAAGAATGAATAATTGTATCTCCATTTATAACAATTGTTGAATCGTTGATTACCTCAATATCCATCCCATGGATTGTCTACATCGGTAGAATCATCCCAAGGATTATCATTTCCATCCCAGTCGTTATCCCATGGATTTTCTCCATCACCAGGGAAAGAATGAATAATTGTATCTCCTCCAATAACAATTGTTGAATCGTTGATTACTTCAATATCATCCCATGGAAAATCTACATCAGTAGAATCATCCCAAGGATTATCATTTCCATCCCAGTCGTTATCCCATGGATTTTCGCCATCGCCAGGGAAAGAATGAATAATTGTATCTCCATTTATAACAATTGTTGAATCGTTGATTACTTCAATATCATCCCATGGAAAATCTACATCAGTAGAATCACCCCAAGGATTATCATTTCCATCCCAGTCGTTATCCCATGGATTTTCTCCATCGCCAGGGTTTACGTCTATAAATATAGTATCACCGTTAATAACAATCATCGAGTCTGTTACTACAATAGATGAATCTCCATGCCAAGGGAAAGTTCCGTCACCAGGGAAATCACCATCCCATTGAGCAAAAGCAAACTGAGTTAGTAGTAAAGAGAATAAAAAAGTAAATTTTTTCATGGTATAAAATTTTAAGTTTAATACTGCCCGTTTGTAAACAAGGATTATTCCAAAAGCTATTCGAGCATAAATATTAACAATTCAAAAATACATTTTTCATTTAAAAGGCCAATTAAATCTTTTAAAAGCTTGTGTCCAGTGACTTGGGAAATCTGATTGGACAGAAATAGTTTGTTTGGTTACAGGATGGATGAACTGTATTTTTAAAGCGTGTAAAAACATTTTAGTACAGTTAAATTCATTCTCAAACATTCTATTATGAAATCGATCTCCATACTTAGGATCTCCTATAATAGGGTGACTAATTTTATTTAAATGAATTCGCAATTGATGTAAGCGACCCGTTTTTGGTATTAACTCTACTAAACTGTAACGAGCATTATCATAAGGGTGTACTGGGATATCTAAAATAACAAGCTCACTTCGACTAAACTCAGTATATGCTTCCTTATGAATATTGGCATCTCTTCCTTTTACAGGGCTGTCTATTATTCCTTTTTCAGGAGCAAAACCTCTAACCAAGGCACAATACGTTTTTTGAATTTTATTCTGTAGAAACAGGTCTTGAAAAACACTTACGTATTCGCGTTTTTTAGCCAATAAAATCAGCCCGGAAGTTTTCCGATCTAGACGATGTAAAGGGTAGTATTTATGTTTGTATTGCTCCTTCAATAAGTCTATTAGCGTTGCTTCATTCCCCATATTTCTAGCCATATGAGAATGGTGAACCAATACATCACAAGGCTTAGACACGGCAATTATAAAATCGTCCTGGTAACAGATGGGGATATTCATGACTCCTGCTTGGCCAACAATTGTGCTAATATTTGCTTACCGCTCTTAAGCGATTTCACAGCCCAATCTATTCGCTTATCCATTAATTCTTCTTCCGACAAAGACCAATTAACATCCGACTTCTTCAATCTATCAACCACATCGTGCAAAACAAGGGCTGCAGATACAGAAATATTATAACTCTCTGTAAATCCATACATAGGAATACGCACAAAAGCGTCGGCTTGATCTAAAACTATATCAGAAAGCCCACTAATTTCAGTACCGAAGAAAAAAGCAGACTTCTTGGCAACGTCAAAATCGGGTAATAACACATCTTTTGTATGCGGGGTAGTTGCTACTATTTGATAACCTTGACCTTTTAAATTATCGATACACTCTTGGGTATTATTTTCATTTTTATAATAATTGTGCATATCTACCCACTTCTCTGCTCCCATTGCCACATCTTTAGACAGCTGGTATTGATTCTGATTTGCAATAACATGTAAGTCTTGCACCCCAA
This sequence comes from Flavobacteriales bacterium, assembly GCA_965183875.1. GTDB lineage: Bacteria > Bacteroidota > Bacteroidia > Flavobacteriales > UBA7430 > UBA6772. The sequence goes on along the minus strand of CBCYMK010000012.1, from coordinate 6,345 downwards.
AACAATCGCAGGTACGCATAACAGCACTTGCGTTATGCGACTGAAAAATATTCTCCACTGCTACGGTAAAATGGCGCGTTCTATTTCCCAAAACATCCTCAAATCTTTGAATACGTTCTAAGCTTAAAAATTGGTGAAGCTCGGCTAAAATTTCCTTTTTGTTCATAGGGGCAATTTAGGTATTTTATATTTTTCACTATTCTTCATAATTTAATAAATACGACCCATCTACTTACACCTCATAAATAATACTATTTTAACATATTATGGCAGAGTTCTTGCCTACAATTAACAATATGAAAGCCTTATCTTTCCAAATACCTAAACCAGAAAAAGAATCCTATCGAGTACAAATCGATAAGGTTCCTTATTTTTATGACTTGTTTCACTACCACCCTGAGCTACAAATCACCTTAATACAAAAAGGATATGGCACTTGTATTATAGGCGATTATATAAGTTCTTTTAAGCCAGGAGATCTTTTTGTGATCGGTCAAAATCTCCCACATGTTTTTAGCTCCGACAAATCTTTTTACGAGCAAAATGAAAAAGAATGTTTATCGACCACAATTTTCATGGGGCCTCGTCTTACAAATAGCGATTTTTTTCAACTTGAAGAATTGAGGGATTTAAAAGGATTTATAGACAATGCTAAACGAGGAATACGATACAGTACAAAAAACAAAAAGAAACTACTTACTAGCTTTTTGAGTATAAAATCTGGGAAATCGAGCAGCGGAATTTTAAACATCCTTGAACTATGCTCAATATTAAACGATGACAAAAAAGCTAAACATCTAAGTCACATAGACTACAAGAGTATTTCGAAGGAGTCTGATGGGCAAATTTTAAATGCAGTATTCCAATTTACATTAAGTAATTTTAGAGAGGATATCTCTTTAGATTTTGTCGCTAAAATGGCAAACAGAAGTCCTGCTGCATTTTGTAGATTCTTTAAAAAGAGAACACGTAAAACCTATATCACTTTCTTAAACGAGGTTCGTATTCAAGAGGCCTGTAGCTTATTATTAAAACCCGATTTAAACATCTCCGAAATCTGTTTTCAAACAGGATTTAATAATATTTCAAATTTTAATAGACAGTTTAAAAAAATCACAGGTTTTACCCCTAAAGGGTATCGTAAAGGGTAAAGGATTTTTTAATATTTTTGCCTCTCAAATCATTCAGCTATGCAACGTTATTTATTAGAGCTTTTCGGAACTTTCGCCTTAGTTTTTTGTGGCCCTGGCGCCATAATCATGAACGACAACAGTGGAGGTGTAATAACACATGTGGGAATCGCTATTACATTTGGTTTAATCGTAATGGCCATGATATATGCTATCGGAGGGCAATCGGGGGCACATATAAACCCGGCGGTAACTATTGCTTTCTGGACTACTGGAACTTTCCCTAAAAAGGAAGTTATCCCATATATAACTGCACAAATCACAGGGGCAGTACTGGCATCTGCAACACTCTACATCTTATTCCCTTTACACACTACTCAAGGGGCAACAATCCCCCTTAATTCAAACATGCAAGCATTTATACTTGAGATTATACTCAGCTTTATATTAATGTTCGTAATCATAAAAGTGTCAACAGGATCTAAAGAAACTGGAACAATGGCAGGTATTGCCATCGGTGGTGTAGTTGGCTTAGAAGCAATGTTTGCTGGACCTATTACTGGAGCTTCTATGAACCCAGCTAGATCTATAGCTCCAGCCTTATTTTCAGGAGACTTGCAATACCTATGGCTTTATATTTCAGCACCTATTATAGGAATGTTATTGGCCAGTTTGTTTTGCAAACTAACAGCAGAAAAAGCAAGTTAAAATAAAAGGCTTTTTTTATAAAAAAAGTATACTTTAGCAGCCGCAACAGAGAGGTGGCCGAGTGGCTTAAGGCGCACGCTTGGAAAGCGTGTATACAGCAATGTATCGGGGGTTCGAATCCCTTCCTCTCTGCTAAGGGCTTTATTCAAGTCCGATCGATTTGTATAAATCGTTGATTTTCAGAAGTTTTTTTTTAAACGACGAGATTTCATATTTCGTCAATTTATCCATACCTAAGTGTGGATATGGTGCTACCTATAGTAAACACTGTTTTTAACTTGTATACAAGAAAATTGTATACAAAGAAGGCTGTTAGCTCTTATGATATTTGCTACTATCAATTAAGAACTATGAGTTATTTAAATGTTTACTTCTTTACCAGAGAAAGCCAAGCCAAAAAGGGAGGCTTGATCATTTTATTGTCGGGCATCGCTCAAGGGTAAAAGAAAAGACTTTTCACTGGGTAAGACAATCCCTCCCAATTTATGGGATAAAAAGAAAGCCTTTCCAAATAAAAAACTACCTGAAGGGAAACGCTATTACGACCATCTGAAAACGGTGGAAAAGGAGATGTATGATGCCGAGCTGAATGCATAAAAAACAGCAAGACCTACTCCCTGGAAAGAATAATCGATTATTACCAAGGCCTAGATAAACAATTTCATGGTATAGTGGGAATTGTTTAATAAACATCAGATACAATTCAAACAGCTAGTTGCAGTTAACCAAAGAGCACACAGATCTTATATAAGGTATGACATGTGCCTAAGACACCTCTGCAATTATTTAAAAGAAGCATACAACAAAACAGATTTAGATGTTAGATTCTTGGACTACCCATTTATCGAGGATTGGATCATTATATTAGAACAATAGGAAGATGTTCGAATAACACAACAGTAAAATACATTCAATGTTTAAGAAAATTGTAAGAACAGCCATACACAACAGAGTCATCGATAGGGATCCATTTATAGAATATAAAGGACGCATAGTAACAATTGAAAGAGAGTGTCTTAATGATACAGAACTTAAAAAAGCTAGCAGTCTTGAGCTTAAAGATGAAAATCTAAGGATTGTAAGAGATAGTTTCCTAATATCATGTTACACGGGTCTTGCTTACGCAGATTTAAGAGCATTAAGAAGTAATCAAATTATTTTTGACAATGGTGATTATTGGATCAAAACCTAAGGACAGAAATCAAAGGTTAAAGCTGAAATTATATTACTCCCAAAAGTATTGGAGCTACTCAAGCAATACAAAAACCACCCATGTGCATTGAAAAACAAAGAGCCATATATATGATCAGCAATCAAAAGACAAATAAGCATCTGAAGACCTTGGCAAAACTATGTGGCATAACTAAAGTAATTACCTTTCATATTGCCCGTCATACCTTTGCCACAACCGTTACCCTTGCCAAAGGAATCTCTATTGAGGTGGTAAGTAAAATGCTAGGTCACAAAAGCATAAAACAAACCCAGCATTATGCCAGAATGGTCAACACAAGAGTACAAGATGAAATGCAAGCTTTGAAGGCCTTGTACTAGAAAACTCGACGTGTTTTAACTTTTTTGGCCATACAACAACAAATCTAAGTTATTAACAATCAGTATTTTACGTTAATTCCAGAATTAACGGCATTCTTGACTAAAGCATTGATTTATACTAAAATATTCAAAAATATACTCTTAAAATACATCTAAATTCATGGTGATAACTTATTCATTGAAACCTAATGTAAATGCCTTAAATTAATGGTACAATTTAAATAAAGAAGAAAATGAATTTAGAATTAGAACTTTTAAAATTAAATACGGCAGTAAAAAAGTATATAAAGATTTCAGATCAGTCAAAAGAAGAATTAAAAAAGACAGGCACAAATACCTTTTGAAAAGCTAAAAGAACATTATCAAAATTCAGAAGCTAAATTTTTAGATGAAAATCAAGATGCTGACATGATCGATTATATTAACGATCAAATACATAAAAGCGAAAAAATAATCTCTAAAGTAAAACGACTAGATCTTGGAGTAAAGCCATATTCACGTGAAAAATACATTCGATTTCTCAAGCAGGAGCTAGAGCTTGAAAGGGATCAAACGAAACAGATGTCACAATTTAATATTCTTGATTCCAATAGACCTCGTATCGAAGTCATTTACTTCATGTTGAAACTCAAAGAAATGGGAATCTTTAAGTTTGATAACGACTCAATCCTTTCAAAATTTATCGATAGACATTGCAGATATGATAAAGGAAAAAGATTAAAAACTCAAGGCAAACCATTTCTAATATCAGAAAAAAAGAAATCAACACTGAAAAATACAAGATCAAATTTCAAGAATTCATAAATGACCAGGATTTATAGTAGTTTGAGTTGTATACACGAATAATGTATACAAGCATATTGAATAACAATCGAGTCCTTTGTACAAGTATTAATTTTAAAACATCATTATGTATAAAGACTTCATTGAAGAGTTATTAGAAAAACAAAAAGAGGAAATCATTGAACTCATGAAAGAGTATTTTGAAGCTTCCAAAAACCAACAAGAAAAAAAGTGGATTAAATCATCAGAAGTATGTGAAATAATGTCTTGCTCTACTGCCACGCTTTTCAGGTTGAGAGCAGACGGGATTTTACCCTGCTCACTAGTTCAAGGAACCTATTATTATAAGCTTTCAGATGTTGATCAAATGATGGAAGACGGGAAACAGTATTTGAAAAATAATTATTAAATAAAGAAAAAATAACTGTCTGAATGTTGATAATTGTTTAAGGTACGTTTGATAGTATTATTTTGATTAAAGGATGCTATGAAAATCTCTTTTGCAATTTCTGTACTATAATTTAATATATTCTCAAATTCATATATGCCCTGCTTTGGTCTTTTAAAGATACCTGCTTCTAGGAACATAGGTATAACACTATATATTCCGTTTTCAGTAGCTCGGTTTCCTCCATAAATATTAGAAACATTCTTTTTTATAGTTTCTGCATTAATCACATCCTGAACAGAGAAAAATCTCCCATTATTCTTAAGACATCAAACGAAAACGGAAAAGCTGAATTAAGCAATGAAATAAGAATTAGATTACAATCATTTTTACTTTTAATAGCTGCTTGAACTTTCACTTTATATTCATCGGTCAAATGAATAATTGGATTTCGTTTGATTATTTTATTGACGATGCGCAAAGATTTTTTTAACGGTTTCACCATCATATTCCATACCAACTGCTCCATAATATAATCATTGGTGTACGTGCCGTCTAAATAACTTTGTAAAGCTATTTTAAGGATGTATAATGGAATCCTTTGATTTATGTCTACGTAATTACTCATTTGTTATTTTGGCAAAAGGAATTAACATTTCTAATATATGAGCACCTCCATGAGTAACTAGAGATTCATCTCGGGAGAAGCTCAAATCATTTTTGAAATAGATTGCTTGTTCTTCTTGTACTATGGATTCCTCCAGGTCTTTATTGTTTTTAATAAAATCTTCATATAAAGATTTATTAGAGTATTCAATATGTCGCTGACTTTTACTGCCGGATTTGTGACTGCCTAGTTTTTCTCTCCCAGTTAAGGAGCGCCAGCCTCTTGCTAGCACATTCCCATGGTCTGTAGCTATAAATACTGTAAACTCATTATCTAACAAAGATTTTACATTACTTACAATACTAGATTGAGTAAGCCAAATTGCTGTAGAGGACTTTAGGTATTGCAAATCTTTTGAGCCATGCATCATTTCATCAAGATCTTTATATACCATGGCCAGTTTTGTTACTCCTCCGTATTGTTCTATTTTTTTTGGTTCATATAGGTATTGTATTTGTGGTTTTGGAATACCATTAGCTGACCAATATTTAATCCAGAGTTTCTCCTCATTATTTGGACCTTGCTTGTAATCTATTTCAGGAACAGCACCTCTAAATATAGCTTGCCGGGAAAGTTGTGTAATTGAAGGCAACCATGAATTCATAACTTTTGTAGTAATATTACCATCTAGCTTTTCCTTCAATAATTCATACTGCCATAATCCCAATCCATCCACAACGATTAAAGCAACTTTTCAGAAGCATACTTTAACTTTAAATGTGGCAGTATGTGACTTACAATTTTGGGTGCTTTAATAAAACTAGAATTCTGAAGTGCCATGATTCCTGCAAAACTTTCATGGTAAAGTTCATTACATTGATTTATGATAGATTGAGTCTCAGGCCAATGATCTGTACCAATGGTATTTACCATAACTAGATTGAGTAAGCCAAATTGTGCTAGAGGACTTTAGGTATTGAAATCTTTCTGAGTCATGCATTTCATTTCATCAAGATCTTTATATACCATGGCCAGTTTTGTTACTCCTCGTATTGTTTATTTTTTCTGTTCATAGGTATTGTATTTGTGGTTTTTGGAACTACCATTAGCTGACCAATATTTAATCCAGAGTTTCTCCTCATTATTTGGACCTTGCTTGTAATAAAAGAGTAGGAATA
>CBCYMK010000011.1:0-11405 GCA_965183875.1 Flavobacteriales bacterium | reverse complement strand
CAGTAATTTCCAATGTACAAACTTCTAATGTAGCTCGCGAAGCTGCCTTAGGGGCAGGGATTCCAAATAATGCACATTGTCAAACCGTTACTCAAGCTTGTATTTCTGCCAACAGAGCTATCTGTAATGGTGTAAACGAAATTTTAGTGGGTAATGCAGATGTGGTTATTGCCGGTGGGGTAGAGAATACTTCTGATACGCCAATTGGTTTCCCTAAAAAGATGCGTAATAAATTGTTTGGTGCTCAAAAATTAAGAGGACTAGGCGATACCTTGAAATTTGTTTTCTCTTTACGTCCTTCAGATTTTATCCCTGTTCGCCCTGCGGTTGCAGAATATATGACTGGTAGAACAATGGGTGAAGATTGTGATATTATGGCTGCTCGCTATGGTGTTACACGCGAAGAGCAAGATGATTTTTCGTACCGCTCACATCAGTTGGCTGGTAAAGCACAAGAAGCTGGTTTACTAAAAGCTGAAATGTGTGAGGTTACTTTGGAACCTAAATTCAAAGCCATAACAGTAGATAACGGAGTTCGACCAAGTGCCAAAAGAGAAAAGTTAGCAAAGCTTCGTCCTGCATTCGATAAGAAACACGGAACCCTTACAGCAGCAAACTCCTCTTTTTTAACCGATGGTGGAGCAGCTTCTTTAATCATGACCGAAGATAAAGCCAAAGAACTAGGCTTAAGTCCTAAGTCACGTATTGTAGAATATGTATTTACTGGACAAGATGTAGAAGACGAATTACTCTTAGGTCCTGCATATGCCATTTCTCAAGTTTTAGAAAAGGCTGGTTTAACCTTAGATCAAATGGATGTAATTGAATTGCACGAAGCTTTTGCAGGACAGGTAATAACCAATATCAAATGTTTAGCATCTGATGAATTTGCCAAAGAAAAATTGGGCAGAGATAAAGCTGTTGGTGTAATCGATGAGTCTAAATTGAATAACTGGGGTGGTTCTCTTTCTATAGGACATCCTTTTGGTGCTACAGGTTCTCGATTGATTACCACAGCTTCAAACAGATTGCTTAAAGAAGGTGGTAAATATGCTATCCTTGCCGCTTGTGCTGCAGGAGCTCACGGTCATGCTATGATAATTGAAAAATACGAGGCTTAAGATGGTAGAGAATTATATTAAAAGAGAAGTGAGTAACGGAGTTGCTTTTCTCTATTTAGATCAAAAAGATTCAAAAGTAAACGTGGTTTCTCCAACATTGATTGATGTGTTCGAGCAAATTATAGATGAGATTTTGGCAGATGAAGCAATTAAAGCAGCCGTATTTATTTCTGCTAAGAAAGATTTTATCGCTGGTGCAGATATACAATCTTTTAAAGCCGATAAAGTAGGTGATTTTCAACCGATCTCTCGCAAGGGACACGACTTGTTAGCTAAGTTAGAGAATTCAGCAAAACCTTTTGTAGCTGCTATTCACGGTACAGCTTATGGTTTAGGAGTAGAATTACCTTTAGCTTGTGCGGCTCGTGTGGCTACCAATCATCGCAGTACAAAATTAGCTTTACCAGAGGTGAAGTTAGGTTTACTTCCTGGTGGTGGTGGAACACAGCGCTTACCTCGTTTGGTAGGTTTACAAGCCAGTTTAGACATGATGCTTACGGGAAAGAACATCTTTGCTCGTAAGGCTAAAAAGATGGGCTTGGTAGATGAGTTGGTTCATCCTTCAAAATTAAAAGTAGCTGCCGAAAAATTAGCCTTGAAATTGGTAAACAAGCCAATGAAGCGCAAACGCAAAGTTTCAGCCTTAAATAAGCTTTTAGACCATACTTCTGTTGGGCGTTCTATCGTTTATAAAGAAGCTCGTAAGAAAGTATTGCGTCAGACTTTAGGTAATTATCCTGCTCCAATGGAAATCATCAGCTGTATAGAAACAGGTTTGAAAAAGGGAACTAAAGCGGGTTATGAAGCCGAAGTAATCAAGTTTGAAGAATTGATGATCGGTTCGGTTTCTAAAGAATTGAGAAATCTATTCTTTGCCATGACCGACAAAAAGAAAAACCCGTGGGAAGAACATACCGATACGCTTAGAACTCTTGGTTTGTTAGGTGCTGGATTTATGGGCTCTGGAATAGCAGAAGTTACCCTAAACAAAGGAATTGATATCGCATTGAAAGATATCAATCCAGCTACTATTCAAACCGCTAAAAAAGCACTTTGGAAGAGTTTATATAAAAAGGTGAAACGCAAGTCACTGACTAAGGTAGAGGCGAAGAATGCCATTGCTGCAGTTAAAGGACAATTAGATTATACCGATTTCGATAAGGTGGATGTTTTAGTAGAAGCTGTATTCGAGGATATGGGCATGAAACAAAAGATCCTTGCTGAAGTAGAAAAATACACCAAAGAGGATTTCATCTTTGCAACCAATACTTCAGCTTTATCGATTGAAGAAATAGGGAAATATGCTAAGCACCCAGAAAATGTAATTGGATTGCATTATTTCTCACCCGTTTCTAAAATGCCTTTGTTAGAGATTGTAAAAACACCTCATACTTCCGATAGAGCCATTGCTACTTGTTACGACTTAGGTCTCAAACAAGGAAAAACGAATATCGTAGTGAATAATGGTCCTGGGTTTTATGTAAACAGAATTTTAGCTCCTTACCTCAACGAAGCAATGCTATTACTGCAAGAAGGTGGCGATATCATTAACATAGATAAAACCATGAAACAATACGGATTCCCTGTAGGACCTTTTGCCTTAATGGACGAAGTGGGGATTGATGTTGGCGCACACGTAATGACGGGCGATCTCGCTGAGATGTTCAAAAAGCGTGAAGGTGCTATCATGAACGATGGTCTTATTTTGATGAACGAGGCTGGTTATAAAGGTCGCAAGAACCAAAAAGGATTCTTGGCTTACGATAAGAAAGGGAAGAAAGTTAGAGGAAAAGCTAATGAAGCCGCTTATGGTTTCTTTGGCGAACCTACTAAAACAAAATTTGATGCTGCTGAAGTGCAATTGCGTACCACTTTATTAATGGTAAGCGAAGCAGTTCTTTGTTTGCAAGATGGAATTATAGAGTCTGTACAAGATGGTGACTTAGGTGCTATCTTCGGTCTAGGTTTCCGTCCGTTTACAGGAGGTCCTTTCCGTTATATAGATCAAGTTGGCGCAGATTATGTGGTGAAAGAACTCGAGCGTTTGAGAGCTACCTACGGAGAGCGTTTCCAATCTTGTGACTTATTGAAAGAGTATGCTGCTTCTGGGAAGAAGTTTTATTAGGTAGAGTAGCTGGTATTTGGTAGAAAGTATCTAGTATTAGGTTTATAAAAAAATCCCCTTTCGGTTTCGGAAGGGGATTTTTTTGTTGGCTGTGATTGAGCTCAATTGACTAAATATTACTTTGTTTAAACTTCAAAAATCTATCACACTCAGTTAGAAGATTGAATTTCATTATAGACTACAATACAACCGCACAACTTGTATCCATTTTCGAAAAGGCGAAGATCTTTTTTCCTAAATCTTTTAGGGAAGCTCCAGTAAGATAGGTTTCTTTCTTGTCGATTATTAAAAAACGGTCGTGTGAGTCTTTAAATATTTTTGCTTCAATTTTGGGGTATTGTAAATTCACCTTTTTAAGGTCTAAGGCTAATTGTTTGCTTATGTTTTGGGTGAGAATCAATACTTCTACATGAGATGCCTTTTTAGAGAGAATCGTTAAGGTCGTATCGTCTATATAATTATCTATTAGTACAATCGATTTCTTAGCAGAACGTATAAGGTCTGAGCAGAATTTATATGCATCGAATATTTGACCTTTGTAGAATATTCCTTGTGTTGGTAATTTACTTGTAGATATTTGTAACTCAACATTATGTACTCGCTCTGTTAAAATATGTAAGTTGTCTTCCAGTCTATTCATTCGATTGTTTAAAGAATACCCATTTAGTAAATAGTCTTTTAGTACTCTGTTTGCCCAAATTCTAAATAGAGTTCCTTGTTTAGATTTCACTCTGTATCCTACCGATATAATTACATCTAGGTTGTAGTGCTGAATGAGCCTTTGAATCTCACGACCTCCTTCATTTTGAACTGTCGCAAATTTTGCGACAGTTGCTGTTTTGTCTAGTTCTCTCAGAAAAAAGATTGTTAATGTGCTTACCTATTGTTTTCACATCTCTATGGAAGAGCGTAGCTATTTGAAGTCTAGTAAGCCAAACCGTTTCATCTTCAAACCGAACTTCAATGCGTGTAGATAGCTCTTTTGATTGATAAAGGATTATTTCATTTTTCATTTTAAAATTTTAGTTGCATTAATTATTTTATTCCCTTCTAAATTACGAATTTATATTAATTGTTCCTCGTTAATCAATGCGCTTGATTTTTCACTTCTATCCCTCCTTTGTTGGTGGGTAATTCCACTCAAAAGCTTATTTAATACTTAGGTAGTTTCCTTGTCTAATTTTTAGTATATTTGCACGCAATTATCATCTAAAATTGCACCTACATGGACTTACATTCTACAGATAAATTCATCGGAGAAGGATTAACTTACGACGATGTATTATTAATTCCAGGTTATTCAGAAATTCTACCTCGTGATGTGAATATCACATCAAAATTTTCAAGAAACATTACTTTAAACGCTCCCATTGCATCTGCTGCAATGGATACAGTATCGGAGTCTGCTATGGCAATTGCTATTGCACGCGAAGGGGGGATTGCTGTTTTACACAAAAACATGAGTATTGAGGCTCAGGCTAAAGAAGTTCGTTCTGTGAAACGTGCTGAGTCTGGAATGATACTAGACCCTGTTACGCTCTTGCATACTGCTAAAGTTGCTGATGCAAAGAAAATGATGAAGGAGTTTAGAATTGGTGGAATTCCTGTAATCGATACCGATGGAAAACTAATTGGTATTGTAACAAACAGAGATTTACGTTTTGTAAAAGACAATACTTTGTCTGTGAACGATGTAATGACTAAAGATGGTTTAATCGTTACCAAAGAGAATACTACTTTAGCACAAGCGGAAGAAATTCTTCAAAAACACAAAATTGAAAAATTACCTGTAGTAGATGAGAATAATGTATTAGTTGGACTTATTACTTACAGAGATATAATTAAAGTTCGCGTTCAACCTAATGCTAATAAGGATACTTTTGGTAGACTTAGAGTTGCTGCTGGTGTAGGTGTTACGGGAGATGTAATGGATAGAGTAAATGCACTAGTAGGTGCTGGTGTGGATGCTGTTATTGTAGATACTGCTCATGGTCATACCAAGGGTGTGGTAGACACACTTAAATCTATTAAGGCTAAGCACCCTAATTTAGATGTTGTTGTAGGGAATATTGCTACTGCTGCAGCAGCTAAATATTTAGTTGAAGCTGGAGCGGATGGCTTGAAAGTAGGTATTGGTCCAGGTTCTATTTGTACAACTCGTGTGGTTGCAGGTGTAGGTGTACCTCAGTTAACAGCGGTTATGATGGTTGCTGATGCTGTGAAAGGTTCAGGTGTTCCTGTAATTGCTGATGGTGGTATTCGTTATACTGGTGATATAGTAAAAGCCATCTCTGCAGGTGCCGATTCTGTTATGCTAGGTTCTTTATTAGCGGGTACCGAAGAGTCTCCAGGAGAAACAATTATTTACGAAGGTAGAAAGTATAAAGCTTACCGTGGAATGGGGTCTATAGACGCTATGAAAGCTGGGTCTAAAGATCGTTACTTCCAAGATGTGGAAGACGATGTACAGAAATTAGTTCCTGAAGGAATTGTAGGTCGTGTAGACTATAAAGGTTCTTTAGCTGAGGTTATGTATCAGTTTATTGGTGGACTTAGAGCAGGTATGGGATACTGTGGTTCTAAAGACATACAAACACTACAGGAAAAATCACAATTTGTAAGAATTACTAGTGCTGGTGTAACAGAGTCACATCCTCATGATGTTACTATTACTCGTGAAGCACCTAACTATAGTAGAAAATAAAATTCTTTTGATGAAAAAATTAATTTGTTCTGTTCTTTTAACCTTCATAGGTTTAGGTGCAGTAGCTCAAAATTCTAACCGTACTCTACTTACTGTAGGTAACGAAGAGGTTAGTGTAGACGATTTTTTAAGTATTTATAATAAAAATAGAGCAGTAGGTGAAGATATAGACCCTAAGACTTTAGATGAATACTTAGATCTTTTTGTGAATTTTAAGCTAAAAGTTAAAGAAGCTGAAGCTTTAGGAATGGATACAGTGCCTTCCTTTGTTAAGGAATTGGCTGGTTACAGAAAGCAATTAGCTAAACCTTATTTAGTAGATAACGAAGCTGGGGAACAATTAGTCGAAGAGGCTTACAGTCGTTTGAAATCTGAAATAAAAGCAAGTCATATTCTTATTACTGTAGCTGCCGATGCTTCATCTGCAGATACCTTAAAAGCATATACCAAAATTCATAAGCTGCGAACTGAGATTATTAAAGGAGCAGACTTTGGTGCTTATGCTAAGAAATACTCTCAAGATCCATCTGCAAAAGAAAATGCGGGTAACTTAGGATATTTTAGTGCTATGTATATGGTGTATCCTTTTGAAAATGCAGCTTATACTACTCCTGTTGGGGAAGTGTCGGAAATTGTACGTACCCGTTTTGGTTACCATATCCTTAAGGTAGAAGATAAACGTGTTTCTAGAGGTGAAGTGAAAACGGCTCATATAATGGTGAAATACCCTAAGCCATCTGGGCAAAACTCTGCTGAAGATGTTGCAGCAGCACAACAAAAAGCAAGTGAAATTTACGCTAAGTTAATTTCAGAAAATGCCGATTTTAATGAAATGGCAAAGCAATACTCAGACGATAAAAACAATGCTTCTAAGGGAGGTGCTTTACCTTGGTTTGGTACGAATAGAATGGTTGAGTCTTTTGAAAATGCTGCTTTTTCTTTAGTGAATATTGGAGATCTTTCAGCTCCTATAGAAACTCCTTATGGATGGCACATCATTAAATTACTCGATAAAAAAGGTTTAGGTTCTTTTGAAGATGAAAAAGCCGAGCTAAAAAAGAAAGTTGAGAAAGATGCTAGAGCTCAAGTGAAACGTACTTCTCTAGTTAATAAATTAAAGAAAGAATACGGATATAAGGAGTACAGTGCTAGGGTAAACGAATTTAAGCCGCTTGTAATGCGTACTTTTGCTACTGCTAAATTATCTTTTGAGGTACTTGCAGAAAATTTAAACAATACCATCTTTACTTTAGAGGAAACTGCTTATACCCAAAAAGACTTTACGGCTTTTCTAGCTAAAGCTTTACGTAAAGTAAAGTCTAAAACGCTATCGTCTAGTTTTGTAGATGAAGCATTTATTACTTGGTCTGAAGAAGTTGTAATAGCTTATGAGAATGCAAATTTGGAAAGTAAATACAACGAGTTTCGCTTACTCATGCAAGAGTATAGAGACGGGATATTATTGTACGAACTTACCGATACTAAAATATGGTCTAGAGCTGTAAAAGATACCGCTGGTTTAAAAGAGTTTTATCAAGCAAACATGCAAAATTATATGTGGGATACCCGTGTAGATGCAAAAATTGTGAATTGCCAGGATGAAAATATTGCTTGTAGAGTTTACAAGAAACTAAGTAAAGGTAAAACTGATTTAACTAAATTTCAATCTAAAATAAATAAGAAATCTTCTTTAAACATGGACGTTAAGGAAGGGCTGTATTTAAAAGGTGAAAATTCGTATGTCGACCAAGTTGAATGGGTAGTAGGAGTTTCAGATCTACTTCACGATAACGACAATGTTAAAGTTGTTTATATTAATGAGGTTATAGAGCCTCAGGTGAAAGAGCTAAGTGAAGCTAAAGGGTTGATAACCTCCGATTACCAAGATGCTTTAGAGTTGTCATGGTTGAATGAATTGAGTGCTAAATATAAGGTTGAAGTAAATACTTATATTTTAGATTTACTTAAAAATGACAATCTGGCTGAACTAGATATTGTTGAGGAGCCTATAACACCTTCTTATAAAGGACACTTTGTACGTGCTTTCGGAAAAGCAAGAAGAACCTTAGGTTCATCAAAAGATATTGTTTTTGATTGGTACGGTAATTTGTATACCACAGAACTAAAGAAAAACTAAGCATTGCAGAAGTTCGTATACTATATACTAAGCTTTACGATTTTGTCGTCATGTTCTCTTTTCGAGAGGACTGACGACATTTTGCTTGCTAGACTAGGCGACTCTTATCTGTATAAGTCAGACCTTAGCTCGCTGTTAAACAATGAGCTGTCTACTACAGATAGTCTGGCTTTTATTCAACAGTACATTCATAATTGGGCGAAGGAGGAGTTGTTGCTTCAAAAGGCTGAACTCAATATAGATTTTACAGAATTTGATATTGATCAAAGGCTAGAAGATTACAGGCGCTCATTACTTATACATGCCTACGAACAAAAGCTAATCCATCAGAATATAGATACCCTTATCGCTCAGGATGTATTACAGGAGTATTATTCTAAACATGCTGATGATTATGTGTTGGCGGAGTCTATAGTTCAGTTTATGTTACTTAAGGTGAGTGTTGTTGCTCCAGAGCTAGAAGTCATAGAAGATCTTGTTTTTACAAAGGATTCGCTAAATATTGAGTCTATCGAGGCTTATGCACATCAGTATTCAAAACGGTTTTACTACAATCCCAATGAATGGCTTACCTGGAAATCTCTTGAAGATTTTCTTCCTGAAATAACCGATAAATTGGCTTTATTTAAACAATCGAATACTTTGTATTTAAAAGATTCGTTAGAGGTTTATTTCGTGAGACTTTTTGCACTTAAAGAGCAGGGAGAAATAGCTCCTTTAGTCTATGTAGAAGAAGAAATTAAAAGTATATTGCTTAACCAAAATAAACTAAAAACTGTTGATGTTATTCAGTCAAAATTATTGGAAGATGCTAAAAATTCAAAACAATTTGAAATCTATTAAGTTGCTAAAAGTTATTTCTTTTGCTCTTTTTATGTCCAGTTCTGTGGTTACTGCACAAGTTACCGTTGATGGTATTGCTGGAGTTGTAGGGAATAATATTGTTTTAAATTCTGATATAGAACAACAGCTATTACAATATCAAGCCCAAGGATTGGAAATTGATACTGCCCTGAGAGTTCAAGTTTTAGAAGATTTGTTGTTTCAAAAACTGATGCTTCATCAAGCTGTGATTGATAGTGTGGTTGTTACCGAAAATGAGGTTTTTAATGAGATTGACTCTCGTATAAATAACTTTATCATGCAGTTGGGTGGTGAGGATCAATTAGAGAGCTACTTCGACAAGAAAATTTACGAGATTAAGGAAGAAATGTTTGACCCTATTGAAAACTCTCTTTTGATACAAAGAGTGCGTTTCGACATTACTTCAGGTATAACAATAACCCCTTCAGAAATCCGTAGCTATTTCGGTACCTTTCCTGTAGATAGTTTACCTACGGTAAATGAAGAAGTAGAGGTAGCACAAATTCTTAAACTCCCACCAGCGAGTAAAAGTGCTATCACAGAAACTACAAAGAAACTTGAAAAGTTAAAAGATAGAGTTACTAAGGGGGAAAGTTTTGGAACCTTAGCGATTTTGTACTCCGAAGATCCCGGTTCTTCGAGGAATGGAGGTTTATATACTTCTATTAAAAGAGGGATGTTCGTGAAAGAATTTGAAGCCGTAATGTTTAGTCTTGAAAAAGGTGAGGTTTCGGAAGTTTTTAAAACTGAATACGGTTACCATATTGCTGTACTCGAAGAGCGTAGAGAAGATGAGGTAGACGTAAGACATATATTAATGTCGCCTAAAATTTCTCCAGTAGATTTAAACAATGCTAAAGAATTATTGGTTGAGGTGAGAGATTCTATCCTTAATGGGGATTTACTATTTGAAAAGGCTGCTCTTACTCATTCCGACGATAAAACGACTAAGTTTAATGGAGGTAAATTAATTAACGCAAGTAATGGGACTAGTAAGTTTGAGCTGTCACATTTAGAACAAGGTGTTAATGCTGCTATTGAAAATTTAGAAATTGAGGCTATTTCAGAACCTATCTACCTGAAAATGGAAGACGGGAAAGAAGCTTATAGAATGTTTGTTCTAGTAGATAGAAAAGAGCAGCATCAGGTAAATTTGGTAGACGACTATAAGAGAATTAGAGACTTAGCTTTAGAAAGTAAAAAAGATAAATCTATTGAAAAATGGATTAGTAAATCTTTAGATAGAACTTATATCCGTGTAAGTGAGGTATACCAATCAGACGATTTTCAATATAACTGGTTAAAAAAATAGCGATGAAAGATCAGCAAAATGATGTAGTAGCATTAGATAATTTGAAGGGTCAGTTCTCTGCTTTAAAAAAAGAGATTTCCAAAATAATTGTTGGGCAAGACAAGGTTGTAGATGAATTGATTTTGGCAATTTTTTGTAGAGGTCATGTTTTATTAGTTGGGGTTCCTGGTTTAGCAAAAACACTTTTAGTACAAACAATAAGTGATTCTTTAGGTTTGAACTTTTCACGTATTCAGTTCACTCCAGATCTTATGCCTTCTGATATTATTGGTGCTGAGATATTAGACGAAAACAGAAACTTTAAGTTTGTAAAAGGACCTATTTTCTCTAATGTTATTTTGGCTGATGAAATTAACCGTACACCTCCAAAAACACAAGCAGCTCTTTTAGAAGCTATGCAAGAACGCTCGGTTACTGCTGCTGGAGTACACCATAAATTAGATAAGCCATTCTTTGTTTTGGCTACACAAAACCCTATTGAGCAAGAAGGAACTTATCCTTTACCTGAAGCTCAATTAGACCGTTTTATGTTTAACCTAAATGTAGAATATCCTTCATTTTCTGAGGAGGTACAGATCGTAAAAAATACCACATCAGATAATAAAGTTGATGTTGTAGAAGTATTGTCTACCCAAGAAATTATTGCGATTCAAGATTTAATCCGCAAGGTTCCTGTAGCCGACAACGTGGTAGAGTACGCAGTTAAATTAGTTGGTAAAACTCGTCCTGATGGTGAGTTTGCTACTCCTGAAGTTAAGAAATACCTCTCTTGGGGTGCCGGTCCTAGAGCTTCACAGTTTTTAGTACTTGCAGCTAAAGCACATGCTGCGATTAATGGGAAATATTCTCCAGATATTGAGGATGTAAAAGCCGTTGCTCTCCCAATACTTAGACACCGTATAGTTAGAAATTACAAGGCTGAAGCCGAGGGGATGAGCGTGGAGAAATTAGTCGCTTCTATTTTATAAAGCTGTACTGTTTTGTCTTTGTGCTTATAAGAAGTCAGATTTAGGAGTCAGAAAAAGAAGGTTAGTATTTTAGTAGTTAGTATCTAGTATCTTTCACTCAAAACTCAAAACTTCATTTGTCAGGCTGATTTACCTGCCGCTAGGTACGGGGACTCGAAGCCCACATAGTAATTT
>CBCYMK010000010.1:0-55685 GCA_965183875.1 Flavobacteriales bacterium | reverse complement strand
AAAATAATTGTCTGTCATAAGACTTAGTCCCGAAGTATTAATTAAAACATCGGAACTGATTGTAGTCTCAAAAATAGGACTTGCTGTAGAATCGGTATAAAAGCCTAAATCAAATTTTGAGGTATGTAGGTTTACAAGACCTTTTAAAAACTTAAACCTTGCTCCTATTTCTAAATTTTCATTCACTTTTATAGCAGCCCCTATATATAAGCTATTATATGAGGTCATCTCTATTTTTTCAGAATCAAAATTCATTTGCTGATTTATAAAATCTGCGTTTCCTTGGCTTAGATAGGTCATAAACTTATTAGAGAACCGTAAACTAACATCGGTTACTATCTCATCACCCAAGTAAACAAAAACATTTTTCTGTGTACCTAACTTAACCCCTAGATGAAATAATTGATTTCTAAAACTAGTTGACAATAAATTATCCTCTAACAAATTAGAAGTCATAAATGGCAAACTTAAACGCAGAGAATCATCGTTTCCATATTCTAAGACCTCATTTAAACTTAATGGCGACTGAAGCCCAAGACTAAAGTTAGATAAGCAAGGGAGTCCTACCACAAAGTTTGCTTCTGGGAAAGCTGAAGGATTTGAACTAGACTGCAAAATAAAAGCATTGGAATGGTATCCCGTAAGAATATCTTGAGCTGATACACTTAAGTACATTATAGTGAGTAGTAAAAATAGATACCTTTTCATTATTCTTCAATTTTAAGTTCAACTAATAAACCAGCATCAATAATAAACTCATAATCTGTATACAATTTCACAGCGCTATTATCACTGTCATAGGAATTCATACGAATATCTAAAATTGTTTTATTAGAATTTAAGAGTGCTTCTAACTGGGCTGAAGAAACAGAAATATTACTATTGTAAACCTTTGGCTCAACTACACGCCCATATTCATCTACTTCAGCAGCTTGTAGTAAACCTACATTTAGAGAGTCTACAAGCAGTCCAGTTATAGAGTCCTGAAAAAACATTGTTAATTCTACGTCTAAAGGAAATTCATTTTGAGTGTGCAACTTCATAGTCACCGACTCTATCATTTCTACAGGATTCTCAAATTCAAAAGATAAATCGAGGGTGTCTAATGTATTTGCATCTTTAATACGCAAATGTAGAGGTAAATCCATTTCAAAGCCCAATGTGATATTTGTGTTTGGACGAATTGTATTTGGCACCCCTGTATTTCCTAATGGGTTAGACAAAACAGAACCACTATAATTTATCGTTGTTGGGTTTAATGCAACAAATTCAGAGAGTTGAGAATTTTCACTATCAAAAACAACTGAACTTTCCTGCTCTGAAGGAATCTCAAATACAGGACCTCCTAATTCTACATACTCGCCTTGATTTTCTCCAAGCAGCTCAAAATTAATCTCAAAGGGAATACCTATAGAATTATCAGCTGTAAAAATTAAGCTAGGAGTCTCTAAAATAATGCCTGATGCAATATCAGAAAGAGCACTAAAATCTATATCGAGTACATCTTCGGCAATATATTCTTCGATTTGACCAAAGTATCCTTGTATTAGATTAAACTCTAAATCTTCCATTCCAATAGAAAGTGAAATTTCATCCGAATGGTTATAGGATACGAAATTTTGACTTTCCAAAATCTGAGAACTATAATTCACTTGTAACTGGTTTACATTACTAGAAAAATCGAACTTATAGCCTTCTAAAGAAATAGAATTCACAACTAAGCCAGAATTCACAATTTGTATGTCCTCAGAAAAAGGGTTGTTATTTTCATCTAACAATTGAGGGATTTCTAAATTTAATTGAAGTGTAGTATTTAAATCAGATTCGAAAGAATACACAAACTGACCAGCAGCTAAGTCAATAAAATCTACCTCTACATCAGATTCAAAATCTAAACTCACCGCAAAAGTACTATCAGGCCCTGTTTGAGCAGGGATTTTAACAGAACCATACCTCGCAACTATACCTAGACCTTCAATAACAACACTTAATTCATCCTCATGAGAAATAGGAACCCATTGAGACTGATCTAAGGGATCTAAACCTGTACCATCAGAAGCTAAATTAAGAATCTCCATTTTTATATTACTATATAATATAAGTCCGTCGAGAGCTAAGGTTGCAGATTCGGAAGAACCGGCAATAATATTAGAAAATTCAAACTGACCTAGTATAGTATTATCAATAGAATTACTCAAACGCAATACTAGCACACTTAAATCTACAGCTAGATTATTCGTAATTGAAATACTTAAAAGCCCTTCGGAAATAAACATAGATTGAAATTGCTCTGAAACATGAGCGTTATATTCGCCACCAGTCTGCTCTGCTATAGGTGGGAAATAAGCAGAACCAAAAGATTGACTAATTGTTATAGCCTCATTTATTTGTGCTGAAAGGGCTGCGTTTTCCAAATTGGACAGGAGCTCTGTCATCACTACGGATCTATTGGTAGAAAAGTCAGGTAAATTAATTTCACCCACAGTAAATGACTCTTCCGTAGGCGCTGAATTTTCTAGAACCAAAAGACTGTCACTTAAAACTTGGGCAATACTATCTTGACGAAAAGAAATACTAATAAAACCCTCATCATCAGTAGAAATACTTTCGTTATCTGGTAATAAATCACCTAAAGTAGTGGTAGAATGGATTAACGGGATTGCTAAGCCTACCTCCATATTGACTTCAGAAGACAAGCTATTTAAATCATGTTCCATACAAGAGCCTGCTATGAGTAAATACAATCCCAAAAGGCCAAGCTTCAATTTATTCATAGAAGAATCATTTAAATTATACACAATCGAATTTAATATTTTTTTTTCAAGAAGCTCTAGTCAAGCTCACTAAATAATGAAAATGATCGTCTTGGTAGATAAACTCTACCAACCAACCACAATTTTCAGCAGCGATTTTTAATTTTTCAAAATCTACAAACAACCAAGGGAAAGGATCAGCCACACAATCCTTATAACTAAGCCTATACTCAAGCTCACCATAATAATCACCATTTAAATCAATCCAAAATCCTCCCTCCTCATCTTCAAACATGTATTTCAAATCTGACGAATCTAAAATCACCTGCCCCTTAGGATTCACATATTTCTTAATATGCTCAAAAAAAGACTCCAATCCTTCCAAGTTTTTCACTAAACCAATACCGTTCATCATGAACATTACTGTGTCGAAAGATTGAGGTTCCAATGTCCATATATCACTACATGAAACCGAGCTAATGGACCGAGATTTCATCACCTCACAAGACAATTCAGAAACGTCGATTGAGGTCACATCAAACCCTTTCTCTTGTAAGTATATGCTTTGAGCACCAGCGCCTGCGCCTACATCCAAAACAGTTCCTTTTACGAGCTCCATTGCTTTTTTCTCTAACAAAGGCATCTCCTCATAGGTTCGGAATAAATAAGGAACTGGCAACTCTTCACCTTCAGTAATATTTGTATCTACCTTTACAGAAGTTTCATCCTTATGGTGATAGTAATTATAGATAGCTTGCCCCATAGGGTCTTGTTCCTTCTTAATCATATCCGCATTATTTGGCTTGCAAAAATATAAAATTGAATTCTATGAAAGTAGTAGTTTCTATATTATGATTCTGTAGTTTAGAGAATACGGATATAATTAGTGTATTTTTGACAAAATTTACGATTTGGAAAAAGAGATTCAGGGCCTTAAAAAGAAGGCATTCACAGAAAGAAAAGCTAACAGAGCTGTATTTTCAAAACTCAAAAAAATGAAAGGAGCCCCTCTGGACGAAAAATTCCATAAGCTCCACGATGAAGTTTTTGATAATATCGATTGTTTAGAATGTGCAAATTGCTGTAAGACTACCTCCCCTATTTTTATTCAAAAAGATGTTGATAGAATTGCCAGGCACTTAAATATGAAATCCGCTTCATTCTATGAGAAATACTTAAAACGGGATGATGAGTTTGATATAGTACTACAAGAGAGTCCATGTGCATTTTTAGCAGAAGACAATTCATGTTCTATATATGATGTTAGACCAAGAGCTTGTGCAGAATACCCACACACCAACCGAAAAAAGATGTCGCATATTTTACCGCTAACATTACAAAACGTAGAAGTTTGTCCTGCGGTATCACGGATAATTGACAAAATGAAACCAGCACAATAAAAAAAGCCATCTATCAAGATGGCTTTTTTTATTGTGCTATTTTTTGGTGTTTACTTTACGTACATCACCGACTTTACTTCTTCTATAATTTTGCTGATTTTAGGCATAAACTCCTCTACTAAATTAGGTGCATAAGCCATAGGAACATCAGCAGTACAAACACGTTTTACAGGAGCGTCTAAATGATCAAAAGCATCTCTTTGCACATTAAAAGCAATCTCTGTAGAAAGTGATGCTAAAGGCCAAGCCTCTTCAATAATTACTAAACGATTCGTTTTCTTAACAGATTCTATAACCGTAGCATAATCGATAGGACGAACAGTTCTTAAATCAATTACTTCTGCGCTAATTCCTTCCTCTTCTAATTTATCAGCAGCTTCAAAAACCGTTTTCATAATTTTCCCAAAAGAAACTAAGGTAACGTCTGTTCCAGTTCTTTTAACATCTGCTAATCCAATAGGGATAATATACTCTCCTTCTGGCACCTCTCCCTTATCGCCATACATTTGCTCTGATTCTAAGAAAATAATAGGATCATTATCGCGTATAGAAGCTTTTAACAAGCCCTTAGCATCGTAGGGATTAGAAGGGCAAACTACTTTTAAACCAGGGCAGTTTGCATACCAAGATTCAAATGACTGTGAATGCTGTGCTCCTAGCTGACCAGCAGAACCCGAAGGTCCACGAAATACCATTGGCATAGGGAATTGACCGTCAGACATCTGCATCATTTTGGCTGCAGAATTAATGATTTGATCAATAGCAACTAATGAGAAGTTGAAGGTCATAAACTCAACAATTGGCCTTAAACCATTCATTGTTGCACCTGTGGCGATACCAGCAAAACCTAGTTCTGCAATAGGAGTGTCTATAACTCTTTTTGCTCCAAACTCGTCAAGCATTCCTTGACTCGCTTTATAAGCTCCATTGTATTCAGCAACTTCTTCACCCAACAAGAAGACTTTTTCATCTCTTCTCATTTCCTCGCTCATCGCTTCGGCTATTGCTTGTCGGAATTGTATAACTCTCATAAGACCTGTTTTTTTCAGCCTACAAAATTACATAAATTATAGTTTATATAATAGGATGCTTTACAGCCTTTTTTCAAAACTATATCACAACGTAAAACTACCAACCACACTACACTTAAGCTCAAAACTCTAGACAAACCGAGCCCAACATACAATGCACGCATTACACTTTGTTTTCAAGTAAATTTAATTACATTTGCATCTACTGAAAAAACTAAGTCTATAAATTCATGAAATTATATAGTAATCGACCTACTATACTAACAGTGAATTAAATTCTAAAAATAAATTAAGGAATGAAAATACTAGTTTGTATAAGTCATGTTCCAGACACGACTTCGAAGATTAATTTCACAAACAACCAGACAGAATTCGATACTAATGGGATAACATTTGTTATTAACCCATACGACGAGTTTGGTTTAACTAGAGCGATGAAAATTAAGGAATCTACAGGAGCTACCATAACAGTAGTAAATGTGGGACCTGCGAGTACAGAACCAACTTTAAGAAAAGCTTTAGCGATTGGTGCAGACGATGCAGTAAGAATTGACGCTGAACCTAAAGACTCTGCTACTGTAGCTCGTTTAATTGCAGATTACGCAAAAGAACAAAACTTCGACTTAATCGTTACAGGTAGGGAATCGATTGACTATAATGGAGGGATCGTACCTGGTATGCTTGCTACCTATTTAGACATTCCTTTTGTAAATGCTTGTATAGGCTTTGAACTAGATGGAACCACAGCAAAAGCTGTAAGAGAAATTGACGGAGGAAAAGAAACGCTAGAAGGAGCTTTACCGATGCTTATTGCTGGACAAAAAGGTTTGGTTGACGAAAAAGAATTGAGAATCCCTGCAATGCGTGGAATCATGATGGCTCGTAAAAAACCGCTTACTGTATTGGCAGCTGGCGACACAACAAACAGTACATCCGTAGTGAGTTTCGAATTACCGGAGGCAAAAGCTGCATGTACAATGATTGATGCTGGAAACGTAGAACAACTTGTAGACTTACTTCACACTGAAGCAAAAGTAATTTAAATAAAGACAAAAAAGATTATGGCTGTTTTAGTATATACAGAAAGTTGGAACGGAAGTTTTAAGAAAGCCTCTTTTGAAGCAGTAAGTTATGCTGCTCAATTAGCCAACAAGATAGGAACTGAAGCAATTGCACTAACAATTGCTTCTACAGACGATGCTGCTCAATTAGGAAATTACGGTGCTACCAAAGTGCTTAGTATTACTAATGACTCATTAACAACCTTCAATAACCAAGCTTACGCAAATGCTATTATAGCAGCAGCAGAAGCTAATAGTGCAGATACAATTGTTATTTCCAACACAAACAACGGTAAAGCAATTGCTCCTATTATCGCCGCAAAGAGAAATGCAGGTTTAATTACTAATGTAATTGAATTACCAAGCTCTACTTCTCCTTTTACGGTAAAAAGAAAGACATTCTCTAGCAAGGCTTTTGCAAACTTTAGTACTAGCTCTGCACAAAATGTAATTTCTATTACTCCCAATGCAATTGGTACAGTAGAAGCTGGTTCTAATGCTAGTATAGAAGCTTTTGACTATACGGCAACTAGCTCAGACAATAGACTAAAATCTATTGCAGTAGATAGAGCTACAGGAAAGATTTCTTTAACCGAAGCAGACTACGTAGTTTCTGCAGGTCGTGGTTTAAAAGGACCTGAAAACTGGGGAATGGTAGAAGAATTAGCTGAATTACTTGGAGCAGCTACGGCTTGTTCTAAACCGGTTGCTGATATAGGATGGAGACCTCACGGTGAGCACGTAGGTCAAACGGGTATAGCAATAAACCCAGAATTATATATTGCAATAGGTATATCTGGAGCAATACAACACTTAGCTGGTGTAAATGCCTCTAAAAACATTGTTGCTATCAACACCGATCCAGAAGCACCTTTCTTTAAAGCTGCTGATTATGGAATTGTTGGAGATGCCTTTGAGGTTGTACCTAAGCTAATTGAAGCACTAAAAGCACATAAAGCGAATAATTAATTCAAAATAAGCTGAGCTATCCACCTATTTTAGTATTTTAGTCTTGCTAATATAAATAGATGAAAACAGTTCAACTTAATATCATAGGATTAACTTATAGTCAGTCTCAAAGCAACGCATATGCGCTGTTATTAGGCGAAGAAAATGGGCCTCGTAGGTTACCAATCGTTATTGGTTCTTACGAGGCTCAATCTATTGCTATAGCACTAGAAGGAGAAAACACTCCTCCTCGCCCACTTACACACGACTTATTTACAAGCTTAACACTTTCTTATAATATTTACCTAAAAGAGGTGGTTATACATAAGCTTAAAAAAGGGATTTTCTATTCGTACTTAGTATTCGAGTTAGATGGAGATATAAAACACTTAGATTCAAGAACATCAGATGCGGTAGCACTAGCCTTGCGATTTAATTGCCCTATATATACCTATGAATCTATTCTGGAGCAAGCGGGAATAATTTTAGAAGAAGACAGCACTAAAAAAACAATTCTGCTTGACACTACGGTAACAGAAACAAAAAGTATTGAGCCCGTAAACACGAACACGTCTCAAACTTCAAGTTTAGCAAACATTTCTGAAACAGCTTTAAACAAAAGACTTAATCAAGCTTTAGAGAAAGAAGATTACGAACTAGCAGTTAGAATCAGAGATGAGTTAAACAGAAGAACCTCACGCACATAACCATGAAAAAACATCTTTTAATCTTTGGTATTCTTTTTAGCTTTTCCCTTGCTAGCACTGGACAAGAATTTATTGGAGATTGGGTTTTTAGCTCAATAAAAAACCAAGAACAGCTAGACTTGGTGGCTGTAAATCCAGAGGTAGACATCCTATCTATTTCTAAAGACCATACATTTCGGTATTCTTTAGAAGCGAAAAACAATCTAAAAGCTGAAGGTATATGGGAACTACTGGACAATAAGTTATATTTAAACTACGCTAGCCCAATAGATACGGTACGACATTATGCTTACCATATTAAAGATGGACACTTATTGCTTGAGGAGGCTGGACTTACCTATACATTCAATGCATTAAAAACACAAATACCCACTGAATCTGAAAGCACCTTTTGGAATATCCTTAGAGGGATATTAGGACTTTTAAGCCTTTTATTAATAGCAGTATTATTTAGCAAAGACCGAAAAAACATCAATTGGATACTGGTAGGAAAAGGCTTATTACTACAATTTATATTTGCTGTTGGTATTTTAAAAGTACCATTTGTAGCAACTGTTTTCGAAAGTATATCTAGTGGATTTATTAAAGTTATATCTTTCACTCAGGCGGGAACAAACTTTCTGTTTGCATCGTTCATTTCCGGTAAGATTGAAGCTCCATTGATTAATTTTATAGTACAAGTTTTACCTACCATCATATTTTTCTCTGCCTTAACAAGCTTATTCTATTACTTAGGAATTCTACAGCGAGTTGTTTTCTTTTTTGCTTGGTTAATGAAAAAATTCATGAAGCTTTCGGGATCAGAAAGTTTGGCTGCAGTTGGAAATATATTCCTAGGCCAAACAGAAGCCCCACTTTTAGTAAGACCCTATTTGGGGAAAATGACCAGGTCAGAAATTTTCTGTTTAATGTCTGGTGGTATGGCTACTATTGCTGGTGGAGTTTTAGCAGCATATATTGGCTTTTTAGGTGGTAGCGATCCTGTAGAACAACTACTATTTGCTAAGCACTTACTTGCGGCATCGGTACTCTCTGCTCCAGCAGCGGTAATAGCTGCAAAAATAATTATTCCTGAGACCGAAGAATTCGACCAGGACATGAAATTAAATAAAGATAAAATTGGTAGTAATGCATTAGAAGCCATTAGTAATGGAACAAGCGATGGATTAAAACTAGCAGTTAATGTAGGGGCTATGTTACTCGTTTTTACGGCATTAATTGCCATGGGTAATTTCATTACAAACGATCTTATTGGAAACTGGACGGGTATAAATACCTGGATTATTGCAAATACAAATTATAGTGGACTAACCATGCAATTTATGGTTGGTTATACCTTTGCTCCTATAGCCTGGCTAATGGGTATAGCCTGGGAAGATGCCGTTTTAGTTGGCCAATTATTAGGTGAAAAAACAATCTTAAATGAGTTTTACGCCTATAAAACACTAGGTGAAATGAAAGCTGCAAGTTTATTTTCGCATCAAAAGTCGGTAATAATGTCTACCTATATATTATGTGGGTTTGCAAATTTCGCTTCTATAGGAATACAAATTGGTGGAATTGGAGCCTTGATACCTAACAGAAAAGGATTACTTTCCGAATTGGGTATACTCGCCTTAGTGGCAGGTACATTAGCGTCTTTGTTTACCGCAGTAATTGTTGGGATGATGATTTAATAATTATTAAATTAGCCCATTAATTACACATACTACCATGTAGTAATAGCTGTGTTTAAGCTATACAAATCAACTTAAAACCTACAATTCATAACTAAATGAAGCAGTACTTAGATTTAATGCGCCATGTAAAAGAAAATGGCCAAGAGAAAAGCGATCGTACAGGTACAGGTACACTGTTAGTGTTTTTGGGCATCAAATGCGCTTCAATTTAGCAGAAGGATTTCCTTGTATTACGACAAAAAAACTACACCTACGTTCGATAATACACGAACTACTTTGGTTTTTGAAAGGAGATACTAACATTCAGTATTTAAAAGAAAATAAGGTACGTATTTGGGACGAGTGGGCAGATGAAGAGGGTAACCTAGGTCCTGTTTACGGTTCTCAATGGAGATCTTGGCCTACAACAAATGGAAAACATATAGATCAAATAACACAAGTAATTGATCAGATAAAAAACAATCCAGATTCACGTAGACTTATAGTAAGTGCTTGGAATGTTGGAGAAATAGAAAATATGGCACTCCCTCCTTGCCATGCCTTTTTTCAGTTTTATGTAGCCGATGGAAAGTTATCTTGTCAGCTTTACCAACGTAGTGCTGATATATTTTTAGGGGTTCCCTTTAATATAGCTTCTTACGCATTATTAACTTTGATGATTGCACAAGTTTGCAATTTAGAAGTGGGAGAATTTATTCATACGCTTGGAGATGCTCATTTATACACCAATCATTTAGAGCAAACAGATCTACAGCTAAGTAGAGAAACCAAAACACTCCCAACCATGAAAATCAATCCTGAAGTGAAAAATATTTTCGACTTTACCATAGATGATTTTGAATTGGTTAATTACGATCCACACCCACATATTAAAGGTATAGTAGCTGTATAATGAGAGTATCCCTAATTGTTGCCTGTTCAGAAAACAACGTTATTGGAAAAGACAATGACCTAATTTGGCATTTACCCAAAGACATGAAGTTTTTTAAAGAAACAACCCAAAATCATTTTGTGATTATGGGAAGAAAAAATTTTGAATCTATACCACATAAATACCGTCCGCTACCCAACAGAACGAATGTAGTGGTTACCAGACAATCGACTTACGCTGCTGAAGGTTGTGTAGTTGTGAATTCTATTGAACAAGCACTAGTTAAAGCTGGAGAAGCCAAGGACGAAGAACCATTTATTATAGGTGGTGGAGAAATTTACAGATTGGCATTAGAGCAAAACCTAATCGATCGAATTTACCTAACACGGATACATAAAACCTACGAAGGCGATACCTTTTTTCAAGAATTATCTAGCGATTGGAAATTAGTAAACTCAGAGAAACACGAGGCAGACGACAAGCACGAATGTGCTTATAGCTTTGAGATTTACGAGAAGAGGTGATTCCCAATATGACTGAATTGGAAATAACCAACTAAAAAAATGGGCGTTACTCGAAAAGCCATAAGAGTAGGGACAATAAATCTATATTATGAAAAATTTACTTGTATTAATTGCGTTATTTTTTAGTGTAAATTCTTTTGCAAAGGATATAATAACATTACAAAATCTTCAAAAATTTGAGGGAAAAGTTGTTAAACTTAAAGACTGCTCTGTAGTTTTTAAAATTGAGGGTAGTCGCTTTGAAATTCCTTCAAACAATATTCTATCTATAGAATTTGAAGATTCACAGAACAAACTATACAAAACTTATCTAAATAGAATTATTGCCGATGAGAACTTGTGTTTTCAAGGTCAGATGGATGCCCAAAATTTCCATGGTAAAAAAGGAGGCCATTTTGTTCTCGGAGTATTATTTGGTCCTTTCGCAATTATTGGTACTGCCATGGCGAATCCTTCACCATTTAATGCATCTAGCTCAATTATGATGTTATCTACTGATAAAACTAAATTTAGCGACCCGGCTTACTTGATGTGTTATAAAAAGAAAGCCAAAGGACAACTAATAGCTATGGAAGCTTTAGGTTGGGGTGCATGGATCATGTTTGTATTGATGACTGGAGGGATTTAAAATTAAAACTATTCCACATAAAAAAAGGAGCTAGATAAATCTAGCTCCTTTTTTGTGTATAAGTATTCTTACTAAAATAAGTTAAGCTCAGTAAGTAACGCATTAGTTGCAGAAACACCTTTAGCAGATTCAGCTAACAAAGCTTTTTCGTTATCATCTAAATCGATTTCAACAATTTTCTCAATACCGTTTTTACCTAAAATACATGGTACACCGATTGTTAAATCATTTAAACCAAACTCACCTTCTAATAAGGCAGAACAAGGGAACATTTTCTTTTGATCGCAAGCAATAGATTGTACCAAAGAAGAAACTGCAGCACCTGGAGCATACCAAGCAGAAGTACCTAACATTCCTGTTAAGGTAGCACCACCAACTTTCGTGTCAGCAGCAACTTGAGCTAATCTTTCTTCTGATAAAAACTCAGAAGCTAAAACGCTATTTCTAGAAGCTAAACGAGTTAAAGGAACCATTCCTTTATCGCTATGTCCACCTATAACCATTCCTTCAACATCAGAAGCAGGACAGTCTAAAGCTTCACTTAAACGGTATTTGAAACGAGCAGAATCTAAAGCTCCACCCATACCAATAATTCTATTTTTTGGAAGACCTGTAGCTTTATGAGCTAAGTAAGTCATGGTATCCATAGGATTACTTACAATAATCAAAATAACATTTGGAGAATGTTTGATTAAGTTTTCAGAAACCATTTTCACAATTCCAGCGTTTATTCCAATCAACTCCTCACGAGTCATTCCTGGCTTACGTGGAATACCACTAGTAATTACAGCAATATCACTTCCAGCAGATTTAGAATAGTCATTTGTACTACCTACAATCTTAGTGTCAAATCCATTTAAAGATGCAGTTTGCATCAAATCCATGGCTTTACCTTCAGCGAAATTTTCTTTAATGTCTACTAAGACAACCTCAGAAGCGAAATTTTTAATGGCAATGTACTCAGCACAACTTGCACCAACTGCACCTGCTCCAACAACAGTTACTTTCATTTTATGTGATTTAAAGATTTAAGACTAAAAGACTTAAATCCGATTAGAATTTCGGCAAATTTAATGTTTTATATCTCTTTACTGAAAAATATAAAAAGTATATTTGAAAAATATAGGACACCTCTAGGGTGGTACTATTTTTGCTAGACAAAACAGAATAAAAACATAACCACATGAAAAAGTTTTCTTTCATCTTATTTTCTCTGCTAAGCTCGATGGTTTTAGTAGCACAAAATGATTGTCAAGAGATCGTTCACAGTATTACGAGTAGCACCCATACAGCTAATATCGTACTAGACGAAGCTACAGGTAACAGCAGAATCTACTACGATCTATGTATTGGAGAGGAACTCATCCTAGAAGCAAGTGCTACTTTTCCAGAAAATGACCTTACTTATACACAATCCATTGCAAGCACAGAATTTTCTTGGTCTGTTGACGGCGCATTTACAACAACTGGATTAGAATACGCTCACATATACAATACATCAAGTGGTTATATTGTATCAATTACCTCAACAGATGTTGAGGGTTGTGAAAATCCAATTCCATTCGAAGTATTCGTAAGAGTTTCAACTCAACCAACTATAAATTTACTTGCCAACCCGTCAACTATTTGCCCGGATGTAATTAGCCTTATAGGAAATGACCCTGCTTCTGATGTGAATATTAATATCGACTATATTACCGACGGTTGGGGTTCTACGGCATGTGAAGATGAGTACTCTGAAGAAACCTATTTACCAGATGATAATGGAACCGAAGTTTATTCAACCACCATTAATTTAGGTTGTTTTGGTGAAGGACAGGTCCTTACAGATGTAGATGATATTATTAGTATTGACGTAAACATGGAACACTCTTATTCTGGAGATTTAGATATGTTTATCACTGCTCCTAACGGGGTTCAGATACAACTATTTTCTCAAGCAGGTGGTGGTACTTGGTTCGGAGAACCCTTAGATGACTGGTCAATTGAAGATGATGGACTTCCTGGTATTGGTTACGATTATGGATGGTCTATGAATCCTAGCTATAACGGTACTATGGCTGATGGTATATCCAATGGGAATACAATTTCAATTACTACAGCTGAAGGACTAACAGGTAATAGCTTAAACCCAGAAACTTACTTACCACTAGAAAGTTTAACCGCATTACTAGGTACACCTTTAAATGGGATTTGGGAAATTACGATAATAGATAATCTTGGTTCTGATGATGGATTTATCTTCTCTTGGGGATTAAACATAAATGCAGATGTAATTCCATCATTCTGGAATTACGATAATCATATTGTAGACGAGTATTGGATGCCTAATTCAACAATTCAATCTACTAACGGAACCGACTTAACCATACTTCCTACAAACCCAGGTTTAGAAACCTACACCTATATTATTGAAGATAATTTTGGTTGTACTTATTCGGAAGACTTAAACCTTACAGTTACCACTCATGTAAATGCAAGTGCATCTGTAACAAATGATATATGTGGGGCAGGTTCAGGGCAAATAAATCTTGCAATTTCTGGGGGTACACCAAACTATTTAGTGGACTGGAACAACGGATCATTTACTGGACAAAACCTTATTAATGCAAGTGCCGACGACTACACCTACACTATAACAGACGCTATAGGATGTGAGTTTACTGGAGAAGAAACGGTTTTAACAGAAATTATTGAATTAGAATTTGACACAAACTCTATAAACGATATTTGCGACGATGAGGTTGGTAAACTAACTATTGTACCAACCAATGGATACAGTCCTTACAACTACTCTTGGAATATAGCAAACCCTAATAGTCCTATAGCAAACAATATAGGCGAAGGAACTTATATTGTAGCTGTTACAGATCACTATGGATGTGAAGGTATTGCTATAGGAACTGTAGACAATCAAGAAATAGAATTACAATTTGATTTCACCTCAGAATACGATCATTGCGATCAGGATATTGGTTCTGCAACAGTAATTCCATTAAATGGTTTAGCTCCTTATAGCTACAACTGGGATAATGGATTTGCAGACAACGCTACAGCTGCAGACTTAAATGATGGAGAATACGATGTTATCGTTACCGACTCACATGGATGTGAAGGAGAAACTACGGTAGAGGTAATTAATATCCCTGGTCCTACATCGCACTTCGACTCGACCTTCGATACCGTTGTATACAACGCAGGATTAGTAGAGTTTTTAAACTTCTCTTTTTCTGAGCCAAGTACGTCTATAATTAGTAACCAATGGAGTTTTGGTGAAGGTACCTTCTCTAACGCTTTCGAACCATCGAATGTATTCGATCAAATAGGAGTTTACCATGTAGAACTTACCGTTACCGATTCTGAAGGCTGTGTGGATAGTTATATAAAAGAAATTGTAGCTAAAGAAGATTACCTTTTCTGGCCACCAACAGCATTCACTCCAAATGGAGACAATAAGAATGATGAATTTAGACCCTTATTAAAAGATATTATTAAGGATAGTTATGAAATGTATATTTACGATCGTTGGGGGAAATTAGTTTTCCAAACTAAAGACTACCTCGAAGGTTGGGATGGAGTTAGAATAGATAACGGTGCTGAGGCAAACCAAAATTCTTATACTTATTTGGTACTCTTTAACACGAAGAAAAATATCATACAAAAGAAAACAGGAACCTTTGTTTTATTAAAATAAACATGCTTAAAAAAGGTATATCCTAGTACTGGAGTTTTATCCAAAAAAAAATGCTCAACATATGTTGAGCATTTTTTTGTTCGTTAAAATCTACTTAAGCATCAATATTAGCATACTTAGCGTTTTTTTCTATAAACTCTCTACGCGGTGGTACTTCGTCGCCCATAAGCATTGAAAATACGTGATCAGCCTCAACAGCACTCTCTATAGTAACCTGACGTAGTGTTCTATTTGTAGGTTCCATGGTAGTATCCCATAACTGAGATGCATTCATTTCCCCAAGACCTTTATAACGCTGAATTCCTACAGAAGATTCTTTCCCCTTAGCCATATCTGCAATATGTGCATCGCGTTCTTCATCGTTCCAGCAGTAACGTTGATCCTTCCCTTTTTTCACTAAGTATAAAGGTGGTGTTGCAATATAGATATATCCATTTTCAACTAGGTCTCTCATATACCTAAAGAAGAAAGTTAAGATAAGTGTAGAAATGTGAGAACCGTCGACATCGGCATCACACATAATTACAATCTTATGGTAACGCAATTTAGAAATATTCAATGCTTTACTATCCTCTTCAGTTCCTATAGAAACTCCAAGAGCAGTAAATATATTTTTAATTTCTTCGTTTTCAAAAACCTTGTGTTGCATGGCTTTCTCAACATTCAAAATCTTACCACGTAAAGGTAAGATTGCTTGAAATGCTCTATCGCGACC
The DNA here is from genome assembly GCA_965183875.1 of Flavobacteriales bacterium. GTDB lineage: Bacteria > Bacteroidota > Bacteroidia > Flavobacteriales > UBA7430 > UBA6772. The sequence continues at coordinate 39,674 of CBCYMK010000010.1, read as the reverse complement.
TTGTTTTGCAGTACCCCCTGCAGAATCTCCCTCAACAAGGAAAATTTCACATTTCTCAGGATCCTTCTCAGAGCAATCGGATAACTTACCAGGTAAACCAGTAGAAGACATCACCGTTTTACGTTGCACCATCTCACGTGCCTTACGAGCAGCCTGACGAGCTTTTGCAGCTAAAATTACCTTTAAGATAATTTGCTTAGCATCTTTTGGATTTTCCTCTAGGTAGTTATTAAGCATTTCTCCTACTAACTGGTCTACTGCACCAGAAACTTCAGAGTTCCCTAATTTTGTTTTTGTTTGTCCCTCAAACTGAGGCTCCATAACTTTTACAGAAATTACCGCAGTAAGACCTTCACGGAAATCATCACCTGCAACAGTAACTTTTTCGCGTTCTAGCATACCCGATTTTTCGGCATAAGACTTTAAGGTACGTGTTAAAGCTCTACGGAAACCAGCGAGATGTGTCCCCCCCTCATGGGTATTAATATTATTTACATAGGAATGCAAGTTTTCAGAATAGGTTGTATTGTAGCTCATAGCTACCTCTACAGGAATCCCATTCTTCTCACCTTCCATGTACATTACCTGCTCTATAAGGTTTTCACGTGTTTCGTCTAAATACTCAACAAACTCACTTAAACCACCATCCGATAAGAAAGTAGCAGTAATGTCTTTACCATCTTCATCTTGCTCTCTTTTATCTGTAATAGATAAAGAAATTCCCTTATTTAAGAACGAAAGCTCTCTTAGTCGGGCAGCTAGAATATCATAAATATATTCTGTAGTAGTAAATATAGTAGCATCTGGTAAAAAGGTGATTATAGTACCTCTGTAATCCGTAGTACCAATCTCTAAAACCTCTGTCTGTGGAATACCTTCCGAATACTCTTGGGTAAATATTTTCCCATCTCTGTGTACTTCAGCTTTTAAGAAAATTGAAAGAGCATTAACACAAGATACACCTACACCGTGTAAACCACCAGATACTTTATATGAATCTTTATCGAATTTACCACCAGCGTGTAGAACTGTCATTACAACCTCTAAAGCAGACTTCCCTTCTTTAGGGTGCATAGCGGTAGGAATACCTCGACCATTATCTTTTACAGAAATAGAATTATCTGTATTAATAATTACATCGATATTACTACAGTGACCCGCTAAGGCTTCATCAATAGAGTTATCAACTACTTCGTACACCAGGTGGTGTAAACCTTTTTGTCCAACATCTCCAATATACATGGCTGGGCGCTTACGCACCGCTTCTAATCCTTCGAGTACCTGTATGCTACCCGCCGAATAGTCTTGCCCTTTTATTTCTTCACTCATAAGTGTATCGCTTTTAAAAGTCAATTTGACATCTAACAAATATAAACATTTAGCCCACTTATACGTATTTGTATAGGGCTAAAAAACAGGCTATTTATTAACATTTAGAAGGGTAATTAACAAAGAGGTTTTGATTCTTTTACTAATTAACAAAATAGTCAATAAAGACTATACGGTAGAATAATGAGAGGGAAATGAGTATTGAGTTTTAGCCCAAAGTTTTAGGTGAATAAACAACATTTATTAGAGCTTTCAACCAAAGACCACCTCTCCATACTTCTTAACTACTATATCAATCTTCTTAATACGAGTTTAAGGCATAAAAAAAGGCTCCTAAAAGGAGCCTTTGTATGAATTATGTTGAGTGTAATTACTCAGCAGTAACTTCGAATGCTACATCAACAACTACAAGTCTGTGTAAACGAACTTGAGCAGTATACTTACCTAGTGCCTTAACAGACCCACCAGTAATAGTAATGTATTTCTTTTCAATTTCTTGTCCCGCTTTAGCAAAGTTTGCTGCTAAATCGATCGTCGTAATTGAACCGAATAATTTATGTCCGCCTTCAGCAACTTTAGCCGATAACTTCACTTCAAGACCTTTAAGTGCCGTAGCGATCTTGTTAGCGTCATCCACCATTTTTTGCTCTTTAAAAGCTCTTTGTTTTAAGTTTTCAGCTAAAACTTTCTTTGCTGAATCAGTAGCCAAAATACCTAGGCCTTTAGGAATAAGGAAGTTTCTACCGTAACCGTTTTTCACAATTACAACATCGTCTTTAAAACCTAAGTTTGCTACCTCTTGAGATAAAATAATTTCCATCGTTTCGGTATTTTACTTCATTAAATCTGTTACGTAAGGTAAAACAGCTACGTGACGTGCTCTTTTTACCGCTTGGGCTACTTTTCTTTGAAATTTCAAAGAAGTTCCCGTAATACGACGAGGTAAAATTTTACCTTGCTCGTTTAAGAATCTCGTTAAGAAATCAGCATCTTTATAATCGATGTACTTAATACCTGATTTCTTAAAACGACAATATTTCTTCTGCTTACCAGTATCGATAGATAATGGAGTAAGGAATCTAATTTCTGAATTACTAGCCATTACTTAGTCGCTTTAGATTTGTTTAACTTCTCTCTTCTATTAGCAGCGTAAGCCATAGCATCTTTATCCAAGGCAACAGTCAAGAATCGCATAACACGCTCATCTCTCTTTAAAATAACTTCTAAAGAAGAAGTTAAAGTTGCTTCACCTTTGAATTCTACTAAAAAGTAAAATCCACTTTTCTTTTTTTGGATAGGGTAAGCTAGCTTTTTCAAGCCCCAACTTTCCTCTGCTACAATCTCAGCACCATTTGATTTCAAATGAGCTGTGAACTTGCTTACTGCTTCCTTTGTCTGTTCATCAGACAAAACGGGATTCAAAATGAAAACAGTTTCGTAGTTTCTCAACATTGTTATTAATTTAGTTTATTTATAGGCTGCAAAAGTAAGTAATATTTCTCAATAAGAAAAGCGAATTACACACCTTTAATAGAAGAAGATTATATGTGTAAATAAAACGGTTATAAGCAACTACTTATAGTATTTTAAAATTTACTGGAATGAACTAGACCCATGCAATTACTCGTGATGGTAAGGCTCATTTTTCAAAATGGTCATAGCACGATAAACCTGTTCTACCATAAACAAACGTATCATCTGATGCGAAAAAGTCATTTTAGATAAGGACAATTTCCCCTGTGCTTTTGAATATACTGCCGTATCAAAACCATAAGGACCTCCCACAACAAAAACGAGTCTTTTTATTCCGGAATTCATTTGCTGTTGCAAATGTTTAGAAAAAGCCAAAGAAGAATAATCCTTTCCTTTATCGTCTAGAAGCACCAATTTATCACCCGCTTTAATTTTAGCTAAAATTAAAGCACCTTCTAATTTTTTCTGTTGTGCTTCAGAAAGTGTTTTTCTATTTTTAATATCAGGAATTTCCTCATAGTCAAAGCCAATATAGTGCTTCAAACGACTCCGGTACTTTTCCATTCCCTCAACTAAATATTTCTCATCGGTTTTACCGATAACTAAAAGTAAAATCTTCATCTAGACTCTTTAAAATTTACTTATTTTTGCAGCTGCATACAAAGTAACAGAATCTTATGATTACAAAAGAAGAAATACTACCATTAATACATTTAGCATTCGCCGAAGATGTTCGCGATGGCGACCACAGTTCCTTAGCTTGTATTCCACAAGATAAAAACGGTAGAGCACAATTACTTATTAAAGACCAGGGAATTATCGCAGGTATACAACTTGCAGAATGGATTTTTGAAAGCATAGACCCTACTTTAAAAGTAAACACACTCCTTAAGGATGGAGATAGCGTTAAAAAAGGCGATATCGCATTTACCGTAGAAGGTTGTGCCGTATCTATACTTACCGCAGAACGCCTAGCATTAAATTGCATGCAGCGCATGAGTGCAATAGCTACCAAAACGAAAGAATATGTGGACTTAGTGAAAGGCACACAAACTACAATTCTAGACACTCGGAAAACAACTCCCGGAATACGAATATTAGAAAAATGGGCCGTGAGAATTGGTGGAGGAGCAAATCATCGCTTTGGTCTATACGATATGATTATGCTAAAAGACAACCATATCGATTATGCTGGTGGAATAGCTCAAGCCATAGAAAAAACCCTCACTTATTTAAAAGAAAAAAAGTTAGATCTTAAAATTGAAGTTGAAGCTAGAGATATTAATGAGGTAAAAGAAATTATGGAGATTGGAGAAATTCAACGAATAATGCTCGACAACTTCACTCCTGCAGAAACAATTATTGCAGTTCAGTTAATAAATGGTAAATTCGAAACAGAATCTTCTGGCGGGATAACAGACTTAACTATACGATCGTATGCAGAATGCGGTGTAGATTTCATCTCTGTAGGAGCTTTAACCCATTCGGTAGATAATATGGATTTGAGTTTAAAAGCATTTTAGTAAATTCACAACATCATTAAAATTATAATTTGAGTTTAAAAGCATATACAAAAAGACTAATCATTCCTGGATTCGATGGGCTTAGCCTATACGAAGTCTCTATGTTTTTCTACAAAGGACTAGTAGAAGGAGCACTTACTACCAGAGCATCATCGCTAGCCTTTAACTTCTTTTTAGCTTTTTTTCCTTCTATAATCGTTCTGTTTACACTCATTCCTTTTGTACCTATAGAGGGGTTTCAGGAACAACTATTTGTTCTTATGAGAGACATACTCCCACCTTCTACTTTCGATGCAACGAAGTCAATTTTAGACGATATAGTAAATAATGAACAAGGGGGTTTACTCTCCCTAACATTTGTGTTAGCGCTATACTTTTCTACCAATGGAGTAAATGCAATGATTACTGGCTTTAACGCTACCTTTCATTTTAACAGATAAAAGAACCTGGTGGCAACTTAGAATTCTCTCATTCACCTTAACCCTAGTTTTGGCAATACTACTGGTACTAACCATTATATTTCAATTGTTCTCTCAAGGCTTTATGAATAACTTGGTAAGCGAAGGTTACTTACAACAATACGCTGCAGACATTATCTTATATGCAAAATGGTTAATTTTAGTTTTTGTTCTGTTTATAAGTTACAGCATCTTGTTTTATTACGGACCAGCCGATAAGAAAGGTTGGAAGTTTTTATCTGCTGGATCTATAACAACCACCTTACTAAGTGTAATATCCTCATTGGGATTCAGTTATTATGTGAATAATTTTGCGCAATACAACCAACTATACGGTTCTATTGGTACCCTTTTAGTAATTTTACTTTGGATGTACTTTAACTCAATTATTTTACTCTTAGGTTTCGAATTAAACGCTAGTATTGTGAGCGCGAAAGAGAAGCAACTAAAGACACTTGAATAAGTCATTAAATTACCTATCTTTTGAGTCCAAAAAAAACGAGGACTCTAATGCGAATTTTCTACTGTTACCTAGGGCTATTATTCCTATCGATTAATACTTTACCTGCTCAAAGCAAACCCGTAAAATACGACCCAATAAGTCAACCTAATACTTTTCGGAATTTAGACAATCCCAATTATTGGAAAAATAAAAAACCAAATTCCGACTATTGGCAACAAGATGTTTACTACACTATAAATGCCAATATTAACGAACAAACAGATCAAATCGAAGGCGTAGAAAAGCTCACCTACTGGAACAACTCTCCAGACGATTTAAATGTAGTATACTTCCACCTCTACCAAAATGCTTTTCAACCAGAATCTCATCATGCGGATTTAAACGAACAAAACAATAATAAACTTAACTACGGTCCTTACGAGGCCAACAAAAAAGGTACTGAGGTACATAAAATCACATCTCGGGGACGTAAAATTCTGTTAGAACAAGACAATACCATCCTAAAAGTTCATTTAAGTAAACCTATAAAATCTGGAGAATCTATCGATTTCGATCTAGAATTTACCACCTATTTCGGTAAAGGCTCTATGGGTAGAAGAATGAAGAAATTTAATTCCAATGGTAAAACTCACTACGATGGGGTGCATTGGTATCCTAGAATTTCGGTATACGATGCTAAATTTGGTTGGACTACAGACCAACACTTAGGGAAGGAATTTTACGGAGACTTTGGTGCTTTTGATGTGGAATTAACGTTTGCAGCTAATTATATAGTTGATGCTACTGGGTTCTTACTCAATAGAGACGAATTACTTCCTAAAGAATTAAGAAAACAGTTAGATATCGCTAATTTCAAAAACAAACCTTGGAATGAGGCGGCTTCAGAAATAATAAAATACAAGCCTACAGAGCGAAAAACCTGGAAGTTCCACGCAGAGAATGTTCACGATTTTGCTTTTACGGCAGACCCAAATTACCGTATTGGAGAAGCAAGTTGGAACGGAATTACTTGCTATGCCTTAGCACAAGAACAACACGCTAGTAAGTGGCAAAATGCAGCTGAATATGCAGCTAAAATAATTGAAGTGTTTTCTGAAGATTTCGGAATGTACACCTACCACAAAATGATGTTGCCGATGCTCAAGATGGAATGGAATACCCAATGCTTACACTAGATGGTGGAGCAGACCCAAGTTACAGAGGCTTGTTAGTACACGAAATAGGTCATAATTGGTTTTATGGACAAGTAGGAAATAATGAGACTTATAGAGCTGCATTAGATGAAGGATTTACTCAATTCCTTACAGCTTGGGGATTAGAGAAAATTGATGGTTCAAAAATGGTTCAAAACATTTCCTCTAATAAATACATAGCCAAGCACACCAAAGACTTACACCCTAGAGATAGATCGATCTACAACTCTTATATAAAAGATGCTACACAAAACAATACACCACAGCTAAATACACACTCCGATGATTTTGGTTCTGCTTTAGGACATGGTGGAGGATACAGACATGTGTACTACAAAACAGCTGCTATGTTGTATAATCTACAATACGTGCTTGGTGATGAACTATTCTTAGAAGCCATTCAGAATTATTTCCAAACTTGGAAAATCGCACACCCTTATTTTAATGATTTTAGAATAGTGTTATTAATTATACTAAGGTAGATCTAAACTGGTTTTTCGACCAATGGATGGAAACCACAAAAGACATAGACTATGCAGTGAGATCTGCTAAGAAATTAAAGGGATCAGACGAGCTTTTCCAACTTACATTCGAAAGAAAAGCAGGCATGCAAATGCCTATAGACTTTACCGTGATTTCGAAGGATGGGAGTAAGCAAGAATACCATATTCCAAACACTTGGTTTATTAAAAAAACAAATGCTAAAGTACTCGAGAAATGGTACGGATTTGGGAAAATACACCCTAAACACAGCGTTATTATTAGAGCTCCTAAAGGAATTAGAGATATAGTTATTGACCCTACTAACCGACTAGCGGATGCTTATATGGTAGACAATAGTTTATATAAAAACATTTCTTTAGAATTAGAAGATTTTGTTTGGTCTTACCCAGATTGGAAAAAATACGAACTTACCCTCCGTCCTAAATTATGGTACAACGGTTACGATGGAATAAAAACCGGTATTCAATTTACAGGAGATTATATGGACATACACCATAAGTTTGACGGTACTTTTTGGGTGAATACCGGATTTGCACAAAACAAGGAATACCTACCAGATGGAGTGGTTAATTATACAAACGACGAAGGATTAGAAGTTTTAGACACTATTAAATCTACCAGCGACTACAATCAATTCTCCTATGAAATAGACTACAGTACTCCCCTCCATAAACTAAACAAAGGGCTAGGATTGAGTTTACAAACAAAAAAGCTTGATGGACTGGATCTACACAAACTGAGAATTGCACAAGAACTTAAGAACAACAAGATTTATGCAGAAATAAAGGTTATGCAAAGACCCGAAAGAACGAGTAGCACTTACCTTTTATTGAACGATGATGAGTTTTGGCAAGCAAATAAGTGGAACAACACACTTACTGTAGGAATAAATCATTTTTACAAATACCATAGTGGTAATGGATCGATGCATTTAGCTTTAAAATCAAGCACACTAGGAAGCGACTATAACTACTCACAATTAAGCTTAGAGGTGATCAACAAAACCACTATCGATAAACTCAATTTAAAAACTAGATTTTACGGTATATACAGCTCAGGTACATCCATGGCACCAGAGACTAAAGTATTTGCTGCTGGCGCAAATCCAGAAGAAATGATGAACAATAAATACACTAGATCTACTGGGTTTATAAATAGAGATTGGTTGGGATACAACGACAATTTAAATCACTTTCAGATGGGAGGAGGATTAAACCTCAGAGCTTATGCAGGGTATTTAATGCCACAAGGCGATTTAGCTAATCAAACATTTAACTATTCCGGTACAGCAGGAGCATCGTTCTCTGCAGAATTAGAATTCTCAAATTATTTGCCTTTTGCAAAAAAAACTGAATATGACCAACTATATATTTGGTGATGCAGGTGTGCTAAATACAAATACACTAGATGAACAATTAGTACTTGGTAACTTTAGAGCTGATGCTGGGTTGGGAAGTACCTTTACGCTGTTCAAAAACATTAATAATATTAAACCATTAATACTAAGGATAGATTTACCTTGGTTAATGAATAGACCACCCTACGGAGAAAATTTCTTAGACTTTAATAGATTTGTAATTGGACTAAACAGAAGCTTTTAACAACAAAACCACAAACATGAAAAAATCAGTATTACTCGGCCTATTACTTTTAGGTACAAGCGCACTTTTTGCGCAAAACTCTTCAGACATATTAGGCATTTGGCTAAACGAAGAAGGAGATGCACAAATAGAAGTATATATAGAAAAAGACAGCTATTTCGGGAAAATTGTATGGCTTGAAAAGGCTAAAGACGTAAATGGGGAATGGATGTTAGACGTCAAAAATCCAGACGAAAAACTAAAAACTCGTAAAAAACTAGGGATGACTGTAATGCATAACTTAGTTTGGGATGCCGACGAAAAAGAATGGAATGAAGGAAAGATATACGATGCCAGAGAAGGTGACACCTACTCCTTGTACGCTAAGACAGATGGACTCGACATCTTAAACCTTAGAGGATATATAGGATTTTCTCTGTTTGGGAAAACCACCTCTTGGACACGCTCAACACTTAAAGAACTTAAGTAATTACGCAAAAGCCCTAAGGGGCTTTTTTTTTGCCTTAAACTTATAGTAAACCCTCTATTAGGTAAAGTAAAACCAGTGTATACGAAAAGAGGCTCGCAATTGCGAGCCTCTTAAACTATGATTCTAAATCCCCCCCAGGATTTTAATCTGTTGCAAATATACAACAAACTATATATAACAACAACTATGCCAAAGAATAAATTTTAAAAATTATTTACCTAAAACATAATCCGAGAGGTATTCGTAGTGTTTTGTAAGTTTTCCATTTTCACAAATGGTCGCTCTTTCAATAATTTTAGATGGATCCTCCAACAACAAGCATGGTAAAATATGCTTTATCATTTCTGCACCAAAATCTACTGAAGCATCCTTTGGCAATTCACATGGTAAATTATCTACAGCCATTACTGTTATCACTTCAGGCTTGGTATAATCGTCAACAAGCTCAGTTAATGGATTGTATCCGTAAATAGGATCTGCAATGGTTGAAGGCTCAATAGTACTCGCTACAGGGCCATCAATATCGCAAGATACATCTGCCACAGTTCTAATTTTAAAACTCGCTAATTTAGCTTCTTCTCTTGTAAACAAATAAGGGGAGTCTGCGGCATAATAATGCCCTGCAATAAACATTTCAGAAACCTTCGCATACTTTAAGAAATCAGACTTATACTCCTTAGGCTTAGCATAAAAATCACTCTTCGACGATTCAGCACCATCAATTCTTATATTATAATCTAAGGTATTTAAATGAACAAAAACAGGCTCATTAAAATCTTCAGTTAAAAACTGCTCTTTAGAAACTTCTTTAATACCTATAAGCTTTATAAGTTCTAGTATACCATTACCTACTCTACCAGACCCCGTAAGAACAATTTTAATAGGCTGGAGTTTAATCTTAACTAATTCAGACTCCATCTCTCTACGATCCTCACATTGGTGAGCTGGTTTTAAATCGTATGCACCTGTTCTTTTTCCCTGCGCTAAAAAACCATTATAACAGCCTACAATTCCGGCATATCTACCAAAACCAATTAAACGCTTTCCATTTGAATTGGTAAGGGTTTCATAATCGATCATTTTAATATTTAAAGACATCATCTTTAAGAGTAAATCTCTATTATATGGCTGTTCTTTAATTGTATGAGAGAAATAGAAATACGTTTTATTAGGAATTAAATCCTTTTTAGGCACTTCCTTTACACCTATTATTACATCACAATCAGATAAATCTTCTTGTAGTATAAGACCTAAATCAGAATATTCACTGTCTAGAAAGCGTCGTATTGGACTCGGTTGAATTACTAATTCTAGAGCCGGATACTGCTCTTGCACTTGAACACACTGTTCTGGACTCAAAGCAACGCGTTTATCTGGAGGAGTTTTACCTTCTCTAAGGATACCTATTTTCATGAAGATTTTTTTGGGGATTCAAAACACAATTTTGTAGTCATCGTATACTACAATACAAACAATCAGTATTACTCAGCTTTACACTGCTCATCAGATTCGGCACCACAAAACCCACAAGCTTCTCCCTCTGGAGTAACTAAAGGATTATTGCTGGCACAAGTCCCTTCGAATTCACCGTCTTTTTTTGCCCATATCTTAATAGCAATACCTGCAATACCTAAGCCCAATAAACCAATAGTTAAAAATACTGTCTTCATCTGTTGTAAATTTTAGCAAATTTAAACCAAAGAATTTAAAATCCGAATTTAATAAGCCAAATAGACTTATTTAATAATATTCACCTCCATAAATAAATGAATATCAAAGTTAAGCTTCACGGATTCTTGTATTTTCTTTGCTAATTGAAAAATAGCATCTCCATTAGCGCCACCGTAGTTTACCAGTACTAAAGCTTGATTTTTATGTACACCATAATTACCAAACACTTCACCTTTCCAACCGGACTTTTCTATTAACCAAGCAGCAGGTACCTTAACCTCCATATCGTTAATCGGGTAACTAGGAATTGTTGGATACTGTTCTTGTAATTTTATAAAATCGGATTTTAAAATGACAGGATTTTTAAAAAATGAGCCGGAATTCCCAATTTCTTTAGGGTTTGGAAGCTTTGACTCCCGTATCTCAATAACCGCATCACTCACCTGTTTTGGTGTAGGAGAAACAATTCCCTTACTTTCTAAAACTGTAGAAATAGCTCCATACTGTATATCAACCAGAGCATTCTTAAATAAATTAAACCTTACAGATAAGATAATGTACTTCCCTTTGTGCCTGTTCTTAAAAACGGACTCTCTATAGCCGAATTCACATTGTGAATTTGAAAATACATGCACTTCCTCAGATCTTATATGAAAAGCTTCTAGTTCAAAAAACACATCCTTCAACTCTACTCCGTAAGCCCCAATATTTTGCATTGGTGCAGTACCTACATTTCCAGGGATTAAAGACAAATTCTCTAATCCATTATACCCATTCTTTAGAGACCATAAAACGAAGTCGTGCCAATTCTCTCCTGCCTGAACTTTAACAGATCCATCGGCTAACACTTCAATCCCTTTTAGATCAATTTTAATAACCAAGCCTTCGAAGTCGGAACAGAGCAAAATATTACTTCCACCTCCTAAGATTAACTTTGGGAGTTTTAGGAATTCTGGCTCTGCATAGATTTTTCTTAAATCGGACCTAGATTCGATTATCGCAAAAAAGCGTGCTTTACATTCTATACCGAAGGTATTATAAGGCTTAAGGGAGATGTTTTCTAAAACTTGCATATAATTTCAATCTAATAGTAATTTATTCTTGCACCAAGCTACACAAAGCCAATCTATAAGAGTTTAATCCAAAACCACTAATACTAGATTTACACTTTCCAGCAATTAACGAATTATGCCTGTAGGACTCTCTTGCTGCAGGTTGAGATATATGAACCTCTATACATGGGACCTCTACAGATGCTATTGCGTCTGAAATCGCTACTGAGGTATGTGTATAGCCTCCAGCATTTATAATTATGGAATGGTAAGAAAAACCAACTTCTTGAATTTTATCGATCAACTCTCCCTCAATATTACTCTGAAAATAATCTATACTAATAGGTGAAAACTCCTTCCTTAAGTCATTTAAATAAGATTCAAAAGTCTGAGATCCATATACAGAAGGCTCTCTTTTACCTAACAAATTCAAATTAGGGCCATTAATAATAATCACTTTCATGTATCTATAATTGATTGATTTTATAAACTTAAACAAGCACTTTCATTCCCTTAGAGAATACGATTTTGTTTATAGCTGGTTTCATATATTTGCCTTCAGCTTGCTAAGATAACAAATGAACTGGAAAAGGGCTTTAGAAGAATACCGTAATTACCTCGTACTGGAGAAGGCACATGCCAACAACACCATCGAAGCGTATTTACATGACCTCACTAAACTGGCAGACTTTAGCTTATTAAACCTAGAGATAAAAGATTGTACAAAATTAAATACTGAAGCCATTCGCTTGTTCATCATCAACTTACACGAGCAAGGAGCCTCCAGTAAATCTCAAGCGAGAATACTTTCGAGTTTAAAATCGTTTTACAATTATTTAGAATTGGAGGAATGCATCAAGGTAAATCCATTAACTAAAATCGATAACCCTTCGATAGAACGAAAAACTACCAGAAACACTTAGCAAGAAAGAGGTAGACAGAATTATAGATTCTGTAGACTTGTCTGGTAAGTTTGGAGAACGAAATAGAACAATTTTAGAAACACTTTACTCTTGCGGACTAAGAGTTTCGGAATTGGTAAACCTACAATGCTCAAAGTTGTTTTTAGAAGAAGGCTTTTTAATTGTTTTAGGGAAAGGTTCAAAAGAACGACTCATCCCAGTGAATAAAACCCTCACTAACTACTTAAAAAACTATATACAATTAATTCGATCACATCAAAATATTGCAGCTGGACACGAGGACTTTGTATTTTTAAACAACCGTGGTAAACAGCTCACAAGGGTAATGATATTTACGATTGTACAAAAAGAAGCGCTAAAAGCGGGAATACGAAAAAAAATTAGTCCGCATACGTTTAGACATTCCTTCGCTAGCCATCTGCTCCAAGGAGGGGCAGATTTAAGAGCTATACAGAGTCTATTAGGACACGAAAGCATAAGCACTACAGAAATATACTTACATATAGACAAGCAATTTGTAAGAGAAGAAATTATAGCACACCACCCACGAAAATGATTCGATTCCCACACCCCAATATTTGGAAGCTCTTTGTAATTAAAGGAGCTTTATGGTTCATGATTATCATGCCAATAATAGTCTTGTTTTTTCAAGACAATGGACTGAGTTTACAAAGTATAATGATACTACAAGCAAGTTATTCTTTATCGGTAGGATTAATGGAAATTCCTTCTGGATATGCAGCAGATATACTAGGGAGGAGAAAAACACTTATTCTAGGTTGTATACTTGCGTTTTTAGGCTTTAGCTTATTTTCTATTTCCTATAATTTCTGGTGGTTTTTAGCTGCTGAAGTTCTTCTTGGATTAGGAAATAGCTTTATTTCTGGTGCCGACACAGCCCTAATGTACGACAGTTTGTTAGAGGTAGAAGCAGAGGATAAATTCTTAAAATACGAAGGGAGGAGCATTTCTATAGGGAACTTTTCTGAAGCAGCAGCTGGAATTTTGGGCGGTTTCTTAGCCGCTATCTCTTTTCGATACCCTGCCTATGCACAAGTTATTGTAGCGTTCCTTGCAATTCCTTTTGCCATTAGCCTTAAAGAACCTAGCACACATAAAAACCGACTAAAAAGTACCTGGAAATCTATATTTAAAGTAGTTCACTTTTCTCTTATAGAACATAAACACTTAAGAACTCATATAATTTACTCTTCTGTAATTGGGGTAAGTACTTTAATGATGGCTTGGCTGGCACAACCTTTCTTAAAGGACATAGGTATAAACATGAAAAACTATGGACTTGTTTGGGCTTTACTCAATATTATAGTTGGGATTTTTGCTTTTAGAGCACACTATATAGAAAAACGATTTACAGAATTAACCAGCCTTTATCTAATTGGATTCATCACCGTTTCCACCTACTTTTTTATCGGCACCCATATGAGCTACCTTAGTTTATTAATCCTATTTCTTTTTTATGCTAACCGTGGGTATGCAACTCCCTTATTACGGAAATACATAAACAGATATGCCGAATCTAATGTACGAGCAACCGTAATGAGTGTAAGAAGTTTTATAATAAGAATTAGCTTTGCCATAATAGCCCCATTCGTAGGGTGGATTGCAGATAATCATAACCTTAACAGTGCATTTTTCACCATGGGTATTATAGGCTCCTCTGTAATTGCATATTGTTTACTCTGGTTTTATAAAAACCAGATTGCAAGCAACAGCTAAGTAAACCTTATATATTTTCACTATTTTTGGAACAAATAAATTCGCTATGAAATACACTTACAGCTTAGTAACACTTCTACTCTCAATTTCTTTAAATTGTTTTTCACAGCAAAAAGAAGTTAGTTTATTCTTAAGCCATTACTACGATGGAGCAGAATTCACACTCGATAACCACTACACATTAGACGATACCATTACCTGTACTATTTCTCGACTTGAGTATTACCTTACAATAAATAAACTAGTCTCTAATTCTGGAGAAGCCATAGAATATGGAGGGGACTTTTACACTGCAGAAAACGACCTTATTAGCTACGATGGAAAACAGGTGTTTATAAATACACTTAAAAACAAATACAGCTTAGGTGAACGCAATATTTCAGACCTTATAACCATGGAATTTAATGTAGGTGTAGCAGAAGATATAAACCACCAAGACCCAACGCTTTGGTCAAGCAGCCATGCTTTAGCACCAAAAAACCCAAGTATGCACTGGGGCTGGGCAGCAGGTTATAGATTTGCTGCTATTGAGGCGATGGTAGACGAGGATTCGGATGGGCTTTTTGAATCTGTATTGCAATACCACGCTGTGGGTGATATACTTTATATGAGTCAAAGTCTCGCTATAAATACTGTTGAAACAGAAGAAGAAATAATTATTTATTTAGATGTTCATTACGACAAACTATTTACAGGTATTAATGCATCTAATTCGGGTGTGTTCCATGGTCAACAAGACCAAGTTGTAGCACTAATGGACAACTTTGCCGGAAATTCTGTGTTTACAAATTCTGAGAACTTATCTTTAAATAGCGAATCTCTTACAAATTCTCTTTCTCCAAACCCATTCACCAATTCATTAAAAATTGAACTAGAGAAAGCTTCAAAACTTAAAGTATACACTATCCTGGGGGATCTACTCTTCGAAACAGCCCTAAATAGCGGTAATAGCACTATAGATACTAACTGGCTTAAGCAGGGGGTTTATATATTCAAATTGGAAAATGAGCTAGCTACGAGAAGCTTTAAACTACTAAAAAATTAATTTTTGATGAGGTGGCTTATTGGTGTTTTCGCACTGTGTTCTTTCAGTTCCTGTGAAATAGATGCTCCTATAACTTCAGCTTATAAAATTGACATTCCAAAGAGCTTCCCTGAGATAAACCATCCCTCAGACAATATACCTACAGCAGAAAAGATAGCATTGGGAAAGCGCTTATTCTTCGACCCTATCTTATCTAAAGACAGTACAATCTCATGTAGTTCTTGTCACCTTCAAGAATATGCTTTTGCAGATAATAAAATTGTTAGCCCTGGGGTGGTAGGTAAATTAGGTACACGAAATTCTATGAGCTTAGCAAATGTAGCTTATGCAGACTTCTTACTTCGAGAAGGTGGAGTACCCAACCTAGAGATGCAAGTACTTGCCCCTATTCACGACCCTAATGAAATGGATTTTAATATTGTCTCTGTAGTAGAGCGAATGAGCGCAGACAGCAGCTATATAAACCTAAGTAAAGCTGCCTACAACAGGGAACCCGATGCCTTCGTAGTCACTAGAGCTATAGCAGCCTTTGAGCGAACACTCATAAGTGGTTATTCTAATTATGACATGGGTAGAATGACAGCTTCAGAAAGAGATGGTAAAGCATTATTTTTTAGCGACTCTTTAGCTTGCTCTTCTTGTCACGGAACATTTTTATTCACCAATCAAGGCATAGAAAATAATGGTTTGTATAGCCAGTACCCAGACTCTGGAAGATATAGACTCACTTTTTTACAGGAGGACATAGGGCGGTTTAAAGTACCTACCTTAAGAAATATAGAACTTACAGCACCATACATGCACGACGGAAGCATAGAAAGCTTAGATAGTGTTATTCGACATTACGAATTTGGAGGCAAAGAACACTTTAATCAAAGCCCTTTAATTAAAGGCTTTACTTTAACAGATACTGAAAGAGAAAACATACTAGATTTTCTTCATTCTTTAACCGATGAAGAATTTATTCAAAATAAAGATTTTGATGAGTAGACACAAAAAAGGGCCTCGAAAAACGAAGCCCCTTTTTATTTGAAAATTGTATGATTATTACAACTTAGATAATACGTAAGTATATTTAAACTCTTCGTAAGCTACTAGGTTTGTAGAATCTGTATAAACACTAAAATCGGTGATAAAGAACTCAAAAGAATCGTCTGTTAATTCTGTTATATGATACATTAATTCCTCCGAAGTAGATTCTAAAATAAATAAATCTTCATTTAATTCCCAATTATAAACTAAAGGGATAGAGTCGTATACATCCCAAGAAACAGAAACTTCATTTACCTCCAAAATTGTTAAATTACTTTGATGATCTACAACTAATGTCTCTCTAGAATCAACTATTCTTACAGGTGGGTCGAAAGGAGTAAAATGACCCAATTCGTGTGTTGTTTGAGTTTGTACTAGTTGCCAAGTCCCCCAAATTTTAGGTACTTCATTTTCATCACAAATACCGTCTCCGTCTGCATCATTTAAACATACATCATCACAATCTAAAAACTCTTGTGCATAAGTACAGCTTGTAGAAACGGTTGCGTTAGCATTATAATTACAAGCTGTATCGTCGGTACAACCTTTAATTTCTTCTTTTTTACAAGCTGAAAATACAACTGAAAGAACGAATAGACTCAATAATACTTTTTTCATAGCAACACAATTTAGTTCGATTCAATATTACAATATATATTTTGGTTTAAAAACAAAAAACGCAGCACTAAGTGCTGCGTTTTCAACAAATTATTGTCAATAATTCTAAGACATTAGGTCCTTTTCTGACACAGGTCTTAACTGTCCTTCGCTACTAGCAATTACGGTAGCAACAGTAGCATCACCAGTAACATTTACTACGGTACGTAGCATATCCAAGATCCTATCTACAGCAAATATTAATGCCACTCCTTCTGGATCCATCCCTACTGCACCTAATACAATTACCAACATTACCAAGCCAGCTCCTGGAACTGCTGCCGCCCCAACAGATGCGAGAGTAGCAGTTAGTACTATGGTTAACTGTTGCGACAAATCTAAATCTACTCCAAAAGCTTGTGCGATAAACACAGCAGCTACAGCCTGATACAAACTAGTTCCATCCATATTTATGGTAGCTCCAAGAGGTAGTACAAAAGAACTTATTTCTTCGGATACACCTAAGTGGTCTTCGCAGCGTTCCATTGTTACAGGAAGAGTAGCAGCACTAGAACTGGTAGAGAAAGCCAACATTTGAGCAGGCATAATCCCTTTAAAGAAATCCAAATAACTCATTTTAGTAAACAGCTTTAGTATTATCGGATAAACCACCAATATCATAATCAATAAACCCATTATTACAGCAAGAGAATACAATCCAAGAGCAGAGAATAATTCAATCACATTATTTACATCTCCATCAGAAAAATCTACCATTAATGAGGCTAATAAGGCAAACACACCATAAGGAGCCAATAACATAATCATGTCAACAATCTGTAAAATAATATCATTTACACCATCAAAGAAGCCTTTTACATAGACTGTTTTTTCTTCTGGCAGCATAATCATAGCGATTCCAAAAAGAATGGCGAAAAAGATTACTTGCAGCATATTTTTGTTACTCGTACTTGCCTTTATAAAATTTTGAGGAACAATATCAACCATAAACTGTAAAGGACCTTGGTCTTTTACCTGCGCAGCAGCTTCCATTTTTGCCTCAGTCTTAGAAGCGTATTTCTCTTTAAATTCTATTCTTTTTTCCTCTGAGAAATATTTCCCAGGCTGTATAGTATTTACAATAACCAATCCTGTAGTAACAGCAAGGACAGTAGAAGTAAGATAAAGAGCTACAGTACGACTTCCAATTCTCGATAGTTTTGAAATATCACTTAAACTAGCTACCCCTTTTATTAAAGAAGCAAAAACCAAAGGAACAGCAATCAATTTTAATAGGTTGATAAAAATAGTTCCGAATGGCTTAATCCAATCACTGGTAAATTGATCCCAACCAATAGTAATTGCCAATAAACCAAAAACAACTCCTAGAGTCATTCCAATAATAATTTTCCAGTGTAGTGCTAAATTCTTCATTTCTATATTAAAGTTTAGTGCTTTTGTTTCTTAAATAATGATCTAATAAAACCATAGAAGTCATGGCTTCAACTATTGCAACGGCACGAGGAACTACACAAGGGTCGTGTCTACCTTTACCTTTTACAATCAATTCTTCTCCTTTATTATTTATACTTAATTGATCCTGCATTATAGTAGCAACAGGCTTAAAGGCTACTCTAAAATAAATGGTTTCTCCATTGGAAATACCACCTTGTATCCCTCCAGAAAAATTAGTTTTTGTTTGAACACCTTTTGCATCTGTAACAAAAAGATCATTCACTTGAGAACCTCTTCGGGTACACATATCGAAACCACCTCCATATTCAAATCCCTTTACAGCATTAATGCTCATCATTGCTTTGGCTAAATCTGCATGTAGTTTATCAAATACAGGAGCTCCTAATCCAACAGGAACATTTAAAGCCACACCTGTAATTACTCCCCCAACTGTGTCGCCCTCTTTGCGAACCTCGTCGATATGAGAAATCATCTCTGCTGCTAATTCTAAATCGGGGCAGCGTACAATCGTAGTATCTACCTTAGAAAAATCAACATTATTATCAAAAGCTTGCATTTGCAAAGCTCCCACTGCAGAAACATAGGCATGAGTTTCAATTTTAAGTTTGATAAGTATTTGCTTGGCTATAGCACCAGCTACAACTCTAGCAATAGTTTCTCTTGCTGAAGACCTCCCTCCACCTCTATAATCGCGAATACCGTACTTTTCATCGTAAGTATAATCGGCATGCGAGGGACGGTAAGCATCTTTTATATGCGAATAATCTTTTGACTGTTGATCGCCATTAACGATATTAAAAGCAATGGGTGTTCCTAAGGTTTTACCCTCAAAAATACCGGATAGGAATTCTACCCGATCTGTTTCTTTGCGTTGAGTGGTAATTTTAGATTGTCCCGGTTTGCGTCTGTCCAACTCTAATTGCACGGCAGCAATATCAATATCAATCCCAGCGGGACAACCATCAATGATACCGCCAATAGCTTTACCGTGTGACTCTCCAAAACTAGTAAGACGAAATATTTCTCCAAAGGAATTTGAATTCATAGAGAACAAAAATAGAAAAATGTTAGGTTTAACTATCAGTTTAAAGTTAAAAAAACAAATTGTCATCCTGAGGTTTTTCGAAGGAGATAATTTGAGGCTAACAGATGGACTTAGACTAGCACAGACTGACAATGAGGGATGAGATTGATAATCTTAATCTTTCAAATATTACTAGAACTAGACACTAGATACCGACTACTTTTTCTTAAATTTGGGCTGTTTAATACAGCGCTATGAAGGTTATAATAAAGAACATTGCCGAACTGGTTCAGGTAGAAGATACTATTCAGGAAAAAGTATCGGGTGCAGACATGAAAAAACTAGCAAGCATAAAGGATGCTTTTTTGTGTATGGAAGAGGGTATTATTACTGATTTCGGAACAATGAATGACTGGGCCGGTATTGACGACTGGAACAATACTGAAGTTGTTGATGCAGAAGGCGGAATGGTATTCCCAAGCTGGGTAGACTCTCACAGTCATTTGGTTTTTGGAGGCACTAGAGAAGGGGAATTTGTAGACCGAATTAACGGACTAAGTTATGAGGAAATTGCCAATCGTGGTGGTGGAATACTCAACTCTGCGAAAAAACTAGCCAATGCCAGCGAAGATGAGTTGTACGAAAGCGCATCAGCTCGCCTGGTAGAACTTATTAAAATGGGTACTGGTGCATTAGAAATAAAAAGTGGTTACGGACTTAGCACCGAAACAGAACTAAAAATGCTTCGGGTTATTAAAAGGTTAAAAGAGTCGTTTCCCATAACTATAAAAGCTACTTTTTTAGGTGCTCATGCACTTCCTTTAGCCTATAAAAATGATAAAGAAGGCTATTTAAAATTAATTGAGGAGGAGATGATTCCTCTTATAGCAGACGAAAAGCTTGCAGAGTATATTGATATCTTTTGCGAAAAAGGATATTTCAGTGTAGCAGATATGGAGCGTGTAGTCACTGCAGGAAAAAAACAGGGACTCGTTCCAAAAGTTCATGTAAACCAATTTAATATTATTGGAGGAGTGCCTTCAGCAGTAAAACTAGGGGCACTTTCGGTCGATCACCTGGAGGTGGTAAACCAAGAAGATATAGATGCACTTAAAGGATCTATCACAATGCCAACACTATTACCTTCTTGCTCTTTTTTCCTTAAAATACCTTATGGCCCCGCGAGAAATATGATAGACCAAGGCCTACCTATATGTTTGGCTACCGACTACAACCCAGGCTCTACCCCGTCGGGAAATATGAATTTTGTGGTTTCACTTGCATGTATACAAATGAAAATGAACCCCGAAGAAGCAATAAACGCTGCGACAATAAACGGAGCTTACGCCATGGGGATTAGTAAAAGTGAAGGAAGTATTGCCAAAGGAAAAAAAGGTAATATATTTATCACCAAGAAAATACCTTCTTATTCCTTTATACCCTATAACTTTGGACATAACTGCATAGAAAGAGTTTTCATAAACGGTTGCGAATTCAACCGATAAACTAGTTACGATGAAAAAAATACTTAGCTTAATCTGCATCCTCCTTGCAAATAATCTTGCACAGGCACAAGAACAAAATTGGTTTGCCGACTTTCATATCTGTGAGTCAAAAGACACAACCATCACCTTTCCAAGCACAGCATTAAGCGATTCTACTTTTATATGGCTGTTTAATAACGATCCATTTGCAACAAATTCCGACAGTTCGATTACCCTTACTGAAGAAGGATTGTATGCATTAGAAATTATCAATACTGGAGGAGATACCTTATATGATACTTTTACGATGACTGTAGATTATGAACAATATGATTTTGTCGTTTCTTTAAACACAGAGCAAAGTTTAGACACTGTAATCACTATGTGCCTAGAAGACACTCCTACCCTAGGAACAACACAAACAGACTATACACACTTTTGGTATTTAGATGGATTTTTACTAGACGATTCCTTATCTGAAAATAGTCTCGTTGTAGAAGATATTATCGAAGAAATAGAATTTAATCAAGAACATTATTATACTGTTGAAATAGAAAATGCCTGTGGTATAGTACAAGCAAAAAATGAGCTTACTTTAATTCTTAACGAATGTCATTGTTCATTGAGTATGCCTAATGTATTTACTCCTAACGGGGATGAGTTTAACAATACATTCAAACCATTTAACGACCATGAAGATCAAGTAGAAGCAGAAAATATTTGTGAATCTACCGACTTTAGAATGGAAGTTTACAGTCAGTGGGGCCGACATCTAGCAACAGTAAATTCGGGTAATGAGTACCCTAGTTGGGATGGATTAAACAAAAGAGGAAATGAGGTTCCCGAAGGTGTGTACTTTTACAGAATTGTATACAAAGTGAATATCTACACCTTACCAAAAGAAAAAGAAACAACTGGATTTGTTCATTTATACAGAGACTAAATCCTAGCCTATTATAGAAATTATGAGCAGAACTCAAATTCTTACAAGTAAACAAATAGAGCAAAAATTAACTCGTATGGCTTGGCAGATATACGAAACTCACTACCAAGAGTCCTCTATAGTATTGGCAGGTATTAATGGTAATGGGCTAGTTTTAGCCAATCGTATAGCTAAATTAATAGAATCTATTTCGGATATTTCTACTTTGGTAGCTGAGGTTACAATTAACAAGAAAGAACCTTTTAACTCACCAATAGAACTCAACATCCAAGAAGAAGACTTTAGTAATAAAGTAGTAATTTTGGTAGATGATGTATTGAACTCTGGAAAAACCATGATTTACGGTATAAAACACTTCCTTAAAGTGCCCGTAAAAATGATTAAAGTAACTGCTCTTATCGATCGTAAACACCACCGTTTCCCTATCCGTACAGACTACGCAGGTTTGGTACTTTCTACTTCAATTAAGGATCATATTGCCGTTGAACTTGGCGATACCGACGGTGTATTTATTCAGTAGGATAGATAGTTCAAAATGGAAAATATTAATACTGGTGTTCAACAAAGCTCAGACGGAAAAGATTGAGAAAAGTTTTGACTTGAAAAAAAATGTATCAGGTAGTAAGTATTTATTACAAAAAAACTCCTGTATTCCATTCCCCTCATATGTATTACAGCTTACGTCTTCCCGTTATCAAATTATCAAATCAGTTAATTACTAATTATATGCTTATCCGCATGATTGCAGGAAGTGTAAAAATTCTACAATTTTTAAAATAGTATCTCTGATTTACACATAGAATAAAGAGAATCTACACTATTGTTTACGACATTTCTTCTTTTAGTGGAGAAAACGTAAAAAATGTGCGTTTACAAAATGTTGTTTGAGCGTATTGACGAAGGAAAGAAGCGAGTTCATTTTGTTAGCCATTTTTGAGTTTTCGTAGCGTAAAAAAGAAGTCAAGTCTTGACCTTTTTGGTTCGTTTTTGCGTCAAGGCAAAAATGAACAAGCAAGTAAAAATTTCTAATTGCGTATCCTATAAAACTGGATTAACCTCCTTTGGATATATACTGTAAACAAGCGGATAAGCATAACTAATTATTCTTAACAGCTCTACTCATTTCTCTTTTCCCTGGTGGGCCAGGAATACTTTGCAGTTCAAAACCTACAGCTTTTAAAGCTCGTTTTACAGTCCCTTTAGCACAGTAAGTCACCAAAACACCCTTGCTCTTTAAAGCTTTATACATAAGCGCAAAGATCTCCTCAGTCCATAACTCAGGCTGTATTTGTGGAGCAAATGCATCGAAATAAATAATATCGAATTCATTTTCAAAAGAACTTTCTTGTAACTTTAAGTTCAGTTTTCTGAGCGAGAAATTATCAGATATCTCAGCGAAACTCCCCCATTTACTAAGGTGCATTTCCTCAAAAGGCTTAGAGAAACCACCAAACCCTTCCATATGCATATACTCGAGTTTAGCAACTTCATTCCAGCTCAAAGGAAACGCTTCTAAAGAAGTAAATTCAATAGTCAAATTCGATTTTATAGCCTCATTAAAGGTGGTGAGCGCATTGAGTCCGGTCCCGAAACCAATTTCCAAAATCGCAGCATTTTTTAAAGCCGAAAACTTTAAACCTGCCTCAATAAAAACATGATTAGACTCTTGTAGTGCTCCATTAGTAGAATGGTAGGTTTCATCTAATTCAGGAACATATAAAGTATAAGAACCGTCGGTGGTTTTAAGAATTTCTTTTTTCAAAATAGGACTGTTTTTAGCTACACAAATATACCAAGCAATTTTCGTATATTCGTCAACCCAAAAATTATATTTAATTCGGCGAATGAAAAAGAACTTTTTCTCTAAAAAATCACTGACTTTCCTAGAGTCTTACCTCAACAACCCTTCACCTACAGGATTCGAAAGTGAAGGACAAAAATTGTGGTTAGACTACCTAAAACCATATATAGACGACTATTTAGTAGACACCTATGGTACAGTGGTTGGAATAGTAAACCCCGAAGCTAAATACAAGGTCGTTATAGAAGCTCATGCCGATGAGATTTCATGGTTTGTACATTATATAACCAAAGACGGATTTATATACCTGCGTCGCAACGGTGGATCAGATCACCAAATAGCACCATCAAAACGAGTAAATATCCACACCGACAAAGGAATGGTGAAAGCTGTTTTTGGATGGCCAGCAATACATACTCGTCATGGGAAAGATGAAAAAGCACCACAATTAGACACTATATTTTTAGATTGCGGAGCCACCTCCGACAAGGAAGTAGCAGAAATGGGTGTTCACGTTGGTTGTGTAATCACCTACGAAGATGAGTTCATGACCCTAAACAATCGTTATTTTGTAGGCCGTGCACTTGACAATAGAATTGGTGGTTTTGTAATTGCTGAAGTAGCCCGTTTGCTACACAAGAACAAAAAGAAACTTCCCTTTGGGCTATATATTACCAACTCTGTACAGGAAGAGGTTGGTTTGCATGGAGCTAAAATGATTGTTGAGACTATACGTCCTGATGTAGCTATTGTTACCGATGTTTGTCACGACACCAACACTCCAATGATTAATAAAATAAAACAAGGAGACCTCAAATGTGGGGATGGGCCAGTTTTAAGCTACGGACCTTCGGTCCAAAACAACTTACTTAAAGTGATTATTGATACTGCTGAGAAAAACAAAATTCCTTTCCAAAGACAAGCAGCTTCTAGAGCTACAGGAACCGACACCGATGCATTTGCATTTGCTATTGGAGGTGTAGCGTCTGCCCTAATATCGCTCCCTTTAAGATATATGCATACTACAGTAGAAAGCGCACATATAGACGATGTACAACATGTAGTTGAACTCATATATAATACGCTCTTAAATATAAAAGACCAACAAGATTTTAGATACCTTAAATAGTTATGAAAATAGAAAAGATTGCAGAGAGTAGATGGAACGAGGACGCGTGGAAAGGAGCAGCTTTTGGTTCGGTATTTTCCGACCATATGCTTGTGGTACATTTTAAAGATGGGAAATGGTTAGAGCCAGAAATTAAGCCTTACGGAACCCTAGACATGTTTCCTGCCTTACATGCACTCCACTACGGACAATCTATTTTTGAAGGTATGAAGGCGTATAAAAGTCCAGAAAATGAGACTTTACTTTTTAGACCTGAAGAAAACGCTAAGCGACTGAATAAATCTGCTATACGATTATGTATGCCAGAGATTCCAGAAGAAATCTTTTTAAACGGTTTAAATGAACTTTTAAAATTAGATGAAAAATGGGTTCCTAATGAAGCTACTTCTGCGCTTTATATCAGACCCTTTATGTTTGCTTCTTCAAACTTTATAAAAGCAACTCCTTCTGATGATTTCACCTTTATGATTATTACTTGTCCAGTACAAGCATATTATACAGGAGAGGTACATGTTAAAGTAGAAACAGATTACACTAGAGCTGCATCTGGTGGTGTAGGTTCGGCAAAAGCTGCGGGAAATTACGCTGCTTCATTCTACCCTGCTAAGCTAGGACAAGCCGAAGGTTACCAACAGTTAATCTGGACCGATGGCGACACACATGAGTATATTGAAGAATCAGGTACAATGAATATTTTCTTTAGAAGAAATAATGAATTAGTTACCCCTCCAACTAGCGATTCTATACTTGCTGGAATTACAAGAAACAGTTTAATTAAACTAGCTAAGCACTTAGGAATTACTTGTGTTGAAGAGCCTATAAATTTAGAGCAGATGGCTGCAGATTATAAATCTGGTGCTATTACAGAGGCTTTTGGTGCAGGTACTGCTGCAACAGTGGCTACGATAAATTCAATAACCTATAAAGGAGAAAAACTTCCGTTTACTCCTTCAGAAGACAGCTATGCAGACAAACTTAGAACTGCACTTCAAGACCTACAATACGGTAGATCTGAAGATCCATTTGGATGGAGAAAAATGGTTGAATAAAGACTAATTGGTAATGACTAGTTATTAATTTGAAGATGTGCTGACTTAAAGTCCCTATAGCTATTGGGATGAGTGAAGAGTGAAGAGTTGAGGGATACGGGACTATCAAATCAACTCCCAACTGATCATTAATCATTATTAATTTTTCATTTTCCTTCGTCTTTTGCCTTCTATTTAATCATCACTCCATCAGATATTGGGAAGTGATGAGTTATGAGGAAAAGGCAACTATCGGAGCGATAATTCAACCCACAACTAGTCATTAATCATTATTAATTTTTCATTTCCCTTCGTCTTTGGTCTTTTGCCTTCTATTTAATCATCACTCCATCAGCTATTGGGAAGTGATGAGTTATGAGGGAAAGGCAACTATCGGAGCGATAATTCAACTCCCAACTGATCATTAATCATTATTAATTTTTCATTTTCCTTAGTCTTGGTCTTTTGTCTTGGTCTTCTAATTATTCATTTCCCCCAAGTCTTTAATCGACTCATTTGACTGCAAGACCTTTTGACTTTTTATTAAATCACCAAACAAAAATTAGTTGTCAAACATTTTACAAGTCTGATAATAAGTGTACTTTTGCAAAAAATTTAATCAGATGAGTGAAGTAAAAAGTAAAGTAATAGGTCTTGACTACAAGTTGTTTAGAGATACCTTAGAAGGAGAAATGATAGAAACTACTGAAGGAAAAGAGCCTTTAGTATTTATGTCGGGTGTACAACACATGATTCCAGAATTTGAAGCTCAAGTAATTGACTTAAATGTTGGCGAGACTTTTTCTTTCGGGATTAAATCTGAAAATGCTTACGGTAAAAGAACTGAAGATGCAGTTATTGAATTACCTCAAGACATGTTCTTAAAAGAAGGTAAATTAGCTGAAGAGGTTGCTGTTGGTAACGTATTACCATTACAAGACCAAAACGGACAAATGGTTCCTGCAAAAGTTGTTTCTATAAACGAAGCTACTGTAACTATGGATGTAAATCACCCATTAGCAGACCAAGACTTGCACTTTACAGGTACTGTAGTGGAAGTAAGAGAAGCTACAAGCGAAGAGCTAGAGCACGGTCACGTTCACGGACCAGGTGGTCACGACCACTAGACTAAATCGATTTTACAAATCCCTTTTCGCTCTTGCGAGAAGGGATTTTTTTTGCCCTTAAAAAGGCAAGCGAATTAACATATCTTTGCAGCATGTCGCATACTACAAAAACCCAAGCGGAAATACTTAGTAAACTAGGTATTCCACAATTAAATAAGATGCAAGAAGAAGCCCAATTGGCAATTTCTTCTAGCTCAGACACCGTACTACTATCTCCTACAGGAACAGGGAAAACTTTAGCTTTCCTCCTACCTCTATTAGCTAGTTTAGATCCTTCTATTGAAGAAGTACAAGCTTTAATTGTAGCTCCTTCTAGAGAACTCGCTATTCAAATAGAACAAGTTCTTAGAGAAATGGGTTCAGGTTATAAAACTTCTGTGGTTTATGGTGGTAGACTGTTTTCAAAAGATAAAATTGACTTAAAACACCGCCCAGCAATATTAGTAGGTACACCAGGGAGGATTTCAGACCATATACAAAGAGATAGTTTTAGAACCTCGTTTATTAAAACTTTGGTTTTAGATGAGTTTGACAAATCTCTAGAAGTCGGATTTGAAAAAGAAATGACTTCTATATGCTCTAGTTTACCAAAACTAGAAAAGAAAGTACTTACCTCAGCTACACAAAAAGTACGTATTCCTAAGTTTGTACGCCTTAAAAATCCAGTCTATGTAAACTACCTGAAAGAGGTGGAAACACAGTTGGAAGTTAAAGCTATCATCTCACCCTCTAAAGATAAAATGGAAACCTTAGTTTCTGCTTTAGATCATTTGGGGAACCAACCAGGAATAATTTTCTGCAATTTTAAAGAATCCATACAGCGAGTAAGTGAATACCTAACAGACAACAATATAAACCACGGTTGTTTTTTCGGTGGTATGGAACAAAAAGACAGAGAAAGAGCGCTTATAAAATTCCGTAACGGAACACATCAACTACTAATTGCTACAGATTTAGCAGCACGTGGAATAGATGTACCCGAAATAAAATTCATTATTCACTACCATTTACCACTACGAAAACAAGAATTTACACACCGTAACGGTAGAACGGCTAGAATGAACAAAGGAGGTACTGCATATGTACTCCATTGGGAAGAAGAAAAATTACCTGAGTTTATCGACAATTTAAAAGTGGAAAAACTTACCGGCGAATTACCACCTGAAACAACACATAAGACTACACTCTTTATTTCTGGAGGCCGCAAAGACAAAATTTCTAAAGGAGATATAGCTGGTTTATTTTTTAAACAAGGTGGACTTGTAGGAGACGAACTCGGCACCATAGAACTCAAACAAGACTGCGCATTTGTATCGGTACCTACAGAAAAATACGAAGAACTAATTGAAAAGCTAAATAATACAAAGCTTAAAAAACGCAAGATTAGAGTTTCGAAGATATAAGTTGATAATTGGTAAGATGAAAAATACAATTTATCTAAATATACATCACAATTCACTCTTTTTGCCTCACCTATAAAGTCAATATACTTATCCGCATGATTACAGGAAACATTAATAATCAAGTCATTTGGGTATTTACTTTTCTTTTTTACCCGTCCTCCATTCTTTTAGAGAAATAAACGTGTAAAATGAGCGTAATAAAATACTGTTTGATAATAGCAACCGAAGGGAGCTATTGAGTTCATTTTGGTAGCCATTTTAAAGTTTATTGAAGGTTAAGAAAGTATTGAAAATCATGAGTTCCATTGAAAATGGATATACACGAATAATTGAAGACATGTCCCGATAGCTATCGGGATTATGGTTCTTTTCATCAAGGAAAAGAACTACAACACATTTTTTTAACTGTTTAGCATTTATAGACTAAATTTAGCACCCTGTAAGCAAGCGGATAAGCATAAAAATTAATACTGAAATCATACAATACTCATAGTATTGGAAAGAAGTTAAAATGAAAAGAATAAACAAATACTTAAGTGAGGTTGGGTTTTGCTCTCGTAGAGGCGCAGATAGACTAATTGAAGAAGGTAGGGTAACCATTAATGGTAAGGTACCCGCGATGGGAACTAAAATTGCTCCTGGCGACTTAGTACACGTAGACGGAGAGTTAATCGAAAAACCCAACGAAGAGCATGTTTATATTGCCCTAAATAAACCAAGGGGTATTGTTTGTACTACTGACGTAGAGACAGAAAAAGACAATATTGTAGATTATATAGGACTCGAAAAACGCATTTTCCCAATTGGTAGACTAGACAAACCAAGTGAAGGCTTAATCTTTTTAACCAGCGATGGGGATATCGTAAACAAGATTCTACGCTCTCGTAATAACCACGAAAAGGTATACGAGGTACGAGTAAATAAACCGATCACCAAAGAATTTATTCATCGGATGGGTAATGGTATTCCTATTATGGATACCATTACAGACGATTGTGAAGTAGAGCAAATAGATAGTTTTTATTTTAGAATTACGCTTAAACAGGGATTAAACAGACAAATTCGTAAAATGTGTGCCCACCTAAATTATGAGGTTTACAAACTAAAACGAATTCGTATTATGAATATAAACCTAGACGTACCCTACGGAGAATGGCGTTACCTCACAGATATAGAAATGGCGGAAATCAACCTCCTAGTAGCCGACTCCCATAAAACTTTCGACTCTGAAATATAAGCCATCAGTAGACTGAATGGTTTAAAAACAAATAAATACAACAAAATGCAACTATTAAATTAAAGATATCTATATTTGCACTTTAATTTACAAATTACACTATGAACAAAGGAACAGTAAAGTTCTTCAATGAATCTAAAGGATTTGGATTTATTGTAGACGACGAGTCAAAAACAGAATACTTCGTACACGTAACGGGTTTAATCGATGAGGTTAACGAAGGTGACGCAGTAGAGTTTGAATTACAAGAAGGAAGAAAAGGTTTAAACGCTGTAAACGTTAAAACTGCTTAATCTTACCACTATGAACAAAGGAACAGTAAAATTTTTCAACGAGTCTAAAGGATTTGGATTTATCGTTGATGACGAGTCAAAGACAGAATATTTCGTACACGTAACTGGATTAATCGACGAGGTTAACGAAGGTGACGCAGTAGAATTTGAATTACAAGAAGGTAGAAAAGGTTTAAACGCGGTTAACGTAAGAGTAAACTAAGTATACTTTACTATTTAAGTATAAAGCCTCTCGGAATTCCGGGAGGCTTTTTTTATGCATTTAATTTTCACTAAAGCATTGTTTAGCTGATTAAAAACATAATATATTCTGCTAGTCCGCTTGTTTACCACTAAATTAAATCAAGAATTAGATTCTGGAATAAATCCTTCTGTTTTCTTCGGTTTAGTTTGTAGCAAAACTCATCCAGATACCCTTGTAGGTACTCGTTTTTCACGAAATGATAAACACCCAAAAGGTTACGTTTAAGGTTAGCTATTGCAATATGCGACCATTGTAAAGTACTATCCCAACTAACAGAAGATTTTTCCATAATGTGAGTATCCACGATTTTGTTTAAATCAAGATACGATTTTGCCATATCTGTGAATAATATAGTCTTAGAATTGATTGTTTTAGCAACCATTTCATTCACAGCATCTTTTAATTCACTTTTATTTACTTGCATTGAAAATTTACCACAGAATTTACTTGTAAACCCTTGATTATTTTCGAGAGGAAATGACTCAGCCATCACCATGATTTTCTGTTTTTTCTGACTTCCTTTTCCTCGCTTCAAACGCTCTTTTTGTTTCTTTGGTGTGTGAGTAGATATATAGGCTTCATCCATTTCCACCATCCCTTTCAACTCACTACTTCGTTCCGCCTTTCCCATAGCAGACCTTACTTTTTGCATCATCAACCAAATGGGCTCATACCTGTTATGACCTAATTGACGCTGTACTTCGTGAGCTGAAAACCCTTTTTTAGTTGAACTCATTAAATGAGCAGTTATATACCAATATTTATAGGGGAGCTTACTTGATTGAAGCAATGTTCCACTACGCAAAGTAGTGCGAAAATCACATCGTTTACATTGAAACTGATATTTTGATTTTAGCCAATAATGGTCTGTGTTTGAACATTTTTTACACTCTATTCCTTGTTGTATTCGACTCTCAATAAAATGAGCTTTACAACTCTGTTCATTTGGGAACTTTTTAATAAATTGCAGTAAATTCATAGCTTTCTAGTTTGTTGAAAGATAGATCTTGACTGTGACAATTCATGTCTTTAGGTACGGAAGCGGACTAGCAGATAATATATTAGCTGAATGGCAGAATACATCAAATCAAGAGTGTTTTTTGAAAATTCAGAAGCAGGACAAAGAACGAAAGATCATCCAATAATTGTTTGTTGGAAACTAACGACTCCAAGCAATTTAGGAAGCGTATTGAGACTAGCTGATAATATGGGTTGTACAACAGTTTTGTTTGTTGATGACGAACCCACATTTAAAGACCGGAATATAAAAAGAACCGCCCAAACTAGTTTTAAAGCCATAAACTGGCATTTTTGCAATAGTAGTAATTGGAAGGAACATATTCCAGAGGACTATAAACTATTAGCCATAGAAACAGCAGAGCCTTCTTTTGACTTATACAAAACTAAATTACCAGAAAAGTGTGTCTTTTTTGTAGGAAACGAAAAAGTCGGAATTGACGATTGCCTCTTAAAAGAATGTGAGAAATCTATTTATATCCCTATGAAAGGCCATAACAAATCGATGAATGTAAGTCACGCCCTTACCATTGTTTTGGGAGAATGGACTAGACAGAATTACTACTAGTAAATCGTGAGGCCTAAATCGGAAAAGGAAAAAAATCACTAAGCCCTAACAACCACAGGCAAATCTGAAACAGGAGACAGAATTAAGAAGTTAAAGTAGTGAAGTAGGTAAGACCTTCGACAAGCTCAGTATGACAAATGAGTAGTTAGTAGTAAGTAATTTTTCGCATAAAACTCTATCTTGTCAGGCTGATACACTCGAATCCCACACAACTCTTAAACGAACTATTGACAGAGCAAATCACGTTAACTATCGGGATTGAACTTGGAACTCAAAACTTCTCTATTATCAAGTCCATTTACCTACAGCTAGGTAGAGGCACTCGAATCTCAACCTTAACAGAGTCTTAACAATATAGAAAGCCTTATTGTTTGGTAGTTACAGAGAAACTTTTAGATTTGTAATCGTTAAATAGAAACAACCATAAAACCATACAAATGAAGAAATTAATTTTAGGAATTGTATTCGCAGTAGCAGGTACATTCGCGACACAAGCACAAGAGATCTCTTTCGAAAAAGACATTCACGATTTCGGTACTTTTGAGCAGCACGGTAACGGACAGTACGAATTTAAATTCACCAATACTGGAGACGCTCCTTTAATCATTTCTAACTCTAAAGGGAGTTGTGGTTGTACAGTGCCAATCTGGCCAAAAGCACCTATTGCTCCTGGAGCATCAGACGTAATTAAAGTTAAATACGACACAAAAAGAATTGGCGCATTTAACAAAAGTGTTACAATTACTTCAAACGCAAAAACTGAAGCTACAAAAGTTATCCGTATAAAAGGAAAAACACTTGCTGCTGAAGGAGAACAAACAACACCAGTGAAAAAACCAATTGGTAATTCGCCAGTTGCAAAACCGACTAAATAAGTTAGGTAATTCATAAAAATTTAAGAAATTTGTCCCGCAGTAATTGCGGGACATTTTTTTTGATTAAATTTTAGAAACTACCTGATGCCAAAGATTTCAACCAAAGGGCTAAGAATGCCAGAATCGCCAATTAGAAAGTTGGTGCCGTTTGCAGAA
Organism: Flavobacteriales bacterium; assembly: GCA_965183875.1. Lineage (GTDB taxonomy): Bacteria > Bacteroidota > Bacteroidia > Flavobacteriales > UBA7430 > UBA6772. Next base: position 6,799 of record CBCYMK010000010.1, on the reverse strand, counting down.
GATGCAAAAAAAAGAGGAACTGAAGTAATTCACCTCAACATAGGTCAACCAGACATTAAAACACCTGAAGTAGCCTTAGAAGCAATTCGAAACTTTGAACCTAAGGTAGTAGCCTATAGTCATTCTGCAGGATTCCAATCGTACAGAGAAGGATTGGCTACCTATTATAAAAATGCTGGACTCCAAGTAGAGCACCAAAATATATTGGTTACTACAGGAGGTTCCGAAGCAATTACTATTTCTTTAAACAGCATAATGGACGAGGGAGATGAAATCATCATTCCTGAACCTTTTTATGCGAACTATAACGGATTTTCTACCTCTGCAGGAGTTACAGTAAAACCAATTACTTCTAGTATAGAAAGTGGATTTTCACTTCCTTCAATTTCAGAATTCGAAAAACTAATTACGCCAAATACTAAGGCTATATTAATTTGTAACCCAGGAAACCCTACAGGCTATTTATACTCTCAAGAAGAATTAAATTCTTTAAAAGAGCTAGTTTTAAAACACGACCTTTTCTTAATTGCCGATGAGGTATATCGTGAGTTTGCTTACGATGGAAAAAAACACATCTCAGTATTAGAGCTCGAAGGGCTGGATCAAAACTCTATTGTTATAGATTCCGTTTCTAAACGCTATAGTATGTGTGGAGCTAGAGTTGGATGTATCGTTTCTAAAAACAATGAATTTATAGCAACGGCATTAAAATTTGCTCAGGCAAGACTAAGCCCTCCTACCTTTGGACAAGTAGCAGGAGAAGCAGCATTAAAAACTCCAAACTCTTACTTTACAGAGGTTACAGAAGAATATGTTGAGCGTAGAGATGTACTCATAGAAGGCTTAAATGCTATTAAAGGAGTGGTTTGTCCTAAACCTACTGGAGCCTTTTATTGTATTGCACAGCTACCTGTAGACGATGCAGATAAATTTGCTCAATGGTTATTAGAAGAGTTTAGCTGGAATAACAAAACTGTAATGGTAGCTCCTGCGGCAGGCTTCTACTCTACTCCAGAAATTGGGAAACAACAAATCCGAATCGCTTATGTTTTAAATACCTCAGACTTAAAAGATGCGATTCGTATTTTAGAGGAAGCCTTAAAGGTTTATCCAGGCACTCTAAAATAGAAAGTAGCCAAGGCTTCGTTTAAGAGTTAAAGGACATTATTCTTATCTAGTACTTTAGAGTTAGCAACAAAAGGGAGCCTATCAAATATTTGGGCTATTAAATTTAAGGTTCTCTTCCTGTTTGTTCATTTTTGCCTTGACACAAAAACGAACCAAAAATCCCGATAGCTATCGGGACAAGACTTGTCTTCTTTTGTTACGCTCCTAAAACTCAAAAATGGCTAACAAAATGAACTCAATTCCTTCCTTTGGTCGGAATATCAAACAACATTTTGAAAACGCTCATTTTTTTTACGTTTTCTCCACTAAAAGAATAAATGTCAAAAAAAATCAAAAGGCTTCAACAGCATGCTTTTAGCTAAATCAAGAAAAGAAAATGAAGAAATGTCCCGATAGCTATCGGGATTATCGTTCTTTTCATCAAGGAAAAGGACAAAATAAATAAAGATGAAACTAAGAATTAAATAATATTTCTAGAAACCTCACACTTCTAGAAACCTCAGCAGGGCAGATAAATTGTCAAGTCCTGCAAAGAAACGGACAAGCATAAAGGACTTAAACATATGCCTTGAATACCTTTTTAAAATAAACAAAAAGCAAAATAGTTTACTGAAAATAAACTATTTTCGCAGTCTACTAAAGTTTACAAATCAAATTCAGTTATGAATTACCAAGAAGAATTAAATGCGCGTATTGCTGAGGAGAGAGCAGCGATAGAGTTGATTAAAATTACCAGTGATTTATCATTCGAAAGATCGATAGAACTAGTTATTTTTAGACATCAATTAATAGACAAAAGATCAAGTGAGATCTTGAATCTGCACGAATACGCAAAGAACTTTGTTCACAAACCAATTAATATCTTCGAAACTTTAGCGATTGCTATAGGGATTTCAGAATCTAAAATTGCACCTTCTAAAATTGACTTGGGTAAACTTACCTTTGAGTGGATTAACGAAAAAGGACAGTTTGCTGATGTGGCTGATTTTGTAGCTGAAAAATTGAAATTTGTAAATAATGAGAGTACTTCAATCAATCCTAAAGATGTAGTACTTTACGGATTTGGTAGAATTGGTCGATTATTAGCTCGTGAGCTTATGGCTCAAGAAGGTAAAGGTGAACAACTGCGTTTAAGAGCAATTGTTTTACGTAATAACGACGAGCAAAACATCATTAAAAGAGCTTCATTATTACGCACAGATTCGGTACATGGTAAATTCCCTGGTACTGTTGTAGAAGACATCGAAAACAAAGCATTAATTATTAACGGTCAATCGGTTAAATTAATTAAAGTTTCTAATCCTGAAGAAGCAGACTATACAGCTTACGGAATAGACAATGCTTTATTAATTGACAATACAGGTGTATTTACCAATAAGGAAACTTTAAGTAAGCACTTAAAAGCGAAAGGTGTTTCTAAGGTGTTATTAACTGCTCCAGGAAAAGAGATTCCTAATATTGTATTTGGTGCAAACCACTTAGAATACGATTTAGCTACACACGATATTTTCTCTGCTGCTTCTTGTACTACCAATGCTATTACCCCTATTTTAAAAGTTGTAAACGATAATTTAGGAGTAGAAAAAGGACATATTGAAACGGTTCATGCCTATACCAATGATCAGAATTTGGTAGACAATATGCACAAAAAAGAACGTAGAGGAAGAGCTGCAGCCTTAAACATGGTTATCACGAGTACAGGTGCGGGTAAAGCAGTTGTAAAAGTAATTCCAGCATTAGAAGGTAAACTTACTGCAAACGCAGTACGTGTCCCTACTCCAAACGGCTCTTTGGCTATTTTAAACCTTACCCTAGACCAAAAAACTTCTGTAGAAGACATTAACGCTATTGTGAAAAAAGCGGCCTTAGAAGGCGCTTTAGTAGAGCAAATAAACTACTCTATTTCTAAGGAATTAGTTTCTACCGACATTGTGGGTAACAACGCTGCTTCTATATACGATAGCCCAGCAACCATAGTTTCTCAAGATGGTAAAAATGTAGTACTTTACGTTTGGTACGATAACGAATATGGATACTCTAGACAAGTTATGCGCTTAGCTAAACACTTAGCTGAAGTAAGAAGACCGATGAACTACTAGTAGTTTTTTAAATATAAAAAAAGCCTCATTCGTTTATTCGAATGAGGCTTTTTTATGGGCAAATAATTCAATTCCTATTTATAATTAGCAACCAATACAGATGCTGAAATATTTAATACACGCTCTAAGTCCCGAATCATTTCTACGGTTAATTTTTTCTTTTTATTAAGTATTTCCGACACACGACTTTTACCCCCTATTACACCAACTAAATCTTTTTGTTTTAGATTCATTTCTTCCATTCGCACTTTAATAGCCTCAATTGGGTCGGGAGGTAAAATGGGATAGTATTTATTTTCATAATTCTCTATTAACAAAGACAAGATTTCCGCTTCATCACCTTCTTTTGAATTTGGTGAAGCGTCAAAAACTTGCCCTAGTCTTATTAGAGCTTTATCATACACGGCTTCTGTTTTTATTAGCTGAATAGTCATAAAATAGTTTAAATCTTGTTCGCGTTAATGTTATCATACTCTTTATGGGTTCCTATAAAACGAATAAAAGCCCATTGTCTGGTATAGTTGAACTTTACTACAAGTCTGTATTTATTACCTTTAATATTAAAAACAACGCGGCTGTCCTTTAATATACTTGCTGAAACAAAAGTTTCCTTTACTGCATTTGGAGATTTCCATTGTGCATTTTTTGTTGTTTCATACCATGTTTTTAAATGCTGCTCTGAATCTGCATACTTAGCCCAAAAATCTCGCAGCGTTTTTTTTTGCTATTATTCTTTTCATACATCATTAGATTATACAAACATAAGTAATAGTTCTCTAATTGAGAACTATTTAACTGATATAATAAGCTATACTAATTTTTTCATATTCCTAAATTACAAAAAATATCAGCTTATTCTTCAAGTCTATTATCCACAATTTGCGACACTACAGAAATGACTGAAGTATGGGCACTCAAATCCAATTCTTATGAATACAGAATTACTCACACAAATTAAAATCACTTACACTATCGGTAAGTTTAATCTGATACCCAAAGCCGGGTTGTAAATCCCCTATCCCATTAAAATCATATTGTGGTAGGTATGCAGCACCAAGGTAATTTTTAATAACCACCACTTTATCATAAATACATGCGACTGCCTCTTCAATATTTTTCGGAGTAATCAAGGTATGACCAATCATACTCCATCCCATTGGTAGGTCGGTAAATATCTCAGAAGAACAATTCGACAAAGAATCCTGATACATCTCATTACTTAGACTTAGCTCTTCAATTACTTGAATGAGTTGCACAGCTTCTTATATCATTTGCTGTAACTCAATATTCATTTCATCTACTTCTGCTTGACTAAGTGTATAAGCCTGCTGCCAAGTTATTACACAAGAGCCGTCCTCTATATTTGCGTACAAATTATACTGAATATAATCAGCGTTGGTACAACCGTATACTATTTCTGTTAGGCATAAAACCTGTTGAAAACCAGAATTAGCAGCAGGGTTATACTCCAAATAGTTGGAATCCATACAACCTATAACGATAGCTACACAAGTACCGTCATCTGTATTTGCATTAGGATTAAAATTATAGGCAGTATCATCTGTGCAACCATTTAAAATAACATCATAAGAACCATCATCCTCAATTGCAGTTGGGTTGTAATTATAGGCAGTTTCGTCTGTACAACCAGCTATGGTATACACAGGACTAATTACATAAGGAGCATCTAAAGTTCCTAAAACGCCATTACTACTAAAATCTAATGTTCCAGCATTAAGAACCTGTTCATTTACATATACTTTTACCGTATAGCTAGCACTTGCCGAATTTCCATAAGCCAAGAAAAATGCCAAATTAGCTGATATTGGCGGGAAATAAGTCTCAGTATATCCGACACCAACACAGTCTTCACCATCAAAAAAACCAATCATTAGTTCTTCTGAAGAATACGTGCCAAGCTCATCTACAACAACACAAGTTAGCGACATAGAATGTTCAATTGAGCTTGCATTTACTGTCCAATCAGGGTTTGAGCAAATAAAACACTTGAGAAACTGAACAATAAAAACAATAAATGTTTTTCTGACTGAATGAAACAATTTTCAATTTGGTCTCTGTAGCTTATCTTTAGTAGAGTTTATAATTAAAAAAGAACTACAAGATAGCAATAAATTGCGCTCTTGTAGTCCAACAAATATAGGGGGTACTATTTTAATAAATATGTATAACAACACCTATAATTTCTTAAATAATACAAGAAACTAGGGTTTACTCAATATTCGGACAAAATTGGAAGTTTTCTATAGCCTCGAGTGTTCTAATTTGATACCCTTTCCCATATTCAAGTACACCAATTCCATTAAACCCATATTCTACATACCAAACACTACCATTTTCATCTTTTATGATATCTATTTGTTCTGAAATTGCTCCAAACGATTCTACTACATCAATAGAATCGCTACATGTGTAGCCAAAAATACTCCATCCTTCTGGAATTTCTATATATCGGTCAACCACAACATGAGTTTCCTGATTTTCTTGAACTGTCATTAAATCTGTTTCCAAGCCGATAACTGCAAACAGTAAACTGTCAATTGTTACGTTTTGAGATTCAAATTCTGAATTTAAATCATTAAGAGAATTAGTTAAATTTCCGTTATCAGCAGTTAAAGAACTTACCTGTGTAGACAAACTAGAAGCATTGCTTAATGAAGCCGCTAATTCAATTTGTAATTGGCTGTTGCTTGAATTAACTGAAGTTAAACTTGTTGTAAGCACTCCATTCTCCGTTTCTAAACCTTCTATGGTAGTTAACTGGCTAGATATTGTTGAACTTTGTTCTTCATTAGTTAATTCTAAATTACTTAAAGTAGATTGTAAACTGTTAACGGTTAATTGTACAGCATCTACATCTGCTTGTGTAATTCCATCTTCTGCATTCGCTAAAGCTGTAGTTAAGTCTAATTCTAACTGTGTGTTTGTTGAATTTAAATCATTTAGAGAATTAGTTAAACTTCCGTTATCAGCAGTTAAAGAACTTACCTGTGTAGACAAACTAGAAGCATTGCTTAATGAAGCCGCTAATTCAATTTGTAATTGGCTGTTGCTTGAATTAACTGAAGTTAAACTTGTTGTAAGCACTCCATTCTCCGTTTCTAAACCTTCTATGGTAGTTAACTGGCTAGATATTGTTGAACTTTGTTCTTCATTAGTTAATTCTAAATTACTTAAAGTAGATTGTAAACTGTTAACGGTTAATTGTACAGCATCTACATCTGCTTGTGTAATTCCATCTTCTGCATTCGCTAAAGCTGTAGTTAAGTCTAATTCTAACTGTGTGTTTGTTGAATTTAAATCATTTAGAGAATTAGTTAAACTTCCGTTATCAGCAGTTAAAGAACTTACCTGTGTAGACAAACTAGAAGCATTGTTTAATGAAGCCGCTAATTCAATTTGTAATTGGCTGTTGCTTGAATTAACTGAAGTTAAACTTGTTGTAAGCACTCCATTCTCCGTTTCTAAACCTTCTATGGTAGTTAACTGGCTAGATATTGTTGAACTTTGTTCTTCATTAGTTAATTCTAAATTACTTAAAGTAGATTGTAAAC